>NZ_JBQGAV010000003.1:0-440572 GCF_056543005.1 Ruegeria sp. A5
ACGGATACTGAACAGGCATCTCCCAACCCGCAAAATCAACCAACTTACCCCCCAACTCAACATGCAAAGCGTGAAGAGGCGTGCGTTTTAATTCGGTCATCAGACTAACCTTTCAATCAGCGGGACTGGTCGCGAACAACCGTGACGGTGCAATGCGCGTTGCGCACGACACGGGCCAGGTTCGGGCCAATCTCGTAGTTCGGAAAATCGCCTTTGGTCGAAGCCATGACGATCAGATCAAAGCCCTCTTTGTAGGCGAGCTTCAGTATCTCACGATAGACGCTGCCTTCTTCGATATGGATCGCCACATCAGATGCACCGTTGTGATCCAGTATGGCCTGCACCGCATTGCGCACGTGGTCTTTTGCGCCTGCGCCATAGTTGGCGGGCAGGTTCGGCAACTGGATGATCTCAGGAATGACAGCAATCGCGTGCAATTCGGCACCGTAGAACTTTGCTTGTTCTTGTGCGAGCGGCAGGGCGTTCTTCCACGAACGGTCGTCGGTGTGATCAATCGGCAGCAGGATTTTCGTGGCCATCACGTCTCTCCTCGAGAAATGGAATTCTGTTTGAAGCCGGGGGGCCGGGATGGCCCCCCGTATTTTCATCCGAGATTATTCGGCGGGTGTGCCGCCTGGCTCTTCGGACTTGCCGCCCGAAGCGAAGAACTCTTTCGTCAGTTTGAAGACGATCGGGCTCAGCAGCGCCAGGGCGATCAGGTTCGGAATGGCCATCATCGCGTTCAGCGTATCGGCCAGCAGCCAGATGAAGCCCAGATCCGCTGTTGCGCCAAAATAGATCATGACGATCCACAGGACGCGGTAGGGCATCAGGGATTTCACGCCTAGCAGAAACTCAACACATTTCTCGCCATAGAAGGACCAGCCCAGAATGGTGGTAAAGGCAAAGATCGACAGAGCGATGGCGATGAGATACCCACCGATACCCGGCAGCGACAGTTCGAACGCGTGACTGGTTAGTGCTGCACCGGATTCACCCGATGTCCACGCACCCGACGAGATGATCGCCAGACCGGTGATGGTGCAGACGATGATTGTGTCGATGAACGTACCCAGCATCGCGATCAGGCCCTGGTTGACCGGACCTTTGGTCTCGGCTGCGGCGTGTGCGATCGGAGCGGAACCCAGACCGGCTTCGTTCGAGAAAACACCACGTGCCACACCAAAGCGGATCGCGGCCCAAACGGCAGCACCCGCGAAACCACCTTCGGCGGCCGACGGGGTGAAGGCGTAGGTGAAAACAAGCGACAGAGCGGAGCCGATGTTACCGATGTTGATCAGTAGAACCAGCAGGCCTGCGACGATGTAGGCAATCGCCATGAACGGAACCAGTTTACCTGCAACCGCACCGATGCGGGTGATTCCGCCCAGGATCACGGCCGCGGTCAGAACCATCAGGACAACGCCGGTAACCGAAGTGTTCAGGCCGAAGTTCGACTCCAGAACCTGTGCAACACCATTGGCCTGTACGCCGTTGCCGATGCCGAACGCCGCGATTGCGCCGAACAGAGCAAATGCAACACCCAGCCAGGCCCATTTCGCGCCGAGGCCATTTTTGATGTAGTACATCGGGCCGCCGACATAGTTACCAAGCTCGTCTTTTTCGCGGTATTTCACCGCGCAGACAGCTTCGGCATATTTAGTGGCCATGCCCACCAGGGCGGTCATCCACATCCAGAACAAGGCACCCGGACCGCCCAGGAAGACAGCAGTGGCCACACCAGCGATGTTGCCCGTACCGATAGTCGCAGATAGCGAGGTCATCAGCGCGTTGAACGGGCTGATCTGGCCCTCGCCCTGACCTTCGCGGCCTTTGAACAGCAGGCTGAAGCCCGTGCCAATGCGCAGGATCGGCATGAACTTCAGGCCGACCTGCAGGAAGAAGCCAACGCCGAGAATGAGAACCAGCATCAGCGGCCCCCACACGACGCCATTGATGGCCCCTACGATTGAATTTAACGCTTCCATGGTTTCCCTCCCATTTGCGTTAGGTTTATGCCCTGTTCGCCAAAGCCCGCTGGCGGGCCTGCTTGAGGGCGGCAAAGTCTTCGTCCGCGTGGAACGATGATCGGGTCAGCGGCGTTGCCGACACGTGCAAAAAGCCCTTGGAACGCGCGATCTGTTCCAGTTGGGCAAAATCTTCCGGTGTCCAGAACCGGTCAATCGGATGGTGTTTAGGGGTCGGTTGCAGATATTGGCCGACGGTCAGGAAATCGACATTGGCCGCGCGCAGGTCGTCCATGACCTGACGGACATCGTTCAGACTTTCGCCAAGCCCGACCATCAGGCCAGATTTGGTAAAAAGCTCCGGGTTCGCGCGTTTGGCATCATCCAGCAGACGCAGCGAGGTGTAATAGCGTGCACCCGGTCGCACAGTTGGATAAAGGTGCGGCACAGTTTCCAGATTGTGGTTGAAAACGTCTGGCGCCGCTTCAAATACGATCTCTGACGCAGTGCCTTTTCCAAGAAAATCGGGTGTCAGAACCTCGACAGTCGTACCGGCGTTCTGATGGCGCACGGCACGGATGGTCTGAGCGATATGCTCGGCCCCACCATCTGCCAGATCATCGCGATCGACCGAGGTGATCACCACATGACGCAGGCCCAGTTTCTTGACGGCGGCGGCGACTCGCCCGGGTTCAAACACATCCAGAGCATCCGGGCGACCCGTTGAGACATTGCAGAACGAACAACCCCGCGTACAGACCTCACCCATAATCATCATGGTCGCGTGACGCTTGGACCAGCATTCGCCGATATTGGGGCAGGCGGCTTCTTCGCAGACCGTCGCCAGATCATGCTCGCGCATGAGGCGTCGTGTTTCATAGTATTCAGCGCTGTCGCCCTTTTTCTTGCGAATCCACTTGGGCTTGCGCGGGATGACACTGTCGGCCTTTTTGGCTTTTTCCGGGTGGCGAGGACGAAGCTGGATGGTCATCTGGCTGGTCTCCCTTATGCGTGGATCGCGCGCCCCAGGGCGTCGAGGCAGGCTTCTTTGACGGCCTCGCCCATGGCCGGGTGCGCATGGCAGGTTGCAGCGACTTCGGACACCGTTGCGCCCTTTGTCATCGCCAGAACCAGTTCAGCGATCAGATCGCCGCCATGGGCTCCGCATATATGCGCACCCAGGATCTGGCCGTTCGGGTCTGCCAGAACCTTCACTGCACCGTCTGTTTCACCGGTCGAACGCGCGCGTGAGTTCGCCATGAAGGCGAATTTGCCGACCGAATACTCGGCACCGGATTCTTTCAGTGCTTCTTCGGTCAAACCAACCGAGGCGACTTCGGGGTCGGTGTACACCACGCCGGGGACGGTGTTGTAATCGACGTGGCCAGCTTCGCCTGCCAGCATCTCAACACAGGCGACACCATCTTCTTCGGCCTTGTGCGCCAGCATAGGTCCGGGAACGCAATCACCGATGGCGTAGATGCCCGGGACAGATGTCTGAAATGCGCCATCAACTTCAATGAAACCGCGTTGGTTCACGGCCACGCCCAGCTCTTCCAAGCCAAGGCCACGTGTGACTGGGCGGCGACCCACGGCGATCAACACCTTGTCGGCCTCGATCACTTCTTCTTTGTCCTTGCCGACGCGGTCCACAGTTAGTGTCAGACCAGTATCCGTTTTGTCGACGGATTTCAGTGCCCGGCCCAGCTGGAATTTCAGGCCACGTTTTGACAGCCCGCGTTGCGCCAGTTTGGCAATTTCACCATCCATGCCGGGCAGCACGCGGTCCAGATATTCGACGACCGTAACTTTAGCTCCGAGACGCGCCCAAACTTGCCCAAGTTCCAGTCCGATGACACCGGCACCGATCACCACCAGATGCTCGGGCACACTCTCCAGCGCAATCGCGCTCGTCGAACTGAGGATATCTTGCTCGTCAATCTCAATTCCTGGCAACGGAATAGGTTCGGAACCAGTGGCAATGAGGATGTTCTTGGCCTCATGAACTTCGTCACCTACCTTGACCTGACCAGCGGCCGGAATACTGGCCCACCCTTCGATCAGATCAACGCCGTTTTTCTTGAACAAAAACGCAATGCCCTTGGTCAGGTCGCCTACGATCTTGTCCTTGCGTCCCATCATTGCGGGCACATCGATGCTGGCCCCCTCGACCGCAATACCGTGGGAGGAGAGATGTGCAAGTTCGGCATATTTGGCCGAGGAGGTCAGCAACGCTTTGGAGGGTATGCACCCCACATTCAAACAGGTCCCGCCAAGCGCACTGCGGCCTTCAACGCAAGCGACTTTCAGGCCCAGCTGTGCCGCGCGGATCGCGGCGACATAGCCGCCCGGACCGCCCCCGATGACAATAAGATCGTAAGTCATTTGGTCTTCTTTCAGTAGATCGGGTGGCTTGCGCAGAGCGCGCGGACCTTTTCACGTGTTTCCTTTTCGACGGTCTCGTCACCGTCAGACGATTGTGCCAGCGCGTCGAGCACATCACCGATCATGTGGCCAATCTGTTTGAACTCTTCTGGTCCAAACCCACGGCTGCAGCCTGCGGCCGTACCAAGACGGATGCCGCTGGTGACAGTGGGCTTTTCGGGATCACCCGGAACGCTGTTTTTGTTGCAGGTGAAACCTGCACGCTCTAGCGCCGCTTCGGCGTCTTTGCCGGTTACGCCGACTGGGCGCAGATCAACCAGCATAAGGTGGTTTTCAGTGCCACCCGAAACGATGTCACACCCGCGCGCCATCATCACGTTGGCCAGGGCCGAGGCACTGTCGACAACGCGCTGCATATATTCTTTGAATTCAGGCTGCAGCGCTTCACCAAAGGCGACTGCCTTGCCTGCGATCACATGCATCAGGGGGCCGCCCTGCAGACCCGGGAAAACAGCCGAGTTGATCTTTTTTGCCAGCGCTTCATCGTTTGTAAGAATAATCCCACCGCGCGGACCGCGTAGCGTCTTGTGCGTAGTCGACGTAACAATGTGTGCGTGCCCGATGGGCGAGGGATGCAGGCCGGTCGCAACCAAGCCGGCGATGTGGGCCATGTCTGCCAGAAGCCATGCGCCAACTTCGTCGGCAATGGCGCGGAAGCGTGCGAAATCGATCTTTTGCGAATAGGCCGATGCGCCTGCAATGATCAGTTTGGGCTTTTCGGCTTTCGCCAATTCTTCAACCTGATCATAGTCAATCAGCCCGGCCTGGGTCAGGCCATATTGAACCGGACGGAACCACTTGCCGGACTGGGCAGGTTTTGCGCCATGGGTCAGGTGACCCCCAGCATCCAACGACATACCAAGAATCGTGTCCCCCGGGCTGAGTAGTGCCAGCTTAACCGCCCCGTTGGCTTGCGCGCCCGAGTGCGGCTGAACGTTTGCATATTCACAGCCAAACAGCTTCTTCAATCGGTCAATGGCTTCGGCCTCAACCTCATCCACATATTCACACCCGCCATAATAGCGGCGACCCGGATAGCCCTCGGCGTATTTGTTTGTAAGTACGGAACCCTGCGCATCGATCACTGCCTGAGAGACGATGTTCTCGGAAGCGATCAGTTCGATCTGTTCAGCTTGGCGTATGCCCTCGCGTGCGATCGATGCAGCGATGACGGGATCAGCCTCGGTGAGCGGTTTTGTGAACATGATCTCCTCCTGTAATCTCGTTTCCAGTGTACGAAATTTTGTTTCCTATAGTGGAATTAGTGTACGCAAGGCAACAAAAATTTCATCACAGTAAAGTTGTTTGGCTCGGGGGAAATGAGTAAGCTGTGATAAAACAAGGAGATTCCCATGTCTGAGGACAACCTGAAAGATGGTGCCGGACCGGAAGAACAGGACGAGGGGGCGGCTTTGGGTCGGTCGATCCGGGATGCACGCCGCGCAAAAGGCTGGACATTGGAGGAGGCCGGGCGCGAAGCGGGAATCGGTCGATCGACACTTTCAAAGATCGAAAACAACCAGACACGTCCAAGTTTCGAGATCGTGCGGCGGCTGACACAGGCCTTGGACATGAACACGCCACAGCTGTTCTTGCAGTCCGCCCAATCGGGAATTTCGGGGCGACGTGATTTTACGCCGAAAGGGCAAGGCGAGATAAGAAATACGCCGACCTACATGCACGAATTGCTGTGCTCGGACCTGACCAGTAAGCGAATGCTTCCTTATATCGCGACGATAAAAGCGCGTGACATATCAGAATATGAGAACTGGATCAGGCACACAGGCGAAGAATTCATGTACGTTATCAGTGGCGAGTTGATATTCGTATCCGAGCATTACCGCCCCTTACCGATGAAACCCGGAGATTCTCTGTACTACGATAGCGGTATGGGGCATGGCTGTATTTCTACGAGTAAGGAAGACGCCAGGGTCTTGTGGGTTTCGCTGGAATGACACGTTAGGCCACGGCGCTTTCGCGCAGAATACCAATACCAACCTGAGCAAACGGATATCTCATGGACCGGACTATTTTCACTGGAACTATGCCTGCCCTTATGACGCCGTGTAAGGCCGACAGGACACCTGACTTTGACGCGCTGGTCGAAAAGGGCAAAGAGATGATCGCGGCCGGCATGTCCGCTGTCGTCTATTGTGGCTCGATGGGGGATTGGCCGCTTCTGACGGATGCCCAACGGATGGAGGGCGTGGAACGGCTGGTCGACGCTGGCTTGCCGGTTGTCGTGGGGACGGGTGCCATCAACTCGAATTCCGCTGTGGCGCACGCAGCACATGCACAGAAGGTCGGCGCGGCAGGGTTGATGGTTATCCCTCGGGTTCTGTCACGAGGCTCATCGGTTGCCGCGCAAAAGAACCACTTCAAGGCTATTCTTTCTGCGGCAGCGGACGTGCCTGCGATCATCTACAACAGCCCTGTCTATGGGTTTGCCACCTGTGCGGATTTGTTTTTTGCACTGCGGGCCGAGCATCCGAATTTGGTTGGCTTTAAGGAGTTCGGGGGCAAGAGCGACCTGCGCTATGCCGCCGAACATATTACATCGCAGGACGATCAGGTCACTTTGATGGTAGGCGTCGATACTGAAGTCTACCATGGGTTTGTGAATTGCGGCGCCACCGGATCGATCACCGGGATAGGAACGGCGCTGCCCAAAGAGGCATTGTTGCTTGCGGCGCTTTCGAAAAAGGCAGCAGAGGGACATGCCGAAGCACGGTTGCGCGCGCGGGAGTTGGACGAGGCATTTGGCGTTCTGGCAAGTTTTGACGAAGGCACGGATCTTGTTCTTTACTACAAGCATCTTCTGGTGCTGAACGGCGAAGAGGAATACCGCCTGCATTTCAATGAAACCGACGTGTTATCTGACGCCCAGCGAAATTACTGCGAGCAACAGTACAACTTGTTTAAGTCGTGGTTTACCGATTGGGTTCGTCAGGGTGGGGTCATTGCGGAATGCATGTGATTGACAGCCATACCGGTGGAATGCCCACACGGGTCATTCTGGACGGGGGGCCTGATTTGGGTTCAGGATCACTGGCTGAACGCGCCAAGCGACTGGCAACGGAACATGAGCGGTTCTACAAGTCTGTTCTACTGGAGCCACGCGGCCAGCCCGGCATGGTCGGGGCGCTCCTTGTCGAACCGGTCAGTGCTGATTGCAAAGCGGGCGTGATCTACTTTGACGCGGATGCGGTACTGGGCATGTGCGGCCATGGGACGATCGGGTTGGGCGTAACATTGGCGCGTCTTGGACAGATCGAGGTTGGCGCGCACCGAATCGAAACTCCGGTAGGTGAGGTTAAGATTGATCTGCTGGACGCCAACACCGTGCAGGTCACCAACATTGAAAGCCGCCGCGTACATCAGTCCGTGACGGTCGAGACTGCAGAGTATGGTCCCGTCACCGGCGATGTCGCTTATGGCGGCAATTGGTTCTTCATTGTCGAGCCAAGCCCGATCCCGGTTGCGCCTGAGAACATTCGCCCGCTGACCGACATGGCTATCGCAATTCGCGAAGCCTGCATTGCGCAAGAAGTTGGTGGCGAAAATGGCGAGCCGGTTGATCATGTGATCTTTCAGGGCACCTCACCGAATGCAGGTATCCATAGCAGAAACTTTGTTCTGTGCCCCGACGATGACTATGACCGTTCGCCATGCGGCACCGGCAGCTCGGCCCGGCTGGCCTGCCTCGCGGCCAGTCGGCGCTTGTCCGCTGGGGAAGAAATCGTTCAGGAAAGCATCATCGGAAGTTCGTACAGGCTGTCCTATCAGCCGGGGCAGGGCGGGGGCATTGTCCCTCAGCTAACTGGCCAGGCGCATGTGATGGCAGAGGGTAAGCTTTTCTTTGCGCAGAATGATCCGTTTCAATTTGGTATTGCGCGTTGACGCAGGGAGACGAGCAAGACGGAATCCCATTCGGGCGTCGTGTTCAGAAAATCGTATCAGGTGGACAAACCGGCGTAGACACTGCCGCATTGGAGTTTGCCCGCGCAAATGGCATCCCCTATGGCGGCTGGGTGCCGAAGGGTCGAACGAATGAGGATGGGTTGATTCCTGCGCATCTCAGCGGGCTTGTTGAAACGAAGTCTGAAGATGTCGCTGAACGGACAAGGCTCAACGTCTTTGCCAGTGACGCCACGCTTGTTTTTATCGACGCGTCAGACAGTCCCGGCACGCGGAAAACGGTTGAGTTTGCAGTTGATGCTGAAAAACCGCATCTGGTGGTGGATATAAGAAAAGGAAAGGCCGATTGCGCGCAACAGATACGTGCTTGGCTTAGCGCCAACCCTGTAACTGTTCTGAACATTGCAGGCCCGCGCGCTTCGGAGGCCCCCGAGATTGGTCCGCGTGTGCACGAGGTGCTGGACGCTTGTCTGGATCAGTTCATTCAGCCCAAGTAATCGCGCAGCGCTGGCGGAGGATTGTTGAAGAGTGTCTCAGTCTCAGCAGGTGGATAGGCGATTTGATCCGCAACCAATACGGTTTGGTCGGTTATCCGAAGCGCATCCCGTGGGTCGTGGCTGACCATAAGCAGGGTGGTTTTGGTCTCGGCGACTAATTCAGCGACCAGATCGAGCATCTCAGTTTTCAAGGCAGGCCCGAGCGCTGCAAAAGGTTCGTCGAGCAATAACACCTGACGCTTTTGCACAAGGATCCTCGCCAGCGCCACGCGGCTTTGCTGACCACCTGACAATTCGGCGGGTTTTCTGGCCGCCATTCCCTGCAGGCCAACGCGGCAGAGGGCCGATTGAATGTGGTGTTGGTCGTCTGCGGTCAAACCTCCATTGGGCCTTAGGCCCAGGGCGACATTCTGTTCGGCGCTCAGGTGAGGAAACAGGTTTCCGTCTTGAAATAGCATTGCGATCGGTCGACTGCCTGGTGATAATGTCGATAGGTCATGATCCTTCCATTGGATGTGCCCACTTCTCAGGTCTCGAAAACCCGCGATAGTTTCAAGAAGTGTTGATTTTCCTGCCCCCGACGGACCGATGATCGCAACGCTGGATCCGGCTTTGACCTCAAAGTCAGCGCTTAATTGGAAATTGCCATTTGCAATGATGCAATTGTCAAGCTTCAGCATGCCAGCGACCCCCTCGATCCAGAACCCAGAAAACACCCATCGATAGTATAAGCAGCAGCAGCGCGCCTCCTGCTGCGGCCTGCATCTGGTATGCGCCCATGAGTCGATAAATCTGCAGAGGCAACGTCGCGATCTGCGCATCCGCAAACAGAGCGATCACGCCCAGATCACCCATCGAAAGTGCTGCGGTCAGGCCCGCGGCAAAGCCAATTTGGGGCCGCAGGCGAGGAAGCATGACACGCAGGAAAAAGGACCAGTTGTTCATGTTCAGGGCCAACGCCAACCGCCCGTGCCGTTCCAACACATCGCGCGCTGCGGGAACCAAAATTCGAAGGGCGAAGGGCAAGGCCATGACCGCGTTCACAAGCGCGGTTACCGGCAACGCAAGAGTTGTAGGATTGGCCAGCGGGCGGATCAGAATAAAGAGACCCGTACCAATGACCAAGGGCGAGGCGGCGAGGCCAAGAAGTCCGCCAAGTTCGACGATGCCGAATCGGCCTGTCGCGACGGCTGTCGCCATGGGCAGTGCCAGCAGTAATAGGAGCATGGTACTGGCGGCGGCAACACAGATTGAAATTATTGCGGCACGGAACACCAAAACCGGCATCTCAAACAGCCCAGCGATACCCGAAATCGTGACGGATGCCAGAGGTAGCAGCAGGAACGCGGCGGCGATGATAATCCAAAACGCATCCAGCAGTGGTCCTCGGCCATCCCAGCGCCTGATCTCACGATTCAGGCCGGTACCGAACCCGTCGCCGCGCGAGAACTTTAAGGCTCCCAACGCAGCCGCTGCAGTCAGGACAAGTTGCAAAGCGGATAGTAAGGCGGCGCGCCCTAAGTCAAAATCATATGTAAAGGCCTGATAGATCGCGAGTTCAATCGTGGTGGCGCGCGGCCCTCCACCCAGCGTCAGGGCAACTGCAAAACTGGTCAGGCAAATGGCGAAGATCACGGCCAGCACTCCGGGCAGAATGCGGCGTAGCATTGGCAGTTCGATCAAACGGAACATTGCCATTCCTTCGCACCCAAGTTGGGCCGCTAGCCGGAAACGCTCGGCAGGGATCTCCTGCCAACCCTGCAAGATCAGGCGTGTTGCCAGAGGTAGATTGAAAAATACGTGGGCCAGAACGACACCGTGCAGCCCATAGATTCGAATGGGCGGCAGACCGAAATAGCCCAACGCGTCCGAGATCCATCCTGCCCGGCCAAAGACCTGAAGCAATCCCAGAATGGCGACGATCACCGGCAGGATGAAAGGTGCGCCCAACAGCGTGATAAGGACGCGCCTACCGGTGAACCGGCGGCGGGCCAGCGCGCGGGCGACCGGAATAGCCAGACCGGCGCTGAACATTGCAGAGAGCGTCGCCTGGAGCAGGGTAAAGCGTAAGGCAGCCCAGTCGGCGGGACCAAACCCGCCGCCTGCATCTGCCCGCACCGCCACCATGAACAACGTGCCCAATATCAGTGCGGCAACGATGGCCGCCGCACTGACACCGGGGAGTGGGTTTACTGGCTGAGTGCGCCCAACCATTCCGAAAGCGCCTGTTCCCGCGCGATGGCGGCTTGGTCCTGATCAAACAGCAGAGACTTCTGAGGGATCGTTAGAGTTTCAAAACCTTCGGGCAGACCGGAAGATGGGGTTACGGCCGGGTACATCCAGTTGGTTGTTGGAATGATCGTCTGAAACGCGTCAGACACCATGAAGTTCAGAAACTGATCTGCCAGCTCGGGCTGATCGGAATTGGCCAGCTTGGCCGCAACCTCGACCTGCATATAATGGCCTTCGTCAAAGGCTGCTGCTGCTTTGCTGGCATCTTCCTCGGCAATCAGGTGATAGGCTGGCGAGGTCGTATAGCTTAGAACCAAGTCGGCCTCACCTTCAAGGAACAAGCCATATGACTCGGACCAGCCCTTGGTAACCGTCACGATATTGTCAGCAAGGTCAGCCCAGATTTCTTGGGCTTCATCGCCATACGCGGCCTTGACCCACAGCAGAAGACCCAGCCCCGGCGTCGATGAACGCGGATCCTGAATGATGATCTTGATGTCACTATCTGCCAACTCGCGGAAGCTGTTAGGAGCGGCAAAATCTGCATTGTGAACAAATGCAAAGTAACCCCAGTCGTAGGGGGCAAAAACTGTGTCGGTCCACTCGATGGGCAGAGCATACTCGGCAGTGACTGAATGAGGTGCAAACAGGCCGGTTTCTTTAGCTGCCGATATCAAGTTGGTATCCAAACCCAATACAATATCGGCGTCGCTGTTTTCGCCTTCCAGCCGAATGCGTGACAGCAGTGCCGCGCCATCTTCGACGCCGACAAGGTTCAGGTCGCATTCGCATTGCGCTTCAAACGCCTCTTCGACCTTCGGGCCGGGGCCCCAGTCCGAAACGAAGCTGTCGTAAGTATATACGGTCAACGTGGGCTTATCGGCTGCCACAGCCGAAGTCGCAGTCAGTATTCCCGCAGCAATTGCCAGATGTTTCATATCATCCTCCAATGCGGCGAGAGGGTAAGGATGGATGAAACCTGTACCTTTCCCTCCGCCGGTTCTAGCCGGTTCAGGTTCAACGGGTTTGCCAATTGGCATCTCAGCGCGGTCTTTAGCGCACCCCGAGGTAGGGTCGTGATTAGGGGGATGAGAGGACGATTTCAACCGAAATCGTTAGGTTCTCGTTCAATAAGCATTGAATGAAATACCATAAGAACGAGCCACGAAGCCAGAGAAGTCCTTTAGGAGATATGCGCATATTTGACGCGCATATAGTATATTGATATTCTCGGGCACATGGAGGCTAAGACAGAATGAACGCTCAACCACGCAAACCGACCAATCTATCACTTGATAGCGCTTTGCTCACCGAGGCCAGAGCGCTGAACGTGAACCTGTCGCGTGCCGCCGAAGAAGGAGTGCGTGCCGCCGTTGCCGCTGCGAAGGCCGCGCAGTGGAAGGCTGAAAATGCCGAAGCGCTGCAAAGCTCAAATTCATATGTTGAACAACACGGGTTGCCCTTGGACGGCTTTCGCCAGTTCTGATGCCGAAATACGATGTATTACCCAATCCATCCGGCGATGGCTATCTTCTGGATGTGCAAACCGATCTTTTGAGCGATCTGAATACCCGCATAGTGGTGCCGCTTTTGCCAAAAGCACATGCGCCGAAACCAGCGACCCGCCTCAACCCTGAGTTCCTGATAGATGGTGAGCAGGTTGTAATGGTGACCCAGTTCATGGCTGCTGTTCCTGTGGGACTCCTCAAATCACCAGTGGGTCATCTGAAAGATGATTTCGAGCAGATCACCGTGGCTGTAGACATGCTGATGCAAGGGTTCTGAACGACAATAGCTGGCCTCATTGGCCAGCCACTTTGCGCGCATAACACCTGTCAGGTGTTATGCTTCTGCTCTACTTGTCGCGCAGTACCACGACACTGCAATGTGCATGACGGACCACACGTGCAGCCGTTGAACCGATCAGATAGTCCGAAAGGCCCGGTTGGTGTGACGCAACCACTATGCAGTCTACTTTATGTTCCTCGGCCCAATCCAGAATGGAATTTGTTGGATGACCTGTAACAACATGAGTGCCGATCTTCGGAGACTCCATCGATGCGTTCAGTTTGTCCTCAAAATCAGAAACACTTTTCTGAACCTGCTCAGGTGGAAAGTACGACCCGATATACGAAGGTAGTTCTTCGAGAACGGACAGCACCGATACTGTCCCGCCATCCAACAGCAAGCGGCTTGCGGCATCCAGAGATTTGGCACAATCGTTGATGTGATCAGGGGCGACTGGAACGAGGATATGGTTATACATCTGTACCTCCGGATTATTTCAGGATGTTGGGCAACCAGGTGGCGATCTGCGGGAAGATGAAGATCAGGGTCAGGCCAACGAACTGGAGTGCCACAAACGGGCCAACCGAATTGTAGACATCCCCCATGCTGACATCTTTGGGCAGAACCCCTTTGATCCAGAACAGTACAAAACCGAACGGAGGTGTCAGGTAAGCGATTTGGATGTTCACGATGAACAGCGCGCCAAACCACAGCTTGTCGATCCCCAATTCGTCGATAATCGGGATGAACAGTGGTGTGCACAGCATGATGATGGCCCAATCATCCATCACCATACCCAGGACGAGGATGATCAGCATCATCATCAGCAGGATGCCGGTTGCACCGCCGGGCATGGAAAGAACCAGATTGGTCAGCAGGTCCTGGCTGCCAAGCGTGTTGAACACATTAAGATAGACGGTGGCACCAATCAGAATCCAAAGCCCCATACCGCTGAGCTTCAAGGTGGACACCAACGATTCCCTCAGCACCTCCCAGGTCAGTTTGCCGTAGATCAAGTTGATGACAAAGGCGCCTGCGGCACCAAATGCGGCAGCTTCCGCCGGCGTCGCGATACCGCCCCAGATGACGCCCAGAACGATGATGATGAGTAAGGCAAACGGCCAGATGCTGAGAACGGCGGTCAGTTTTTCGGTGCGGGTGAATTTCTGATCGGCGGGCAGGGCGGGGCCCAGCTCGGGCTGGATTTTACAACGTACGCCGATGTAGATCGTGTAGAACGTGGCCAGCATCAGGCCGGGCAGCAACCCCGCCATGAACAGGTCACCGATCGAAACCTTGGCCAGCAATCCATAGAAGATGAACGGAACGCTTGGTGGGATCAGCGCACCCAATGCACCGCCTGCCGCGATACAACCGATCGCGATACGGCGATCATATTTGTAGCGCATCATCGAAGGATAGGCGATCTGACCCATCGTGGTGGTCGCCGGTGGTGTGATGCCGGTGATTGCAGCAAAAACAGTACAGACCTGAACTGTACCCATCGCGAGACCACCATGAATGTGGCCGATCAGCTTGTAAACGGCGTCATAGGCCGTTTCGGCTATCCCCGAAAATCTTATGAGTGAGCCCATGAACAAGAACAATGGCACTGTGACCAGTACCGAATTCCAAGGCGTTGAATAGAATGCACTGGGCACGGACAACAGCGCGCGAGGTTCGAAAACCAGGGCAAATAGAACCGCTGTTCCGCCCAAGCCGAACGCAACCGGCAGCCCCATGAAAAGGATCCCAAACAGTATTAAGAAATACAGCGCTGTAATTAGTTCGAGGCTCATGATCTTTAGTTTCCCTACCTAGTGGCCGTTCGCGCGGTCTTTGCCGGGTTGCGTGTCAGCAGTGCTTTTAACACTGACATGCGCCCGTCTGGTCCGCTGGCCCGACGATCGGGCCAGCGAAAGAGTTTTAGCTATATTGGAAAGATGACATTGCGCGGGATTATTGCGCGTTCGCCTTGTCTTCCAGGAACCTCTTGAAGATTTCCACGCCTTTGGCGTTGCCCTCGGATGCGGCTGCAACCTGCGGCCAAACTTCGGCAATGGATTTCTCGCGCATACGAGCAACTTCTTCATCGCTCAGCTCGATTACTTCACCACCGGCATCGCGTAGGATTTGAAGCGCTTCTTCGACACCTTCCGCATGCATGCGGCTGGTTTCGAAATAGGTTTCTTCGAAAACACCGTTGATCTTTTCGCGCTGCCAGTCGGTCAGGGCGTTCCAGCTCTGCAGGTTGATGAAGATCTCCTGGTGCTGAGCAGGGTTCCAGCCGGGCATAATCGCATAGTCAATAACTTCCTGGAACGACATGTCATCGATGCCGCCTGTATCCCAGTAGGTGCCTTCGATGGTGCCCAGTTTGATTGCGGTGTAAATCTCACCACCGTTCATCGAGACCGGCGCGCCGCCCATGGTCGAGTGGAAGATGGCCTGGGGTCCACCGGCGCGCATCTTGCGGCCTTCCAGATCTTCCAGTTTTTCGACACGGAACTTGGTGAACATTGCGTTCGGTCCCTGGTTGGTCCAGCCTGCCCATTGCAGGTTCCGCGCGTTGGCGGCCTCTTGCACGATGTCACCAACGCGGTAGTCGGGGTTGCCCCACATCACTTCCCACGCTTCTTCGGTGTTGTCGGCGCCCATGGCCATGCCAAACGCCAGCATACCTTCGGGCATGTCGCCACCATAGACTGAACCCCAGCCCGCGTAGCCATCGGTCAGACCAGCCGCCGCTGCGCCAAAGGCCTCTGCACCACTGACCAGCGCCCCTGCGGGCTCAACACGGATTTTGACGGTGCCTTCAGTCGCTTTTTCAACTGCTTCAACCCATGGGATCAGACCGTTGTCCCAGCCGGCATCGGTTTGGTCAAATGCGGGCTGGAAGGTCCACTCGGTCACTTCATCCGGCGGCCCATCTTGTGCTACGGCAATGCTTGCGGTCAAGGCTATGGCGCCTGCCCACATGGTTGTGTGCACAAACCTGTTTGGTTTCATGTTAATTCCTCCTCGTTAGTGGATCAGTCTATTTTCGTTTGTATTTGCAGGCGCCCAGGCCAGCGTGCCTAACTGCGCCCGAAGATCGTTTGCAGATCGCGGAGCAAGTGTTTCAGGACCACCAAGAGAACCATTGCACCGCTGAGTGGGATCGCAAATTTGATCGGATAAATCGGGATCGGAATGGATGTGGGGGTCTTCTGATTAAGCATCAGAGACAGCGATGCGGCTTCGTAACCCTTCCAGATCAATGCGACCAGAAACAGGATTGCAATCGGTGCCGTCAGGACATCCAAAATCGCCTTTGACCGCTTGCTGGCGTTTGCATAAAACAGGTCGAGTTTGACGAAACTGTCATGCTGCAACGCATAGACGCCGCCGGTGCAAGCCAACAACACCATCGCAGCTTGCAATGTGGTGCCGATCCACTGGGAGGGCGCGTTCAGTACATAGCGCATGAATACGTCCGACACGCCAAAAGCCATGCAATACAAGATGAGAAACCAGCCGATGCGGCCCATGACTTCTGAGATTGCGCTTGTCAGCTTTTCCAGACCGCGCATCAGCATGCCAACCTCGTTGTGTTTTTCATGGATCTGGTTCTCCCTCAAAAAATCTGTGCGCTGAATTGATGTACCGGACCCTTCGCGTCGGGGTTCGGACGGACATCAGAGAAACGTCTGCTGAATCGCTGTTCACAGAGTCGACGCATATCCCACTCCTGCAAAACCATGCGAATGGTCTCCCTCCCTAGTCGCATCGAACGGCCCGGGTGATCCCTAATTTCGACATGGAACTTCCCGGATCGCTACAGCAAACGCGAAGGAGTTCGACTGAGAAAGATACAGTTGTTTGTAATAATGGGTACAGATTTCATCGCGCCAAGTGACTGTTCGATGCCGCGATTCAGTCCCGCGCGTTAAGATGTTACAAGTTCAACAATGGCAGCGCAGGTTGCTTAAGCACATCTCTGGTCTGTATAAGTACTTTAAAAACATAGCGTTGGCTGAAGTCTCTTTTTTGAGTTATCATCAACCCGCTTTTAGTAAGAGCGCTATTGCTTTCAGCATTGCCAGTACAGAATTGGGGAATTTAGCGTCGTTTCCACTTTGCATGGAGCACTTGAAAACATGGTTACAGTTTGCAAATCGCGTCGCAGAATTTGCGACTAGAGCCCGACAGGACATGACACAACGGTTGAGCATCGACAAAACTCAGTCCAGCGGTTTGCGAGATCAGATCGTCTCGCAGATTTCACGACTCATTTTTGAAGGTTTGATGCCGTCTGGACTAAAGCTTGCCTCATGTCGGGGGTTGGCGCGGGATCTCGATGTTTCGATCAATACGGTCGTCGCGGCTTATCGAAAGCTTGAAGAAGAGCAACTGATCGAGGCCCGGCCCCGCTCGGGTTATTATGTCTGCTCTGACGTGGGGATTCGCACGGACGGTGATGCGATTGGGCGAACCAGCACCAGACAACGCACATCGATTGGCCAGAAACTGAACAAACTGCGCCGCACCGAAGAGATCGAAACCATCCAGCGCCCGAATGACTGGTATAAGTACGACTATCCGTTTGTGTGCAACCAAATCGATGATGGCGCATTCCCGGTTGCGGATTGGCGCGAATGCACTCGGTTGGCCATGAATCGAAAGCACCTGAAAATCTGGTCTGCGGACGGGCTGTACGAGGATTGCTTTGAACTTATCGAGCAGGTCCGGCAGCGCATCCTGCCCCGTCGCGGTATTTTTGAACCCAGCGATTCAATCCTGATCACATTGGGTTCGCAAAACGGGTTATTTATCACCAGCCTGTTGTTCGGCGGGCGCGATAAAACTGCGGTTATGGAGGATCCGGGATATCCGGATGCACGCAAGATCCTTCAGGCAAATTTTGGGAATGTAAGGTTTCAACCCATTGATAGCGAGGGTCTGATCGTCGATGAACGTCTGCGCGAGGCTGACCTGGTATTCGTAACCCCCAATCGCCAGCACCCAACCACCGTTACGATGTCCGAGCGCCGCCGCAAGGCCTTGCTGCAGGCCGCTGAAGAGTATGATTTTTACATCGTCGAAGACGATTACGAATGCGATGTGGATTACCGGCATTCTACTTTGCTGCCGCTGCGCAGTCTGGATGACACGGATCGACTGATCTATTTGGGCAGCCTTTCCAAAGGTCTTTCACCAGGTTTGCGCCTGGGGTATCTGGCGGCTGCGCCAGAATTTATTGACGCCGCGCGCGATTGCCGGGGAATGATGATGCGCCATCCGCCGATGATTCTTCAGCACACTGCTGCCGCGTTTATTAACTTGGGGTACTATGATGGCTTGTTGCGCAGGGTTCGCCAGAATTATGAGCTGCGCTGGCATCTGGCTGATACGACGATCCGTGAAAAGCTACCCCATTTCCTGAAAACGGGCGAATTTGGCGGAACGGTTTTTGTGCTTTCTGATCCCGAGGCCCGGTTGGATGCCATGACGATATGTCAAGCCGCCCTAAAACGCGGTGTTATTGTGGAGCCGATCGGGCCCTGTTTTTCAAATAAAACCGCAGGGAGATACCACTTTCGTCTTGGCGTCTCGTCAATCCAACCCGGTTCTATCCGAAAAGGGATTGAGCTGTTGTCCGAAGTGATTTCAGACCTACGCGCAACAAATTCGTAATGTCCCAGGGCGGGATGCAAACCAACAGTCCGCAAGCTTAAAAAGATTGATCGATGGTTCAATCTCCGACAGCTGAGTTTTCCCCCCACAGCATACGTGATACCAGGCTGGCTAGAAGGCTCAGGACGTACCAAGTCAACAGAAAGCCGACGCATTCCAGGGCGAATGACCCCCATTTGTAGAATAGGTCAGCAATAACAAAGGCGATAAGTAGCCAGGGGGCTTCCTGCCGCAAGAATGACTTTACGCCTTGTGATTTAATCGCTCTGTGCATGATGTAGATCCCTGAATTATAAATGGTTATAATGTTTTAGACGATAACGGGCGGATGGCGACGTGGTGCGTCATAGCGCTGCTGTGCGAACCAGGTCATGGTTGGTTCGATGTCAGTTTGGGTGTTCCCGCCCTGCAGCGTGTACCCGGCTGCCAGCCAGGTGAAGCCATCATCGGCAACCTCGGCACAGTTGGTGTAGTCGCCCCATTTTCCCAGACCCGGAGTGTCGGTGCCACGTCGAGCGAGGGCCAGCCGCCAAGTCAAATCGATATCGTCGTATGAGCCAACAACATGGCTCGGATGCAAATTCCCACCACCCGCAAAGACCGAAAGCCCTACATCACCAACCCGGTTTACAGCTGTTGAGGGGTAGGCGAACGCGATCTGACTGTTCCAGATATCCGGTTCGTCAATCAATGACATGGTTGCTTCGTCAATGCGGACGGTCCTGACGAAAGGGAGTGGCCTGTTGGTCTGACGATTAGCTGTCCACATAAAGCCCAGAACGCCGCGTCCCAGCCAACCAGCCATAATGCGTGGATCAGTGCGCGACATCCAGTCGCCACCGGTGGTCTGCGCGGAATAATTGCCTGCGGACCAAGGCGTGACATCGATGTCGAATTCATCTACGTCCGAGGCGTTCTCGGCCCATCTGAATACGCGGATCTGCGAGTTCGTGTTGTGGCTGGCAAAGTACATCGCGCCGCGTGCGCCTTGTACGCAGCGCAGAGAGAAGTTGTCTTCTGTTTCGAATATGTCGAATGATAGCGTTGCCGCGGTCGCCAGTTCGTCCAGTGAAATCCGCAGAATGACCGAGCGGGTAAACTGGTTAGCCCCGGCCGAGAACACATTGGTGCCCGCATACATATAGTTTTCGGACAACGAAACGTGATTATAGTCGAACCACTCATTGTTCCACGCGGGATCAAGCCCGGCGGGGGTGAAATCCCAAATGTTCCATGTGTCGTTCCCCAAGGTGCGCCCTTGTTTGACCGCAACCCGCAGTGTGTTGGTGCCCCCCTGTTCGATATATTGAAGCAGCCAGATAAGCAGATCCCGGCTTGGGTCGTAAATCGTGGTCTGGTCACAGCAAAACCCCCCGTCAACAGGTGGGAACAAGGTGAAAGGACTCATGTGAGACCAGCTTTGGCCGCCGTCCAGTGACCGACTTGCATACCAGTTGCCAGTGGCCAGAATCTGGCCTCCATTGCTGGAAACTGTCGGCTCGCCCACAGTAGAGGTTTGGCCGTTAGTATCGAAATCCGTAAGGTTTATTGTGTTGAAAATCCTTGGCTGATGGGTCGAGGGCATAGCAGCCTCCGTAATCTATTCATGTCAAAAAAATGTGCTTAATTGATTAGTAATCCAGTTCCGTCGGATCAGCGTCATTGCCGGATTGATCCGAATTATCTTCTTCCAAAGCAGGCCCGCCCTTTTTGCGAGTTTTTGAGACGCGCTCATCGCGTTCGCTCAGCATTTGCGGGGTCATGAGGCCTGACGCCCCGGCCCGTTCGCTCAGGGCGGAATGGGCCGATGGTTGTGGTCTCACCTCAAGTGTGCCCTTTCGGGTCGTTCGCTTTCCACGTGCTTGATTTGCCATTCAACTCTCCTATCCGTTCGTCAAGAAACGCATCCGAATTCGCAGGTCGTCGGATGGTGTTGAATGCACTATACATAGCAGATTTGCCCCGACTCTTCAATTGAGCCGGCTCGATGCGGGTCTCGCTCTGCTTGAATTCGCGCGCGTTAAAGCGGCACCATCCGAGATAAGCGCCCCGATAGCGGGAACAGGCAAGCCTGCAATGAATGATAGATATCCGGTTTGCCGTCAAAGATGGATGTCACGATGTCACCGGATTCATCCACCGCCGGGAACCAGCCGCCATGTTGGTGATCCACGAACGTTTCATTCGCAAAGGTCCAGAGTTTTCTGTACCAAATTTCATCCTCTTGCCTTTTATCCAGTGCGATCAGGGCTCCAACCGCACCAATGGCTTCAGCTACTGGCCACCAGAACCGCGACGCATTTGCGACCCGACCCCCAAAATCCAGCGTATATGCCATGCCGCCGCCGGGCAGCCACGCATCCTTGAGGGCCTGCGCAATCAATCGTCGCGATGACTCGGGCGCGCCCGAGTTTGGTCGGCCTGATAAATCCCAATGCTGCAGCTGAAGTCGCCCAAGCTCGAACGAATGGCCCGGGGTCGTGCCTGCGGGACGGAACATCGGGTCACCGGCATAGCCCCGGTCAATCTGCCAATCTGAGGTGAAATGCTCGGGCAAGCGCCAGTTTTCAGCAGGTGCGATCCGGCCGATAAAGAAATCCAGAATACGACCGGCGCGGGTAAGATAGATTTCGTCGCCTGTCGCCTCAAAAGCTGCAAGCAGTGCCTCAACTCCGTGCATATTCGCGTTCATTCCGCGATATGTGGAAAACGGCGTCCAATCGCGGTTCCATTCGTCGCGGAACAACCCGGTCTCATCATCCCAGAAATGTGTATCAAGGATATCCCGGACTTCGGTCAGCAGTTTGTCAGCTTCCGGGTGCCCTATCTGTTTTGCGCTTGAGGCAGCGAGCAGAACAAAGACATGCCCGTAGGCAAGTTTGCGATCATCCTTGATGTTGTCGCCATCCAAAGCCCAAAGGTAACCGGTGTGATCCCGGTCTTTGTGGTGGCTGTTGAGGTAGGCCATACCGTGATCGATGATCCGCTCTGCGCCTTGAAATTCAATCAGATGCCCCAGAGCGTAAGAATGCACTAGGCGTGTAGTCGTGTGCAGTTCCTGCAATGTGTTTGGCAGCGGGCTGCCATCATGGTCGAGGATGAAAAATCCTGGCTCGGTCCGACAACTTGCGCTGAAAAACGCCAACTGTTGCATAGCCTGATCTTTCAACCACGTGCGGTGTTCAGATGAATCAAGCCAAAAGCCCGGTTCGGAACGTGGGCCGGGTGGCAGAGGCAAGGTGTTGTCCATATTCTTCATCTCGCTTGAGGAATCATTCGGAATCGAACGAAAAAGCGCTGCAAAGCGCCAGTCGCCAATGAACCAAACACCGCGCACGAAGGCAATCGGCAAACCCGCACCGGACTGTCAGGGGTTGCCGTTCAGCCGTCGCAGTTGGCGGAAAACTCTTGGTAACTGCTTCAGGTTAATAGGTTAATCCCGGCCAGAATTACCACGGCGATGAACAACGTCTCCACTATGATGAGGGCGATTGCGGCTGCACCGACTGACAGGATCTGTTTAAGGTTTGTCTTCATCCCAACAGCTGCGATCGCAACAAGCAACAACCATCGAGAGCATTGGCTTAGAAATTCTGAAATCGCTGGCGGGATCACTCCGAATGAGGATGCCGCAGCGAGAACCAGAAATCCTAACACGAATCCCGGCAACAGCGGTGGACGTTTCCCGTCTTCGTCCATTTCAGCAAAGCCACGAATAATCAGTGAAGCGACCAAAACCACCGGTGCCAGCATCGCCACGCGGAACAATTTGACCAGCGTCGCTGTATCTCCGGTTTGTTCCGAGATCGAAAATCCCGCGCCGACAACCTGAGCCACATCATGGATGGTGCCACCCAGAAACACACCGCCCGCAATATCGTTCATCCCTAATGAGCGTACTAGGATCGGATAGGCGATCATGGCGATGGTGGACAAAACGGTC
The DNA here is from genome assembly GCF_056543005.1 of Ruegeria sp. A5. NCBI lineage: Bacteria > Pseudomonadati > Pseudomonadota > Alphaproteobacteria > Rhodobacterales > Roseobacteraceae > Ruegeria > Ruegeria sp. A5. Next base: position 22,467 of record NZ_JBQGAV010000003.1, read on the forward strand.
ACGCCCATGACCGTAAAAATCAGACGCTCTTCCGAGCGTTCGTCCTTGGGCAGGATTGCACTGATCGCCATTGCCGCCGATGCACCGCAAATTGCAACCGAACCGGCGGTCAGAAAGGCAAAGCGCCATTTGTGGCCAAAAAAACGAGCTACGGACAGGCCAAAACCTATGGTCAACAGCACTCCGACGATCACAAGGGCAATCAGGTCCCAGCCCAGACCCAGCATCAGGGTCATCGACACGCGCACACCCAGCAAGGCCACGCCAAGGCGCAGAAGTGTGCGTGCGGCGAATCCGATCCCCTCAACGGTTTTTCCTTCTTCGCCCAGAAAGCTGACCGCAATCCCCAAAAGAAGGGCAAGCAGCATGGCCGGGGTAGCATAATGCTCGGACAGGAACTTGGCGGCGACGGCAACGGTTACGGCAATCATGACGCCGGGAAAGAGCGTGCGAACACGCTCCTTGCTCCGCTCGGTGAGGGATAGGGCTGAGGGATCGGCGGACGCCATAACGGATGGTCCTTTGTTTGTAATGAATGGGTCGCGGGCCTGCGCGATAAAGCAGGCGGGCTGCCGAGTTTAGGGTTCGCGCGCCTGCAGGATGGTCACCGCGATGATCTGCGTCACATCTTCCGCGCTGCATCCGCGCGATAGATCATTGGCCGGTTTGGCGAGCCCCTGCAAAACCGGACCGATCGCCAGATAACCGCCCAGCCGTTGAGTCATCTTGTACCCGATATTTCCGGCATCCAGATTAGGGAAAATCTTGACGTTCGACTGACCCGCGACCGAGGACCCGGGGGATTTTCGCTCACCAATCGACGGCACGAAGGCGGCATCGAATTGCAGCTCTCCATCCACATTCAACTCTGGGTGTTTCGCCCGCAAAATTTCTGTCGCGTTGACGACCTTGTCCACCGCTGGGTGTTGGGCGCTGCCTTTTGTTGAGAAACTCAACATCGCGATCTTTGGCTCTTCCTGCAGCAATGCCCGCGCGGACACCGCTGAAGCGGCTGCAATGTTTGCCAGTTCTTCGGATGTCGGATCGATCACCAAGCCGCAGTCAGAATAGAGCATGGCGCGCGCGCCTTCAGCAGCGGCCTCCGGCGGGTACATCAGGAAGAACGAGGATACCATTCCAGCATCGGGCTTCATTCCAATAACCTGGATGGCAGTTCTGACCACATCGCCTGTGGTATGGACCGCCCCACCTACGGTTCCAGTCGCGTGCCCCATCCGCACTAGCATAGCTGCGTAGACCAGCGGCGATTCTGCGGCCTTGCGCGCCTTGGCTTCATCGACACCTTTGTGTTTGCGCAGAGAATGATACTCGGCCGCAAAATCGTCAGTCAGTTCCGAATGCGCAGGATCATGGATGGCAATACCGTCCTCGGCTGAGCCACCCTCTGCCGCTAGCGCGGCTTCGACTTCGGCCTTGGGTCCGACGAGAATAATATCTGCCAGACCAGCCTTATGGGCAGCCAATCCTCCGGCAACGATGCGCGGATCGGCGCCTTCGCTCAGCGCAACAACAGGGCGGATTTCCGAGGCGCTGGCGGCCAACAACTCGATCGGTGTTTTCGTCATGCGTCTCGGTTCCTGAACTGTTGTTAAGTGGTGTCAGAACAGGTCACCTTGAGGTTGACGATGGTCGTTTTGGCGCTGTTCCGATTTCGTTTCTTGATTGCTTGGTTCCTGGTCACCGTCAAGCTGTTGCCGTTAGGTCCAGAATCGCCATCTGGCTATAGACGACGGCTACTCTGGACTTACGGGTCACTTGATCAGAACCTCGTCGGGTTCAGCCCGGCCTGAAACCAGTTGATGAAGGTGACGATAGAAAACACAGGCAAACCGGTCGCTTGCTGTATGTCCGCCGCGTAAGGGCACATGTTTGTACATTCCAGTACAATTGCACCAAGGTCGGGATTTCCCGCCTGCAGCGCAAGCGCTGCTTCGACATTGTCGTCGCGGGCTTTGTCCACATCCAGCGCCAATGCGTTTCTGAGGATCGCGGTTGTGAATTCGCTGCCGCCTTCGGTGGTGCCAATCGGAGTGCCGTCGGGGACCCGTGCCTTTCGCAGGTGCTCATCTGTAAGTGTTGAGGCAGAGATTGTTAGAATTCCGGCGCGCTTTCCTGCAGGAAGGACACGGTTCACCATATCGACCTGCATCATCGAGGACGTCGCGACCGGCACCGGCACTGCCTCGGCCAATTCATCCTGAAACAGCGAAAGAAAGCCGCAATTGGTGGTGATCCCGTCCACCCCGTCTTTTACAAGCTCCCGAGCCGCATCAATGAACGCTCCAAGCATTCCTTCGGCCCCTTTGCGGACCACAAGATCAGGCGAAGCGTCGCGTACGATGCGATAGAGAACGGGAAACGGCCATGTCTGCGCGTTGCCCATATCACCGGGAATACGCGGAAAATGTGCGTCCAACATCAGGATGCCGACAGATGCGCCGTATATGGATTTTCCGCCCTGCGCGATCATGACTGCGCCTCCTGAATGATGCGGGTCGAGATATCGTCCGACCCTTCCATATAGATGCTTGATATCCCATGGCGCACCGCGTCCTGCACCTGATCCATCCGCTTGTTGATATGGGTGCCCAAAGCCTGCGCGGCCTCATCAGCGTCGCGGTTCATCAAGGCCTGCATGACGCGCTTATGTTCGTCTTTTGAGCGTTGGACCCGGTCCAGACTCATGGAAATCCATCGGATATAGCGAATGCGCTCATTAATCCGCATCAGGGTTTGCAGCAATTCCATGTTGCCAGACAGCCGGGCGATGACCAGATGAAATGCTTCATCTCGCGTGACGGCCTCTTCAACGGTAAGCCCGGTGATATCGATACCCGTCGCATAAAGTTCGTCGTGAAGCGCCTGCAGTTGTTCTGTGGTGGCCTTGGTGCACGCTGCGCGGACGGCGGCGGTTTCGATGATTTGGCGCAGCTCGAACAGGTCAAAAATGCTTTGGGCATCCAATGGGCGGCAAAAGAAACCCTGTCCCGGGCGGAAGTCGAACAAACGTTCGGCGACCAGCCGGTTCAGTGCTTCGCGCAAAGGGGTGCGGCTGACGCCCAGCTCCTTCGACAGGGCGACTTCGTTCAAACGATCGCCGGGACGCAGGCGGAATGAAACCGCCATGGCCTTCATCTGATCGTAGATATCATCAACGCGTGGACCTGCCATTGGTATTGCCTTTTGGTCGTTGCCCCACAGGTGCCACAGGCCAGTCTTGAAATCAATATACAAAACTGTATACAGGTCTGTGTGCAGATTGGATCGAGGGAGTCGCCGACCATGACAGGAACGAATTACCTGACCGGAGCCGAGGCAATGGTCCGTATGCTTGAGGCGCATGGCGTGAAGCACATGTTCGGCCTATGTGGTGATACAACCTTGCCATTCTATGATGCGCTATCTCGGATGGATCACGGTATTCAGCACATTCTGACGCGGGATGAACGTCATGCGGCCTACATGGCGGATGGTTATGCAAGGGTGACAGGTAAGCCGGGTGTCTGCGAAGGCCCGTCTGGAGGCGGGGCGACATACATCCTACCTGGGGTGGTCGAAGCCAACGAAAGCTCGGTTCCTATTCTTGCGATCACCTCGGATGTGGCAACAACCAGCAGAGGCAAATACCCACTGACTGAGTTGGATCAGCCGACGCTGTTCAAACCGTTGGCCAAGTGGAACGCTTCGTTGGATGATGCCACGCGATTGCCGGCCATGGTTCGCGCGGCATTCCGTGCAATGACCACCGGAACACCTGGGGCCACACATCTTGCCTTGCCCTTCGATACTCAGAAAGCGCCGGTGGACGAGGCAGAGATCTGGGCGGATGCAAGACATCGCAGCTATCCGGCGGAACGTGCAGGCCCCGACATGGATGCGGTCGAGGCGGCAGCAGAGATACTTTCAAAGTCTAAATCCGCTGTAGCCGTTTGTGGCGGTGGACCCGTTCTATCAGGGGCAAGCGACGCACTGCGCCGGGTTGCGGGACTGTTGGATATGCCTGTCGCCACGACCGTGTCGGGGCAGGGCTCGATTGCCGAGACAGACCCGCTCGCGCTTGGTGTTGTCGGGTCGAATGGCGGGGTGCCTGCCACCCGCGCTGTGGTAGATGCGGCGGATGTCGTTCTGTTCATCGGATGTCGCGCAGGATCCGTCACGACCGAGCGCTGGAGAAGCCCTGCGCGCGATGCCACCATCATTCATATCGACAGTGACCCGATGGTGATCGGAGCCAACTATCCGACCGAAGTCGCTATTTGTGCCGACGCGCGTCTCGCGCTGGAAGCATTGGCGGACGCATTGGCGGCACGCCAAGACCTGCCCAGGCTGGGCGGGGCGGTCAAATCAAACGCGGCATGGGCGGCCAAATTGGCTGCGTTCGCCCCGCTTGCAGCCAGCCGAGAAACGCCGATCCGGCCCGAGGCTGTCATGGCTTCGCTAATGGATATCCTGGATGATGATGCGATTGTTGTCGCTGATCCCGGCACGCCATGCCCATATTTCAGCGCGCATTACCGCTGGCGGACACCGGGGCGGCATTTCATCACTAACCGGGCGCATGGGGCGTTGGGGTATTCATTGGGTGCTGCAATGGGTGCGCATATTGGGCGGCCTTCGGTCAAAACCTTGTCGGTGATGGGTGACGGCTCATTCGGCTTTGCCTGTGGTGAGTTCGAAACCATGGTGCGGCACAACATGCCGATCACCTCAATTGTATTCTCGAACTCGGTCTTTGGCTGGATCAAGGCCGGACAGGACGCAGGGTTTGGGCAGAGATACTACAATGTTGATTTCAACCGCACCGACCACGCCGCTGTTGCAAGCGCCTTTGGTGTGAAATCATGGACTGTCAAAGATCCCGAAGACCTGTCCAAAGTTCTGAAACAGGCTGTCGAGCATGATGGCCCGACATTGGTCGACATTTACTCACAACCGCTTCACGAGGCCGCTGCACCGGTTTCGGAATGGGTGGCATAAGAGGCGATCGAAGGGGTTAGCTGAGCCAGAAAATCCTGTGCAATCGTTGATAGGGGTCGCCCTTTCGCGGTGATAATGGCCAGATCAAGCATCACAGCCGGTCGGAAGGGGCGGGTTTGATACCCGCTCTCGTCGTCAAAGGTGACAGTGAAGGGATCGATCATCGCGACCCCCATACCCTGCTTGACGAAACTCAGCAGGTTTTCTGACAGATGGGTGTGAATCTGGGTCCGCCAGGCGCGCCCTGCAGATTGGAAGATGTCCCGAGTTCGTCGGTGGGTTTGATGCTCTGGCCCCATTACGATGAATGGTTCATTTTCAAGAATTTCAGGTGTGAGCACATCATAGTCCGCCAATGGGCTGGTTTCCGGAAAAGTCGCCAGCGTTTCGAATTGAAAGACCTGATAGTTCAGTGTGTCATGCAGAATGGGCATCTCGACAATGCCTATCTCAAACAGGCCTGAGATGACCCACTCCTGAATCTTCGACGAATATTGCGACTGAAAGCTCACCGACAGGTTCGGGCGGCTTTCGGCGAACCGCGCAATCTCGCGCGGCATGAAACCGAACGACAGCAGATGTGGGGCAGCGACCTGCAATTGACCCGGATGCTTGTTCTGCAGATCCGTGACCGCCTGCGCCACGTGATCCAGCCCCCGAACAACCGTATCAACCTCGCGGTATAGAAGTTCAGCTTCTGGCGTGGGCAGCAACCGGCCTTTGTTGCGTTCAAACAGCGGCAAACGCGCTTCGCGCTCCAGCTGTGCCAACAGATTGCTGATCCCGGGCTGTGAAATCCCAAGCACTGAGGCCGCACCCGTGACAGTGCCGGTTTCCATGATGGCGTGAAAAGCCTGTAGCTGACGAAATCGCAGGGACATCGCTATAGTATCATTTTTCCTGATGACCTCTAGATAATATAGTATTTGAAATGATATCCCCGTCAAGGCAGGCTTCGGCCATTGGCAGAGGGTGCAATGGGCGATCTGACACAGAAAATAATCGGCTATGATCTCTGGCATCTTGAGTTGCCCGTGACGTCTCGCCGTGATCATGGCATCGGGTCCGTCGAAGGAATATGCGAAGTAGTCGTCCTGCGGCTGAGATCCGAGGACGGCAATGAAGGATTTGGAGAGGCCTCTCCCTGGTCTGTCTTCACGGGCACCCCAGAGGCCACTTATGCAGCCCTTGATCGCTATTTGCGCCCTCTTGTGGTTGGAGCCAGAGTGGGTGATCGTTCAGCGATCATGGCACAGGCAGCTTATGTCGTGGCTCATTGCACCGAGGCGAAAGCTGCATTGGAAACCGCTTTGCTGGATCTTGCGGGCAGAATCAGCGGGGTTCCTGTTTGGTCTCTGCTGGGCGGGAAGTGCCGTGGAACCATTCCACTCAGTTGCTCAATTGCGAACCCGGATTTTGCTCAGGATGTTGAGCTGCTGTCACAATTGCAGGCCGATGGCGTTCGGATTGTAAAGCTCAAGACCGGGTTCAAGGATCACGCCTTCGATATCATGCGGTTGGAGTATCTCGCGCAGAACCATCCGGATTTCAGGGTTCGTGTTGATTACAATCAGGGGCTAAGTATCGAGGATGCACCGGCACAGGTTCGCGATGTTGCGCAATTCGCTCCGGATTTCATTGAGCAACCTGTCCGCGCTCATCAATTCAGCATGATGGGCAAGTTGCGACAGATGATTGACGTCCCACTTCTAGCTGATGAGAGCGTCTTTGGCCCCGAAGACATGGAACGGGCAGCGCGTGACGGTATCTGTGACGGGGTTTCAGTGAAAATCATGAAATCCGGTGGCCCGACACGAGGCCAGACTGTTGCCCGTATCGCTGCAGCACATGGTCTGACAGCCTATGGCGGTGATATGTTCGAGGCCGGATTGGCGCATCTGGCAGGCACACATATGATTGCTGCAACACCTGAGATCACGTTGGGCTGCGAGTTCTATCAAGCCTCCTACTTCCTGAAAGAAGACATTCTTGAAAGCCCCTTCCAAGTAAGCAGCGGCGAAGTTGTAGTTCCTGACGCACCCGGCCTCGGCAACAGGCCTGATGTAACCAAGCTTGAGCATTATGCAGTGGCCAAGGCGGTGGGGGCATGAGCGAGAAGAAGACCATAGCGATCATCGGCGCTGGGATTGTTGGCGTTTCAGCCGCAATCTGGCTGCAGCGGGATGGTCACGAGGTAATCCTGATCGACAAGGCCGGACCGGGAGAGGGCACCTCGCACGGCAATGGGGGCGTATTGGCGTCATGCTCGATTGTTCCGGTGACTGTTCCAGGGCTGCTCCGGAAGGCGCCCAAAATGCTGCTCAGCCCGTCACAACCGTTGTTTCTGAGATGGGGGTATCTTCCAAAGCTGATTCCTTGGCTAACAAAATATCTGAGTCATGCGAATGCATCAGATGTGGAACGCATCGCGTCAGCTTTGACGCCAATTGTTGGCGATAGCCTGAACGACCACAAAGCGCTGGCCGAGGGCACAGGCGCTGAAAAATGGATCGTGCCGTCTGACTATCTGTTCCTGTACAACGACCGCGCGCATTTCAAAGATGATGCGTTTGGCTGGGACATTCGGCGCAGGAACGGATTCACATGGGACGAATTGGAAGGCCCTGCCTTTCACGCCTATGATCCGGTCTATAGTGAAGACATTGGATTTGCGGCGAAGCTTTCGAATCATGGCCATATCACGGATCCAGGTCGGTACGTCAAAGATCTGGCGGCGTATGTCGAGGCACATGGGGGCACAATCCTACGTGCAGCGGTCGATGCCGTTGTTCAGGAAAATGGTCGCGTAACCGGTATACGGGCGGCAGGCGAAACCATCGCGTGTGATACGGCAATTGTAACTGCGGGCGTTTGGTCGGGGCCTTTGGCCAAGCGTTTAGGCATTTCTGTTCCCCTTGAAACCGAACGCGGCTATCATCTTGAATTGGTGGAGCCTTCTGCCATGCCGCGCAGTCCGGTCATGGTGGTTTCCGGCAAATTTGTCGCCACACCGATGGATGGCCGCATTCGTTTGGCTGGCATCGTGGAATTTGGCGGTCTTGATGCGCCACCCTCACGCGCGCCGTTTGAATTGATGCGCAAGAATGCCCGGATGGCCTTCCCGGGTTTGACATGGAAGGAGGAAGTGGAATGGATGGGGCACCGCCCAGCACCAACTGACTCGATCCCGATTATCGGTGAGGCTCCGGGGATTAGCGGTGCGTATATGGGCTTTGGGCACCATCACATTGGCCTGACAGGCGGGCCGAAAACGGGGCGACTTCTGGCCCAGATGATTGCGGGCAGAACACCGAACACTGACATGAGCGTCTACGCGCCCTCGCGTTTCGCAACATAGAAATGACTGGCGAAGAACGCCGGCGTCTCAAAACTCAACAGGGAGAAACATGATGAAAAAACTGACAAGCCTTCTGGCGGTAACCGCTCTGACAGCTACCGCGGCCGCACCTGCAATGGCCGAGAAATGGGATATGCCGATGGCCTATTCGGCATCGAATTTCCATTCGGCCACCGGCGCGGAGTTCGCCAAATGTGTGACCACCGGCACTGGTGGTGAGATTGAGATTGTCACACACCCGTCCGGGTCGCTGTTCAAAGGTGCCGACATCAAGCGTGCGATCCAGACCGGGCAAGCCCCGATTGGTGAGCGTCTGCTGTCTGGGCACCAGAACGAAAACGCGCTGTTCGGCTTTGATTCCATCCCGTTCCTGGCCACGTCATTTGATGATAGCGCCAAGCTTTGGGATGCCGCCAAGCCTTCGATTGAAAAGCTGTTGGCTGAACAGAACCTGACCCTGCTTTATGCAGTGCCGTGGCCTCCGCAAGGGCTTTATTTCAAGAACGAAGTGAACTCGGTTGCGGATATGGAGGGGATCAAGTTCCGCTCCTACAACAACGCCACCTCACGCCTGGCCGAACTGACTGGGATGCTGCCCGTCACCATCGAGGCGGCTGAGATTAGCCAGGCCTTTGCCACCGGAGTAGCGGATTCCATGGTATCGTCCGGGTCGACCGGCTATGACCGGAAGGTCTGGGAAAGCCTGAACTACTTCTATGAAGTGGATGCCTGGCTGCCGCGCAACTACGTGATGGTCAACTCAGACGTCTGGGCCGGTGTCTCGGATGCGAACAAGAACGTCATCAAAGGCTGTGCGGAACTGGCCGAGTATGCAGGTAACTGGCGCGCCAAGGAATATACCGGCTTTACGCTTCAGGGTCTGCGCGATGGCGGCATGACAGTTGGTCCTGCATCCGAACAGATGACGAATGAGCTGAAAGAAATCGGCGTCACCATGACCAACGAATGGCTTGAGGCCGCCGGAGACGAAGGCAAAGCTATCGTCGACGCGTTCAACTCTCAGTAACCATTCGAATGCGGGCGGCAGTTCATCCTGCCGCCTGCTCTCAATCCACAATAAACGCAGCGGGGACAGCATGGCGGCAATGCGAGGGCTCAGGTCCGTACTGGATTTCATTTATCTGGCAGCAGGGGTTCTGGCGGCGCTCAGCCTGATTGCCATTCTGGTGCTCATTGTGGTGCAAATGCTGGCCCGTTGGACCGGCGAAGTTTTTCCCGGCGCGCCGGATTATGCTGGATACGCGATGGCCGCTGCGTCTTTTCTGGCCTTCGCCAACGCCCTGAACCGAGGCAGCCATATTAGAGTCTCCATTCTCCTGAATGCGGTTCCCGATGGCTTTCGCAGAATTCTGGAAATCTGGTGCTTTGCGATTGGTTCGGCGGTCATGTGGTATTTCTGCTGGTATGCCTATCGCTTTGTGTACTGGAGCTGGAAGTTCAACGATATCAGCCAGGGGCAAGATAAAACCGCCCTTTGGATACCGCAATCTACCATGCTGATCGGAGCGGTCATTCTGGCCATCGCGCTGACCGATCACCTGTTCCATGTCCTGTTCAAGGGTGATCACCGCATCACCCGTGATCTGGCCGATCAGAGCCACGGAGAGTAAGAGCATGGAAAATATATCCGTTATTATCCTCTTCCTCTTTGTCCTTTTCACCTTGCTGGGCACCGGTGTCTGGGTCGGGCTGGCCCTGATGGGCGTCGCCTGGGTCGGGATGGAGCTGTTCACGACACGCCCGGTGGGTGATGTGATGATCACGACGATCTGGTCGGCGTCCTCTTCCTGGACGCTGACCGCCTTGCCTATGTTCATTTGGATGGGCGAAATCCTCTACCGAACCCGATTGTCCGAAGACATGTTCAAAGGCCTGTCGCCGTGGATGGCACCTTTGCCCGGAGGGCTGGTTCACACGAATATCGTAGGCTGTACGGTGTTTGCCGCGGTATCGGGGTCATCTGCCGCGACGTTGACCACGGTTGGCAAGATGTCGATCCCGGAACTGCGAAAGCGCAACTATCCCGAACGCATGGTCATCGGCACGCTGACCGGCGCGGCAACACTTGGGCTAATGATCCCACCGTCACTGACGTTGATCGTGTACGGCGTTACGATCAACGAGTCCATCACCAAGCTGTTCTTTGCAGGCATCCTACCCGGTCTTGTGCTGGCTGCCATGTTCATGGGCTATGTCGCCATCTATTCCAAAGTTGGCAAAGACTGGAACCCCAACGATGAGAGCAAGTTGACCTTTTCCGAAAAGGTTAAGAACTCCCGCTTTCTGTTGCCAGTGATCCTGCTGATCATGGTGGTAATCGGATCGATGTATCTGGGTTATGCTACGGCGACCGAGGCGGCGGCTTTCGGTGTGATTGGCGGACTGCTACTGGCAGCAGGGCAGGGATCGTTGAACTGGAAGACCTTCACTGAAAGTTTGATGGGCGCAACCCGCACCAGTGCGATGATTGCGCTGATCCTAGCGGGTGCTGCGTTCCTGTCATTGTCGATGGGTTTTACCGGCCTGCCGCGCGGGCTTGCGGATTTGATCGCGGGCTGGGAACTGACCCGGTTCGAGCTGCTCATGGTTCTGCTGGTTTTCTACGTCATTCTGGGCTGCTTCCTTGATGGGATTTCTTCGGTCGTGCTGACTATGGCTGTTGTCGAGCCTATGATCCGGGACGCCGGGATCGATCTGATCTGGTTCGGGATCTTCATCGTGGTCGTTGTCGAGATGGCGCAGATCACACCGCCTATTGGTTTCAACCTGTTCGTGATGCAGGGCATGACTAACCATGAAATGAGCTATATCGCCCGCGCTGCGATCCCGATGTTCCTGATCATGGTGCTGATGGTGTTCGTTCTGATCTGGTTCCCCGAGTTGGCGACGTGGCTGCCCGAAAACCTGCGACAAAGCCCCGGTGGGTAGACTCCGTTGAACCCGCTTCACCTCGTGGCGCGTCACGGCCCATATGTGTTGGTATCGGGCCTTGCCGCAGGCCTTCTGCTGCCGGGGCTGGCCGCACCGATGCGGCCTCTATTGCCGCCCTTGGTCATGCTCCTGCTGTTTTTGACGCTGCTGCGAATGCAGCCGGGGGCCATTGTGGGTTCGCTGGTTGACCTGCGAAAAGTTGCGGGAACGATTGCCGCCTTTCAATTGGTTTTGCCGTTGTCTGTCGTTGGGATTGGAATTGCCTGCGGATGGACCGGTTCGCCAGTTTTTTTGGCATTGCTTGTCATGGCTGCAGCCCCATCAATATCTGGCAGCCCCAATATGTGCCTGATGATGGGCTATTCTGCGGAACCGGCGATGCGACTAGTCGTGGTTGGAACGGCTGTTTTGCCACTGACCGCGTTACCGATCTTTTGGCTGATGCCGGAATTGGGTGATCTCAGGGCGGTCCTGATGACCGCGCTTCGGCTTTTTCTTACCATCACAATAGCAATTCTCGCGGCTGTCATATTGCGCCGCACGGTGCTGCGCCAACCTTCAAAGTCTACGCTTTTGAACGTGGAAGGTGCGGCAACGATTACTCTGTCCGTTTTCGTTGTTGGCCTGATGCCATCATTGAGCGCAACCGCACTTGTGGACCCACGTTTCGCGCTGTTCTGGATCGCGTTTGCCTGTCTGATCAACTTTGGGGCTCAGGTTGTCTCATTCCAATTCACACGAACTCGAATGCCCGGTGCCGAGGCTACGGCGGTGTCTCTGATCGCCGGAAACCGGAACATCGCGATATTCTTCGTGGCACTGCCACCTGAAGTGACCGCGCCGATCATGGTGTTCATCGGGGCCTATCAGATACCGATGTATCTGACGCCGCTGATCATGCGCCGACTGTATCAGACGGCTGCCACAACCAGCTGATTTGGGCCAGAGGCATTGGCGGTGCCAGCCCTAACGCTGATCCCCAACCCCGACGCCGACATAGGTTTCAAATCCCGATCCCAGAACCATCGTGGACGAGTAGATATTACGCAAGTCGACCATTCGGGGGGATCTCATAGCCTCTGCCAGCTCGCTCAGGTTCAGGGCGCGGAACTCGTTCCATTCTGTCAGCAAGACAACAACGTCCGCATCTTTGGCCGCGGCGTAGGGATCATCCATCCACTCGACGCCAGGAAGCAGCGCTTCCCCCTCGGCACGGCCTTGCGGATCGACAACGCGGACCTGGGCACCGCCACCGATCAGGGCGGGAACGATGGTCAGGGAAGGTGCGTCGCGCATGTCATCGGTGTTGGGCTTGAAAGTCACACCCAGAACCGCCACGGTCTTGCCATTGAAGCTGTCATCGCAGGCATCCCGGATCTTCTCGATCATCCGCTTCTTGACCTCATCGTTTACACGAATGACGGTTTCGGTGATCTGCATCGGGTGGGCAAAATCCTGTCCGATCCGGGCAAGTGCAGCGGTGTCTTTCGGAAAACACGAGCCGCCATAGCCAGGGCCTGCGTGCAGAAACTTGTTGCCGATCCGCCCATCCAGACCAATACCGCGCGCCACCTCTTTGACGTCGCCGCCTGCCCGCTCGCAAAGACCGGCGATTTCATTGATGAACGTGATTTTGGTCGCCAGGAATGCGTTCGCCGCGTATTTGATCATCTCGGCGCTTTCTAGATCAGTGGTCAGGATCGGAAAGTCACGCAGATAAAGCGGGCGGTAAATCTCGGCCATGACATCCGCCGCTCGTTCGCTTTCGACCCCTACGACAACACGATCCGGGCGCATAAAATCATCAATTGCAGCGCCCTCGCGCAGGAATTCGGGGTTTGATGCGACGTCGAATTCCGCCTTCGGATTTGCACCCGAGACAACTTCATGAACCTTGCGGTTGGTGCCGACCGGGACAGTCGATTTGGTTACGACAACCGTATAGCCGGTGATGGCATGAGCGATTTCTTCGGCGGCGGCCATCACATAAGTCAGATCAGCGTGCCCGTCCCCGCGTCTCGTAGGTGTGCCCACCGCGATGAACACCGCGTCCGCGCCGTCGACCGCAGCGGCCAGGTCGGTGGTAAAGGTCAGGCGGCCAGCAGCCACGTTCTTGGCCATGAGCACATCAAGGCCCGGCTCGTAAATCGGCACCTCTCCATTCTGAAGCATCTTGATCTTGCGATCGGATTTATCGACGCAAATCACATCATGGCCAAAGTCCGAAAAGCAAACCCCGGACACCAAACCGACATATCCGGTGCCAATCATCGCAATGCGCATTTATCGAATTCCTTCTTTTGGGTTTCGCCAATGGCGCATTTCCTGGTCTCTTTCAACCGCTGAACTAAGAGCTTTTGGGGCTCGATAATTACAACCGCCTAGGCATTGCCGGCTTGCTTTCGACAACAGCTCGGCACTTCTGAGGTGTTGCGGGCGATAGGGCAAAATCATCAGACTGTCTCTTGGCGACCGAATATGCTTGTTGTGGTGAATTGTTCAAGTGCTGTTCGTGGCTTGCGTTGAACTGGCTATCTGGTCTCGGCGAAGAACGGCGTGTTGCGATCAAGATTCGTTGCCAGATCGGATTTTCGACGATGGCATTCGTTCGACCGCTGGCGCGCATTCTCAATCCTACATGTAATATCAGGCACTTCTTCGCTTCAGCAAGCGTTGGGCATAGCCAGAATGCGAAGCTTCATATAGTCTCACAATCAGTTTTCGTGGTGTCGAGCGGCGGTGCGAGCAATCTGTTAATTATTTTAAGGCTTCGCGATGGGGGGCATGTTCTCGTTATTGGGTTCCGGGGAAGGCGTTGGCCTTAAATCTCCACGCCGCATGAGCGCCGGTCGCGGAGCGCGCTGATGGTGCTGCACCCCACCGGCCCGGAAACTGATCTTGGCGCGATGGAGCACCGCCATCTGACTGTCATGATGGTGGATCTTGTCGAGTCCACGGTATTGGCTCAAATGCTTGAGCCCGAAGATTTGCTGTCTACGACATTACGTTATCATAAACTGGTCGAACAAATTGCCGTTGAGTTCGGGGGCAGGGTGCTGCAGATCGTGGGCGACGGTATCCTCGTCGCCTTTGGTTGGCCTGCTGCGTCTGAAAATAATGCCGAGCGCGCTCTACGCGCTGCGCTGCGCATCCATACTGATCTGCCCGCAATGGCGGGTCCGCTCGATCTCAGGTGCCGGATTGGGATCGCATCCGGCGTAGTGCTTGTCGGGGACATCGCGCTTGGGACCAATATTCAGCCCGACGCGATTTTTGGATCGACGCTAAATCTTGCGGCACGTCTTCAGTCGTTGGCAACCCCCGGTGGAACAATGGTTTCTGCGGCAACACGAGCGCTTGGGGCCGAACAAATGGAGTTCGAGCCGCAAGGCGTTCAGAACCTCGCGGGGTTCGACCGGCCTGTTCCAGTTTATCGATTGACCGGTGAAGGCAAGGATCAGGCACGCCGCCATAACCGCACCCCGTTGCTTGGCCGCAAAGCCGAACGCGGACAACTCCGCCGCGCGTGGAAAGATGTGGACGCTGGAAGAGGGCGGGTGATTCACATATTGGGTGAGGCAGGGATTGGCAAATCGCACCTGATCCGTGATCTGCGTTCGTCGGTCGGGCCGCAGGCATGGGTGACCTATCACTGCAGCCCGTTCCATGTCAGCACACCGTTCTTTCCCTTCATATCACAGGTCGAACGGTGGTGCGGCATCCACAATCAGGACGATATTGCCGCGCGTCGCAACCGGTTGTCAGAACATCTGAGCGATATTCTGGACGACGCGCAACTTCGCACGCTGTATTTCATTCTTGCCCCGGGCCCCGGCGACAGCGGGACGACCAGTGAGGACGAACTGCGCGCGCAGCTGAGTGACATATTCATCCGCGTCTACCAAAAACTCAGCCGAGAGGGGCCGGTGCTTGTCGTGGTTGAGGATATGCAATGGGTCGACCCATCGACCCTTTCGGTGCTGCGCGACGTGGCCGAGCATCTGACATCACTTCCCGTCCTGATGTTGATGGTTTCGCGGATGCCGGCGCCATCAGCGATCAAAGAGAGCATACCGTCTCTTGAGCAATTGTCGCTTCCACCGCTCGATGATGCGACATCGTCAGAACTGGCCAAGGCGGCCTCGGGTGAGCGCCTTGACGACCGCACCACGGCGCAGATTTTGGCGCGCGGCAATGGTGTGCCCCTTTTCATCAAGGAGTGCTCTGCCGCCATCGCTGCGTCGCCTGAACGTATCGTGGACAACATTCCCGCCACGTTGCATGACCTCCTGGCGCAACAGGTGGACGAGGTCGGAGAACTCCGACGTGCCGCGATCGAGGCCGCTGTTATAGGTGGTGCCTTTGGGGCACCTTTGCTGGCTCAGATCAGTGAACTGACTGAAGACGAGTCCGAAGACGCGATCTTTGGGCTCGCCGCCACGGGTATTTTGCAACATCTGCCCGGCGCGAATGACGACGCAGAAATGATCTGGCGGTTCCGCCATGAATTGGTGCGTGAGGCGGCATATCAAAGCCTTGTGCGGGACCGTCGCATTCATTTGCATCGACGCACGGCAGAAGCCCTTGCCGCCCAACCGGAAGCCGCCCGACAGCCTGAACAAATAGCGCGGCACTGGGAACTGGCCGGTGAAACAACGAAGGCGGTGGCCGCCTGGTCGGAGGCCGCGCGGCTGAACCTGAGGCGCCACGCAAATCGCGAAGGGGCTCAGCATGCCCGAAACGGATTGCGGCTGTTGGACGAGTTGCCCGCAGACCAACGAGATAAAGCTGAATTGAACTTGCAATTCCTTCTGGCCGCTGCCGAACGCGTGCATGTCGGTTATGGTGCCGAGCCCGCAATCGATGCCTTTGGGCGCAGTTTTGAACTGGCTGAAAAGCTGGGCGACAGACGTACTCTTGTGCGCGCGGGCAGGGGTCTGTTTACCGCTGCAATGGTCAAAGGTGATTACCAGAACGCCGAGCAATGGGGGCAAGCGATCATCGATGCGTATGACGATCACCACACCCGAATGGTCGGAAACTACATCTGTGGGGCCGCGCTATCCCCGCGCGGTCGGTTTCAGGATGCGGCAGCAGCTCTGGAACAAGCGGCGTCTCATGCGGATGCGCATCGCGCCGAAGCTGGAAACAGCCCCGATATTGCAGCCGTGATACAAATCGAGAGTATGAGCGCGCTGGTTGACAGCTTTCAGGGCAAAACTGAGGCGGCACTCGCCAAAGCCAAGCGGGCAGTTGACGCCGCGATGGCGTCGGGCCAGCCCTTGATCATCGCAAATGCAATGCATTGGTTGACCGAAATCCACATGCAGATGGACCACCCGGATTATGCGCGTATGGCCAAGGCGCTGAGCGCGGCTGTTCAGGACAAGGGCGGCCCTTATTACCAAGCTGTTGCGACGGCCCATCTTGCCGGGGCTGCCATCAGAACCGGCGAGGCCACAGAGGGCGTGGCCATGCTGCAGGCCGCTTGGGGAAGGATGCACGCAACGGGTGCCGAGGCGGCTGGCGTGCTCGTTAACGCCGAGCTCGCACGGGGCTATCTTGCTCTGGGTGAGATTCAGAAAGGGTTGGATGCGGTGGAGGCTGGTCTGACATGTGCAGAAAACACTGACGAGCGGAACTATGAGGCCGAAATCCACCGGATAAAGGCGGCTCTTCTACTGGAACAAGGTAGTCCGTTCGACGCGGCTGAGGCGGCTTTGCGTGAAGCTATAGCCGTGGCAAATGATCAGGGCGCGGCGCTGTATGAATTGCGCGCGCTGAGTGATCTTGCCTGCATCCGGCCAGCCGATACGGAAGTTGCCGCGCGGATTGCTGAGCTGGAAGAGCGCGCGGTCGCGTCTTAGGTCCCGCCGGGACGTCGACCTAAAGTGCAGTCTTCGGGTTGCAGGTCCAAGCCAACAAAACGCGCCACCTGCGAGAATGACGAAGTTTTCTTCAACAACTGAAAACCCTTCTCTGAAAAAGTCTCAGCTGAGTACAAGTTTTTGGACACCATCGGGTTGTTCATAAGCTGCGTGATCGCGTCATACGCCACCATCGATGTCATCAGATCGCCCATGATCACATCGCCCTTGTGCTGTTCCGCAAAGAGACCAGGGAACAACTCGACCCTATTGACGTCGCAATAGAGCCGGCTCAGGTCGGCAATCAATTCGTCCGCAAACGGCTGATCACCAACCATCTCAGTAAAGCTTGAATGCGGTTTGCGGCAGAAATGATGACGATAAGTGTTCAGCGACGGAAGACGCGCCTTACGCGTCAGGGCAATTGTAGCTTCGACAGGGGCAGGAGCACCGGGCGCAGGCCTTTGGAACAGGAAATCGGGCGTGTTGCGCAGCGACATGCGGGCCGCAGGTTGGCGCGACAATGATCGGATCATTTCCGCCAAACCTGTTTGTTCGACCAGTCGTGGATTGAATCTGAACCCCTCCGGGCCAACCTGTGCGCCGTCGATTATGAATCGCTCGGGGATCATCGAATGCCAGCGGTAGAGCAAATTGAACTCAATCGCGATCTGGTTGGAATGATGCCACGGTTGCCAGCGATTGACGCCAACGGGTAGTTTGAAAGGCATATTGGCGATGTGGGCGATGTAGTCCTCAAGCACAAGCTTGATCAGCAATGCGATCAAGGTGCAGCGTGTAGTCTGGAACACACGCTCTTTATCCCAGCCTGATATGCCGCGCTTTTCGCGCCACAACAGATCGGCAAAGGTGTTATGGGCGCGCAACATCAGTGTATTGATCGCGATATAGCCTATGGTACCATTGCCATTATCGAGCCCGGTTGCATGAAAATCGAGCAGTAGCTGGTCAATCGCGTGATCGCTGAGACCCGGATGCGCCCGTTTCACCGCATTCCACAGCTTGCAGGGATCGTGCAACGGCTTTCCGCAATTCTCGCCAGTGGCGAGACTGCCATCAAAAGGGGGTGCTAGCTTAACACCACCGGATTGGTTTTTTTGAAACAGCTTCGGAGCCCACATCTCGCCCTGTGTATCCAGACGAAAGGCCAGCCGGTGCGTTAGTTCATTGGTATCGGGATCGCGTTCGCGCAGCATGTCGGTCTGAAAATCGTTCAGCCCGTAGATTTGGCACAGATCGACTTCGTGGTTCGAATCCGTCTGATCAACCGGTCCTTTCGCCCCAAAGGTGCGAAGGAAACTGTCGGTAAACCATTGTGCGGCCGAGATAAACAATAGTGTCGATCCTTGCGGGCACATCAAGGTAAGCGGGCTGCCATCCATTTGTGTCCGTCGGCGAAAGAGATCAGCAACTTCGCTTTCCGACGGCAGGACGGGTGAGAGGTCTTCTGGCGTCGTATGCCGACCGATCCAGCGATGGGAAAACACGCCGGGCCATGTCGTGTAGTCTGCGCCCATTGTATAGGGCCGCGGTCGGTGGATCTTCGCGGCGTTTGCAAGCCTGATCGCGGCCAAATAACTCGTAACGGGTGGGGAGATCTTGAATCCGAGTTTGATCAGATCATCAACGTCCAGCATCAATACATCTCCGTTTGGTCATCGGTTCGGGAACCGGGCGCGGGCCAGGCTCAGATAGGTTCTGAGCCGGATCGCATTAATCGGTCCTAAAGGTTCGTGATCTGCCGTGACACGCCAGGGCGAGAAGCTCATCGCGTCGCCATTCTGCGGATCAAATTCTGCACCTTTGGGAATCGTGATATCCGCCACGGGCGTGACGGTATGATGGTACGGATCAAGAGGTGCATCTGGTTGCGGATCGCATGCCCACCGGATGCGATTGTCTAGCACATCGAATTCGTCGGCCGGGCGCGGGGGCTCAATCACACACAGCTCGAAGTGATTATCTCCATCGGCCACGTCTTGCCGCAAACACTGCCCGATCCCATCTGGGTCGTCTACCGGATGTGCCGGAACTTTTGGTTTAGCGCTGCGGGCTAGGTATCGGACTGTTAGATCGGGGCCCAGCCGATACGGTGTTGTCGACCAGAAATGGACCTCAAAAGGCGAGTGCATATAGTTCGAGGCGAAATCACTCGCGACGCGAAACTGACGCTTGCCTTCACGAGTGAGGAAGGCTCGAAATCCTGCGCGCAGCCCTTTGGTGATCAACCTAAGGCTCCATTTTCGTCGCCCTTTGATCGCGTGCTGGACCGCTTGTAATGTGGCGACAAGCCTGCCCAATCGCTCATATTCATCGGGGACGTAGCTGGGAAACACATCCTGATCGACCAATACAAAATCGAACTCGTCGCTGAGTTGTGTGGTCCCCAGATGCGCAAGTGCTTCGGCGTCGATCAGCTTGGGGCCAGGCACGTCAAAAAGCTTGATCGCCATCCCGTGGGCATCCGATTTCCGGTCATCCAGATGCGCGCCGTTGGAAAAGCGAAGTGCGGCTGAATAGGCTGCGGGCTGTTCAAACAGGCCGTGACGGAACTGTTCTGGTAGATCGTTTCTGACGGTGAATATTGCAGCCACACACCCGTGACTGCGCCCATGCTGAGCCCTTAAGCGATGGCCTTTCCACCGTGCAACGGCCTCGAGATTGTGGTCAATGACATCATCAACAATATCCGGCGGCAATGCGTTTTGCGAAACATGTGTCAAAGAACCGTCTCCTTGGATAAACCCAGGCAATGATCAAACAGGGGTAAGGTGCTGACAAAGCTAAACCTCTAAATTTGTTCAGCTTACCTCAGATTGTCTAATTTCCAAACACACCAACTATGGACAACCGTGGCCAGACAAATTCGGCGCGCAGCCCAAGCTATTCGGTTGGTGCTTCGGACACGTGGTTGGCGGCGCTCGATCCTCGACCAGAGTTGGGTGCCTTCGACTTTATCATTGACGTGTCCGGTGTTCTCGGGCACTCAATCGATTGATGGTTCCCGGTGGCGTTGCCGCGGGATGAAAAGGGAATACGGTGAGGCTTGCCAAAAGGTGCCAATTCCGTAACTGCCCCCGCAACTGTAAGCGGTGAGCAAGGCCAAACAGCCACTGGTCCACAGGATCGGGAAGGTTGGCCGAGCGCGGACCCGCAAGTCAGGAGACCTGCCATCAGATGTTTAACCAACCCGGGGCGGGGCGTCCTGGAAGGAGGCTTTGATGGCACGTCAAACACGTGTTTACATAACCGGCAGCTTCCGCATGTGCTTGGAAACAAGTGGAGTGGACCATGCCAGATACGCCTGATCATTTCATTCTGGTTTGCCAAAGTTGCGCTGATGGGCAGCCCGTTGATGCGATTTGCGACGCATTGGCCGATAAATTGCCTTTTGGCTTTGCAATCCGCGCGTCGGCTTGCATGGCAGGCTGCGATAGCCCCAGAACGGTCGGATTTCAGGCCGTAGGTAAGGCCCAATACCTTTTTGGCGGCATTCAGACCGCGGATGAGGTGCAGGCCCTGGTCGAGTTTGCGGCGCAATACCGTGAAAGCCCGGATGGCTGGACAAATGCCACTGACCGCCCGCGGGCGTTGTTCAGAAAGACCCTCTCGCGCATGCCGCGGATTGAACAGGGGGCGTTGGAATGACGATGCCATCCTTTCTGGTTGCCGAAAATCTAGAGTATTACGCCCTTAACGGCGATGTCCTGCTGCGGGGCGTCTCGTTCGAGTTGGGCGAGGGGGCCATTCTGGCCATCGCCGGCCCGAACGGGGCGGGAAAAACGACACTTCTCAATCTCTTGTGCGGTGCTGAGCCGTTGGCGCTTGGCGATGTTCGGATCAAAGGGCGCAGCCTGAAACAGCTCTCTGCCAAAGAACGTGCGCGCACGATTGCCGTGGTCGGTCAGCAGGAACTACCCGACGGACGCTTGGCGTTACGCGATTATGTTGCGCTGGGGCAAATACCCATCCGTGCGGACCGCTCAGCCGAAGGTCACGCGCATGAGTTGGATCGGATTCTCGACCTGACCGGCCTTGCCAATTTGGCAGGCAAACGCATGGCTCAGCTGTCCGGAGGCGAACGTCAGCGCGCCCATATCGCGCGTGCGTTGGCGCAGAATCCGTCCTTGCTGTTTCTGGACGAACCGACCAACCATCTGGATCCCGATGCGAAGGGACGGATGCTGTCTCTGGTCGCCGAGCTTGGGATCACCGTCGTGATGATCGTGCACGATCTGGTCATGATCCCCGAATTCGCCACCCATGTGGCGCTGATGAAATCCACCCGCATGATCGGATTTGGCTTGGTGAATGAGGTGCTGACACCTGAACGGGTCCGCGAAACCTTTGGCGTTGATTTCCTCTGCTTTCACCATGAAGGCCGCGTGATCCCTGCGCTTGATATTCGAAGAACCACAGTCTCAACTTAATCAAAGGAACACACTGGGATGAAACACATCTGGTCCGTGGCGTTGGCCACTGCCATGGCAAGCGGTGCCGCTGCACAAGAAGTCACCGTAGACAATTGCGGCGAACCTCTGGTCTTTGACGCAGCACCCGAGCGTCTGGTTGTGCATGACATGAACATGACCGACATGGCCTTTGCGCTGGATCTGCAGGACAAGATCGTCGGCCTGACCGGTATCACCGGCTGGTACAAGACCAGCCCCGATTTTGACGCGCTGCGCGGCGACATCCCCGAGCTTGCGCCGAAATATCCGACCGTCGAAAACCTTGTGGCAGTTGAGCCCGACCTGTTCTTTGCCGGTTGGTACTATGGCATGAAGCCGGGTGGCGATGTGACGCCGGACACGCTGGAGCCCTTTGGGATCAAGACCATGATCCTGACGGAAAGCTGCGTCCATCTGGACAAGGATCGCCCCGAAGCCAGCATGGATCTTCTGTTTGGCGATGTGTTGCGCTTGGGCAAGGTGATGCAAGTCGAAGACAAGGCCGAAGCTCTGGTCTCGGGCTGGAAAGAGCAGCTGGCAGCGATCGAAGCCAAGACTGCTGAACTGCCCAGGCCCCGCGTCTTTCTTCTGGATGGTCCTGCAGATGCTCCGTTTACCGCCGGTAAATTCGCGATTCCCGATGCGATGATCACAGCCGCCGGTGGTGAAAATGTCACTCATGACATGGACACGAGCTGGGGCCGCACTTCGTGGGAGGCCGTTGCCGCATCGAACCCGGAATTCCTGGTTTTGTTGGATTATCAGACCGGCAATGGTGCCGAGGACACTTTCAAGTTCCTGCAGGAGCATCCCGTCATGTCGCAGACTGATGCCGTCAAGAACGAACGCTGGATCGGATTGCGCTACGAAGAGCTGACGCCGGGACCGGCAAATATCGAAGCGATCTCGAAGATGGCGCGCGCGATGCATCCGGGTCAGAGCTAATATGGGCCGACTGGGCCTGACGTTGTTGCTGGGGGCGGTCGTTCTGACCGCCCTTTTGCTGATTTCCACGATCTACGGCACAACCTCGATTCCTTTGTCCGACACCTTCACCGCGATATTGCGCGGTACCGGGTTGCAGGACGGAGAGATGTCACCGCTGCATAGGATCGTATTCGACCTGCGATTGCCCCGCGCGTTGTTTGCAGCCGTGATCGGTGCCGGGCTGGGCATCGTTGGCGTGGTGCTGCAAACGACCACACGTAATGACCTTGCCGATCCATTTCTGTTCGGCCTGTCCTCGGGCGCGGCAGCGGGGGCGGTGTTTGTAATTACCGTGACCGGAGATATTCTGGGTTTCTGGACTCTGCCGCTGGCTGCCTTTTGCGGCGGTCTTGTGGCGTCGGGCATCGTGCTGGCGCTGGTTCATGGGCTTCGCACCAGCGCACCGGAGAAGCTGATCCTTGCGGGTCTGGCTGTGTCGTTTTTGTTTTCGGCCATCACCAACTATCTGATTTTCGCCGGCGATAGCCGCGCCGCCCATTCTGTCATCTTCTGGATGCTGGGGGGGCTGGGCCTGGCCCGTTGGGAGACGTTCCCGCTGGTGTGCATCGGTCTGCTGCTGATCCTGAGCTATTCGCTTTATCGCAGCCGCTGGTTGGATGCGCTGCTGACCGGGGATTTGACTGCCGCTACTCTGGGTGTGCCGGTTCGGGGTCTGCGGTTCAGCATGTTTTTCACCGCAGCGTTGGCAACGGCCGTGTTTGTTTCCGTAGCCGGGGTGATTGGTTTTGTCGGTCTGATGGTGCCGCATATTGCACGCGGGATCGCAGGTCCGCTGCACAAAAACCTTCTACCTACCGCCGCTATGGTTGGTGCTGCCTTGTTGACCGGCTCTGACATTCTCAGCAGGCTTCTGCTGGCTCCGCAGGAATTGCCGGTGGGGATCGTCACAACTTCAATCGGATCGGTGTTTGTATTCTTGCTTTTATTCAGGACTGCGAGAAATCAACGGTAAGGCCCTCGATCTTCGCTCACAAGATATTTCGTCCTGATCAGGTCTGAGCCGAGTTTATACCTTTCCGTCAGCCGCTTGGCTGAGCCACTTGAACACAAGCTTGGCGCGGTCGGATGAGGTGTTGTGTAGTTTCACGTAGAAATCCAGTTGCGATGAGATGGTTTGCGGCAACAGTCTGACCAGTTTTCCGGATGCGGTCAGCTCCGAGGTCAGTCCCTCCCATCCCAGCACCGCGCCCATATCGTCCTGCGCGGCCTGAAGCGCGATCGTGTAATTGTTGACCCGATGCGCGGAATTCAGGGGGCCTTCATAGCCGAGTTTCTGGGTCCAGGCACGCCAGTCGGTCCAGCCGGTATCCGGAGCGTCGAGATGAATTAGGGGGACCCTGGCAATATCTTCAACACGTTTGATGGGATTCTGTTGCGCAAACCTTGGGCTGCAAAGCGCCATGATCTTGTCGTGAAATAGTGTCTTGAAGATGCCCGTTTCGCGGCTGGAATCGCCGTAATGGATACTTAGGTCGCATTTTGACGTGTCGATGCCGAGGTCAGTCACGACCTGCGTCACGGAAACATGTCCGTATTGCTTCCAGAACTGCGCAAGGCGCGGGGTGAGCCAAAGTGAACTGACTGCCGTGGTTGAGCGGATCGTTACACCTTTTCTGTCGTATTGACGCCGCAACTGCCCAAGGGCTTCGCTGATGCCTTCCAGACCACGTTGAAGGGCAACAAGAAGATAAGCACCGCTTTCAGTAAGTTCCACGCCGCGATGATGGCGCAGAAACAGCGCGCATTGCAGCTCGTTCTCCAGCGCTTTGACCTGATGGCTGATTGCGGCCGGCGTGACGTTCAGCTCTTCTGCGGCGGTCTTGAAGCTTACATGCCGCGCAGCAGCCTCAAAGCTGATAAGCGAACTTACAGGTGGAAGATCGTAGGGCCTGTTGAGCAAGGTGATTTGACCTGTGATGGTTTGTAAATCCAATATTATATAAGCACTATCCGAAGATCAGGCTTAGCTGATCTTATTCAAAGTGAATCTTTTTGCAATTGCCCGCCAGCGGTTCACTGTGAAAATTCGCCACAACCGTTTGAGACATGATCAATGGATGTATCAAAGGTCCTCAAGACCCTTGGCGTTCATATCGATCTTTCCTCATGCAATGCGACCCCCGGTTGGTCGTGCACAAGTTGAAGGAGTTGCAGTATGCAGTCACATGCAAAAGTCGTGGTTGTCGGAGGTGGGTGCGTCGGTGCGTCAATTCTGTACGGGTTAACCGAACATGGGTGTTCCGATGCCGTTATGCTGGAGCGCACCACACTGACCTCGGGTTCGACGTGGCATGCGGCTGGTTTGCTAGTGACCTTTGTGCGGTCGCACAACGTGTCGAAGATGACGATGGAAACCATCCGCATCTACACCGAGGTGGAAGAGAAGATGGGCAGTTCGGTCGGACTGCGTAAGGTAGGACAGCTGCGGGTGGCTAATACCGAAAAGCGCTGGGATGAGTTCCAGTCCTATATCTCGATCGCCGAAGCCGCCGGCGTGCCTTGTAAGCTGCTGACGCCAGAGGAGATTGCCGAGGTTCATCCCTTGCTGAACCAAAGCCCGGATATTCGGGGTGGTATCCTGCACACGGAAGACGGCTATGTGAATCCCGCCGACATTACCATGGCATTGGCCAAGCTTGCGCGGGATGCCGGCGCCAAGGTATACCAGAACACTGAAGCGCAGGCTTATGAGAAGCTGGACAGTGGCCACTGGAAAGTGACCACCAATCAGGGTGAGATCACCTGCGAGCATCTGATCTTTGCTACCGGCAACTACGCCCGCGAAAATGCGCGCCGCGTGGGGCTGGACCTGCCATGTATCCCGATCGTTCACCAGTATTGGACGACTGAGACGGTGCCGCTGTTGAAAGAGCGCCGGGCGCAAGGCTTGCCCGAATTCCCAATCTTGCGCGATGAGGACTACGGCGCTTATCTGCGTGAAGATGTGGGCGGTATCCAGTTCGGGCCGTATGAATTCACCAAAGACCTCAAACTGTTTGCCGAGGATCGTGTCCCGCCCGAGTTCGGAGCCGATCTGTTGCCCGAGGATTTTGATGCCGTGGAAACCCAATGGGAACACGCCATCGAACGGGTGCCGACCTTGGGTGAGGTTGGGATCAAGGCCAACACCCGTGGCCCGTTCCAGATGACCCCGGACGAGCTGCCTCTGGCCGGACCCGCGCCAGGGCATGAGAACCTTTGGTTGGCCGAAGGCATGCCTGGTGGCATCCTCTGGGGCGGCACCGTTGGTAACCGTTTGGCCAAATGGATCGTCGATGGCGATCCGGGCATGGATATGTCGGAGCTCGACCCGCGTCGATTCTCGGACTACGCCTCAAAACGTTGGACCATGGATAAGGTGCGCGAGACATGGGGCACCCATATGGATGCGCATGTTCCGGGTGAGGACTTCCCAGATGCGCGCCCGATGAAGACCATGGGGTCATATGATCTTTTGACTGCTCAGGGCGCGGTTTGGACCAGCTTTAACGGCTACGAATTTCCTCGCTGGTTTGCCAAATCGCCCGAAGAGGCGATCCCCGAACACAGTTTCCGCCGCACCAACCATATGGAGCGTGTTCAGGAAGAGGTGCGCACCACCCGTGAAGAGGCTGGCTTCATCGAAATGTCGCCGATGACCAAGTTCACAGTGCGTGGACCGGGTGCAGCCAAATGGCTGGATAGCCTGATGGCCAACAAGCTGCCCAAGGTGGGCCGCATGACCTTGTCGCTGATGTTGAACGATAAGGGCGGCATGGATGCGGAGTACACAATCGTGCGCTATGCCGACGACGATTTCTACCTGATATCGACGCCGAACTGGCGAGCCTACAATTGGGATCAGTTACAGCGCGTGCTGCCAGGTGATGGCTCGGTGGTGATCGAGGATATCTCAGAACAGCTGGGCGTGATCGCACTGGCTGGGCCCAAGGCACGGGACATCCTGCAACCATTGACCGATAATGATTTGTCGAACGAAGCATTCCCATGGCTGTCGGCACAGATGGGCGAGGTGGGCTATGCCAAAGGTGTGCACTTGTTGCGCGTCTCCTACACCGGTGAGTTGGGATGGGAACTGCACCACCCGGTCGGGTACAATCGCCACCTCGTTGATTTGCTGCTGAAATCGGGTGTGAAACCTTTCGGGCTTGAAGCGTTGGAGTCGATGCGGCTTGAGAAATCCTATCGCGCAATCAACCGCGAAATCTGCAAGGACCTGACCCCATATGAGGCCGATTTGGGCCGTTTCGTTGCAATGACCGAGAAGATCGGCGGGCAGGTGGCCGAACGTGATTTCATCGGCAAAGCCGCGTTGCAACAGCAGCAGGAGCAGGGTGGATACAACACACTGGTCACACTGAAGCTGCCATTCTGCGACACCTCGGTGATGTTTGACGAAGGCGTCTATGCCGATGGCAAGCTGATCGGACGCGTCACTTCGGGCGGGTTCTCGTATTACTGCAACCACGACATTGCGATGGCGCTGGTTCCACACGAGATGACGGCACCCGGCACCAAAATGCAGGTGCTCATCCACAATGAAATGCGCGAGGCCGAAGTGATCGATACCTGCGCCGTTGATCCCACCAGCGCCCGCGCGCGCGCCTGATCCGGAGGATTTGAGATGGCAGAAGTCAAAGCACGCTCGGGCCGTGGCGGTGGACGTGCCGCGCGGGTCAAGGCTCGCACCAACCCGCCCCCAGTCTACTTGTCGACGCTGAACCGCAAAGTTGGCCCGATTGATCTGCTTGGTCCTGAAGGCGTTGAGAAAATCCACAACGCGGCCATGACTATACTTGAAACCACAGGGATTGAGTTCCGCGATCCGGTGGCCTTAGCGGATTGGAAGAAGTACGGTGCGGATGTTCAGGGTGAGCGGGTGCGCATCGGACGCGAGATGCTTATGGACCTGATCTCGGCCGTTCCCTCGGAATGGGGCTATGCCGCGCGCAACCCGGAACGCTCGCTGCGGGTGGGCAATCGGCATTCGGTCTTTGCCAATGCGTATGGCGCGCCATTTGTCTATGGTCTGGATGGTGTGCGCCGCCCTTCGATGCTGGAGGATGCGCATAACTTCTTCAAACTCAGTCAGATGAGTCAGTCGATGATGGTACCGGGTATTTTGCCGGTCGAGCCGCAGGACGTACCCGTCCCGCAACGCCACCTCGAGCTGGTTCATGCCGCACTGACGCTGACCGACAAACCGATCAAGGGTTCAGTTCTATCCGAACAGGCGGCGTTGGACTCGGTAGAGATGACTCGCATCGTGTTTGGTGAGGAGTTTGTTGACAACAATGTGGTGATGGCAGCCCTGCTGAACTGCAACACACCGTTGGTCTGGGATGAGACCATGTTGCAGAGCCTACGCGTCTATGCCGCCGCCAACCAGCCCTGCCTGCTGTCGCCCTTTGTTCTTGCCGGGGCGAGCACACCTGCAAGCCCGCAGGGTGGTGTCGCGCTGCTGATTGCAGAATCTCTGGCCGGTATGGCCTACAGCCAGATCATCCGGCGCGGAGCCCCGATGGTGCTGGGGGTAGCAATCATGGGCGTTTCGATGAAGACAGGTGCACCGATGATGGGCTCTCCGGAACCCGGGCTGATGAACCTTCTGGTGGGTCAGATGGCACGGTTTTATGGTGTGCCATGGCGGACCTGTACCATGTGGACCGGTTCGAAATCCCCGGATATGCAGGCTGCGTTCGACACCGCAAACACCATGTGGCCGGTGCTTCTGGGCGGTGCAAACTACATCGTACACTCGGCAGGCTTCCTAGAAGGCGCGCTTGGGGTCAGCTACTCAAAATGGGTGCAGGACGCGTTGCAGTTGGAGAACTTCCACCGTTTCTTCAGCGGCCTGCAAGAGGAAAATCTGGACACGTTGCTGGGCGACATTGACAAAATCGGACCGGGTGGGCACTTCCTTGGTACTGACCACACGCGCGAAAACCCAATGCATATGAACCACTTGCAAAACAATGACAGTTTTGAACAGTGGGAGGCAGAAGGTGCGAAAACCGCAGAAACCGTTGGCACGGAAGAGGCGCAGCGTATGCTGAACACCTACGTCCAGCCACCAATGCCGGACGATCAGCGCGGGGCGTTGGATGAATTCGTCGCTAAGAAGCGGGTGGAATACAGCGCCTAAACAGATCTGCAAGCGGGCACTTATGTGCCCGTTTCCTCAACCAACGACAGGATTAGGCACATGGCCGATAACTCGACGATCGCTCTCTCACTCGACGAAGTAGAGGAATTGGCAAAATCTGTCCTTGTGGCTGCAGGCATGGATGAACATGGCAGCACGGTTCTGGCCGGGCTTGTGCGGATGAGCGAGCGCGACGGCCCGCGTAGCCATGGGTTAAGGATGTTACCTGTTTATGCGCAGAGCTTTTCTTCGGGATATGCCAATCCCGAGGCCGACCCGAGTGTCGAACGGATCGCACCGGGGGTTCTGCGCGGAGATGGTGACAATGGCTATTACCAGATCGTGGCCGCCAAAGCTCGAAACGAGCTTATTGAAATGGCGCGCGCGAATGGTATTGCCGCGTTTACTTGTGCCAATTGCCACCATCTGGGGGCACTACGTTTCGATACAGGTCCGCTGGCGGACGCTGGGCTGGTAGCGCTAGGTGTTGTGAACTCGCTCTCGATGGTGGTGCCGCAAGGCGGCACCCGCCCTGTTTTTGGCACCAATCCGATGTCCTTTGCTTGCCCGCGACCGGGTCGTGCGCCGGTTGTTTGGGATCAGGCCTCGTCAATGGTTGCGCTGATGGACATCCGGATGGCCGCGGCTGAAGGGCACGAATTGCCGCGCCCTGCGGGGCTTGACCCGAACGGTCAGCCAACCAGCGATCCCAACGCGATTTTGGAGACCCGCAGTCTGTTGCCGTTTGGCGAGCACAAAGGCGCGGCGATCGCATTCCTGATCGAAGTTCTTGGCGCGGCACTGGCCGGTGGAACATTGTCCGTGGACAATGCCAACCGCGAAGCGCACGGTGCGTTGAATATCAAGGGCGGTTCAACGTTGATCGCGATTGATCCGGCGCGTTTCGGGAATGCCGCATTTGAAGACTATGTCCAACGCATCTGCGCTGAGATTGAAGGCAACGGGGATGCCCGCGTTCCCGGAGATGGCCGCTTGAAGAACCGTGCTGCGGCCGAAGCGGATGGTGTTCGCGTCACGGCGGACTTGATGAAGCAACTTCGCGAACTTCTGTAGGGGTCCCAGTAATGGCACGGGTGGTTGTAATTGGCGGCGGCATCGTCGGAATATCCTGTGCGCTGAAATTGCAGTCGCAGGGCCACGAGGTCACCGTCGTAGAACCAGGTCCGGTTGGTGAGGGCGCGAGTTGGGCTTCCTGCGGGTGTATCGCAGTGGGTGAGATCGTGCCGTTGTCGCAGCCGGGGATGCTGATGAAAGTGCCGGGCTGGTTGCTGGATGCCGAGGCCCCGTTGACACTGCGCCCGGCCTCAGCAGTGAAGCTGCTGCCGTGGTTTGCACGGTTTACCGCCAATGCGCGACGCTCGAAAATGCGTGCAATCGCCTCCGATCTGGCAAGACTTACGTTTGCTGCAACAGCGGATTTCAAGGCTCAGCTTTTAGATGTAGGCCATCCTGAGCTTTTGGTCGAACGGCCGGTAATCAAGTTGTTTGACGACGACAATGACCTTGCGACCATGCGCGCAGCTTTTGAGTTGGCGCGTGAGTTGGGTTGCACGATTGATCAAGTTACAGGTCAGGAAGCGCATGAAATCGATCCTGCAATAGCATCTGATTTCAAACATGCAGCTTTGCTTAGAGACTGGAGTTTTGTGACGGACCCTAAGGTATTGGTTGAAACGCTGACGCAGAGTTTTAGCAGCCGCGGCGGGGCAGTCGTCGCAGGAAAAGCAATCGGTTTTACGCAGGACGGACAACATGTGAAAAGCGTGAAGCTGAGCGATGGGCGATCGATCAGCGCAGATGATTTCGTCATCGCTGCGGGAACGCCGTCTAGGATCTTGGCCAAGACGTTGGGTGTTCAATTGAGGATGGAAGGGGTGATCGGATATTCGACTGCGTTGAAAGATAGCGGGGTCGAGCTCCACCATACGGTGTTTTATGCCAAAGGCGGGTTTGGCATTACACCGTATCAGCAGGCGCTGGCAGTGGCCGGTTCCGCAGAATTTGCCGACCTGAACGCGCAGCCGAATTGGAACCGAGCCGATGTGCTGGTCAGGCGTGCATGCCGCGTATTACCGGGTTTGAAGACCGATAATGCGGAACGCCGGATGGGTCGCCGCCCGTTTACACCGGACACACGTCCGATCATTGGCCGCAGCAGGCGACTGGCTAACGTCGCCTTTGCGACGGGTCACGGACAGCTTGGCCTGACACTAGGCGCGACGACGGCGCGTATAATCGCAGATGTAATTGCTGGCAGATCACCGGACATCGATATAAAAGCCTTCAGCCCAGATCGGTTCTCGTCCTGAGCCAAAGCCCGCCCAGCTCTTTTTGAGCCACATGGGACGTCATCAGCAACGCGATCATCCAGCCAGTCACCACGGCACCTGCGGTGCCGAACCAGACACCAATTTCGTTAAAGCCGAGCAGGCCGACGAAAATCCAGACAAAAAAGGCGACGCCAAATCCTTGACGATATAGGCTGATCCACACGGTCCAGATCGGTCGCTTCAAGGCTTGCAATAGCGAGTTGATGGAAAACAGCATCATGTAGATTGGGAGGATCAGACTATCGACACGTAGATAGCTAAGTCCGACGCGGATCACTTCGGGATCGTCGGTGAAAAAGCCCATCATAAGGCGGCCAAAAATCCACAATATGGGGGCTGCGATGGCGGTCATGATGAACCCGACTTTCCAGCAATAAAACAGTGCCTCGCGTACCCTTTCATAGTCGCGGGCACCGAAATTCTGGGACGCGATGGGCAGCAGTGCCCCCGTGACCCCCAGCACCGGCAAAAGCAAAATCTGCTCAAGCCGAATGGCAATGCCAAAGCCAGCGATTGCGTGCTCTCCAAAGATTTTCAGGGCGAACTGCATGACGAAACCTGACAGCAGCATCACGAAGAAAGATGTCGCTGTGGGAAGTACCTGAACCGAGATCTCCTTGAACTTCTGTAGGCGCGGAATGAAGTTTCGGGGGCGCATGCGCCTCATCCTGCGGCGTCTGAGGACCTGACGGATCAGAAACACCATCACACCGGTCTGGCTGAACACTGTCGATACAGCGAGGCCATCAAATCCGATGCCCGGGATCATGCCCGGAATGCCGTAGATCAAGAGGGGGTTCAGACCGATATTGGCAAAAAACGCCACCATGAGGGCGCGTTGCATCGATACCGCGTCACCATGTGCCTGAAGAATGCCATTGCAACCGAAGGCCAGTAGAAATCCGGGCAAGGCCAATAGGAGCCAGTGGAAATAACGTAAACCTGCATCGCGATAAGGTCCCGGTTCCGAAACCAGAGTTATCAGCGCAGGGCCGTACCAGAGACCAGCCGCCGCCAGAACACAGGCTGCAATGAAGCCATAGATCATTCCCTGTGCCGCAAACCGCCGCGCTGCTCGAGTGTCTCCAGCGCCTAATGCGTTGCCGACCAGCGCGCTCATCGCGGCACCCAACCCGACCCCGACCGAAATGGCAATGAAAAAGGCCTGAAACCCTAGTGCCAATCCAGCCTGCGCGCTGGTCGAGAGAAGGCCGGCGAAGAACATGTCGACAACGTTGTAGAGAGTGTTGAACAACATCCCGATTGCGCCCGGGATCGCCAGGGTTCGGAAATGGGTCGAGATTGGCCCGCGCGTCAGATCAATTTCAGTTGGGATGGCCATATCAACTGGCCACTACGGACGCTCGGCCTGAACGGTCAGGAAGACGAACTCGGGGGTCAGTACCTCTTCGAAGCCGTGATTCAGCTCTGCATCGACGCTGATGCTGTCTCCTGCTGAAAGAGTAAATCGGGCCTCGCCATAGCGATAGATGGCCTGCCCTTCGAGAACCTGCACAAACACGACGCCATGGCCGACATAAGTGGGCGGCTGCCCCTCGTCGCGCAACAACGTGACACGACGGGCCTGAAAGCGCAGGTCCTTCCGGGAATGCAGCGCAAGGTTGACGTATTCGTGCGAATGGCCGCCCGCCAGTCGCGTAGACTTTAGCCCTTCGCCATGGCGAACCAGCGTATAGTCGGTGTGGTCTGTCCGCGCTTCGCGAAACAGCGATACGATTGGTACCTCTAACGCTTCGGCAAGTGCAGCCAGCGTATCGATTGACGGAGAGACCAACCCGTTTTCGATACGGCTGACCATAGCAGCTGAGATACCAGACTGTTCTGCCAACCGACGGGCGGATTGCTTGCGGCTTTGGCGCAGCTCCCTGAGCGAGGCACCAATAGCGCGATCAATCTGTCTTCCCGGCGTGTCATCGTGCATGATTCAATCCGTCATTCCTCGGCGTAGTAGCCCACCACGTCCCCTTCCGTTGTGACACCCAGACCATTCAGCAATCGGTTGGCATAATTGAAATATCCGACGATCTGGTTGATCTCGAGAATCTCTCCGTCTTCCCAGCCGGCATCTTTCAATGCGCGAACTTCGGATTCCTCCATTGCACCCGGCGACAGGGTCAGCTTTTGCGCATAGATCAGCGCGGCCAACTGCGCACCTTCAAATGCATCCTGCGGCCGGTGGGCCTTTAACGCGGCCTCGATTGCGTCGGCGCGTGCGTCGTCACCGATCAGATGTCGGGCGTTTGCCCAGTGGTTGGCATAAGAATAGGGGCAGGTGTTCAACGTCGATACGTAAGAGCTGATGACTTCCTGAAACCACATGGGTATGGAATTGGCTTCATCATGCAGGCACGCGCGATACAGAATGACGTGACCTTTCATGGTGTTGGGACGCAGTGAATGCACACGCATCACGTTGTCCACGGTCCCGTGTGGTGTGCGCGCCAGATCCAGAGTCGCTCTCAGGTGCTCGTCGGCATCTTCGTCAGATATCATCCGAATCCAGGCGGACATTCACGTTTCCTCTCGTGTTTTTTGTTTCTATTTTCGCGGCGTGTGCCGTTCGGCTGAGTTTTTTATTGACGAATATTGCACATTAAGCAACCATATTGAACAGCGCGCAACGAATTTGAGGATTCTGAAGCTTTGCCAGATCTCTCCACACTGCCTGAATCCCCTCGAATGACCTCGTGCCCATGCGTGCATGACCTCATGTTGCGATCGCACCACCACAGCGTCATAGATCAGCGACGCCAGCTGATCCGCATCTTGACAGGTTCGGCATGACACAGCTCTCCCCCATGATCGAAGTGACCAATCTGGATAAGTTCTATGGGACTTTCCATGCGCTCAAGAACATCGATCTGACCGTTCATCAGGGCGAGAAGGTGGTAATCTGCGGCCCGTCCGGATCGGGAAAATCCACGCTGATCCGCTGTTTCAACGGGTTAGAGTGGCATAATTCCGGGCGTCTCGTGATCGATGGGATCGAAGTCTATGAGGGTGCCAAGGAAATCCGTGAACTACGACAGGAAGTCGGCATGGTCTTCCAGCAGTTCAACCTGTTTCCGCACCTGACTGTGCTTGAAAACCTGATGATCGGACCGATGAAGGTGCGCAAGCTATCCAAGGCGCAGGCCGAGGAAACCGCGCGCAATTATCTTGATCGCGTTCACATCCCCGAGCAGGCCGACAAGTACCCGGCGCAATTGTCGGGGGGGCAGCAACAGCGCGTCGCGATCGCGCGGTCCTTATGCATGGAAACACGGATCATGCTGTTTGATGAACCGACATCCGCGCTTGATCCCGAAATGATCAATGAGGTGCTGGATGTGATGGTTGAACTGGCCGATACGGGCATGACCATGGTGGTTGTCACGCATGAGATGGGGTTTGCGCGCAAGGTCGCCGACACGATGGTCTTTATGGAGGCGGGGCAGATCGTTGAAATCTCGCCGCCCGATCAGTTCTTCACCAACCCGTCAAGCGAGCGCTGCCGTCTATTCCTGAACCAGATATTGGAACACTAACGTGACCGATCTGGGCATATCACAGGGACGCGGGCAAGCGCTGCCGAAGCCGCCACTATACAAGCGGTTCTTTGGCTCGGTGTTAGTGTCCGTCGTGATCTATGCGGTTATTGTCGGGTTGATCGCCTACGGGTCATATGTTGGCGCGCAGGGTATGGGCTATAATTGGCAGTGGTATCGCGTGCCCCAATTCCTGTACCGCAACACCGAGATTGGGTTCGAGTGGGGCGAAATCCCCATCGGACTGGTTGCCACGATCAAGCTGTCAGTTACCTCGTTTCTGCTGGCCACAGCTATCGGGTTGCTAGTGGCGTTACTGCGCTTGTCCGGCTTGGTAGTTGGCACTGCTGTCGCGGTTGCCTACCTTGAACTGATCCGCAATATCCCGCTGCTGGTTCTGCTTTACCTGTTCTATTATGTCCTGGGTCCTATCTTTGGATTTGATCGATATACCGCCAGCATCCTGACTTTGGCGGTGTTTCATTCAGCCTTGATTTCAGAAATCCTACGGGCGGGGATCAACGCCATCCCATCTGGTCAGTGGGAGGCGGCCAAGTCTATCGGTATGACCCCCTATCAGACCTACAGATATATAATTCTGCCGCAATCTGTTCGCTTTATGCTACCGCCCATGACGGGCGAGGTCGTCCACCTGATCAAATCCTCGGCTATTGTCAGCGTCATTGCCGTGGCTGAACTCACCACCTTCGGGCGCAACATCATATCCGACACATATATGAGTTTTGAAATCTGGTTCACTATCGCGCTGGTCTATCTGGTGGTGACCCTGATCCTGTCGATTGGCGTTAGCTATCTGGAGAAGAAATATGCCGTCGACCAATAACCACAAGAACTTAACCGGACAACAAGGAGAACCAAGATGAAGCTATCTCGCAGAATGCTCGGGGCGGCCCTGGGCGCGGTCGTGGCAACAGGCATGGCGACCTCAGGCTGGGCGCAAAGCGCGACTCAGGAACTGTCCCGCGAAAGTGTGATTGAAACGATCAAACAGGATGGAGTGATCCGGATTGGTCTTTCGCTGTTCGTGCCGTGGTCGATGCGCGACAAGAATGGTGATCTGATCGGGTTCGAACTGGATGTCGGTCGCAAGCTGGCCGAGGACATGGGTGTAGAGGTCGAGTTTGTACCGACCGCCTGGGATGGCATCATCCCGGCGCTCGTATCTGGCAATTTCGACGTGATCATCTCGGGCATGTCGGTGACTGCGCAGCGAAACTTGACGATCAACTTCACCGATCCTTACGCGTATTCGGGCCTGGCTATTATGGCTAACAAACAGTTGACCGATGGTATGTCTTTGGAAGATTTCAATAAACCTGAGGTCACCTTTGCCGCTCGTCGCGGTGCGACACCAGCTACGGTGATCGCGGAAAACTTCCCCAACGCGACGCTGCTGTTGTTTGATGAAGACGGTGCATCAACGCAAGAAGTGCTGAACGGAAACGCGCATGCCTCAATGGCGGCCCAACCCACACCGAACCGCGAGGCCGGTCGTCATCCAGAAACTCTGACCGTTCCGTTCGATAACCTCTATGATCCGCGTGGCGAAGCGTTCGGAGTACGCAAGGGCGATCCGGACGCCATGAATTTTTTCAACAATTGGATCGCTCAGAACTGGCGGTCGGGTTGGTTGGAAGAGCGTCACAACTATTGGTTCGCAACTGAAGAGTGGGCAGACCAGGTTGCCCAGTAACCAATTAGCCGGGGGCGGATCAGCCGCCCTCGGGCCTGAAGCGGAGCGCCCAGGTGCCTGAATTTCTTAGAAAACTCAGATGGCCAGATTATCTGATCGTGGCGGTATTGATCGCCTTCTTCGGATATATCTGGCTGTCGATCGAAGGTACGCTGAACTATAAGTGGCGGTGGGAATTGATCCCCAGCTACATCGTCGGCTGGCATACTGGGCGAGAAGAGTATTTTGCCAATCTATTGCTGCAAGGCTTGGTGGCGACGGTTCGTATCAGCATCTATTCCGGCATTTTGGCGCTCATTCTGGGTACAATTCTGGGGATCGCGCGCTGTTCTGCCAACCTGACCATACGCATGCTGGCACGCACTTATCTTGAATTTCTGCGTAATGTGCCACCGGTTGTTGTTGTCTTTATTTTCTTTTTCTTCCTGTCGCAGCAACTGATCGACGCACTAAACCTTGAACGCTGGTCACGTGGAATTGCGCGGCAGGAAGACAACCACATCTGGACATTTTTCTTTGGTGAGATGCGGCGCTTTCCGTCGCTTGTCTCAGGTGTCATCGTTCTGGCGCTGTTTGAAAGCGCATTTGTCGGCGAAATTGTCCGTGCCGGTATTCAATCGATCCCCAAAGGTCAGCGTGAAGCTGCACGCTCGATCGGGATGAGCCGTTTGCAAGAGCTTCGCTATGTCGTGCTGCCGCAGGCGATGAAAAAGGTCGTGCCGCCGCTGGCCAATCAGTTCATCTCATTAATCAAGGACAGCTCGATCCTGTCGCTGATCTCGGTTCAGGAACTGACCTACAAGACCGTCGAGTTGGTCGCTTCGTCCCGGATGATCTTTGAGGCATGGATCACAACGGCTGCATTCTATTTTGTCGTCTGCTTCGGCCTCAGCCGCATCTTTGCGCGGCTAGAGAAACGATCTGACAAGCGCTAGGTTCAGGTCACATTCGGACCTGAACCATTCCACCCTGAACCCGTGTCTCAAAAACCCGCATTGCTCGGGTCGCGGGCGCTGAAACGGGCTTGCCATCACGCACATCGAATGCGCCCTGGTGCAATGGGCATTCGATAACATGCCCATCAAAATAACCGTCACACAGATCAGCCCCGCCATGGTTGCACAATGCCAGCGAGGCATAGACACCGCTGGGCGTGTCATATACCGCAATCAATCTGGGTCCGATCTGAACCCGCGTGACCCAGTTTTCTTCCAGTTTCGATGCCTCGATCACATCGCGCCAAGATTTGTCTGCCGCCATCTCTCAGGCCTCGGCTTTGGGTTGCATGATCTGCCGCAGAATGTCGCGATGCGCAGCCAGATATCCACCTTTCTCGACGAAGATATGATCCTTTAACTTCTCATGCAGACGGGGCAGAGCGTGGAAGGGAACTGAGGCGACATAGTGATGTTCGGCATGATAGTTCATATTCCAGCATAAAAATGACATCGGCTTTGACACCAGATTGGTGCGCGTGTTTTCTGACATCTGCGCCACGGTGGGACGTCCGACATGCTCGGTCATTCGTATGAATCGCATCACCGGCTCACCCAGAAACAGGGGTATGATCCAATACCAGATCAATCCCCACCATCCGGTGAAGGCCATAGCCAGAAAGGTCAAAGCGTAAATGGCCAGCATGCGGCGCGCGTCCCAATATACCGATTGATGCTCCTCTTTGGGAATGAAACTCAACTCGGCCTTGCTGAGCTTCCCAAAGGCATGTCGGAACAGCTCGGTAAACTTACCGCGCCAATAAGGCAGGGCTGACAGGTACAAAAAGTACTCGCCAAGGGATTTGGGCAGCGGGATCAGTTCGGGATCCTCTCCGTTCAGTTGCGTATATGTGTGATGATCACAATGTTCGTATCGGAAGAACCGATGGGGCAGAATGATGATCAGCCCGCAAATCTGACCAACCAGATCATTCAACCACCGGGTGCGAAACACGGTATAGTGCACACACTCATGCTGAAGTGAGAAATGATGCACCAAGACGACCCCTTGCAGAAACATCGCGGGCCAAATCAGCCAACTGTTCCAGGCTAGGGTGATCAATGTTGTCGTGCAGGCCAGCACTAAAATCCACATCGCAAGATGACGTAACCCGGGCGCGTTCGAGCGTTGCATGAATCCCTTGAGTTCTTCGCGCGTCAGTTTTCCTTCGGCCAGAGCCTGAGTCAGCGGCGTAACAATAGCTTTTGACATGTGATTTCCATGATTTTGCCGGAGCGGGGGTCTTGCCCTCTGCGCATATTCCGGCACCGGAGACGGGAGTGCTCCGCACCATAGGGCCAACTCGAACAGACCCTATTATCTAAGAGTATTTCCACAGCTCGTGATTCGATCAAGCCGCTATTGATCAGCCAACTGCACGTAGACCGATATCCGGATCGGGATGGGCGAACAGGGCGGCCGCGCAAGGGTGCCGATCCAGGATTGATTGACCGCTAGGTAGCCGTTCGGCATGGAATGTACCGTGGTCCCAATAAGTTACGCCATCGATTTCGATGGAAGGATCAATAACGTTCCAGCTGATTTCACCGGGGGCGTACGCCCCGCAGGTGTGGAAATGCAGGATGCGTGGATTTCCGAAAGCTGAGCCGCCCCAGCGTTCATAGTTTTCGCGCATATCCCAGGGGTAGCCGCAGCCCGGATGGATACCTGCATGCCAAGAGTGCACGAAATTGCGATCAATTCCCAACTGGTTGGCTACCCGGTCATAATGCGCCTCGGCCCGTGCGGCGTTGGCGGGATCGCCGTCAAAACGCTGCAGCCGTCCATTCTCCATCATCGCAAAGACAGGGCGGTCGAATTCGATGGTGTAGTCATCGTAATACTTCGACCCCGTTCCCGTCAGAAAACTGATCGCCACACGGCCCGAGAAACTGTGGGCAGGAACCGGAGTAAAGACTGACATCGGAAAGCGCAGGATCGAGGTGTCGCCCGATGGTTGCAGGTTCATCACTGGCCGACCGCTTACATCAGTGCCCAAAGGGCAAGTGATCCGCACCTCGCTGGCCGCGTCCAAGACCGCGTTGATATCGGCCTTAAGCTCCATGAACGCATCGTGGTGGCCGTTGGAAAAACCAGACCCCAGCATTTCTTTGGTTAAAGCGAAGCTAACGATGACTTTCTTACCCTGCGGCATGTCCGAGAACCGCAACTGATCCCCAAGCCGGGCCAGAAATAGAATGATGTCTGCCGCTTCGAACCGGGCAAGCAGATCGGGCGATAATTGCGGATTGTCCGGATTGAAGCCTACATCAACCGTGTCGACCCCCAGCCCAAGTTGACGGGCCGCCTGACTGACAACATTTGCGCTGTCGGCGTCGAAATATCCAAACTCTGCAGGTTCATAGGCAATCAGCAGCCTGTCACCCGCCGCCGCGCGGGCGCAATTGACCAGCAGATTGTAAGCGCCCCGCTCTGGCGTCATGTCGGACATCGACATCTCCTGATTACTTGACATTATCAACTTACGGCCTAAGGCCGCCGGCAATCCATTTGAAAGTGATAATGGCTGACATTAGGATGACTAATATGATCTTGAATCTGCCATACTCCGCGCTGCGAGCCTTTGAGGCAGTTGTACGCCATTCCGGCTTTTCACCTGCCGCCGAGGAACTGGGGGTCAGCCAAAGTGCCGTCAGCCAGCACGTCAGATCGCTCGAAGAATGGCTTGGGCGGGATTTGCTGGTGCGCGGTGCGCGGCAATCGCGACCTACCCGCGAAGGTGAGCAATTGGCGCAGGCAATCTCGGATGGGTTGGGGCGCATTTCAGATGTGTGTGCGCAACTTCGCGATCGAACGCGTGCGGACCGGACCATCGTGATTTCATGCTTGCCGGGGTTTGCATTCAACTGGCTGTTTCCAAGGCTTCTGCACTTTGATTTGGCCCACCCGGACCTGTCTATTTCGATCGCGACGGATACGGGATACTATCCGTTTTCCGGCGCAGATTCCGATATCGGCATTCGATATGGTCTTGGTGAATATCCCGGGTTTGAAGTGGATTTGCTTATGCGGGAAAGGCTGTTTCCCGTTTGCGCGCCCGCGCTGTTGCCTGAACTGAAGCGCATTGAAGATTTGTCACAGCACACACTGCTGGTAGATGAAAATCTGCACCATGGTACGTCCAGCCCAACATGGGAGTTCTGGGCGCGGCAATCCAATCTGACATTGCCGTCTGGAGTGCGCACGCGCCGATTGGGCCAATCAAACATGGTCATACAGGCAGCGATTGAGGGGCTGGGGGTGGCGCTTGGGCGCGAACCGCTGGTTATTGATGCGTTGTGCGATGGCCGTCTGGTGCGACCGTTTCAGCAACTGACCCAATCGCCACTTTCCTATTGGCTCGTCCGGCGCCCTGATAGCAAAGACAGCCAAAAAGTCAGCGAGTTCCTGAACTGGATCAAGGCCGAAGTTGCTTCGCAGCCCGATCTGCCCCCGTCGGTAATGCTGCCGAATTAGCTTGCCTTATATGTATCATTACAAATCCAGAATGGTGTATTGCACTGACGCTGCCATAATGGCGCTAAGCCAACTGATCAAATTGGAGAGCAAACCATGTACCTCAGAAATTGCTGGTATGTTGCCGCCTGGAGCAAGGATATCGGGCGTGAACTGAAGGCTGAGACATATCTGGGTGAGAACATTGTGCTCTATCGTCAGCAGGATGGGACGCCCGTTGCGCTTGAGAATGCCTGCCCGCATCGCAAGCTCCCGCTATCCGATGGCAATCTGAAAGGGGATCTGGTCGAATGCGGCTACCACGGGCTGACATTCGATTGTTCGGGCAAATGTACGGACAGCCCAACGCAGCGGGGGATGACGCCTCGGCGCGCGGTGGTGAAGTCTTATCCAGTTGTCGACCGCTATCGCCTGCTCTGGATCTGGATGGGCGATCCTGAACTGGCTGATCCGGATCTGATTTTCCCAATCGAAAACTTTGATGACACGAGCTGGGGCCTAACCGATGGCGGGGTGATGGATATCGATTGCCATTATCTTTGGGTTTGCGACAACCTGCTTGATCCCAGCCACGTGGCCTGGGTACATGTCTCGTCATTCGCCGGCGCGGGAACGGATGAAGAGCCTCTGGACGTCAAAAAGACAGATCGCGGCGTGATTGTCTCGCGCTGGATCGAAAACAAACCTCCATCGCCTTACTATGCCAAACTGGTCTCGTTCGACGGCGATTGCGACCGCTTGCAGCATTACGAAATGTGCATGCCCGCAATCGGGCTGAATAAGTCCATCTATACTCCGGTTGGCACGGGTGGATATGACAAAGATCCTGTCGATGAGACATTCATCAACATCTCTTACAACTTCATGACGCCAATCAACGAGGATCAGACCAGGTATTTCTGGTTCCAGCATCGCAACTCTGATCCGGACAATGCCGAGGTTTCGAAATTCATGAATGATGGTGCGCGGATGGCGTTTCTTGAAGACAAAGATGTGCTGGAAAAAGTGCACAAGGGCATGAAAAACGCTCAGACACCGCATATTGATCTGGGTTTGGATGCCGGGGCAAAAACATACCGACGCGTGCTCGACCGAGCGATCGAGGCCGAGGCCGCTGTGCCAGAGGGTGCAATTCGGCAAGCCTAAAACTTGAACAGGGGCCAGTTCCCGGCCCCTTATCTTAGGTGTTGCTACAGATGACAGGGAAGCGCCCACCGGCAAAGGGAGCACCCGATTTCAGGTCGTCATCATGCAGCCATTCAGTAACGCTATCGCGCGGTTCATAGGTGGCACCTTCAACGGCAAAACGTACCGCATATCCACGCCTGCGACGGGTCGAGGTTCGGTTGCCCATCGCCGAATGCACAGTCATTCCATCGAAGGCCAGGGCATCGCCAGGTTCCATCTGTTCATAGTGGAATATGTCATATTTAGTGCGATCCGCCTCGAAATCGGGCATGTCGATATAGTCCGGGTTATCCTCTTCCAGATAGTGAAGAAACTTGCCAAGTTGGTCAGTTTTGAAAGGCCGGTATTTTGCGCCCCAAGCGTGCGAGCCACGGACAAATTCCAGCGC
Organism: Ruegeria sp. A5; assembly: GCF_056543005.1. Lineage (NCBI taxonomy): Bacteria > Pseudomonadati > Pseudomonadota > Alphaproteobacteria > Rhodobacterales > Roseobacteraceae > Ruegeria > Ruegeria sp. A5. The sequence goes on from NZ_JBQGAV010000003.1 coordinate 64,929, forward strand.
TCCATTGTCTGGGTCGACAGGATCAAGTGCGATCCACATTGTCATGATGGGACCGGCCACAGGCCAATAGGGCTGATCTGTATGCCAGCCGGTCTGGGTGCGTGTGCCAGGTTCTTTCACGAAAATTTGGTCATAGATCAACGAAGTCCAGGGGCTGCCCGCCACCTCGGCCACGCGCTTTCCAATATCTGAGTTCAGACAATAGTCCTGAAAGATACCCGGTTTTTCACGCATATTTTTATAGGCAAAATACCGGTCACCCTTTTTGACCTCTTCGTCCACGGCATCACGCAACTTATTTAACCAATCGTCCCTGAGGATGTTTCTCAATAAAACGACGCCGTCGCGCGCATACGTTTGCTGAACAGTATCTGTATCCGGTGTGTTCATCATAGTTCTTCCATCCATAGCAACCGCCTCATTTCCCGGCGGGTTTGAATTCAGGCGCAAAGCGCCACGGTCTGCATGGAGTCAGAGAGAGGGTGAACTGCGGCAGTTTATGATAAAGCAGGGCCAGCGGGATCGGGCCGACCATTTGCCAGCAAGATTCCGATGAAACTGTTCAATTTTGAAGGTCATGCGCCATGGTAGCCCACGACCTTTGATTGCCCAAGAATTTTTGCTTAACGGTAAATATATTTATTGATGATAGATTATTTTTAGTAAATATTATGATTGCTATGCAAAAATATTCGGCATTCTCACTCGCGCGAAACGCACTTTCGGGCCACAAAAACTGGGCTCGGGCTTGGCGAAGCCCTCCGCTCAAAGATCAATACGAAGTCGTGGTGATCGGGGCAGGGGGTCACGGGCTGGCCACGGCTTATTATCTGGCCAAAGAGTTTGGCATAACCGACGTCGCCGTGCTGGAACGGGGCTGGTTGGGTGGCGGAAACATAGCGCGCAATACGGTTACGATTCGGTCAAATTACATGCGTGACGAGTCGATCCCGTTCTACGTCAAATCCGTCGAGATGTACGAAGGGCTGACGCATGAGTTGAACTTCAACATGATGCATTCCAAGCGCACCATGGTGGATGTGGTGCAGACCTGGCCCAAACTGCGAGAGTTGCGGCGACGGCAATTGGTCATGGACATCTATGGCTCGACATATGAACAAATCACCGCAGAAGAATTGCGCAAACGCATACCTGCGCTGACAGGCGGTGGGCCAGATGCGCGCCTGCCGATCATCTGCGGAATGGTCCACACAGATGCGGGTGTAAACCGGCATGATGCGGTGGCCTGGGGCTACGCCCGCGCGGCGGATGCGATGGGGGTCGAGATGCACCAGCAGACCGCCGTGCAAGCATTGATCCGTGGCGCTGATGGGCGCATCGAAGGTGTCGAGACCAATCGCGGCACCGTGCGGGCGAAAAAGGTTGTGGTGGCCGTATCGGGCCATACCAGGACATTGACCGAGACAGCGGGGCTCAAGCTGCCATTGCGCACGATGAACCTGACGGCCTTTGTGTCCGAACCAGTGAAGCCTTTGGTGGATGTCATCGTAAATTGCCCGGACAGTGGGTTCTATTTCAGCCAGTCTGACAAGGGCGAGATGGTGATCGGCGGCGCTCCTGATATGGGGCAAAGCTTTCGTCGCGACACCAAGCAACATGTGTTCGAAGACACTGTGACCGCGATGCTGTCGCTTTTCCCGAGCTTCAAGAAACTCAAACTAATGCGCCAATGGGGTGGGCATCTTGATATTGCCCATGATGCCTCGCCCATCATGGATCAGACTGACGTACCGGGGCTGTTCGTGACCGCTGGCTGGTGGGGCGGATACAAAGCCATTCCTGCGGGCGGACTGACGCTTGCGCATCTGGTCGCCAAAGGCGAGCCGCATCCGCTGATGGCCTCGTTCACTTTGGACCGCTTCCGCCATCTGGAATTTGTGATGGAAGCCGGGACCACGACGACGAGATAGGAAGGGACAGGATCATGATGCTCATCCCCTGCCCATTCTGTGGCAAGCGCAATGAAAGCGAGTTCGTCTATGGCGGCCCGGTCGGTGCTGCTCGACCCGATGCCAACGCCGTCAGCGATGCTGATTGGGTCGAATACCTGACCATAACGCCCAACCCGATGGGGCCTGTGCAAGAGCGGTGGTGGCACGCACGGGGCTGCGGCGAGTGGCTGACAATCTGGCGGGATACCGTGACACATGACATTGTGGAGGTGCCCGATGGCGCAGATTAATCGCCGCGCAGTGGGTGGTCGTGTTGATCGAAGCCGCCCTCTGACGTTCCAGTTCAATGGGAAAACTCACGAAGGGTTCGAAGGGGACACTCTGGCCTCGGCCCTGCTGGCGAACGGGGTACGAGTAACAGCCCGTAGTTTCAAGTACCACCGCCCACGCGGCATTGTCGGACACGGGCCTGAAGAGCCGGGAACACTTGTGGAGCTGGAAGGCGAGGACGCCTCGGGCAACCGTCCAGCGACCACGGTTCCATTGCGCGAAGGGCTGAACGCACGCTCGGTCAATTGTTGGCCTTCACCCGAGTTTGATCTGGGTGGGATCAATCAACTGCTGAGCCGTTTCATTCCTGCGGGCTTCTACTACAAAACTTTCAAATGGCCTAACTGGCATCTGTTTGAACCGTCTATTCGCAAGGCAGCGGGGCTGGCCGCAGCGCCTGCGCACCCGCCGTCATCGGGGCATTTCGAAGCGCGCTACGCGCATGCAGATGTCTTGATTGCAGGTGCAGGTCCCGCTGGCCTGCAAGCTGCACTTGAGGCTGGTCGGGCGGGCAAGCGTGTCTTCCTCGCAGACGAGGGAACCGAAGCGGGCGGCAGCCTCGTGAACCGCACCCTGACCATTGGCGGGCGTCCGGCGATGGATTGGGTGGGCGAAGCGGTTCAAGAACTAAGCCAAATGGCAAACGTCACCCATCTTCAGAACGCGACCGTATGGGCCTATCGCGAACACAACCTAGTGATCGTCAATGAACGCGAGCCGGATCAGGCCAGCATTCTAGAACGCAACTGGCGGGTCCGTGTTGCTGAGGTGGTGATTGCCACCGGGGCCACGGAACGGTCGATGGTGTTTGCCAATAATGACAGGCCGGGCGTCATGTTGGCCTCATCCGTGCAGGCCTATGTTAATCGTTGGGGCGTGACACCCGGTCAGAGTGTGGTTCTGTTCACCAACAACAACAGCGCTTACGCAGTGGCCGCCGATCTGGTCGCAGCTGAGGTAACGGTTAACGCGATCCTCGATAGCCGCGACACGGTTCCAAGGGAAGCTCTTGATCTGGTGTCGGGGATAACCGTCCATGCCGGAACAGTAGCCGCCGATATCCGAGGGTACAAAAGCATCCGTGCTGTCAAGGCCGTTCCCAAGTCCGGAGGCGCAGGCACCTGGATCGACTGCGACTTGTTGGCTCATTCCGGCGGTTGGAATCCGACGGTGCACCTGTGGTCTCAGTCCCGTAGCACACTTCGGTTTGATGAAGAACTCGCTGCGTTTTTGCCCGATCAACCGATTCAATCCTGTCGGGCCGTCGGCGCGGCGGCGGGGGATCTCACACTGGATCGGATCATCGATGACGGTTCAGAGCTGCCTTATTCGATTGAACCGCTATGGCGCGTAGATGTGCCAGGGCAACGCGGAAAGGCATTCCTGGATATTCAGAACGATGTTGCGGTCAGCGATGTGCATCTGGCGCTGCGTGAAGGATATGACAACGTGGAACATGTCAAACGCTACACCACTGGCGGGATGGGCATAGATCAGGGCAAGACGGGCAATATCAACATTATTGGCACCGTTGCTCTGCAAAAGGGCGTTCCATTGCAAGATGTTGGCACGACGACATTCCGCTCTCCCTACACGCCGGTCTCATTCGGTGCGATTGGGGGGCTGCGTGAGGACTCGGTGTTGTTCCCCTACCGGCACACGCCGGTGACCCAATGGAACAAGGATTATGGCGCAGTGATGTATGAGGCTGGTGCCCGATGGCGCCGTCCGGGGTTTTTTCCCAAACCCGGTGAGGGCCTGCAAGAGGCGGTGAACCGGGAATGCCGCGCGGTGCGTGAAGGCGTTGGCGTATACGACGGTTCGCCGCTCGGCACGTTCGAGCTTAAAGGGCGCGATGTTCCGCGCTTTCTGGATTTTCTGTATTCGAACATCATGTCCAGCCTGAAGCCCGGCGATGGTCGCTATGGTCTTATGTTGTCGGATGACGGTCTGATCATAGATGACGGGGTGGCCTTTCGGCTGGATCAGCACCGCTGGATGATCTCGACCTCAACAGGTCACGCGGACGCCATCAACCAGCACATGGAAAAGCTGCTTCAGACCGAGTTTCCTGACTGGCAGGTCATGATCACAACTGTGACAAGCCAGTGGAACAACGCCACCATTTGTGGACCCCGCGCGCGCGATGTCATGCTCGCGCTGTGTACGGATATCGATCTGTCGCCCGAGGCATTCCCCTTCATGTCGTTCCGGGACGGTACGGTTGCGGGGTTCCCTGCGCGGGTTGTGCGCGTCAGTTTCACCGGTGAGCTATCCTATGAGGTCAACGTTGCCCCACGCCACATGGCCGCCTTGTGGAACAAGGTGATGGAGGCAGGCGCGCCTTTTGGCATTCTGCCTGTCGGATCGGAATCCAGTCATGTCTTACGCGTGGAAAAGGGGTTTCTGTCGCTAGGGCATGAGGTCGACGGCACCGTGGACGCCTATGACCTGGGCATGGGCTGGGCAATGTCGAAGAAAAAGCCCGACTACCTAGGCAAGCGCTCGGTCCACTTGCGCCGTGAAGCGGTAGGGGAACGCCGGGAATTGGTCGGCATCTTGCCCGAAGACCCTGACAAGCAAGTGCCCGAAGGCGCGCCACTGACCCCTGAAGGTCGCAAAGAAGCGACCGAAGGATTGGTTACCGCCTGCGTCTGGAGCGTTGTCAACAATCGCTGGGTTGGCCTGGCGTTGCTGAAGAACGGGCAGGAGCGACACGGGCAAACCGCGCATGTTCGGCTGAAAGACGAGGTGATCCCGGTGACCATCACAAAGCCTGTATTCCATGACCCCGAGGGTCAGCGCCTGAGGTCCTGAGATGAGCTACGACGTCAAGATCGAACGCCAAACCCTGAATGCGCTGTTTGACCTCAAAGGGGATCCCGAGGTTGTTCAAAATTGGGCCGAATTTTCTCTGCCAAACCGCCCCAACACAAGGGCGATGCAGGAAGCGTTTGAGGTATATCACATTGGACGCAATCACTGGATTGTACGTGCTTCGCTGGAACTGGAAGAGGCACTGGAAGCACAGCTCAAACCAACGGATTGCCCTGCGGACATCAGTATAGTGCGGATATCGGACACCCTTACCTTCTTTAGTGTCGCCGGACCCCAAGCCGCTGAAGTGATGGCTATTGCCTGCCCGCTTGATCTGCATGTCACTGCTTTTGATGAAGACGCAGTAACCTATTCCGAGTTGTTTGGCCTAAAAGCACTTGTGATGCGCTGCGAGGCTGGTTTTGAGTTTGCGGTTGAACAGAGTTTTGGCGACATGGTTCAGGATTATCTGACCCGAGCAACTGCCTGACGCAATTCGAAGCAGGGGCGGTTTACGCCTTATGGCTATTCATTATCTCGGCGGTCTATATGCATATCGTCCGGGAACAGGGTTCAGATAAGGACATAGCGGACTTATCGAAAATCATTGGCTGGCACAAAATCCTTTGTGAAGTGTTGCTTTTAGACGGGACATCGCGCCACAGGTGCAAGGCTTGCAAGTTCCGATCATTTAGTATACCGCCGCATACAATTAGGATCCTCGGGCGTTCATAACGTCTTTGAGCCCCTGCTAATCGCGCCACATATACCGGAAAGAGCCATGAGCCTTTACACCAACTACCTCGACGAAATTGAAGCCCGCAAAGCGCAGGGTCTGCATCCGAAACCGATTGATGACGGCGCGCTTGTCAAAGAGCTTGTTAGGCAGATCAAGGACGTCGATCATGCGCATCGTGCGGATTCTCTAAACTATTTCATCTATAATACGCTGCCCGGCACGACCAGCGCCGCTGGCGAGAAGGCACGTTTTTTGAAAGAGATCATTCTTGGCGAAGCGCTGGTTGACGAAATTTCAGTACCCTTTGCCTTTGAACTGCTGTCGCACATGAAAGGCGGTCCTTCGGTTGAGGTTCTTCTTGATCTGGCATTGGGTGGTGATCCCGAGATCGCAAGGCAGGCTGCCGAAGTGCTGAAAACACAGGTCTTCCTGTATGAGGCTGATACGGATCGTTTGAAGGAGGCGTTTTCTGCCGGAAATCCGGTCGCACGCGACATTCTTGAAAGCTATGCGCGGGCCGAGTTCTTTACCAAGCTGCCCGATATCGAGGAAGAGATCAAAGTTGTCACGTATATCGCTGCCGAGGGCGATATTTCGACTGACTTGCTTTCGCCGGGCAACCAGGCACACTCGCGCTCGGATCGGGAGCTGCATGGCAAGTGCTTAATCTCGCAGCAAGCGCAAGATGAGATTCAAGAATTACAGCGCCAGCACCCAGATAAACGCGTGATGCTGATTGCTGAGAAAGGGACAATGGGCGTTGGCTCGTCCCGGATGTCGGGTGTCAACAACGTTGCGCTTTGGACAGGCAAGCAGGCCAGCCCATATGTGCCATTCGTAAACATTGCCCCGATCGTGGCCGGCACGAACGGTATCTCTCCGATCTTTCTGACCACCGTTGGTGTGACGGGCGGGATTGGTATCGATCTGAAAAACTGGGTCAAAAAAGTCGATTCCGAGGGGAATCCGATCCTCAACAATGACGACAGCCCTATCCTGGAGCAAAAGTACTCGGTCGAAACCGGGACAGTGCTCACGATCAATACGAAAGACAAAAAGCTTTATGACGCCGATGGCGCCAATGAGCTTGTTGATATTGCCTCGTCCTTCACTCCGCAAAAGCAGGAGTTCATGAAGGCCGGCGGATCCTACGCCATCGTGTTCGGCAAGAAGTTGCAAACATTTGCAGCACAGACACTGGGAGTCGAGCTGAAGTCTGCATTTGCGCCGTCGAAAGAGATCAGCCGAGATGGGCAGGGCCTGACCGCGGTTGAAAAGATCTTTAACCGCAACGCTTTGGGAGTAGCGGAAGGCACGGTCTTGCACGCCGGGTCGGACGTACGGGTCAAGGTCAACATCGTAGGATCGCAGGACACCACTGGCCTGATGACCTCGCAAGAGCTCGAGGCGATGGCGGCGACCGTGATTTCTCCAACCGTCGATGGGGCGTATCAGTCCGGTTGCCACACCGCCTCGGTCTGGGACAAGAAGGCGCAAGCCAACATCCCGAAACTGATGGCGTTTATGAACAATTTCGGCCTGATCACAGGGCGCGATCCCAAGGGTGAATATCACTCGATGACCGACGTGATCCACAAGGTTCTGAACGATATCACCGTGGATGATCGCGCCATCATCATTGGGGGCGACTCGCATACACGCATGTCCAAAGGTGTAGCTTTCGGGGCGGATTCGGGCACCGTTGCCTTGGCACTGGCCACGGGCGAAGCAACCATGCCCATTCCGGAATCCGTGAAGGTGACGTTCAAAGGCAAAATGGCCGACCACATGGATTTCCGCGACGTGGTCCACGCGACACAGGCGCAGATGCTGAAGGCGTTCGGCGATAACGTGTTCCAGGGGCGTATTATCGAAGTTCATATCGGTACCCTTCTGGCGGATCAGGCTTTCACCTTCACCGACTGGACGGCCGAGATGAAGGCGAAGGCTTCGATCTGTATTTCCGAAGACGAGACCCTGATCGAGTCACTGGAAATCGCCAAAGGTCGGATTCAGATCATGATCGACAAGGGAATGGAGAATGAGGCACGGACCCTGAAAGGCCTGATCGACAAAGCCGACGCACGTATAGCCGAGATCAGATCCGGCGCAGTTCCAGCACTGAGGCCGGATGAAAATGCCGAGTATTTTGCCGAGCTGGTCGTTGATCTGGACGAGATCAACGAGCCCATGATCGCCGACCCTGATGTGAACAACGCGGATGTCTCCAAGCGTTATACGCATGATACGATCCGGCCTGTTTCCTACTACAAAGGGGAAAAGAAAGTGGATCTGGGATTTGTCGGATCTTGCATGGTCCACAAGGGTGATCTGATCATCGTGTCGCAGATGCTTAAGAACCTTGAGAAGAAGGAGGGCAAGATTGAATTCAAAGCCCCTCTGGTCGTCGCGGCGCCAACCTACAATATCGTTGATGAGTTAAAGGAAGAAGGTGAGTGGAGCATTCTTCAGGAATATTCCGGTTTCGAATTCGACGATCTTTTCCCCAAGACATCAGCGCGAACCGAATACGAAAACACGCTGTATCTTGAGCGTCCGGGCTGCAACCTTTGCATGGGCAATCAGGAAAAGGCTGAGAAAGGTGATATTGTTCTGGCGACATCTACCCGCTTGTTCCAAGGGCGTGTTGTCGAGGACTCGGAAGATAAGAAAGGTGAATCCCTTCTGGCTTCCACACCGGTAGTTGTACTGTCTGCCATCCTCGGGCGAACTCCGAAAATCGAGGAATACAAGGCCGCTGTCGAAGGGATCGACCTGACCCGCTTTGCACCTCCGGTCGCCAAGCCCGCAAATTCCAATTCGGCACATTTCTGATTGGAGAAGGCCGGTCGCCGCTAAGGCGCACCGGCCTTATGCTGTTTAACAGGATCCACTCTGAATCAATAAGCCTAGCAATACTGGTTTTGCGGTATGAGATTTTGGCCCCCTTAGGTAGAGTGCCACGCTGGAAATCTAAGACTATACAATGCGAATAATCCGCAATCGCGCATCGCATTTCTAGCAAAGAAAGTACTGTCGTCGCAGCATTTACCAGCCCGCGGATATTTCGACCCCAAGGCCCTTTCCACTAAAAAGCCCTGTGCGTTTCACGTCCTCGCGGTGCCATGGAAGTTCTCCGCTTCCGCGTTTGCAGCGCGAAGCATGAAGGCGTGTTCTGAAGCGACGAAGATCATGGTCACCCCATAGTCGCGCAGCTTGAGTCCGGCTTCTGCGCTGGCTGCAAAGGTCATCAGCGTCTTGCCATGTGCTTTGGCTGCATCGCCCGAGCGTCGCATTGCATCAAGAACCTGTGGGTCGGACTGATCAGTCACGCCGTAGCACACCGCAAGATCCGCAGGCCCTACAAAAATCCCGTCGATGCCCTCGGTCGCGGCGATATCATCGACTTCTGCGACGCCTTCTGGTTCTTCGATTTGGGCAATGATAATTGTCTCTTCTTCGCTTTGCTTGAGGACATCAGCCATAGATCGCGTCGCAAACCCTGCCCACCGGGTTGATCCGGCATAGCCGCGGCCACCATGGCCAAAACGACCCTCGCGCGCAATGCGACGGGCCTTTTCGGCGCTGTCGACATGCGGCACAACAATACCTGTCGCGCCACTGTCGAGCGCCTTGAGAATCTCGTCCGCCGACCCAGTCGGCACCCGCACCAACGTCGGCAACCCCAGAGCCCGGGCGACGGCGAGGCAAACATCCAACCGACCCCGGTCAAAGGGTGCGTGTTCCGCATCCAGGCACAAGAAGTCCAGTTTTGACCTGGCAATTATCTCGACCAGTTCATGGGCTGGTGTCTTGAGAAACGTTCCGACGAGAGGCTCGCCAGAAAGCATGCGTTGTTTGAAATTCATGGGAAAGTCCTGACGGTTTTGTTTGGGCGGCACATGGCAATTGGCAGCCAAGCGGTTTGGAAACATCGGCCATAGCGTAGAGCATTGAAGTTGGCAGGGCCAGACTATCGAACAGTCGTTATTGCGTTTTCACCCGAAACGCTGTTCTTGTCGAGGCTTGCCGGTAGTGTTGGCAGGCGCAACTCTGAAAAGGTGTTCACATGGTATTCGATATCCGTTCCAAATGCTTCACAGATCTGGTGCACCCTGACGCTCAACTGGAAGAAATCGCTAGCGGTCTGGGGTTTACCGAAGGGCCAATATGGCACCCCGAAGAGCATTGGCTGGTATTCTCGGACATTCAGGAGAGCCATCAATACAAGTGGAGCGAGGGTGAGGGAGTTCGCGTTTTTCGCACCCCTTCCAACCAAGCAAACGGAAATTGCTTCGACAAAAGTGGGGCAGTGATCTCTTGCGAGCACGCCAGTTCGCATTTGGTACGCCATGATCACGGCGGCAAGCGGGTTACTTCGATCGCCACGCATTTTGATGGCAAAGAACTAAACAGCCCCAACGATGTTATCTGCGACTCGCACGGTCGGATTTGGTTCACTGATCCCAGTTTTGGTCGTATCCGAGAGGATCTTGGCATTCTGAGAGAGCAGGAACTGCCGGTGCAAGGCGTGTTCCGGCTGGATCCCGACGGCACGTTACACCTTGTCGCGGATGATTTTCAGCAACCCAACGGGTTGTGTTTGTCAGCCGACGAAACAAGGCTGTTTGTCAATGACAGTTGGGGTGGCCATATCCGCGTCTTTGATGTCGCCACTGATGGCTCACTGACCGGTGGGGTGGTCTGGGCCGATGTTGTTGGCGATGGGGAAGGGGTACCGGACGGTATGAAGTGCACCCGCGACGGCCAGATTTTGTGCAATGGTCCCGGCGGTGTACATCTGTTTGATGCCCAAGCGCACTGCCTTGGTGTCATTCTGACGCCGCAGAAATCTACCAACTTCTGCTTTGGTGGAGCCGAGTTCAGCATGCTGTACATCACTGCCAGCACGTCCGTTTACCGTATTCCGACCAAAATGATCGGCCTGCCTATGATCTAAGAACCACCGTGGGTCATGCGGTCCAGAATATCGACACCCTGTTGCTTCCAGAAATGAAGCAGATCGATGAAAATCCAGTTCTCGGCCAGTTTATCACCTTTGCGACGATAAATGTCTATCACCCGGAACTCACCGGCTTTGTCAGTGGCAGGCATCCCCATGAACCCGCCGGTTGGTCGGGCGGTAAAGTTCGGCCAGCCAAAAAAGCCGCCATAGTGGCCCTCGGCGATGCGGCAGATATGGTTGGTTTTTGACCGGTCGGCAAACCCAGCACGGAACGGGCCTGCGTGTTGTTTGGCGTAACGTTCGATTGTGTAGGTCGCACCGATACCGGATGGCCCCCACCAGATCATGTCTTCGCACCATGTGCGGCGCAACTCATCTTCAAGGCTGAGCCCGCTGTCCCACCGCCCAAGATCGGAGATCATCGCGTTGATAGCGGCCAATGTCATTTGGCCGTCTTCGGCGGGTTGAGGCGTGAACATCAGGCCGTCATGGGTCATGGGCCCGGGCTGGACAAGTTCTGCAGCGGTCTGCGGCGGGAAGGGCCGCAACCCAGCCTGCATCATGAAATGCGGGATGTCGAAATACATCGCGGTTTCGACAATCTTACCTTTCTCAATCCTGTTGAACTCGCAATAGCGCAGTAAGGCCATTTTTCCGGTTGGCGCAATGCCCAGCCAGTCCTTGTCGAACAGCCCCATGAGATGGCCCATCGAAACAACCCAGACTGAATTGAACCCGTCGATTTCATTTTGACCAGCTATGAAAACGTCCATCCGACGCTGCAAGTTAGTTAGGCTGTGATTCAGCGGCTGCCAGAATTCTTGCGCCACGTTGCTAGCGCCACGCTGCTCGTTGAATGGGTGAAAGCCGCGCCACAGGAGGTCCTCGGCGCAATACTCAGAGATCACATCAGAGAGGGCTGATTCCTCTGCTTCGCTCAGAGCTTTGTAGAATTTCAGGACGATTTCTTTCTCGGCTTCGTAAGACATATTTTTTACTTTCAATGCTTTGCCCGGAGGGAAGCGTCAGTCTTTAGCAAGATTGCGGGCGCTTTTGCATTCGCTTGCAAAAAATACTTGCCAGATGTTCCTTTGGATGTCTATGCTTTTGCAAACGTATGCACTCAGGTGCAACTGGGAGGACAGTATGGCCGAGATTCAACTGCGCAATGTTGGAAAACGTTGGGGTTCTTTTGTTGGAGTGGACAATTTCGACCTGACAATATCCGACAAGGAATTTCTGGTGCTTCTCGGCCCGTCGGGTTGTGGCAAGACCACGACGATGCGCATGATCGCAGGTTTGGAAGACGCAAGCGAGGGTGATATTCTGATCGACGGTACCCGCGTCAACGATATGGAGCCAAAAGACCGCGACGTCGCGATGGTGTTCCAGTCTTACGCTTTGTATCCGAACATGAATGTCTACGAGAACATTCGTTTCCCGCTGAGGGTACGTGGCATCGACGCTTCCACCCATGACGAAAAAGTGCGCCGTGCGTCGGCGATGGTAGAGTTGGACGACTTTCTGCATCGTAAGCCGGCAGAACTGTCAGGTGGGCAACGTCAACGGGTGGCTCTGGCGCGTGCGATTGTACGCGAGCCCAACGTGTTCCTGATGGATGAGCCGTTGTCCAACCTTGACGCAAAACTGCGCGTTTCGACTCGCGCGCAGATCAAGAACCTTAGCCATGAACTGGCGGTGACTACGATTTATGTGACACATGACCAGATCGAGGCGATGACACTGGCCGATCGCGTGGTGATCATGAAGCAGGGTGTTGTCCAGCAGGTTGGCTCTCCGACGGCGATCTACGACGAGCCTGCGAACACGTTTGTCGCCAGCTTTATCGGCAACCCGGCGATGAACCTGGTTGATGGCGATGTTCAGGGCGGTGTGTTCCGCGCGCAGAATACCGAAGTGCATGGTCTGAATGCTCCGGATGGCCCAATAACTTTGGGTTTCCGCGCCGAGGACGCCAATGTCGTAGAAAGCGGGGGCGAGATTAACGCGCCCATCTATACGCAGGAATTGCTGGGGGACAGCACCATGGTCTCGGTTCGGATCGGCGGAGCGCTGGTCTCGGTCAAGGCCGACAAAACCTATCGTGCTGAAATCGACGATCAGGTGTCGATTCATATCCATACCGATCACTGTCACCTGTTCGATGCGCAAACCGGCGCGCGCCTTGAGATCTGAGAGACGAAAACCAATCCCGCAATGACGGGACAATCTCGGGTGCAGGCTTCGAAGATGCACCCAATCACCTAGGGAGGAATCAAAAATGTTTCTAAAGAAAATCGCATTGGCCGGGTCACTGACCGCCTTTGCTGCGAGCGCGGGTTATGCCTGCGAGATCACGGATCGGGTCAACATCGTCGGCAACGAATTTGCCGCCATTCAGGCTGTGGCCGCTGCCGCAAAGGAATGCACGGGCGCATCTGTTGAATCCAACCTGACATCCGAACACCAAACCATCAACGTGGCCGGTCTGTCGGGCAATCCGTCGGAATACACCTCAGCCATCATCGCCAACAGCTCGATTGTGGCGTTGATGAATGAAGACGTCATCCGACCGCTCAATGACCTGGTCGAAAAACATGGTCAGAACCTGCAGCCGGGACAGTTAATCAAGATCGGCGATGACATCATGGCCATCGCCTTCATGGCCAACGCTCAGCACCTGATGTACCGCAAGGACGTTCTGGAACAGGCAGGCGTCGAAGTGCCGACCACGTATGAAGAACTGCTCGAAGCGGCCGAAGCCATTCGCGCGCAGGGCATAATGCAAAACCCGGTTGGTGGTGCTTACGCTGCGGGATGGAATCTGGCGCAGGAATTCAACAACATGTTCCTTGGCTATGGAGGTACTCATTTCAAGCCCGGCAGCGCAGAGCCCAACGTCAATACCGAGGCCGGTGTCAAAGCGCTGAACATGATGAAGGCTTTGTCCGAGTATATGAACCCCGACTTTCTGACCCATGATTCCAATGCCACCAACGCGGAATACCGCGCGGGCAATGTGGCGATCATGAATATGTGGGGGTCACGGGCGTCACAGCAGACCACAACCGAAGGTGTCTTGCAGGAAGTAATCGATGGCCATGCCATTGCAGCGCCGCTGACCGTGGGTGGCGGCACGACTCCGGCCTCGACCCTTTGGTGGGACGGATGGACCGTCGGCAAGAACATCTCAGATGAAGAGGCTGAGGCGACTTTTGTCGCGATGACGCATGGCGTCCGCCCCGAAATGTTGAACGATGAAACCACGCCGCTGGCAGTCTGGTTGATCGAAGGGTACGAACCTGCAGACGACGCGCAGGGTGTATTTGACGCTGCCAAAATGGGCACGACTCCTTATCCGATGCTGCCCTACATGGGTTTGATGCACAGTGCACTCGGCAATGAACTTGCCGATTTCATGCAGGGCAAGGAAAGCGCTGAACAGGCGCTGGCCGATGTCGAGGCCGCCTATCGCGCCGCGGCAATCGAACAGGGCTTCCTACAGTAAAACGCCCCTTGCGGGTGCCCAATTCGGGCACCCGCCCAATCAAGCCGACACGGGAATTGCGACATGCGCCATAAGACATTCCTTTGGTTTTTCCTGCCCACAGGACTTGCAATGCTGCTGTTCATTGCAATGCCCATCGTCTCGGTGGTGATCCAATCCATTTACGCCCCACACCCGGCGGTTCTGGTGGAAGTCGAAAACTGTACTCCGCTTGTCGGGTGCACAACCGAGACCACCATCGATCAGGAAGCTACCGCAGCGCTTCGCGCCGAACAACCATTGGGCAGATTTGTCGGGCTGGATATCTACTTTGATCGCGGCCACCTGGCGATACAAGAGGTTGGCGAAATCTGGGCGGCGAGTGACACGTGGGGTGACCTTTTCTCAGAGGTCGGAAACTTGCCCTTCTATCGGGCCATGGCCTTTACGCTGACCTTCACATTCATTGTGACACCCCTCACGATCATTCTGGGGCTGGTGATTGCGCTGGCGGTCAACTCACTGCACCGGCACCTCAAGGGTTTGATGATCTTCTTCTCGCTCTTGCCCATGATTGTGACACCGCTGATCGGCTCGCTCATTCTGTTTTGGATGATTGACAGTCGTGGCGTCATCGGCAACGCCCTTGTAAACTTGGCCGGAGATCCGGATTTCAGTCTAAAGGCTTCGACCGGGCTGATGTGGGTGGCGCTGATGGTTTATGGCGTCTGGAGCTCGGCCCCCTTTGCCTTCGTGGTGTTCTATGCCGGTTTGCAAACTTTGCCCAAAGATCAGATCGAGGCGGCCCAGATCGATGGGGCAACCCGCTGGCAACAGGTCAAATTCGTGGTTGTTCCCCATCTCATGCCCCTGGTTACGTTTGTTGCGCTGATCCAGTTGATGGATAATTTCAAGGTGTTTGAACCGATTATTGGCTTCAGCGCCGGTGCCCATGCGCAATCGCTCAGTACTTTCATCTTCAACGACCTCGGCGGTGAAACGCGACAACTGTCCTCTGCAGCCGCTACGTCTGTGATCACGATTATCGGGGTCGCCATTCTGTTGTCGCCCGTGCTTGTCCGCACCTGGCGTGACTTCAAAGGAGCAAGATAACATGGCCAGCCGTGCGCAAAGAATGCCCAAAAGCCTTCGGATTGCTTCGTCGCTTTTTGTGATCCTTTGGTTCATCCTGGCCGCTTTCCCGTTCCTCTGGACGGTTTGGGGGTCGTTCAAGGTAGAGCTGGATTTCTTCTCGATCGCCGATTGGACCAACGCCTTAACCGGCGCGCGGACCGAGGCAGTTTATGGCTCACCCTTTACCACCACCGGTTACGAAGGGGCTTGGATTCAGGAAGAATTTTGGCGGAATGTTCTGAACACGGGGATCGTTTGCGTCTTTGTGGTCGCCATCTCGCTGACCATCGGAACGCTGGGGGGCTATGCGCTTTCACGGTCGAGCTATAACTACACATTCTGGCTTTTGATCACGGCGCTGATCTTCCGCGCAATGCCGCCGATCACGTTGGTCTCGGGTTATCTGCTGCCCTTCTTTGAATGGAATATCTGGGGGATACTTCCGACGACAATTATCGTACTTGTCGCGATCAACCAGCCGTTCACCCTGTGGATGCTACACGCCTTCTTCAAGAACATCCCCAGCGAGCTTGACGAAAGCGCAAAGGTCGACGGCTGCAACCAGTTTCAGGCCTTCCGCCGGGTGATCATTCCGGTGATGTGGCCGGGTGTGATCACCACGGGGCTGTTCTCGTTTCTTCTGGCCTATAACGACTTTGCCGTTGGGGCGATGCTGTTGTCAGAAAGCAACCGCACAATGGTTCCAGCCATCGCCGCGTTCCTTGGTACAACGCAAACCGAGGGCAACGTAATGTTCGCCGTTGCGGCCGTGGTTTCTGCGACGGTTCCGCTGTTCATCTTGGTGATGTTCTTCCAGCGTCAGATTGTGGGCGGTTTGACCGCCGGGGCTGTGAAAGGCTGACGCTGATGGGACGCACGCATCCTCAGTCCGTATTTGCCCATGCGCACGCAGCCAGCCTGAATATGGCTGCGTGCCGGGCAAGGCGACCAGGGCGAATTCCTTTTGCTTTGATGCGCGCAGGGCCTTGCGGGGCGTTTCTCCGCAGACGCCTTGAACAGATCCTACAGAGACAAAGTTAATGGAACGCCTCGACCGTAAACCCTTTCTGAATTTCACCGCCGCGCAACGCCATCCAGGCAATTTCCGACCGGCCTATGAGGGATTCTTCGCCCCCGGTGCACATGTCAACGTGGTGCATCCTTTCAACGAGGTCGCGGGTGGCCTCGGGCTGCACGATCACGTCATCGCCCCGCTCGCAGCCTCCTTCGATGGGCTTTTTCGGCGCGATGATATCGTCATGGCCGGTGTATTTGAAGGACAGGGCTGGATCAGCGCCACCGGCTATTTCGTCGGTCGGTTCTCGCGCGACTGGCTTGGTATCCGCGCCACAGGTGAGCTTGCCTATCTGCGCTTCGGCGAGTTCCACCGTATGCAGGATGGCAAGGCGGTGGAGAGCTATATCTTCTTCGATATCCCAGAACTGATGCTGGCTGCAGGGCAATGGCCGATCACCGATAGCCCGGGCAAGACCCGTGGCTTCACCGGGATGATTCAGGGTCCAGCAAGCCATGATGGCATCTTGACCACGCCGCAAGACCCAGTCGAGGGGGCCAAGAGCTATCGTATGGTCACAGAAATGCTGGCCAAGCTTGCCACCCAGAACGAGGCCTGGCGCCCGTTCTGGCATGACAACATGGTCTGGTACGGCCCCGGCGCCTTCGGTTCTTTCGTCGGGCTCGAGAGTTTTGCAAGCTTCCAGGTGCCTTTCGAGGCCACCTTCGAAGGTTGGTCCGGAGGTAGTGCGGGAAATGGCATGACTGCGCATTTCACCCGCTTCGGCGAAGGCAATTACGTATGCTCGGGTGGCTGGCCTTCCTTGACTGGTGTCCAGGTGAAACCCTTCCTCGACCAGCCCGCAAGCGAAAAACGCGTCTTCATGCGGGTCTGCGACTGGTGGCGTCGAGAGGACGATCTGTTGGTCGAAAACTGGGTTTTCGTCGACATCCCGCATGTCTTGTTGCAGCTGGGATATGACCTTTTTGCCGACATCGCCGAGCAAGCCGCATGAGCAGCTCTGCAAGACATAACGCCGTTGGCCGCCACCCGGCGCTCAACCGGATGCCGAGGGATTTTCTGTCAGCTGATTGAGCTAACCGATGAAGACAGAATTTCTATTGGCACCAATACAAGGATGAGAAAGATGAAGGGTTCCCGCCCGGAACAGGCCGTGCTGACACGTGATACGGACCTCGACAAAACAGAAGACACCCGCCGTGTGATTGAAACCATGGTGGATGGTCTGAACGATCACCGTATCGATGACATCGGCGAATTCTTCTCGGAAGGCTTCCGCTGGATGGGCAATCAGGGCTGTGGCACAAAAACTGGCCTGAAACAGTTTCAGGACAATTGGCAACGCCCGTTTCAGGCGGCTTTTTCGGACAAGACCTGCATCGACGAAGCGCGCCTTTACATGGGCGAGTGGGCGGCTGCGTTTGGCCGACAGGAAGCAACCCATTCGGGTGAGTTCCTGGGGATCGCCCCCACCGGAAAGCGGGTCGAGATCCGATATATGGATTTCTGGAAAGTGGTCGACGGCAAGATCGTCGACAATTGGGTGAATGTGGATTTCGCCCATGTAGCGGCACAGCTGGGTGTCGATCTGTTTAACGGTGAAGGCTGGGAAGCATTTGACCGGGGTGAGAAGTCTCCGCCCCGGCCTGAAACTAAGGATTAGGACAATGACAATCGAGTATCTGAAACGTGGTAAGTCCGATGCTGACCGGGCCGAGGATGACGCCAAAACACGCGCTGTCGTCGAAGCGACGCTGAAAGACATCGAAACACGTGGCGATGCTGCGGTACGCGAGCTAAGCGAGAAGTTCGATAACTATTCGCCAGCATCGTTTCGGTTGTCTCAAGACCAGATCGACGACCTGATCAATCAGCTGACGGATCGAGAGCTGGCGGACATCAAATTCGCGCAGGAACAAGTGCGCAACTTTGCACAAGCTCAGCGCGACTCGATGCTGGATATCGAAGTTGAGACTCTGCCGGGCGTCATTTTGGGCCACAAGAACATCCCCGTACAATCGGTGGGCTGTTATGTGCCCGGTGGCAAATTCCCGATGGTGGCCTCGGCGCATATGTCGGTGGCGACCGCCTCGGTGGCGGGCGTACCACGCATCATCGCCTGCACCCCTCCGTTTCAGGGCAAACCCAATGCAGCGGTGATCGCCGCCATGTATTTGGGTGGGGCGCATGAGATTTACGTGATGGGCGGCATTCAGGCTATCGGCGCCATGGCGTTGGGAACCGAGACGATTGATCCAGTCCACATGCTTGTCGGTCCGGGTAACGCCTTTGTCGCAGAAGCTAAACGTCAGCTATTTGGTCGCGTCGGTATCGACCTGTTTGCCGGCCCGACCGAGACCATGGTGATTGCTGATGAGACCGCCGCAGACGCAGAGCTATGCGCGACCGATCTTCTGGGTCAGGCCGAACATGGTTATAACAGCCCCTGCGTTTTGCTGACCAACTCGCGCAAACTGGCCGTGGACACGATGGCCGAGGTCGACCGGCTGCTGGGCATTCTGCCGACAGCGGGCACTGCAAAAGTGTCGTGGGAGGAATATGGCGAAGTGATCGTCTGCGATACGTATGACGAGATGCTGCAGGTCGCCGATGACATTGCATCTGAACATGTGCAGGTCATGACCGATCGCGACGACTGGTTCCTTGAGAACATGACTTGTTATGGCGCATTGTTCCTTGGACCGCGTACCAATGTCTCGAACGGTGATAAGGTTATTGGCACCAATCACACGCTACCTACCAAAAAAGCTGGCCGCTATACTGGTGGTCTATGGGTCGGTAAATATCTGAAAACACATAGCTATCAAAAGGTTCTGACTGATGAGGCGGCAACCTTGATCGGCGAATATGGTTCGCGCCTATGTATGCTCGAAGGTTTTGTGGGGCACGCCGAGCAATGTAACGTCCGCGTAAGGCGTTACGGCGGCATCAATGTCCCCTACGGCGCGCCTGCACCCTACAGGGACGCCGCAGAATGAGTGACAGGCATACTGAGCACAAGACCCTGATCGCACAGGTCAGGGCTGCGATGTATGACTTTACCGAAGCCGGTGTCCGGCAGGCGTTGGATAAGATTTGTTCTCCCGACGCTGTGTTCCATCTGAGCTATCCGTTTGGCGACACCAAAGGGATTAATGCTTATTACGATTGTTGCTATCGCGATCTTCTGACCGCATGGCCCGATCTTGAGCGCCGCGATTATATCGTCATGGCTGGACCTGATGAATTCGGGGCTGATTGGGTTGGATGCGGCGGGTACTATACCGGCACTTTCGCGGGGCCATGGCTGGAGATTCCGCCGACAGGCCATCAGGTCACCATGCGGTTTCACGAGTTTTACCGGATCGAAAATGGCAAAGTCGCCGAGGTGCAGGCGCTTTGGGATATCCCCGAAGTGATGATGCAAGCGCAGGCTTGGCCCATGGCACCCGGTTTGGGGCGGGAATGGCATGTTCCGGGACCAGCGACGCAGGACGGGCTGGTGCCCGGCCCGTATGACAAGGCCAAGGGCAAAGAGACCTGCCAGCACATTGTCGACATGCTGGATCATCTGACCAAACATCCCGCAGAAGGTGGTCCGGAGGTGATGGAGTTGGAGCGGTTCTGGCATCCTCGGATGAACTGGTACGGCCCCTCGGGGATCGGCACAGGGCGGGGTATTGCGGGGTTCCGTAATTGGCATCAGATTCCATTCCTCAACGCAATGCCGGATCGCGGGCAGGATGTAGATGACATCACCTGTCATTTCTTTGGCGACGGTGACTATGCGGCTGTTACGGGTTGGCCCAACATGACCCAGACTGTCACCAATGATGGCTGGATGGGGATCGCACCGTCGGGCAAGAAGATCACGCTGCGCAGCCTCGATTTCTGGCGGCTTGAAAATGGCAAGATTCGCGAGAACTGGGTTTTAGTTGATCTGCTGGATACCTATCGCCAGCTGGGTGTTGACGTGTTCGCCCGTTTGCGAGAGTTCAACAAGGCGCGCGTTCCGGGCCGCATTCCATTTCAGGTTGGCGAGGTCTGATATGTCCCAATTTCCCAGCACCCCAAGTTTCAATCTTAACGGCAAACGCGCATTGGTCGCGGGCGGGTCGTCCGGTATCGGCATGGCCTGTGCCGTAGCACTGGCAGAGCATGGTGCCGAAGTGACACTGGCGGCGCGGCGCAAGGATGCGTTGCAGAATCTGGCAACAGAGATGACCGCTCGGGGATGGTTGGCGAATATACTTGAACTGGATGTTTCTGACGTTGCAGGCACTGCTGATGCTGTGGCGCAAAACGGGCCGTTTGATATCCTGCTGAACTCAGCCGGTCTGGCCCGACACAGCAGGGCCGTAGACACACGGCCCGAGGATTTTGATGCGGTAATGGATGTCAATGTCCGAGGGGCCTATTTTCTGACCCAAGCGGTGGCGAAAGGACTGTTAGAAGCTGGGCGCCCCGGATCGCTGATGAACATCTCCAGCCAGATGGGCCATGTAGGCGGGCGAGAAAGGGCCGTCTATTGCGCTTCAAAATTCGCGGTCGAAGGCTTTTCCAGGGCGATGGCGCTGGAGTTCGGTCCTGCAAAAATTCGGGTCAACACGATCTGCCCAACTTTTATTTTGACCGATTTGACCAAGTCGACTTTTGATGACCCGGACAAGCGCGCATGGATATTGGACAAGATCAAGTTGGGCCGCCCGGGCGAGATCGAAGACATCATGGGGGCAGTGGTTTATCTTGCCTCGGATGCATCGGCTTTGGTGACGGGCACCGCGTTGATGATAGACGGAGGTTGGACAGCAGACTGATGGCGGCGCAAAAAGTTACATCCATGGAGGTCGCCCGCCTCGCCGGGGTCAGTCAGTCTGCCGTTAGCCGTGTGTTCACTCCGGGGGCGTCAGCCTCGAAGAAGACGATTGAAAAGGTGCGTCAGGCCGCCAAGCAACTGGGCTATCGGCCGAACGTCCTTGCGCGTGCCGTAGTGTCCGGCAAAAGCCGGATCATTGGGCTTGTTGTGGCGTATCTGAATAATCAGTTTTATCCTGAAGCACTGGAAAGGTTGACGAACACGCTGCAGGAGCGCGGCTACCATGTGATGATATTCATGGCGTCGAACCAAGCCGAAAACGTCGATAGCGTGGTTGAGGAATTGCTCGACTTTCAAGTCGACGGCATAATCGCGGCATCGGTGGCCCTGTCGTCGACCTTGTATGAACGTTGTCGGACCGTGGGTGTACCGATGGTGTTGTTCAATCGGGCACAGGATGACCTCACTATGTCATCGGTTACATCCGACAATGTCGCCGGTGGCCGAAAGGCAGCCGAGTTTCTGCTGGCTGGCGGTCATGAGAAGATCGGATATATCGCCGGGTGGGAGGGCGCTTCGACCCAGCGCGATCGTGAAGCGGGGTTCGTAGCGGCCCTGCAAGAGGCGGGTGTCAAACTGCACGCCCGTGGAGCCGGAAACTTCATCGCAGAACAGGCGCGTGAGGCAACGCTACGCATGTTCGCGTCCGATCCACCGGACGCTGTGTTCGTGGCCAATGATCACATGGCGATCTCTGTGATGGACACGCTGCGGTTCGAGTTGGGCCTGCAAATTCCGGCCGACGTCTCGGTTCTGGGATATGACGATGTCGCCGTTGCCTCTTGGCCAGCCTACAATCTGACAACTATTCGTCAGCCTGCCAATCGGATGGTTGCCGAAACCGTCGATATTCTACTTAGCAAGATCGAAAATCCCGCTGCTGCGCCCCGCCGCACCGAGATTGACGGACCTTTGATCGTTCGCGGCTCCGCCCGCATACCTGAAGGATGGAAGACATGAAGGGATTTGATCCCAAATTCAAAGATTTCCCGGATTATATCATCGGCATCACCAAAGAGATTTGGGAAGACCGTGGCATTGCGACTCTGCATCAATATTACAGCCCAGACATCGTCGTCCGCTCGCCCGGTTCGGTTGTGTTGGGTAACCAGAATGTCATTGGTGCAACAATGGCCACGTTGGCCGAGTTCCCCGACCGTCAGCTGCTAGGCGAGGATGTGATCTGGTCGGGCACCCCGGAAGAAGGCATGCTGAGCTCGCATCGTATCCTGTCGACCGCCACGCATCGGGGCAATGGTGTCTATGGCAAAGCCACCGGAACACGCTTGCGATACCGAATTCTGGCCGACTGCCACGCCATCGACAACATGATCGATGACGAATGGCTGATCCGAGATCAGGGTGCGATTGTCCGGCAAATGGGCTGGGATCCCAAGGAATATGCCGCCGATCTGATAGCGCGTGAAGGTGGGGCCGAGGCCAGTGTGAAGCCTCTGTCACCCAAGAACGACATCGAAGGCCCCTACAAGGGGTACGGCAATGACAATGAATGGGGACACCGCCACGCGGATCTGCTGACACGGATAATGAATGCAGATATGGGCGCGATTGAACGAGAGTATGACCGAGGCGTGCAGACCGAATATCCCGGCGGTGTCACGGGCCATGGCTGGGATTCGGCTGATCGGTTCTGGATGTCTTTGCGTGCAGCCATGCCAAGCGCAACCTTCACCATCCATCATCAGATCGGGCGCGATGATCCGAATATGCCGCCCCGCTCGGCCCTGCGCTGGAGCTTGCATGGCAAGCATGACGGTTGGGGCGTGTTCGGCAAACCAACAGGTGCTGAGTTGTATGTGCTGGGGATCAGCCATGCCGAATGGGGCGAGTTGGTTGGAGGCGACATCAGGCTGCGACGCGAATGGACCTTGTTCGATGAAACCGCGGTCTGGAAACAGCTTCTGTTGGAAACCGGGGATCTCTGATGCCTCAAACGCGCGTCGCATTGGATGCCAGTGAAGGAACCCGGCGGTACCACGGCCACCGGGCGTCCTTGCGGGCGCGGCGGCTGAATAATCGCCCTCCGGGTGCATGAGGATCGAGACCTCTTGTACCAATTCAATGAACGGAGACTATTATGAGCACGATCCAACAACGCATTGTCCGCTACGGCGAACTGCAGCCTTGTAAAACCGCATTTATTGACGCGCACACGCCCGGTTCGGACCAGAAGGAAAACTTTACCATCGTAGGCGGTGGCGTATCCGAAAGCCCCGATCAGCATGTCCACATCACCGACAAAATCGGTTTCAATATTGGCGCGGCGGGGCAACCTCCGAAATGCCGGAATTCGCTGCACAGCCACACCACGGCCGAGGTGTTCTTTGTCGCCAAAGGACGTTGGCGGTTCTTCTGGGGTCGCTATGGCACTGCGGGTGAGTTTATTGCCGAGGAAGGTGACATATTTAACATTCCAACTGGCATCTTTCGCGGTTTCGAAAATGTCGGGCAGGATTATGGGATGATCATGTCGATCCTGGGCGGCGATGATGCGGGTGGCGGTGTCACCTGGGCACCACAGGTGATCGAAGACGCGCAGGCGCATGGGCTGATGCTGGGCGACAATGGCGTGCTGTATGACAGCAAGAAGGGTCAGGAACTGCCCCACAACGTGCGCCTCATGCCGCTGCTGACCGAAGAAGAGCTTAAGAGCTATCCGGAAGTTCCGGTCGAAAATGTTATCGGCAAATATGTGGCACGCTATTGGGATCTGATGGCGCTTTCCGCTAACAAGCCAGCCAAAGTTATTGGCGAAGATGCCCTGATCAAGGATAAGCCGGGGTTTGAGGTCGATTTCCTCGGACGCGGCTCTTGTTTGAACGAACCCGTCGCGGCGCATATGCCCGTCGTCCTCATGCCTGCGAGTGGTCATTGGCGGATTACAGTCGATGGCTATGAAACAACTTTGTCCGCAGGCGATACAGCGCTGGTTCTGTCAGGTGAAAGCTACAGTATCGTGCCCTCAATGACCGGAGAGGCCGGTCTGTATCGTATCACGGCAACGGACGATCCCGCCGGTACTACCTGGACCGGTGCATAAAGGCAAAGCTGCGCGCTCCGATCTTTTTCGGGGCGCGCAGTATGTGACCCGTGCTTCACTTTGGACTCGGCACAGGGAAGTAATTGAATTGGAGATGACAAGATGACCCGAATTTCAACCACCCATGTGGGAAGTCTGCCGCGTAGTCAGGAAGTCGTCGATTTCATCTTCGCGCGTGAGCGGGAGGAACCGTTCGATCAGACAGATTTTGATGCCTGCATGACGAACGCGGTGTCCGAGACCGTAGGCAAACAGGCTGCAGCGGGGATCGATATTGTATCGGATGGCGAGACCTCGAAAATCTCTTACGCGACCTATGTCAAGGACCGCTACACCGGGTTTGCAGGCGACAGCCCGCGCAACGCTCCGGCTGATCTGAAGATGTTTCCGGGCCTTCTTCAACGTTTGGCGAATGATGGCGGAACTCCGCAATACGCGCGGCCCATGTGCGTAGGCGATGTGCGCTCGAAAGGGCAGGGCGAGTTGCAGAAGGATATCGACAACCTCAAAAGAGCCATGGTTGAGCACGGGATTGAGCGCGGATTTATGAATGCTGCCAGCCCGGGTGTGATCTCTCTTTTTCTGCAGAACGACTATTACCCGACGCGCGAGGCGTATTTGGCCGCGCTGGCCGATGCGATGAAATCCGAATATGAAACCATCGTCGCGGCGGGCCTGGATCTTCAATTGGATTGTCCCGATCTTGCCCTGTCGCGCCATATGCTGTTCACCGATCTTTCTGACGAGGAATTTGTCAGTATTGCCGAAATGCATGTCGAAGCGCTGAACCATGCATTGCAGGATGTGCCCGCCGACAAGGTTCGGGTTCACATCTGCTGGGGCAATTACGAAGGTCCGCATTGCTGCGATATCGGAATGGACAAGGTGTTCTCGACTTTGATGTCAACCAAGTCGCGCTATGTGCTGTTTGAAACCTCGAACCCGCGCCATGCACACGAATGGTCGGTGTTCCGCGACCGCAAGTCCGAGATACCGGATGACAAGGTACTGGTGCCGGGCGTGGTCGATACCACCACGAACTTTGTCGAACACCCTGAATTGGTCCTGCAACGCCTTGAGCGGTTCGTGAATATCGTAGGAGCGGAGCGGGTGATTGGCGGATCGGATTGCGGTTTTGGCACTTTTGCGGGGTTTGGCGCTGTCGATCCTGATATCGCCTATGCCAAACTGGGTGCGCTGGCCGAAGGGGCTGCTCTGGTCAAATGACACCACTTGTCCTTTTGCCGGGCATGATGTGCGATGCTCGGCTATTCTCGCCGCAAATTGGTGCATTGTCTGGCAGATATCCGATATTTGTCGCGCCCATTGGTGCGCATGATACGATGCAGGCTCTGGCCGCCGAGGTTTTAAGACACGCGCCCGACCGGTTCGCATTGGCCGGTCTTTCCATGGGAGGCATTGTTGCGATGGAAATGCTGCGGCAAGCACCGGGGCGTTTAGCGGGGATGGCGTTGATGGACACCAACCCGCTGGCAGAGGCGGATCAGGTCAAGGCGAGGCGTGAGCCCCAGATAGAGGCGGTTAAAAACGGTCGGCTACGCGATGTGATGGCCGAGGAAATGAAGCCCAACTATCTGACCGATGGCCCTGATCGACAGGCAATTCTGGACCTATGCATGGATATGGCTATGGCCTTGGGGCCGGAGATTTTTGTTAACCAATCCAAGGCCCTACGAGATCGCCCGGACCAAAGTCACACATTGCGCGCTTTCAAGGGAGCTGCGTTGGTCCTTTGCGGCCGTCATGACGCGTTATGCCCAGTCGAACGCCACGAATTGATGCATGACCTGTTGCCGCGAAGCCGGTTGGAAGTCATCGAACACGCGGGCCATTTGCCAACTCTGGAACAACCGCGGCAAACCACGGCGGCGCTGCTGCGCTGGCTGGAGACAATCGAAGCAATCTAAGCCGGATTTCCGCAAGGCCGTAGATAGCTCTGGTGGAAACTGACTACGATATTACTCTGTCGGACTTGGAGCCTCTTTCGTAGCGTGGATGCAGCAGTAACGTTTAAGGGTTTCAGAAGCACCCAAATCTTGTTCAGAGCCTACTGTCGTGAT
This sequence comes from Ruegeria sp. A5, assembly GCF_056543005.1. Lineage (NCBI taxonomy): Bacteria > Pseudomonadati > Pseudomonadota > Alphaproteobacteria > Rhodobacterales > Roseobacteraceae > Ruegeria > Ruegeria sp. A5. Next base: position 91,369 of record NZ_JBQGAV010000003.1, read on the forward strand.
CAAAACTGCACTTAAGTCAGGGTGCACGCGATACACCAAATACAAGGCCTGCTACCAAGTCTCTGACGACGATTGCTTCGTTGCACTCAGCCACCTGCGGAATGTGGTGGAAGAGGGAGAAATTTGCTGTTCGGCGTAACAAACTTTTTAATCGTCCGGAATGCGCCAATCGATGATTGTCTGGTCTAGCCATGAGTGGCGATTGCGGTCGCTGCATACCGGACAGTTTGATCGTTCTCTGCAACATTGACAGCTTCGAATAGCAAATGTTGTTATCGTAACGACAGGCATCGTCCCGAGGAGAAGAGCTATGCAAGACGTCGCGGATCAATCCGCTGGCTATGATGAGCACATTCTGATTTGTGACGATGACATCGAGTTTGCTCAGGGTGTTTGTGCATTTCTGACTGACAAAGGGTACAAAATCGAACATGCGCAAGATGTACCCGCTGCGCGGTTGATGATGGCTGATGAAACCTACAGCTTGTTTCTGCTGGACCTCGTGATGCCAGGAACTAGTGGTAAGGTGTTATGTCACGAGATCGCTTCGCGCATAGATGCCGGGATCATCATGATCAGTTCGATTGATGACGACGCCGAGCGGATTTCCCTGCTGGAACTGGGCGCGGATGATTACATCATTAAACCATTCAACGAGTTGGAACTCCTCGCGCGCGTGCGTGCTGTGCTGCGCAGGCGTGCTGGTGGAACGCAGGGAAAATCCCGGGTTACCCGGTTCGGAGAATGGGAGCTTGTTGAAAACGAGCGGCATCTCAAAAGCGAGGATGGTCGGCTCATCACCCTCACCTCAAGTGAAGTGCGCGTCATGCGGTTTTTTGCTGAAAATCCGGACGTGTTGTGCACCCGAGAAGACCTTCTTGCCGTCGCTCGAACGCGGCAGCATGGCGGAGCAGGGGACAGGAGCGTTGATGCTCTGATCAAACGGTTGCGGTCGAAGATCGAGAACAATCCATCAAATCCGGAATATATTCGAACGGTCTGGGGGCAGGGTTACATCTTTCGTCCAGGCTGAACTCCGGAATCAAGCGGCAAAAGCACATTAGCCCTAAGGCCCCCGCTAGGGCGGTTTTCAAGCGTAACAGTGCCCCCCTGATCGACAACAATCGCCCGGACAATAGCAAGGCCGAGGCCTGTGCCGGGTTCGGTGGCTCCAAGTCTCTGGAAAGGCTCAAACGCTGTTTCAAGTTGTTCGGCTGGGATACCTGGTCCTTCATCGTCTATGTGAATTGCGGCCATATCATTCGAGGTGGTCAAAGAGACACTTGTTCGGCCCCCGTATTTGACCGCATTTTCCAACAAGTTTCTAAGAACCCGGGCTAGCGCGTTGTGTCTTCCTTTGACCACCGCAGATTGTTCGATGGTGCAGGTCACATCGCGACCCGCCTCAACCTGCTCGTCTACCAACGCCTCAACCAGTGAGCGCAAATCCAGGCGTGCAAGCTCTCCATCGTGATGCGTTTCACGATTGAGGTCGGTGACGGAGTTCACAATATCGCTGATGGTTTCCAACCGCTTGAGCAGTTGCTCTTTGGGTGCTGTTGGTTCCAATTTCTGGATCGCATCGTGCATCCGGGCAATCGGTCCCTTCAGGTCATGCCCGAGGCTACGAAGCAAGGTTGTCTTGTACTCAAGCGCCAGAACAATCCGGGCTTCCATGCGATTGAACGCAATAATTGTGTGGCGGATATCAATGGCACCCGCCTCGACGAGTGGGCCGACTTCTTCACCCCGCCCGATCAACTCGGCATTGACGGCCATCGCGCTCAGTGGTCGCATCACTTTCTGAATAAGAAACGCAAGTGCGCAAAGCAGGGTAAGCGCGACCAGACTGTCGATTGAGCCAACGATGACCAAAGGTACAATGTTCTTGTTTTTCATAAGCAAATAGCAGTTCAGCCATTCGTCATCATCCTTGAGCCGGACCGAAAAAACGCTCACCAGAAACGCGTCAACGCTTTCTGCATCGATAGGTTCGCCCGAGTGGCTCTTGAACAGTTGCAACAGCGCGCTTTGGTCGTGTTTGGCGTCAACGACCGTGTCTGCCACGGACAGTTCCGCGACGGCGATCCCGCGGTGTTCCAGCCGCGCCGTCAGCCAGTTAGCCAGATTCGGGCGGTCGCGGCCATTGGCCAAAGTGGTTGCTGCATCCTGCGTGCCGACCCTGACACTCCATTCTGCAGGAAAGAAACCAAGCGCTGCTTCGGAGCGGCTGTCAGGAGGCACGCGGGCCAGGGTTGAAACCACCTGCGCAAGAAAGGCATCGCCCCTGTTTCGGATCTCTTCAGCGCGAGAGTTTCGGATCTGGACCACGTCGGTGACTACCGAGAACACGCCGACAATCGTCCAGCTGATAAGCACGATGCTCATAACTTGTGTTCGAAGTGTCAGATCATTCCAGCGCATTGCGCGTAGGCTCCCTGTCCCATCCCCCTCACTTGGGACGCTAATTCAAATACCGCCGCATTCCCAAGCGGAAATTGCAACCACCATGCCGCTGATGACGCAAAGGGGTTTCGCCCGCCGGTACCGCACTCCCAGGCACGCGGTTTCGCCAGCTCGGCAAACAACCGGCCAAATTCGTCAATTGAATCAAAGTGTGACAAGCCCTTGGGGCATCGGCGGCTGGTCTCCAAGTATCACCCACAGAGTTTTTATTGGGAGCCAGCTATGTCAAAGCATTCATCCGTTCATCCACAACTTGCCAGCGCCCGGCGCGCGCTGAGGGGCAATCTGATTGCCACCGGCGTTTTCAGCGGTGTTGTGAACCTATTGATGCTGACAGGGCCGATTTTCATGCTTCAGATCTATGATCGCGTGATGTCTAGCCAAAGCGTGAATACGCTTGTCGCGCTCAGCACACTTGTCGCCGGTCTGTACTTGTTCATGGCCTTGATTGACGGCGCGCGGACCCGTGTGCTGGTTGCCATGGGGCATCGCTTTGAACAAAGGCTCGCCCGCACAGCGTTTGATTGCACTTTGTCCGAGCCGTCGCGCAACCGTCCGGGTGGCAACCCTGCGGCGGCAATTCAAGATGTCGAAAAAATTCGCGGTTTCCTGTCGGGTCAGGGTGCCGGAGCTTTGTTCGATCTGCCGTGGATCCCGGTCTATCTGGGATTGGTTTTTGCCATGCACATGTGGCTGGGTATGGTCGGTGTAATTGGCGCGCTGGCATTGGTTGCCATTGCCATCGTTACGGATATCAAGGTCCGCGCTGCCGCGTGCGTTCAGTCTGAGCATTCAGCCAAGCGCAATCGTCTGGCAGAAGCCGGCCGCCGGAATGCCGAAATGGTTCGCGCGATGGGGATGCAGTCCAATCTGGGCAAGACCTGGCAGGATGTGAACGATCTCCACCTTGGTGCGAGTGCTAAGGCGGCCACTACTGTCGGAGTGTCTGGTAGCTTTACCAAGGTGTTCCGCCTGGCACTTCAGTCCGCCGTTCTTGCGGTCGCCGCTTATCTTGCCATCCATGGACATATATCGGCTGGCTCAATCGTTGCGGCATCGGTCATCATGTCCCGTGGCTTGCAGCCTATCGAGACTCTGGTCGGTAGTTGGCGCAATCTGGTTGCTGCCCGGCAAGCATGGGCTCAGCTGAAGCAAACTCTTTCTGGTGACGAAGCTGTCCGTCGTATTTCCATGCCCAAGGCACAGAAGTCGCTGACCGTTGACGGCCTGATCGCTGCCCCTCCGATGGCCACTGCCGCTGTTCTCAAAGGTGTTGGTTTCGATATGAAAGCTGGCGAGGCACTGGCTGTGATTGGGACGACCGGCAGCGGAAAATCAACCTTGGCGCGCACACTTGTTGGTGCATGGTCGGCGGCCAAAGGCAGCATCAGTCTCGACGGTGTGCCGATCGACCAGTACCTGCCTGAGGAGCTTGGCCCCCAGATCGGCTTTCTGCCGCAGGATGTTGAGCTCTTTGACGGAACGATCGCCCAGAATATCGCGCGTTTTGATCCCGAGGCGACGGACGAGTTGGTGATTGCCGCCGCCAAGGCAGCGGGTGTTCACGAACTGATCGCTAGCTTCAAAGACGGCTATGCCACCTCGGTTGGCGAGCGTGGCGCGGCCTTGTCCGGTGGTCAGCGACAGCGTGTTGCCCTTGCACGAGCGCTTTATGGTGATCCATTTCTGGTGGTTCTGGACGAGCCCAACTCGAATCTGGATGCCGTGGGTGAGGCCGCACTGAACCATGCTATTCTCGCCGCCAAGGCACGCGGGGCGATTGTGATCGTCATCGCGCACCGGGCGAGCGTGCTGGGTTCAGTCGACAAGATTCTGATCATGGAAGACGGTCGCGCCGGAGATTTTGGTCCTCGAACAGAAGTGATGGAGCGGTTGCGTCAACGCAATCAGGCCGCCGCCGGAGCTGCACAGCCTGCCGCTGAACAGAAGACCGTCGAACAACCCCAACAAATAGAAATCGTTGCCGCCACGGGTTGACCCAGGCCGGCGCTGTAAACAGAATGAATGGAGGAAGTCATGAATACCAACAAGAATTCCAACACGAAGACCGAAGGGTTTAGGGATCGTTCTGCCCGATCCATCGGCTTTGGTCTGGTCGCAATTGCAGCGCTCGCCATAGGATTCGGTGGTTGGGCGATGAAAGCCCCGATGTCCGGGGCGGTCGTGACGGCTGGTAGCGTGGTGGTCTCGTCCGACCTCAGAGCTGTGCAACATCCCGACGGAGGTATTGTCGGCACCATTCACGTCAAAAACGGAGATAGGGTTGAGGCTGGCGATGTTGTTCTGACACTTGATGATCAGCTGTTGTCAGGCAGCCAAGCCTTGGTCGATGACAGGCTCGTGGCGCTTGAAGCGCAGTTAGTTCGTTTGACGGCCGAGCGCGATGGTCTGGACGATCTCGTACTGTCCGAGGAGCTTGCGTCTCGGAAAGACGAAGACAAAATTGACCGCGCACTCGCAACGCAGCGCGCGGTGATGGAAGCACGTCGTCTGTCGCAGGATGGTCAGGTCGCGGCCTTGGAAGAGAAAATCGAACAGGCAGAGCAGGAAATTGTGGGCCTGGAGGCGCAGCGCGAAGCTTCCGAAGAAGAGATCAAACTGATCGACAGCGAATTGGAGGGTCTGACGCAGCTCTTTGAAAAGGGTTTAGTGCCAGGCACCCGGGTGACGACTTTGCAGCGTCAAAGAAGCAGTCTTGTCGGTAATAGTGGCGGCCTGACCTCTCGGATCGCAGTCGCCCGTGGTCGTATCAGCGAGACGCGTATCCATATCCTGCAACTGGAAAAGACTTTCCGCGAGCAGGTGATGAACGAGATCTCCTCGCTGGAGGTCGAACTGGATGGCTTGAAAGAACGTCGGAGCGCGGCCGCGTTGCAGCTGGCGCGGGTTGACCTTCGGGCTCCGGCGGATGGCATCGTGCACGAGTTGGGTGTGCATACAATCGGCGGCGTGGTGTCTCCGGGCGAAACGCTGATGCAGATCGTGCCCGAGGATGACGGGTTGGTGGTGACCGCTAGTGTCATGCCACAGGACATCAACAATGTCGCCTTGGGCCAGGCTGCGAGCGTTATGATCGGGGCGTTCGATCAACATGTTGCCCCTCGGTTGGATGGGCACGTTGAGTTTGTCTCGGCTGATTTAAAAACAGATCAGATGACTGGCTTACCCTACTACGAGGCGCGGGTTGCTCTAAGCGAGGAGGCTGTCGGACTTTTGTCTGACCGCCAGTTGAGCCTGCTGCCGGGTATGCCGGCTGACGTCTTCATCGAAACCGGCGAACGGACCCTGTTACAGTACCTTCTTGATCCTCTCAGTAAGCAAATCCGGACCACGTTCCGGGAGGTCTGATCGATCCGATGATGTGAGCTGCCCAATAGGAAGAAACAGCTAAAACCAGCGCCAGAAATGGCGCTGGTTTTTTCGATCCTAAAGGCGAGGAGGGGCGTTGGTGGTACCTGAGCGGGTGCTGGTTCACATCTTGGAGGCGCTCCTGTGTGAAAAGAGATGATGTCCGGCTTGGGAGCCTATTTTTGTCATACTTTGTAACAATTTAGCCCCCTTTTTCGCGTTGTAATGAAGGGGCCGGATAACCACCTTTTTGTTATACCCGAGGAGGAAGTTTCTAAGATTTTTTGGGTGCTAAACAAAGTGTGTAACAAGGAGAAATACAATGAAACATGTAACCACTACGAGCTTCGAGAAAGCCAACGACGATGTCATCGCCGTGCCCCCGATTCAGCCTTTTCCAAAGTGCGGAACCGAGGTGCCAAATGATGGTGAAGACCTGGTGGCTGTAAATCCGTTGCCAATTGATCCGCTGGTTGCCGATCCCATCGAAGATCTGGTTGCCGTGAACCTGCTGCCTTTTGGTGCGGTTCCTGCCGGTGAAGCTGACGACGTCACCGCAGTTTCCCCGATCATGCCTGACCCCCGGTGTGGTACCGAGGTTCCGCAGGATGGTGAAGACCTGATCGCAGTAGCCCCGCTGCCTTATGGTGCGGTTCCTGCTGGTGAAGGTGACGATGTGACCGCAGTTTCGCCGATCATGCCTGATCCCCGTTGCGGCACCGAGGTGCCTCAGGACGGTGAAGACCTGGTTGCGGTCGCGCCGCTGCCCTATGGTGCAGTTCCTGCCGGAGAAGGCGACGACCTGATCGCAGTAGCCCCGCTGCCCTTTGGTGCGGTTCCTGCTGGCGAAGGTGAAGACCTGATCGCTGTGAACCCGATCATGCCTGATCCGAGATGCGGCACCGAGGTTCCGCAGGATGAGATGGAACTGTCGGCAACGACACCTCCGCCGCTGTGCGAAATCGTTCCGACCGACAGCTTCTTCGTTGATCTGGTCGCGTAAATGGAGCGAGAAGGTAGCGATCCGCTATCGCTGCATAGCCAAACTCCGAGCGCTCTGGTTTCGATCGAGCCAGGCGCTCGGGCAACCAAAGGGAAAGACAGAACTCACCGGTTGGAGCCTGAAACGGCGCCAGCCGGGTTGTCTGTTTTCTCATGCTTTGATTTCTATTTTTGTCATACTTTGTAACAGCTTAGACCTCCCTTCGTTGTTGAGATGCGCGCCGGGAAAGACCACATCTTCTTTATTATCTGTGATGAGGATTGGCCCGATTTCCGTGTGCCGAACATCCAGAATAGTGAGGAGAAAGAAAATGAAACATGTAAACAAATCCAACCATCACCCTTTTGCGATGGGTTCGGTCAAAACGGGTGAGTTTGTCGAAGAACAGAACAAAGAGCTTCTCTCGGTGAGGACGAGCGGTGAACTGCCAGAGTCTTCTGGGCAGGCGTCGCTTGCTAACTCCGATGCATCGATCTTGCCAGAAATCAGCGCAGACACGTCCCATGAGGTTCAGCTGTCAGGCGCGGCCAATGAAGTTGATCCCGAGATTGGGATGACCCCCGATCAGATGCACTTCAACGGCTATGATCATGAGTATTGGTCCAAGAAGTCTTACCAGTATCCAAACAACTGGAGCCGGATTGAAGTGACCGAAATGGTCAAGGCCGGCTATGTAAAATGGATGGGGGAGAACGAGACCAACTTCACCAATAACATCTTCCATCATTTTGACCACAAGAAAGGCGGCAAAAAAAGCGTCGTTTATAGGGTCGAAGAAGGCGTGATCGGGAATGACAATTCCAATGTAATCTATGGCGCGGACACGCATCGTGGCAGCTCGTACAAGCACGACGACAAGATCTTTGGCATGGGCGGAGATGACATGATCTTTGGCCTCGCTGGCAATGACACGCTCAGCGGTGGGTCAGGCCATGATTATATCGATGGCGGCGCTGATGACGACTTAATTTATGGTGGCATCGGCAACGACGTTCTGTTGGGGGGAACCGGCGTCGATACGCTTTATGGCGGTGCCGACAATGATTGGCTCTATTCCGGTAACAGGGATGGTCAGGTCGGGCATGACCAGTTGTGGGGCGGCTCTGGCTTTGACACATTCGTGCTTGGCGATGCAAATGCGCCCACAAACGATGGCAAAGACTTTACGGACTACATGGCCAATGGATTGTGGAAAGGCATGGGTGCGGCTGCCAGTACGATCCTGCCCGGGCCGCTGGGCGGCTTGGTGAAGCTGTTCTTTGGAATGGGAGAAGCGCTCTCGAATATGGGCGGCCAGGTCGGCGGCGAGTTCCAAGATGGCAATGCCACGCATGTGCGTGATTTCGATCCGACACAGGATACGATCATCATTCCATTGACCGAGGACAACTTTGACGACATCACAATCAAACATGATGGTCTGCCAAAGGCACAGGCGTTTCGGATCTACGATGAATCGAACGACACACCCAAACTGATCGCTGTCATCTACTGGGACGATCTGAAAAACTCTTTCCCTTCAAGTTTGGATTGGGATAATCTAACCACCCGGAAGGCTTGGGCAAATCAGATCATCGAAAGCGCGCTTTTCATCGACAAAAACGGTGTCGACATGAACTCGGGCCAGTCCTTTGATTTGCCAAACGGATCGCTTGACGCATTGGGCAGCAGCAAGTTCCTGATGCTGGGCGCCTATGGCGGCACCGAGATTTATGGAGAAGATGGTGTTGCTGATAAACTCTTTGGTACGGATTACGGCGATATCCTTATGGGATATAACCGGTTCGGCAAAGACGGTGAGGCAAGTAAGGCCGGTGATGACAGCTTTTGGGGCTTTGGCGGCGACGATCTTTTCATCGCCGGGTCTGGTTTCAACCACATCTACGGTGGCGAAGGCGACGACACCATTGCGTATCTGGATGCCAGCAGTGGCGTCACCGTGGACATGCGCAAAGAAGACGGCAAAAGCTACTTCGAGGTGAACGGCGTTGAATATGACGGTCAAACAAACGCGCAATGGCGTGACTATGTCTACGAGATGGAAAATGTCATTGGCAGCCAGTTCGATGACCATCTGATCGGCGATAGTGGCGACAACATCCTGAACGGGATGGATGGAAACGACATCCTGGATGGCGGAGCAGGCGACGACACGTTGGTTTCGGGTGAAGGCAACGACATTTTGACCGGTGGCAGCGGGAAAGACACTTTCGTTCTGAACGGTGGTGAGAACACGATCACCGATTTCGACGCCAGCGAAGGCGATCGGATCGAGATCGACCTCGACGCTTACGGGATGTCCGGCTGGTTCGATTTGGATCACCGCATCGAAAACGGTCAGATCGTTCTGTTCAATAAGCTGACAGATGAGATCATCGTGCGCTATGACGATGACGGAAACGGTTTTGACCCGTCCTACATCGACCTGCGCAGCCTGGTTGGCGACGACAAAGGCGGTTATCAGGTTGTCTATGAACCGCCCTTTGGCGCAAACACGCTGGAGTGGTTCGAGAAGTACGGCAACCGGATTGATGCCGAGGTGGGCGAAGAGATCACCACCGTAGATGGCACCGATAGCTGGGACTATATGGTTGGCGATACCGGCAGCGGTGGATTGACCCTGAATGGTGGTGCTGGTGATGACTACATTGTTGGCGGTGCGCTCAATCAGTTCGCTACTCTGAACGGCGGCGACGGCAATGACACCATCGTGATCCGCAAAGGCGCGATGATCACCAATGCAAATGGTGGAGACGGCAACGACGTCATCATCCTTGATGCAGACCAGTCTTCAGAAGCCGGGTTTGCCAATATGTTCGGTGGCGAAGGCAGCGATACTTTTGTCATCACCGGCCCGGGCAGCCAGTATGGTGGTCAGGTGATCCGGGATTTTGAGGCTGACGACTCGATTGTTATCGATCTGGAAGGGTTCGGGATCTCGTCTCTGGATCAACTTCAGATCGAATGGCGTTCCAGCACTCACTGGGTCACGGCAAATGGCCAAAAGGTGATCAGCGTACAGGGTGTTGATGAGCATTTCGATGTCATGCAGCACATCAGCGAGCTGACGGCTCAGCAATCACAGGATTGGGGTCTCTGATCATCGCCTGATAACAAAAAAAACGCCTCAGCCGGTCTGGATCGGCTGAGGCTTTCTTAACAGTTCGATCTGGCAATAATGCAAAGTTAATTATTGCGACATTCCAAATTTGGCGAAGACTCGCGCAACTACACCGATCTTTTGCTCAAACCCCGCCATAACCCACTGACCTACAGCGTTTTTTAGCGCATCAAAAGGTTGGCCTAGGCCCGCATCCGCTCAGATTAATTCGTTAATGAACTCTTAACGTGTCCTGAACTTCTGACTTGTTACGCAAGTTGGGCCTGAATTCATCGGGCTAATAAAGCCGAAATACTTGGGCTGAAACAACGACAAGATGGGAGTCTGTTTCAAGATGAGTAATGGAACATATGAAGAATTTCGCGACGCTTTGCGTGCATTTGAATCTGGTTGGGATCGAGATCGATACGACGCAGGAATCATTCAGGATTGGCAGCTGAACCAATGGGCGGGAGGGGCCGTTGCCGACTTCTATCCAAGCTATTCCAGCTGGTCTGATCTAAGCAGTGATGAATGGGACGCGATGTCCTATCGCTCGATGAACTCGCTTGGTTTTGTTGGATATCAGTTCGGCGAGGCGCTGTTAATTGACCTCGGGTATTACACCGATGATGTCTATTATAGGAATGGCGCGGCTTCGAACACCTGGGATGGCACATGGACCGGTAAGAACGGGGTGAATTCGCTGGCAGAGTTCACAACCGCCGAAGCGCAGGAGCGCGCGATTCAAGAAGCTTTTGGCTACAATCTTCAAGTCATCGAAACCGGGCTGGGCTATCAGGGAGAGAGCCTGTCCGACTATCTCGGCACGACACGCACTTATCTGGAAAATGGCCAGGCCGTCTCTGTCACGCTCAGTCTTACTGGCATAATGGCCGCCGCGCACCTGCGGGGGGCATGGGGTACGTTGGCTCTGCTTCAGGGTGGAAGTGTATCCACCGATGAATACGGTACTTCGATCCTGCGGTATGTCTCGCAATTCGGCGGTTATGACGCGCCGAGTATCGAAGACGCTATCAAGGTATACACCGACGGTGTCTTGCCCACGGATACAAATGGCGGCACCGATAACGGGAATACGTCGCCGCCCGTTGTCCCACCGGTAATACATCCGGAACCCACGGAACCGACCGGCAACGGGACTGCTGACACCACAGAAGATACTGCGGATGTGGTGATTAACTGGGCTTGGGGCACGAATGCAACGATCCCGGATTTCGACCCTACGACAGATACGATCTTCATCGCATGGGTCGGTGCCGACGCGTTGGAGGTTGCCGAGGTTGATGGCGCGGTTGTGTTCTCGATCCCGTCCAATAACCAGGCCACGACCCTCAGCGGTGTGACACTTGCTGAGCTGAGCCCGGCAAACTTCGCTATTCTGGACAATACCGCCGCAGCTGAAGTGCTTGGGCTGATAGGCACTGATGGTTCAATGCCGACCAGCGGTGGCGATGGTGGCGGAGATGGTGGTGGCGGTGGCCATAGCCACCAACATATGCACGTCATGCTGGGCCTTGCCAGCGAGGCACAGACGGTCGAAGGCTTCCTGCCCGCGATGGGAGATGTCATTGAAATCGGACCGGACATTGGGACTGATAACTTCTCGATTTTCGAAGAGAGTGGGGACGCTCTGGGGCAGACCGTTAGAATTGAGCTGACCTCGGGCAATGTAACCAAGCAGATCGTATTCACTGGCTTTGGCCTGTCCGATCTTTCGCTCAGCAATTTCTCTATCACGGATCAGACGGTGTTGAACGAAGTGTCCACAGCTTTGGGGCAAGTTATCGTCTCGCCGGGAGACGGAGAGGGCTATGACCTCAGTTATGATGCAGACGGGTCAAACCCGCCCGCGATCACCGGCAATACAGACACGGGCGGGGTGAAATACCGGGCCGATAGCAACGCTGACGACATAACCGGATTCCGCCCCGGTGTGGACGAGTTGGACTTTGGCGGTACGTCGGTTCACGGCATGATCGTCACCAAATCCAAGGCCGGCGAGATTGTTATCGACAGCCCATGGTCGGACGCGGCGCAAATCGTGCAAGGTGTCACCTTCCAGGACGTGACCATCGACAGCTTTGGTGTGGTCGGCAACGAACACCTCCGTCAGGATATGGGCGGCGTTCTTAGTTGGGAGCAGGGCGTAGGACCTCGCGATGCTGACACAGTCTATGTTCGTAGCCACGAATATGGCGTGCACGAAGTTATTGACGGCTTTGATCCTTCAACGATGAAGATCAGCTTCCTGTATTTCGGAACCCGCGAGCGGCTTAGCGTCGAGGACAGTAGCGATGGTCTGGTGATCTCATCCTTGCCGACCGGACAAAGCATCACGCTGACCGGCGTGACCAAGGCTGACCTGATCCCGGGTCTGGTCGAATTCCATTTTGATCAGGTGATGGAAGACAATCTCGAGGTACCATTTGGCTTTGACCAGAACGATGTGACGTTGGTTGCTCGCACCATACTGCTGACCCCACAGGCTCCTGTCGGGGCGACGACAGACGGTTATCAGACACGGGTCGGAGATCTGACAGGGGGATCGACCCAACCAGATATCGGTAGTGGAACCAACGAACCCGGAAACAGCCAAACCCCAGGAGTTGTGACCTTCGGCGCTGAAGTGGATGTGGCAGAGCTTACCTGGAACTGGGGGGTAAAGACCCAGATTATCGGTTTTAATGCCGATGAAGATATCATCGATTTCAACGCTTTGAGCGAAAGCGATGTGTCGGTCACCGAAATTGATGGCGATCTTATCTTTGAAGTTATCGGAAATGGCGGCCATACCGTTACACTTCAGGATGTTCAGGCCGAGGATCTGGATCTTGGCAACCTGACGGCTGATGACTGGAACAGTGTTGCCGAAGCAGAAAGCGCCCTGACAGACCAACTTGAAGCGCTCGGCATGTCCATCGCCTGAGGCACTCCAATAAGTGGTTCCCGGTCTGCGCTAGGCCGGGAACGAAAACAAACACATGAAAATCGATGGGCACTGGCCTCGTTTCCGGTTCGGTTCCGTGATCAAGCCATGCGACCATAATATTAATGCTCGGATCGCTTGCGCTAGGTTCTCGTGGCTGGCTTTCTTATCGTTTGTCCTTCCGGCTCTACTTAAACACTACTCCAATAGGCTGCCGGACGGGGCGTTTAGCATATCAATTTGCTAAGCCGAACTAATCGGATGTCTTTGACAGAATTTGGCCACCGCTGCAGAGTCGGGTTGCAGGTGTTTCCAATGCGGAAGAAGTCCATGATCGCGACCGTTAGAAGTGTGAATCCGATTAAAGCCTTCTTTTTGTTCGTTTTGTCCTTCGCTTGTTTTTGCGCTACAAGCGCTTTGTCCCAAAACTCAGTGCCGCAAGTCGTTCTAACGGATGAGATCGTCCAGCGCATAGAAACACAGCGCGCAGCCGATCAGGTGTTCGCGGCTGACTATCAGGCATTGATTGAGAGTGCAGAAGCGCATTTGCAGTCGCCTACTATTGTTGAGGCAGTTCGGAATGGAGATGGTCAGCTTCACGAAGCTTTTCGTGGATTTGGACAACGTCCGGTCGAACGCCTCACCACACTGGCTTTGGCTTGGCGATTGACCGGTGACAGTCGCTATGCCGATCGCGCCAGAACCGAACTCTTGCAATTTTCGGAACTGGAGACATGGCAGCCCGCACACTTTCTGGGATTAAGCCGTGTCACATTGGCGGTGTCGCTCGGATACAGTTGGATTAGTGACAATCTGGACGAAGAGGATCATCAAATCATTCGATCGGCACTTGTCGAGAAGGGGTTGAAAGAAGCCGCCAAAATCTACGATCTGGATACGCATTATTATGACAAGGGTTGGATCGCCCCCCAACGCTGGGTGAACCCAGTGTCTGTTCCCGCATCGCTTCCTGATGGGACGGCTACCGCAGATATCGCCTGGCCCGTTGCTTCCTTCAACTGGAACATCGTTTGCAATGCAGGAATGATCGTCGCTGCTCTGGTTGTGTCAGAAACAGAACCGGAACTGGCTGATCATATTATTGAGCAAGCGCAGGTTTCACTTAGAAATGGGTTGGCAATGTTTGCTCCGGATGGTGCATGGCCAGAAGGACCGATGTACGGGGCTTTGTCCGCCCGGGACGCGGCGGTGGCGTTTGATGCGCTTGTTTCCGTCCTCGGGCATGATTTTGATCTCTCTAGAATGGTAGGGTTGGAGGATTTTGGGGAGTTCCTGATCCATGCATCTGGGCCAACTGGCATGCTGTTTAACTTTGGAGACAGCGATACAAGCACTGACCTTGTTGTGTTGACCTGGTTGGCGTCGCGGTTCAATCGCCCGGGCTACGACATTAAAATGAATAGCAAAATGCGGTCTTCCCTTCCAGCATTCGAGCTGATCTGGCAGCAGCGAAGCAATAGTGAACCAATCACTGCCCGATCAACATCCTATTGGTCTGGAGGGCTTGGGATCGTAACCATGCGGTCTGGTTGGAATGACCCTAAGGCCAGCTATATCGGCCTCAAGGCTGGGCCGCTTAGCAGCCATCACAATGACCTTGATGCGGGCACCTTTGTGCTTGAAGCTGACGGTGTACGTTGGGGGGTGGATCTTGGGCTCGGAAATTACCAATTGCCCGGCTACTTTACTGACAAACGTTTTGACTATTATCGAACCGCCACGATCGGGCAGAATACGCTGACCTTTGACATGGCAAATCAAATCGAAACGGGGCGGGCCTATGTTGAGGAGTTGGCGCAGTTTCCAGGCTTCGATTTTTCAATCGCCGATCTTTCAGACGCCTATGGAAAGCCCAAGGGAACGGTCAGACGAGGCATAGCTCTTGTCGATGGAACGACAGTGTTGGTTCAGGATGAAATTAGCCCTGATCAACGGGGGCGGGTGGCGTGGGCAATGCATACCGAAGCGCAGGTAACGGTTGATGGCTCCAAGGCCACATTGCGTCAGGATGGGAAAGAACTAACCGCGCGCATACTGTCGCCGCCAAACGCCACCTTCTCTCAACTTTCAGCCAATCCTTGCGAAACGGCATTCAATTCTGACTGTGCGATGCAGAATCCGAATTCAGGCGTTACACGGCTCATGATCCAGCTTGATCTTGATGAAAGCGACAAGCGTGAAACCATTGCCGTTACTTTTGAACCTGATGCACAGGCCGCAAACAAGCCGGTCATCCCGTTAGGTGAGTGGCGACTGAACGCGACCCTCTCGAACGATGTTGCGAAAAAGCACATTGATCGGTTGCCTGCTGAAAACTCACGATAGGTTTGGGTCAAACTTTGAACGACCTCAACCCTGGCTTTGGGCGATACTGGGTGCGCTCAAGGAATGTAGTACGCACCAGAAGTCGCACTATGTTTGGAAACGAATAGAAGACGGCACCCTAGCGCCTGAGGCAGCGCATGGCGACCTTCAGATACGATAGACTCCGCAGCAAATTGTCTGGTTGACCTGATCCAAATTTTGAAACCTATACAGCTTCGTGCTCACCACTGCTTAGATATCGGCGCAGGGTTACGCCAAGCCCAAACACAGCTACATCCCCCAGAACCGAGATCGCGCGATGCGCGATCGCAGCGCTTAGACCGACTCCCTGATCAATGAAAAGGCCAAGTCCGAGAGCAATAATTCCGTCTCGAATACCGATACCACCGGGTGCGCCCGGCATCAGAAAACCGATGACCCAGGCTGTCGAAAAGATTGCGATGCATTGCAATATACCGGCACCACCCTGAGGGTAGATCGCCCGTGCGACACACCAAAGTGACAAACCCAGCATCAAAAAGTTGAAGCTATGCAGAAACAATAGGATCAGGCATTTTGAAAATGTAAGTTTCGGTTTTCCCGCTTTGCGCCAAATCACAATCTGGCCAATCATTATGCAGGCCAGAATTCCGAAGAAGATGATTATCATCTGTCCATCGAGCCAGGATTCTGGAAGGTCTGCCGTCACTGCGGCGACAAGATCAGGCATGATCAAGAACACAATTCCGACGACCAGAGCACCGCTGGCGAGCAGAAAACCGATCTCGAGCAACAGAGATGACGTAATAATTGCGGATGGCACTCCATCACTCCGTGCGAGGGCGAAACGTCCCAAAAGGTGGGCAACATTGCCGGGGATGTATTTCCCGATCTGCGATACCATTAACTGACTTTCAGCGCGTGTGCGCGTTAGGGCAACGTCATAGATGTTTAGCGTCATCCCCCAAGCCACAGCACCTACGAGCTGCGACAGCACATAAAGGGTAAACCCACCTAGCAGTGCATAACGGGCGCGGCCTGACCCGAAGTCGAGCACTGCAATGTCTCCTGCGTGTCGAACCAGAATGATTCCGATGAAGATCAGGGCAGCAGCGGTGCCGATATAGCGCAGGGCGGTAGCCATGTGTTTACGTTTTGCGCGCCACTACAAGAAAACCATTTCCAAATTCGGTGTTAAGGAACGGGCGTTGTAGCTGGAAAAAAAGCCGCATGACCGTGACTGCGGGTACGGAAGAAAACACAGGCCAGAAGCGCCGCTCAATGGAACGATCGCTACCGCTCTCGTTGGTAAGGTCGTTCGCTGTTTTACCAGATTTGGCGTTGGTTTCTAATATCTGCCCATAGGCCCGAGCACGCCAATACTCCATAATATTGGCCAAAGGAAAACCGTAGCACTCAACAGTTTCGACGGTGAAGCCGGCGTCCTGAACCGAATGTACTAAAAGTTCTTTACTGTAGCGTCGAACATGCCCTGCCCAAACGTCGGCCGCATTCCAGCGGGATGGGTGCGCAGGCGTCGACAAGATCATTGTTCCACCGGGTTTCAGATAAGTTTGCCATTCTCTCATGGCCTCAATATCTTGCTCCAAGTGCTCAATCACTTCAAATGACATGATCAGGTCGAAGGAGTTTTTCCAGTCCGGGTCAAGCTCGGCCAACAGTGTCATAGGGCTGGCTTGAGTGTTGAGCTTATCTGCCAGTTCAAGGGCCTGCTGCGAACGATCTACGCCATAAGCTTCAAAACCCTGTTCTGCCAGTTCTGACAATAGCGCAGCCGGTCCGCACCCGATATCAAGCACTCTGCAAGGCATCAGATTTTTGAGATGCCGCATAACCCGATCACGCCTTAGAAGATACCGCGGCGCGGGCACCCAATTGGATTGCGGCAGGGCCGGGCCAAAGTGCCTGTGATAGATGGCAGAAGCACTATGCTCTGCGGAATTAATGGCGGTATCAGTCATGTCGACCACAGTTTTATCCGGCTTGAGGTGCACAATGAAACAAGTATCCGCAAAGAGTCCGCGCAATCTCATGCGGCTGGGCCATTTTCAGTTTGTCTTCAGGCATTACCGGATAGCCCTCGTGCCTCAATTCAGCGATGGCATCCAGCAGCGCTTCGGGATTTGAATGAGGGATAAGCTTCACCCCGAGAGCTTCGGTGCCGAATGTTTCGATCATGGCAGGTGAGCTTCGGGTGATCACTGAACGCCCTGACAACAGCGCCTGATAAACCTTGTTCGGCACCACTGACGCAGCCTTGCCAGAGGCGCCAAAAATGCCGAGGCAGATGTCGGCATTTGAAATTGCCTCGGTCAGTTCCTCATAGGGAACCCACTTCTGCCAGGAGATATGATTATGCTCCGCATCCACCAGAGCTGTCTCGAGCAATAGGCGCTCTTGCCCGGTGCCAATCAGGTGCCAATTGATATCGCGACCTCGATCCGAGGTAGCAGCCGTCAATATCGTTTTAAGCCCATGCAGCGGGATGAGCTGTCCGTAAAACAACACTCTAGTGGGACCGTCGTGGCGCGCAGGAGGAGGCAGACGCTGGAAGGATCCCGGCTCAGCTCCCACCGGCACTGCTCCAATCCTGGATTCAGGCAAATTGAAGATCCGTGCAATATGCTCGGCATGCGCCTTCGTATCGAGCAAGACATGATGCGCTGCCCGGCAGGCCAGCCATTCAGTGACCCAAAGCATCCGGCCCGGCAGTGACTTGGCCCCAACCATACTTCGATCGTTAACGACAGTGTCGTAAAGCGAAAGGAACATGTCCCAGGTGATCTGCCGCCGACGTAGCAGGGCAAAGGGCCACAACACCAATGTATCGAGCGCGCCAAGATAGGGAACCATCACTGCATCATGACGAGGCGCACGCAAATAATGCAGGATCAGAAGCGGATAGGCCAAGAGCGCGCTGAACAACACTCGGATCATTACAGCCATGTTCAACTGGCTTTTATCCGCGTGTTTGGGCCAAATCTCTGCGTGGATTTCAATTACTTCTACGCCGAGCTCTTGCAATCCAGTTCGGAGAATTCGAGTACGCGGTTTGCTGAGATCATATGTTCCCCAAAAAATCACCCGCTTGTTGCCGGGCTCAGATGGTATCGGAGTGGTGCTGACCACCGGAGGGGAAAGAGGCATATCGGCATTCATGGCGAAAGCATCCGGAAGCCGGTATAAACCTCTCGATCCAAGCTTTCTGGCGCAACCGGAGCCACACCAGTATCCCAGATCAGCCTGACAGCAACACGTTTCGGTCCGTTGATTGTTACTGCCTCGGCCCCAATGCTGAGAATGTCTCCAGATGCGACGGCACTTGTATCAATCTGTACTGGCTGGCTGGTTTCGACCCGATACCGCCCGGGGAACGGAAGTGCCAATTCAACCGGTTCGCCGGTCAGCGTCACTGATCCTCCGGCAAGCCAGATCGATCCCGAATAGTGCACATATGACTCGCGTAATATCTTGTGGTCCTCAGGCAGCAGCACAGGCTCGGCTCCATTGGCCGAACTTGGGTCCATCGTCAGCGTCAGAGCAGTTTTGTTGGCGATAAGTAGAGGTGGCTGCTGTTCTGCGATGATTCTGGCATATACGGGCTGGCCCGCCGCCTGATAGCGTGCAACGCCCCAGCCTGACATGAAGAAACCAGGATTCGGGAAACTTGCGATCATGTGGCTGTCATCAATATAGGCGACCTGATCTGGGAACAGGCGATGAATTTCCGCAATAGTGGCGCGTTGGTTTCCTGCACGATCTTGCAGTGCTAGGGCTGCCTGGACAAAAAGCCCCGCAAGCATCACTATCACCAGTTGTGCCGAGCGTCGTGATGATCCAAGCAGCTGTGCTCCGATCGCGACGGCTACCATCAGGAGTGGGGTAGCGAAGGGGTAAAAATAGACAAAGGCATTGCGATAGATCACCACCGAGAGGAGCGGTGCAGCAAAGAGCGCAATCAACATAACCCGCCGAGCATTCCGACCGGCACACAGTCCGATCCCCACAAGAATGATCTGTGGGAGACTGAGCATAGCCCAACTCATGAATTCAGTTGATCGTGGGAATATGCCGCTTTTCAACAGCGTCGTATTCAGCGCGTCCTTTGCATTGTTTGCCGTCTGGTTGCCTTCGGCGACGCGGAGGCCAGACGCATGCCAGAGGTAGAATGACACGCAAATGCCAGCCGCCAATATACCCGTGATAATGATTCGCCGTACCGCTATTCGATCTTCGATCCTCCATATCAGCACGGCCAGAAATGCGGGCAGATAGAGTGCCGATTTGATCGTAACCAGTACGGCTAGAGCGCTCAGAAGCGCTGCCGCCAGTGTTTGCCAGACAGACAGGCGCGTGGTCAGCAAGATTGCAATCGAAGAAGTCAGTAATGCCGCAGCAATGGGATCGGCACGGAAACTGGCGCCATAGGCCAAAACGTAGCCCGAAGTCAGGAAACCCAGAGCAGCGATATCGGCAAATCGCTGTTCGGTAAAATACAGGGCGATACGGTGCACAGAAATTGTGGTCAGCCCGACGCATGCAACCATCACAAGCCGGGCTGCAAATATCTGTTCCATCTCATGACCCGGCAGCGCATCGAGCCATGTGAAACCATGCACGAAGAAGGTCTGCATTGGACGGTCCAATCGACCGTCGAGGAAGGCATGGACATGTGACAGGAAATAGAATTCGTCCCAATTCACATTGTGAGTATACGCCAGCACCAGCATAAACACGAAGACAACGACAATGCTCGCTCGTACCACTCGATCAAGAGTGATAGCCCCTACCAATCCGGCGTTTCGCTGATCGCCTAGCGCCGGATTATCCATTCTCTACCGCCCTGACCTGGTCGAGGGTAATTACTTCAGTAGGTCTAATCGGCGCGCGCAGTAACTCTCGGGCCCGGATGTCTTCCAGCAGATTACGGTTGGTGGCGATAAGATCGGCGAGGATACCAACGGCGAACAGTATCGTGGCCATTGCCAGCAGCACACCGGACAGAACCAGAGACTGAACATGCCCGGCCCCCCCGTCTGTCGCGTAATAATAGAGAAATCGCCCAACCCCGATTAAGCCAGGCAAGGCGAATACTGCCGAAAGCGTCAGGAAGAACTTCAATGGTGCGTAGATCACAAAAACGCGCAGAATAGTTCTTGCTGAGCGGGTGACATACTCTCCGATACCTCTGAACAGACGAGACGGGCGTGTTACCTTGTTGACCCGAACAGGCACCGAGGTCATCGGGATATGTTTGCGTCCGGCCTGAATGATGGTTTCCAGAGTGTAGGTATAAGTGTTGACAACACAGAGGCGGGCAGCGGCATCTCGGGAATAGGCGCGAAATCCGCTGGGCGCATCAGGGATTTCTGACTTGCTAGCCAGTCGCACGACCCAACTGCCCAGCCGTTGAAGGGTTTTCTTCAACGGCGAGAAGCCCTCGATCTCTCTGATCGGGCGAGCGCCGACCACGATTTGTGCCTTACGCTTCAGTATCGGATCAATCAGGGCCGGAATGTCGTCAGCGCAATACTGATTGTCTGCATCGGTGTTGACGATCACATCCGCGCCCAATGAAAGTGCATACTCGATGCCGGCACTGAACGCACGGGCGAGGCCGACATGGCTGCTCATTTCCAGAACGTGATCAGCTTTGGCGTTCCAGGCGACTTCAACGGTCCGATCGGTGGAGCCGTCGTCGATGACCAGTACTTCAACTTTGCTGACGCCAGGAATCGATCGGGGAATTGCCGCGATCGCTTCGGCAAGGGTTTCCTCCTCGTTAAGCGCCGGTATTTGGACGACAAGCATCATGATCATGCCACATTGATAACTATTGAGTGCAATTACATTTTATTTTGGGACAAAATTGTGTCCAAAAGGGGTAATTGTTGAGCCATCTGAAACGGTTGAAACGCTCCTTTGAAACAATTCGTATGAATACTCGATGGTTGGTGCGTCATCGGTGTCGACCGAAAACTGCGTTACTCTAAATCCGTGAATTGCGACCAGCCGTCTTTCTTCTCAAATCAACTTGACGCTGTAAATCGCTTCGAGCGATCAAGAGATCAACTCATTGGGGCCGATCAGTTTTACTCACGCCCGGCCTGGAAGATCCATTCTGTGTGAGGATTCGCCTTCACGTCTTCCAACATTTTTAAGACCTCGGCTTTCCATCCAGCTTTGATCTTTAAAGCCAGTTGAGACGGCGGCCGGTGGTTGGGTTCAAGGATCGCGTATTCATATCTGAGCGGTTTCTTGAATGGCAAAAAAGCGACCTTTCCGTCGGACAGGTTCAATTCTTGCTCGGTCACGACGGTCAGCGGATCAACGATGCTGCAACATTGCCCGGAGCTGACGAAGGGGATGAGCGGCTGAAAATACTGGCAGGTCACTGTCGGATTGTACTCAGCACCGACCTCCTCGAATTCCTGCCGGATTTTGCGCTGGAATGGGTGTGACGCATGCAAGCCGCCCATGGGCGTATCGTTCAGATCAGACAGTGTCAGGCTCTTACGCGAAGCAAGTGGGTGGGTGCGGTCAATGGCACAGAAGCAATCTGCTTTGATTAGTTCGGCAGAGTACTGCGGTTCTTTGCCCGCTGAATGTTCGAAATCAGCAAATCCGAAGTCGATGTTCTGGGTCCCTGCAAGCTCCATAATCTGAGGTGAACTGCGGGTGGAAAGAGTGATGCGAATATCGGGGTTTTCTCCGACCGACTGGCTGATGAAACGCGGGAACAAAAAGGCGGACGGGCCAGGCATCGTTGCGATGTTCAGGCTGCCTGCATGCCCTTTGATCAACCCCTCCATTGTGCTGGAGATGGTGGCGAGACGGTCCAGAATGCCTGTGGTTTCGGCCAGAAGGTAGTGCGCTTCAGGAACCGGAACCAGGCGTCTTCCCTTGCGTTCAAACAGGGTCAGTCCCAGCGTTTTTTCCAAGTTTTTCAACGCAAGGCTAATCGCCGGCTGAGTGCGATTCAGTTTCTTGGCAGTTTGCGAGATAGAGCCGGTCTCCATCACTTCGCGAAACACTGTGAGCTGCATAAGGTTCATGGTTAATGTATAAATAAAACCTTAGTTTTGTGAAGTATAAAAAATTTGCATTTATGCGAATCGTCTCTACGCTGAGGAGATCGAATTCGGGAAAACCGAATCCAGCGATCCAACAACGGAGATGACTATGAAATTCGTGAAATGTTTGACTGGACTGGCCTTGGCAGGCGCGCTTGCCGCCCCTGCGCTGGCGCAGGATCCAACATTCTTCCGCATCGGGACCGGTGGCGCAGGCGGAACCTACTTCCCCATCGGCGGCACCATCGCCAACGGAATTTCCGCCCCTCCGGGATCGCGTCCATGTGAAGAAGGCGGCCAATGTGGCGTTCCGGGGCTGATCGCGATTGCGCAATCCACAACAGCGTCTGTATTCAACAACGCCGCCGTGCAGAATGGTGAGCTTGAGGCCGGTCTGGCCGCGGCTGATGTGACCCGATCGATGTATCTGGGTGAAGGCAAGTTCGAGGGTAAACCTCATCCCAACCTCCGCATCGTTGCAAATCTGTTCCCCGAGGATCTGCATCTCGTACTGCCCGCTGGTCAGACGATCAACGACCTGGGCGATCTGGAAGGCAAACGCGTCGGTATCGCACAGGCCGGATCGGGTACGCAGGTTGCAGTTTTGCAGATGCTCGACGCCTGGGGCGTGAATCGCGACAATATGGATGAAGCCGAACTGAACAACAGTCAAAGCGCCGAGCGTTTGGCTGACGGTCAGTTAGACGCCTATTTCTACGCTGCGGGCTGGCCAGTTGCCGCGATGGTACAACTGTCGTCGACCAAAGGCATGAACCTGCATTCGTTCAGCGATGAAGATCTGGCCAAGATCAACGAGATCATTCCGGCCTATATCCCTTCGGCTATTCCGGGTGGTGTCTATGAAGGCATAGATGCGGAAACCAAGACCCCTGCGGTCAGTGCTATGCTGGTTGTGTCCTCGGATCTGTCGGAAGATCTGGTCTATCAGCTGACCAAAGCCCTGTGGAACGACAACACCCGCAAGCTACTGGACAACGGCCATGCCAAGGGTAAGCAGATCACGCCTGATACCGCGCTGGACGGTGTAGAGGCACTGGGTGTTCCACTGCATCCGGGTGCCGAGAAGTTCTACAAAGAAGCCGGACTTCTTCAGTAAACGTAACAGACTGAACTGTATCGTCGGTGCCCCTATGTGGGGCACCGCACACTGGAACTATGCGAAATCGGGAGGCCATCATGTCCGAGACCCAGAAACTTGATGACCACGAATTGACAGCCGAGGAACTAGCGGCCATCGAGGAACAGTTCGATGAAGGTGCCGCCGTCCGGCAGGTGACGCCCACCGCTGGAAAAGTTCTCCGTGTTGTGGCCCTGATTTTAGCGTTCTACGAATTCTTCACGGCCGGATTCGGCCTGCCCGCAGACCACTGGCACATGGGCATCTACCTCGCCCTGCTGTTCATTCTGGTCTACGCCACAATCCCGATTGTCGGGGCCAAAAGCCTTTATGCCCTTAAGGTCAGCCGGTTCCGCATCGGTAACATCCCGCTCTATGATCTGGTTTTCATGGCGCTTGGCATCATTGCCGCGCTTTACGTCGGCGTTGCCTGGCGCGGCATTCCGTTCCTTGGGATTGAGGAACAAACGTTCCGGATGGGCAACCCCAACAACTATGATGTATTTCTGGGCGTCGTCATCATCCTTTTGGTGCTGGACATTGCGCGGCGCACGCTGGGCTGGGTGCTGCCCCTTATCATCTGTGTTTTCATCTCATACGCCCTGCTGGGGCCGTACTTCCCCGGACTGCTGCAGCATCCTGGCGTGAATTTCAAAACCTTCGTATCGTCGATGTATTTTCCGCAGGAAGGTATCTACGGCGTCACGCTCTGGGTGGTATCGACTATCGTCTTTCACTTTGTTTTGTTCGGCGTCATCGCGCAACGCACCGGTCTGGGGCAGCTGTTCA
This sequence comes from Ruegeria sp. A5, assembly GCF_056543005.1. NCBI lineage: Bacteria > Pseudomonadati > Pseudomonadota > Alphaproteobacteria > Rhodobacterales > Roseobacteraceae > Ruegeria > Ruegeria sp. A5. Next base: position 115,603 of record NZ_JBQGAV010000003.1, read on the forward strand.
TCGACAACGCGACTATACTTGCGGGCCGTTATACTGGCGGTCCGGCAAAGGTATCAGTGGTGTCCTCGGCTTTCTTTGGCACGATCTCGGGCTCATCGGTGGCCAACACCGTATCGACTGGAGCATTGACTATCCCCAATATGAAGCGCCTCGGATACCCGGGCCATTTTGCGGGCGGGGTTGAAGCAGCGTCTTCTGCTGGTGGCCAAATCACTCCGCCGATCATGGGCGCTGCGGCCTTCATCATGGCCGAGTTCCTTGAGGTTCCATACACCACCATTGTGATCGCGGCGATCTTCCCAGCAATACTGCACTATGTCGGCGTCTTCGCTGTGGTGCACCTGATGGCACGCAAGCTGAACCTGAAAGGTCTGGCGAAAGAGCAGCTGCCGCAACTCAAAGCCGTTTGGGCGGAAGGCTGGGCCAATATCGTGCCGCTAATCGGTCTGCTGGTGGTGCTGTTTACGGGCTACACGCCGTTCATGTCCGCTTTCTGCGGTATTTCGCTGGCGGTCATCGCGGGCATGTCGCGGATCAAACAGCCACCAACGCTGATCTATGCCGCGGCTTTCCTGGCTTTTGTGCTTTGGAAATTCTCAGATGGCGGGTTCGACCTGACGATGACCGCAATCCTCTGTGGCCTGTCGGTTATCGCCACGCTTAATCCACAGAAACGGATTGAAGTGCCCGAGATGCTGCAGGCGGTCGAGCTGGGCGTGAAATACTCGCTGGCCGTTGGTGCGGCAGCGGCAGCGGTCGGCATCGTGGTCGGTGTGATCAACACAACTGGCATCGGCTTTCGCATCGGCTTCATGGTGACACAGGGCGCAGGCAATCTGGCGTCTGACCTCTACAACATGATCTCGTTTGGCAGCTTCCAGCTGTTTGCCATGGAAGACCTGCAGCTATTCATCTCACTGGTCTTCATCGCCATCGTCTGTATCCTGATGGGCGCGGGTATCCCGACCACAGCGCTGTACATCATGCTGGTATCGGTCGCACAGCCTGCTTTGGCGCAGCTCGGCGTTCCTCCCATCGCCAGCCACCTGTTCGTGCTCTATTACGGCGTGGTGTCAGAAATCACACCCCCGGTCTGTACGTCGGCCTACGCGGCTGCTGCAATTGCCAACTCGAATCCGTTCCGCACTGGCCTGTCGGCATTCACTCTTGGATTGGGCAAGGTGATTGCGCCGATGGCTTTCGTATATGCGCCAGTTCTGCTGTTCGTATCCTCAACCGGCTTCAATTTCTGGGAGTTCACTTACACCGCCGCCAGCTGTATCGCCGGGGTCATCGCCCTGTCGGCTGCGGTTGTGGGCTACTGGCTGAAACCGATGAATGTTGCGGCGCGGATTCTGATGGCCCTTGCGGGGATTATCTTTGTCGCGCCCAGCCTGACGGCAGACCTGATCGCGCTGGCCGTTGCCTCGCCTGTCATCGTCACCCAATTGATCGCGCGCAACCGCAGTCAATCTCCGGCCTGAACTGATGACAGAACAAGTGACCATCATCGGCGCAGGAATCGTCGGCATCTGTTGCGCTTTGTCGCTGCAGGAACGGGGCATTCAGGTTCGGCTGATCGATCGAGGTGAGCCGGGTCAGGAAACCTCGTTCGGGAATGCTGGTGTGGTTTCGCCTTGGTCGATCATTCCGCAAGCAATGCCCGGTATCTGGAAAATGCTGCCCAAAATGCTGCTTGACCCAAAGAGCGCGCTGTCAGTCAGGCCCAGCTTCTGGCCCAAAATGATTCCTTGGGGGTTGCGATTTCTCGGAAACTCAGGAGAAAAAACTGTTCGCGAAGTCTCGGACGCGATGGAGGTTCTTTGTCGCCCCTCCGTCGATCTGTACCGGCGTCATTTACATGGTACTGGGCACGAGAACCTGATCACCGATAGCTATTACATCCACGCCTTTCGCCGACCAGAACAGGCTGATCTGGACGGGCTTGGATATCTTATCCGCCGAGAAAAAGGCGGCGATCTGGAACGCGTCGACGGAGACGAACTGCGCCGATTGGAGCCCGCTATGTCCGAAGCGTTCAAAGGTGCGATCGTGATCAAAGGGCAAGCGCGTGTAACCGCTCCGGGACGTGTGGGAGCGGTTTTGGCCGAAAAGGCGCAAGTGCAAGGTGCTGAAATTGTGCAAACCGAAGTCACCAAGCTTACCCCCGCAGAAGAGGGTGGTTGGCAGATTGCAACTGCGCAGGATACGCTAACCGCCAGCCATGTTGTTCTTGCGGCAGGCGTATGGTCTGCCGACCTGTTGAAACCATTGGGATTGCCTATGCCTCTCGTGGCCGAAAGGGGCTATCATGTCGAATTCCCAACCCCTGCGGTCGAACTGAACAACTCGGTCATGGATGTGGATGCAAAGGTGGTCGCAAGTTCGATGCTTGGGGGGCTTAGGGTCGCCGGTACGGCTGAATTCGGCAGCGCCGATGCACCCGCTGACCCACGGAAGAAGCAAATCCTGTCTCAACAGGCCAAGGCCATGATGCCCGAGCTTGATACAGGTGAGGCGCGGTTTTGGATGGGTCGGCGCCCGTCATTCCCGGACAGCTTGCCCGCAATCGGGCAAGTAAAAGACCAAGAGGGACTCTGTGCAGCGTTCGGGCATTCTCATTACGGGCTGATGATGGCCCCGAAAACCGGCGAGCTAGTGGCGGATATCGTCTCGGATCGCATCCCGAATATCGATCTAGCACCGTATACACCAACCCGGTTTTGAACTTTCAAATCAAAAAAGGACCTGATGACAATGCCAATTTATCAAGGCGGCCAGAATATCTGCGGGGCCTCAATCGGTGTGCTTTGCCTTGAAAGCTATTTCCCAAAGCCACCGGGCCATATCAAGAACCCGTCCAGCCTGCCATTTCCGGTTCTGTATGAAATGATCGACGGGGTGACTGTCCCGACACTTCTGAACAACCCTACGCCGGAATTGCTTGAACCCTTCATCGAAGGTGCCAAACGGCTTGAGGCCGAAGGCGTGCGCGCCATTACCGGCAGCTGTGGCTTTCTTGCGCTGTTTCAAAAAGAACTGGCTGCAGCGGTTTCAGTTCCGGTGTTTGCTTCTAGCCTGATCCAGGTGCCGCTGGCTTATCATATGACCGGCGCGAACGCTCCGGTGGGTGTTTTGACTGCAGACGCGTCTGCTTTGACCGCCCGGCATTTTGAAGGCGTCGGTGCCGCCGGTGTACCGGTGGCGGTGAAGGGACTGGAGGACACTAGTGAATTTGCAGAAGTGATCTTGCGGAATACCCGCACCCGTATGGACACAGACCTGATCGAGGCCGAGGTCCTGAACGCAGCCCGTAGCCTGATGCTTGAGGCCCCTGATATCCGCTCACTGGTTTTGGAGTGTACAGACCTGCCGCCCTACGCATCGCGCCTTCAGGAAGAACTGCGCCTTCCCGTGTATGATCTGACGACACTTGCGCAAATGGCACATTCCGTAGCGGCCCGCGAGCTATACTCTGGATTGATGCCCTGGCAGCGTTAGTGCGTGCCAATCAATTCGAATGAAGGAATGACATGGACCATGGCCGTAACCTCAGGATATCTGAGGTCTTGCAACAATGCCAAAGCTGCAGGAGTGCTATGTGACCATTGATCTGTCCATTTTGATGGCCGCCATTTGCCTCGGGGCAATGCTGCAGGTTGGCGTGGGCATCGGTTTCAGTATCATCGCGGGTCCCCCGATGATGATCCTGCTCGGCACCTCGACGGCAGTTCCCATATTGCTGTTGCTGAATACCCTTGTGTCGGTAGTCGCGACGGACCGTCATGTACTAAAGAACAACAAGCCACTCATTCTTAATGCGATCATCGCATGTTGTGTCGGTGTAGCTGCCGGTCTTACTGTTTATCCGTTGTTGAACGAGGCGTTTGTTCTGGCCTTGACGGCCTGCTTGTTGTTGATCGGTTTAATCACCACCCTGCTTCCCTTGCGCGGCACAATCGGGCGTTTTGGGTTTTCAGCCATTACAGGACTGTCCGGGCTTGCGACCGTCTGGGCAGCAACACCGGGCCCACTTATGGTGTTTGGTTTGATCGCAAAGGGCCGTTCAGCAAAAGAGGTGGCCAAGCTGGTGCAACCCATCGCGCTGGTGGCTTATGGCATTGCATTCCTGTTGCACAGCCTGTCCGAAACGCAGGCCATCACATACGGGCCGCAACTGCTCGGCTTTGTCATAATCACGCTGGTAGGCAGCCTGCTTGGACGGGCAGGGGGCCCTTACTTGCCGCAATCGGTCGTCATAGCCGCGATCCGCGTGGTTTCTTTCATCGCTTGCTGTGTCCTGTTCCAGCGCGCCTATATGATTGCATAATCCCGGGAGGTACACGATGCAACGAAACGACAATCTGGAGAGATTTCCTCGCGCCCGGCTTATGTCGGGCCCGACACCTCTGGAACGTTTGGACAGGTTGTCGGCGGAATTGGGGATCGATCTCTGGCTCAAGCGCGATGATCTGACGGAGCTTGTGTTTGGCGGCAATAAAACACGGCAGCTCGAATTCTACCTCGGCGATGCTCAGCAACAAGGTGCCGATACCATTCTAATCACCGGTGCTGTTCAGTCCAATTTTGTCCGATCTGCAGCTGCGGCGGCCGCTAAGCTGGGGATGCAATCCGTGCTTCAATTAGAAGAGCGTGTCCCAGATATGGACGAAGAGTATTACAGGTCCGGGAACGTATTTTTGGCACAGATTCTGGGTGCCGAGCATATGAGCTATCCCGAGGGCGAAGACGAAGCTGGGGCCGACGCGGCATTGCACGCGCGTGCTGACGAATTGAAGGCCCAAGGCCGCACGCCATACGTCATTCATCTGGGCTTGAATCATCCACCTCTGGGGGCGTTGGGCTATGTCGTTGGCGGACAGGAATTGTGTGCCCAGATGCCCAATTTCGATGCGGTGGTTGTGCCGTCAGGCAGTGGTGCTACGCATGGCGGTTTGCTAACCGGTCTAGCACTGGAAGGCAGCACGGCCCCGGTATTTGGAATATGCGTGCGCAGAGATCGCGAGAAGCAACACGCCCGCATGATGATCGTTCTACAGAAACTTGCAAACTTGCTGGATGTTGATGCCGCTCTATTGCAGGCGCGGATCGATGTCTATGACGATGCATTGCCGCCAGGTTACGGCAAAGTGAACGCAAGAACGCGTGCCGCACTGGAAAAAATGGCACGGACCGAAGGGGTTTTCCTCGACCCGGTTTATTCCGCCAAGACATTCGCCGGTTTGATGCATCTGGTTGAAAGCCAGAAGATTAAACCGGGTCAGAAGGTCATTCTGCTGCACACCGGCGGGCTGCCGGCCCTTTTTGGATATCAAAATGAACTGGCGGACAATCTGACTTGAAGGAAACTCGGCCTCGGAATGCCGGCTTCTGATCTATGGCTCCCATTGGCATTTCAACGCTTGTGCCGTGGGCAGCTCAAATCACTGCTAAATTCAACAATGAGAAAGTACAAGTTATGACAATCACCCGCATCGAAACCGGTCAGCGCATGAGCCGGATCGTCAAACACAACGGCGTTGCCTACCTGTGCGGTCAGACTTCGGACGCGCCGACCGTGGCAGATCAGACGCAGGACATTCTGGCCAAGGTTGAGGATCTTTTGCAAAAGGCGGGCAGCGACAAGACCCGCATCCTAAAATGCGAAATCTGGTTGGCGGATATGGCAGACTTTGCCGAGATGAATGCCGTTTGGGACGCTTGGGTGCCCGAAGGCCACGCGCCCGCCCGCGCCTGCGGAGAATCCAAGCTCGCCCGTGATGTATTGAAGGTCGAAATGATCGTGACGGCAGCTTACGACTGAGCGGCGGCTGATTGCGGTTAATAGGGTAGGTTTTCTGGACCTTTGCAAGTCCAATCCCTCGGAGATTGAGCTATTCACGGTCCAGAAAACACCCTAGGTCTTCGCGTCTGCGTTCGCGTGCCCACATTTGCGTCTCTGAAAGCGATTGCTGACGGGAGATGACGGCGATGCGTTAGTTTCGCAGTTTCACCACCAACTGGCATGTGATGCGCGCCCAGTGGGTTCATATCGATTGACCGAAGTCATCGTCGTGGATTCAAATCCTCACGCATCCTGGGTGAGTCAAGAAACAACGCACGATAAATAGCGCTATTCGAGTGCTATCTCAGAGCATTTTGGCCGATTCAGGACTGCGCTATGCCGCTGCTAATACAGCAAATTATTGCTTTCCGAATTTGACCAAATAGCTGCCGCGTATTAATCGACTTGCAACGAAACGAGCGATCAACTCTTTGTCCTTGCAAGATACGTCCAAGTTGGCCCGGCAGTTTCCCCTGATCCATCCGGCAAAGGAATACGCATCAACTTCTGCGCCAGAGACTTGATGTCATACATTGCTGGGACCAGTGACCTTAGCGCAGTCTTGTCCGTGTTGAACGCAATGTGCAGACCATCAAGCAGGCCGGACCAGGCCGCGTTAAATTCGGCAGATATTTCTTCGATCTCTGGCGCGTTCTTGAAGTCTTTTTCGGACGGATCATCCCGCATCGGGGATACCGCGCTCCAATCGACGATGAGGTCGCCACCGGTGGGCGGGCCGTCTATGCTGTCATCTGGTTTATAATACCGGCTGTGCAGGATTTCGTTGAACTTGAAATAGTGCGCAACATCCTCGCGGTGATCAGGGCCAGGGATGATGTCATTGTCGCCAGCTCTGTGACCAAGGTCTGCGCCTTCCCCTTCATCCATGATTTTCTTTATCGCCTTCAGCGCGGCCTTACGGCGCTGCGACGGCGTACCAATCACCTCGATCACCTCACCTCCAGCTCCGAAATAGTCGGCGTTGGTGATTTGTCGTACCTCATTACCTGTAAATATCGCGGCATCCCCATAAGTATCACACGCTTTGCGCAACCTTTCCCGGATGTAGATGTAAAAACCTCCGATCGTATGATAATCACCGCTTTTCGCAGCTCTTTCATCTTTTGGTGCCGTTTCAACCGCACGAAAGCTCTTTATTTGGTCTGGCGTAAACCTGCGCAGATAAACAGTTGGACCGCGCCCGTTTAGCAATGGCTGGGGGTATTTGGGCAGCAGCTTAGGATTGTTCAGCTCCGGAGTTCCGCCAATCGAATTCATGACATTAGCCGCAAGAACCATGTGGAGCATTTCTTCGACCATAACCTGCCGGATCACTTCGATGGGTTCGGCGTTTACGATTGTTGGCTCAGACCGGTCATACTGGCCTTGTTCGAGGATCGAATAACACGCAGTCGCATAGGGAGGAATGGTAGTGAGTTCAAGAATAAGCGCGTCCTGAAACAGTTTACACAGTGTCGCGCGCTCTTTCTCCAGTTTGTCTGTCGAGGTCATTTTGCACCCCCTTTCCGAACAGCATCCGATATTGCTCTGGAGGCTCGGTAAGCCATTGCCGACATCGTGAGTGTCGGGTTCGATGTTGCGATTGTTGGCATCGATCCGGCGCCTACCATCCACAAATTGTCGTGATCCCAGGTTCGCATTACATCATTAGTCACCGAATTGCGCGGGTGCGTTCCGATCCGATGGGTTCCGACAAGATGACCTGCGCCAAAGAACGTGTATCCCCGGCCGTCATAGGTGAAATATCCGGTGTCAGATGGGTTGTAGGCCGTGTGGTTTCGAATACCCAGGCGCTGAAAAATCTGGGTACAGGTGTCGTACGCCGTCGCCAAACCGGCCCGCGAATAGTCATCCAGATCATAGCTGATCACAGGGCGATATTCACCCATCGGTGTGCGATAGGCAGGATCAATCGTGACTCGGTTGGTCGCACGGGGTAGTTGTTCGACCATCGTACCGATGCGAACCTGTCTTTGAACGTCGTGATATAGTTTGTCACGAAGGGCTTTGCCAAAGAGGTTCTCCTGCTCAACAAAGCGCGCCACATCCGTGTTTGGGGCCCCGGTGGCAAAGTTCCAGCCCCAGTTTCCGATCTCGAGCCTATGTGCGGCAGTTCTGTCACGAAAGGTCCCGTCCCGGAAATTGGCGTAGCTTGACGTCGATCCCGGCCCACGAAACGGACCAACCGGCTCGGGCGCGGAACCCCAAGTCATCATGTAGGGATGATCCATCAGGTTGCGGCCCAATTCGCCGCTGGTCCGACAAATCTCGGAAGCCAGCGCAAGAGTTACGTTTTCCACCGCTCCACCGGCAAGGACGTATTGTTTGCCTTTGGCACGGCGCAGTTCGTATTGCGCGACGCCGGGGAAAGGGTACTTCTTGTAAACGATACCCGAAACCCGACCGCTTTCGGCAAGTTCGACCTTGGACGCCACGGCTTGCGTGATTGTCTTCATGTGATGTTTGCGGAGATGCCTGGCATCATCCAGCGTTTTCATCGCATTGTATTTTGCCTGGATTGGGCAGATCGGGATGCAGCTTGAGTTGCCCTCGCAGCGTTGGCCCATATAAGCAAATGGACCGGTCGATCCTCGCGGGCGAAACTGATGCCGCATCTTGCGGCCCACGGGTATGCCATTGGCATTCTTTGGCTTACGCGGGGTTGAGTTGCGGCCTTGCGGCGTGCGTGAGACTTTCAGTTTGACCGTGTCTTTAGGGTCTTCGCCAATTTCAATGGGCATGCCGTCTGCCCGGGCAAAGAACCCGTCGATATAAGACGAGGGTATCGAGTGCATGGGGAAGTCATATCCTTTGGCAAAGTACCCACGGTTATCATGCTTGCCCGAGGTCTTTATTCCCAGCGCTCTGGGTGTCTGTTCCTCGGCGTCTGCTGAGACGCCGATTTCCCACTCGGCTCTTTCATAGTCGGATCGAATATCCTTGTAGCCAAATGGCCAATCGACCCCCTGGCCGAACCTGCTCTGCATTTCGAAATCTGCGGGCATCATCCGAAGGCTGGTGCCCAGCCAATGCAAGGAGGTTCCGCCATAGGCACGCAGATAGTTGCTGCCGAAGGGCAACGGGCCACGTTGAACAAAGTACCCGTTCGTGTCCGGTTCGGTGCCGCGAACCGCCGTAATGTCCAGCACCGAAGGTGACGGCAAAGTCGGCAGATCCGGATAGGGTGAGTTCGGTGTTTTCGCCAACGAGAGGTAGTACTGATCCAGATAGGATCGGTAGGTCTCCCACGTTTTACCGTGATCTGCACCGGCCTCGAGGATCAGAACTGTATGCCCTGCTGACACAAGCTCTTTCGCCAGAATGGCACCAGAAAATCCGGCCCCGACAATGACCACATCATAGGTTCTGTCGTCGTCTGTAATCGCGTTCATTGGCCCGCCTCCCGTTTCCGAGGAGGTTCAAGCGCCCAAGCACCAAAACCCTGCTGCTTTGCCCCCATGGGATGGGCACCGATGGCGTCCCAGACCAACCCTTCCTTGTACGAGCGTGTCGAGATGATCTTGACCACATCAAAGCGAGAAGCGCCGTAGCTTTCGCGCCATTCTTGCGAAAGCGGGACCCACTGACCCGTGTACCAAAGCTGAATCAGCGAACGTGCAATCGGGCCAAGGCACCTGTCCGACAGGTATGTTTGGCGGATAATCTGATCATCGTCCCCTTGCCCGAGGGATTGAGCGTGAGACAGAAACCGGCTCAAAATCTCTTCTGGTAGAACCTGTCGGAATTGATGCCAGTATTCCCCGGTGCACCCGGTCCCTTGCAACTCGGCACTATTGTAACCCGTCAATGCCGCGCTGACCGTCAGGAAGGCCTGATGGGCGGGACTGTTGTCATGCTGTGACATGGCGGTCTCCATCAATGGCATCCACGTAGAACCCGCGCGGCTCGAAGCAGGCGGGGGGGCTTTCAAAAACCTGTACGGCGACAGGGGTGAAGTCGGTGAACAACCGATGCATGTCCCGTGTCATCGGGAAATCGTTGTTGCCGAGTTTCAGTTTGAATGTCTTGGCGATGCGCTTGCCGTCCTTGTTGTCCAGCATTGCAGTTTCGAAGAGGCCCGAGATTGTCCAGCGGGTCCAAACAGTGCGGCCAAGACCGGTCGCGAATTCTGGGATCGGAGTGCAATTTGTTGTCGTCCACTGATTGCCACTGAGCTTTCCCAAATCGGCGGTCAAATCGTAGACGATGGTTTGCGGGTCGTCGGGGTTGACCAATTGAATCCACCAGGATTTCGGAGAGATTGGCGGATGGCCTTTCATCTTGGCGTTCAGCGACGGCACTTTGTAATTGAACTGCCCCAAAAACTTGGGCTCGCCAAAGGCCTGACGCCCAGCCTTGACAGCAACCGCATTGTCTGCGGCTACGTGTATTCGCAGATGCCCGATGGTCTTGGTCTGATCGCGGCCGTGCAGATACTCGGTCAGGGACATCTTCGGAACGCCGGGCACCCGGTTCGAAGGGTAAGCCAGAAGGTTAAATTCAACCTCGTTCACAAAGCCCAAGGAATTGTCATAGTGGGCGGTGTAGCGTTGAAAATTCAATAGAATGACAGCTTTGTTCTTTCCATTTTCATCGGGGAACTCCGCCACGCACAATCCTGTACCCTTGACGAAGGGTTTGGCGGCTTCGACCGAGGTATACCAATACATCCATTGGCATTGCAGAGAGGCATAATAGAAGGGAAACGTATCAAACTGCTTGGGCAGTTTTGGCATGACACCGGTGACATTCGTCTGATGGCAGCGGTCACCTTTTGATTTCTTCTTAGTCATAATGGCTATGTCCTCCCGACTGGCTTTGACTATCTCGTATGTTTCAAATGTCCTGTGATGAGCTCTCCGTTTTTGCAGTTCCAAGTTTATTCAGAATAGCGCGTGTCTCGGCCAAATCCGGACCATCGAACCCGGCGACTTCTTCAGCCGCATTTTTGATCCGGTTCAGGCAATCTGGTGATGGATCAAGCTTTGCCAGCTCTTTGATCGTACGCAGCAGCGGACCAAAATGCCCGCGGTCCAGCGCCAAAGTGGCAGCCTGCTCGAAATGATCGATACACGCTTCTTCATGGCCTTGGGCAAGCGCCAGACGTCCTCTTAGCCGGGTCAAACCGACAATCCAGAATTGTTCCCCCCCACCCAACGTGATCTGCTCGGCTTCGTCCAAAAGCTCTTCTGCGAGTTCGAGATGTCCGTGCAGGATGGCCGCGTCTGCATAAAGATACAGAAAGAAACTCAACCCCAGCCGGCAGCCGGTATCCCGCCATTCCTGAAGACCAAGTTCGATTTCCTTCAGCGCGCCGTCGCCCAACTCGTTCCGGCGTGCCCATCCGTTCATGATCCGCGCCCATCCACGCCAGAACTGAAACGAGTACTCCTCTGACAGCGCAATCAGATTGGCCGAGCTTTCCAGTACAAGGTCTTCATCACCGCGGAACTGCGAGATCCAACCCAGAAATGCATTTGCAAAGGATTGACTGAAGGGATGCGCTGTTTCTTCCGCGTGAAGCACGGCCTTTTCGATCGCGTCCAAAGCGCTTTTCGTGTCGCCTGACAACCAGCAAGACAGCGCACGATATCCCTGAAGCGCGACGGATAGATCAACGACGTCAAAATCCAGCCCCATGAACCGGTGCTCAAGCGACAGATTGACATCAATCCCTGCCTGCAGATGCGTTAGGGCGTCCTGCGGCTGGCCAAGATATGTCTGCAGCGAGCCAAGTGATCTCTCGGCGGATACAATTGCAAGAGGGCTTTTCAGATCCTGACAAAGCGACACCAGGCGATCCGCATTCTGTTTCGATACAGCATATTCGCCCCCCAGCATTGTCGATCGGAACTGGCCATAGACGACTTTGAACAACCGCTCTGTTTCGCCGTATTCACGACACAAGGTTTGTGCCCGGGCATATGCGGAAAGGACCGAATTGTGTGCGTATCCTCGTACAAACGCCAAAGGAACCGCGATGGTGATTTGCAGATCAATCTCGCGCCGGTCGCGGTCTTGCGACGCAGGCAGTTCCTGCAGACATTCCAGGGCGTGCTGCAGATGGGTGATGGCCTCAACATTTGCAGAATGATCCAATGCCTGGCGCGCGGCCCGCATAAGGTTGAGCTCGGCCGCCAAATAATCTCCGGCCCGCCAATAGTGATGGCCCAGAATCTCTGGCTCGTGTTTAACAATTTCCTTGTAGTTCTCTTCAAGAACCGCCGCGATTTGACCGTGCCATCTGGACGCTGTCGAACGCAGCATGGATTGATACGCCGCATCCTGTACCAAGGCGTGACGGAACCGATATGTGTCTTCCACGCCTCTCAGCCCGGCGGGAACAATCAACTCTGTTTCAAGTAGCTGCTCCAGCGCTCTGGTGATTTCCTGGTCGCTCCATTTCAAAACGTGGCTAAGCAGGTTTCTTTCAAAGTTGCGCCCGATTGCAGCAGCGACCTGCACGATTTCGCGGCTGGCGGATAATCGGTCCAGCCTGGCCATCAAGGAATCCTGCAGAGACTCCGGAATCGCCATGGACAACTCGGCCTTACTTTGCCCCCGGCTTGCCAGCAGACCGGATTCCATTGCCATTTTGGTCAGTTCTTCGACAAACAGCGGCACGCCATCGGTTCGGTCTGCCAACTGGGTCAGAACCTCATCCGAAGGCCGGATCCCCGAAATGCTTTCAACCAGTTTGAAGATATCGCGCCGGACCAGACGGTTCAGCTCCAAGGTGGTAACATGTGACTGGTTTCGCCAGGGTGACTGGAATTCACTGCGGGCGGTCATCAAGACCAGGCAGCGTCTACTTGATAGTTGTTCAACCCATCCGTCGACAAACTCAAGCGTGGAAGCATCGAACCAATGTACGTCGTCCAGCAACAACATCAGCGGTGAAGATTGTTCTAATCCTGCGCAAAGCCGCAGCAACGCTTCGATCAACGCACCCTTTTCCCGTTCAGGCGCCATTGGTTCAGCCGGGATTGAAGTGTCTTCCAGCGCCACTAGGCGCAGAATGGGCATAACACAGTCAGGATCATCGAGACCGAGTTCAGACAAAAACCCGATGATCTTAGCTCGGTTCTGTTCTGGAGTCTCATCAGGTGTCATTCCGGTCAACGCCGTAAGCGCGTTTTTTATCGGGTAAAATGCGCTGCTTTGATGAAGCGGTGAGCCGAACAGAATGAATTGCGACGCATCTTCTTCGGCCAGATCATCGCTCAACCCAAAGGCGATCTTAGATTTTCCGACACCCGCATCGCCGGTCAGCAGCAGCACTTGCCCTTCACCTTCCAGCGCACCCTCCCACCGAGATCGGACCAAGGCAATTTCCGCCGTCCGACCGATGGTTGGTGTTTTGTCGTGTGAAAAGTCTTTGCGCCCCGTTTCGAACCCCAAAACCTTCTGCCGGGCCTCAAACAGCTCTAGCGGAGCGCTAATCCCTGCCAATTTCGGCGCGCCCAAAGACACAAAGTCGAGCCGTTCACCAATCAGGCGTCGTGTTACCTCGGAGATCACGACTTGCCCGACCTCGGCAACGGACTGAATACGGGCCGCCACGTTCGGTGTGTCTCCGAACAGCCACATCTTTTCGTCCAATGACGAGCTGTTGGCGGTGCCAACAACAACGGGTCCGGTATGCATTCCGATGCGAACGTTGGTCGCAACCGGCTGGCTGGAAAATCCAACTTCAATACCCTCTGCCATCTGGGTAATTTCAAGCGCGCACAGCGCGGCCGAATAGTGGCTCGCCTCTTGCGCGACGGGGTAACCAAACACAGCCACAACGCCATCACCTGCATAGTTTGCGATCTCACCGCCAAATTTAGCAACCGTGCTACCGACCAGATCGCGATATTGGGTGATAAGCTCACGATAGTCTTCGGGATCAAATTTTTCGGACAACGCGGTAGAACCAACCAGATCGCAGAACATAACGGTCAGTTGCCGCCGTTCCGCAACATTTTCGGATGCAGGCGTTAGTGGTGCTGAATTGTCTGGCTCTGAGTTTTTGACCGACGCTGATCCGACCAAAGACGCACCGCAGGCCGTGCAGAACTTTGCCTTTTGCAAAGCTGGGGCTCCGCACGCTGTACACGTAAGGGAAAGGGCGTTTCCACAGCTTTGGCAATATTTCGATCCGGCAGGATTGGCCGAACCACAATTTGGGCAATTAACGTCAGGACTTACCAAAATGGTCGCCTTCGTAAGTTTAGATAGATCAGGTCAAAATTAGAAACGATAGAACGAAATCACGGCTTCTTATAACATAATATCAACAATGCGTCGCCCAACAATTCCTGATGGATGAACCAGGCTGCAACTTTACCCGGCGCAAAGCCCCGTGGATCAACAAAATTACAGGGTTTCCTTGGGGCGGCCGGGATCGCCCGACCTACCTTTAGCCGTTGCTCGACCCAGCTTCGGGGCGCACGAATCCCTGAATGCGATCCACGTTCATGACCTGAAAGAATGGGCTCTCGCTCCCTGGGGCCGAAAGAAAAAGGTGACCACTTTTTTTCAGGAACTTCGAAAAATCCGATCCTTTGCTCAGGTGTTTTTTGAATGCCTTTTCGTTTTTGTAGATTTCCACGAACACAATCTTATCGTCATCGCATGGCGGGACCGAGTCCGCGCCACCTGAGTGCACAAGGTAACCCCAGGTATCAGGTTCGTTTTTCTTGACGTCCCTAGCAAGCCGCCGGAGTGCAGCAATACCTTCGGACCGGGTTTCTGGGTTCAGATACCAAATCGCAATCGTGGTTAGCATTTCCTCGCTCCTTTCATGGGTTGGACCGATCGTCTAAATGCGGGTCCAACGGTTTAGTTGCCGCTCAATATTGGCAACGTCACCGGCGGAACGGGTCGCTAATCCTGGGCATTTGTCGAGTTCAATTCTTCACTTACTGCACAGGTCTTTGGCCACCTTGAACCGGTGACACGATTCCGCCGAAAAATAGTCTTTAACAAGTATCCAAGCGGTGATGGCTATGCATCCAGCTGCAAGTCGGCCGCACGTGGAAGAATGCGCCCGAACTCACCGCCACCGAGGCTGTGTTTGACCTGCGTGTATATCATAAAGACGGGCGTAAATCCTGAATTTATGTTGCGACCACGCCTTCTGCGACCCATTCGTCGAACTGGGCCAATACATGATCGCAAAACGCGGCATCGTTGATATGTGCGTCTATTTCGGTCATAGGAACGCGCCCGGGCATGACTTTACGGGCCTCATCCATCATCTCGGCCAGGGCTTCGGGATTATGCGCCTCTTCACCCTCCTTGTCCCAGGCTTCGACCCCGTGAACGGGCAGAAAAAAGTGAACCGGGCCAGTTGAGGCCTCCAATCGGTTGGTAAGCTCCCGCACCCAGGCACGGCGTTCATCGCCATTGAAGACCGAGCTTTTTATCAGGCGATTATGTTCATGGAATGGGCGGTCGGCATACTGGTCAGGGATGTCCTGCCATCCGGCAAAATCCAAAAGATCCAACGCACCCGGTGCGACCAGTTGTGGCGTGCCGACACGCCCGGCATTTGTCACGCGATCCTCACCGCTGGAGACCACGGAACCCGCCATCAGGTTCCCGAATTCCTGCATGCAGAAGTCCATGACGCAGGCAAACGCCCCTTCACCCGCCAGTTTTTCGAATGCCATGCCGCCCATTCCGGTGGAATGAAAAACGGCAACCTCGAACCCGCGCTCTTCCAGCGCTGGTTTGAGCGTTTTCATATAGCGCAGACACGAGGACCCAAGGCTGGTCATCCCGATCAGCGGTTTGCTGCGATCCGGTATTGTGGCAGCTTTTGTGGCACCAACAACAGCGCCGGCCGCTTGCGCAAGCGAGGATTGGCAGATCGAATTCATACCGTAGAGCCCCCCGGCCCACAGGATCATCTGAATGTCCGGAGCCAGTCGGTGCGGCGGGATCAGCGGAGAAAAACTGACGGTCGACACGATGTATTTAGGCACCCCCATGGGCAAGGCCTGTGCACAGTCCAGGGCCAGATCGGTGCCCATAGTGCCCCCGGTCGCCAGCATCCCATCAAATCGGCCATCCGCATAGGCTTGGGCCACGGTCTTTGAGGCACCATCTGACATCACGCGAAAGGCCCTGTTCTCATCCCCTTGCGCGATGACATCTTCGATAGTCATTCCGGCCGCTTGGGCGATGTCGTGCTTGGAGATGTCGGTTGGCTCCAAAGGGTCGCCCAATACCGAGACATCCATCGTCAACACATCCGCGCCCTGCGCCTTGATCGCCTGTTCGATGAACCGCATCTCGGGTTCTTTCGTGTCGTAGGTCCCAATCAGCAGGATTGTCTTTGTGGTCATTGGTTCCTCCTATTCATGCGACCTATGGGCCCCAGACAAAGCGGTGAAAACATGTCGTACAGACACCCCGCAGTCAGAGCTTTATCCAGGCGGTTTTCAATTCAAAGTACTTCTCAAGCGCGTGCAAAGATTTGTCATGCCCGTTCCCGGATTGACCCACGCCCCCAAGCGGAACGGTCAGGTCCGAGCCGCCATAGGTGTTCACATGCATGACCCCGGTCCGCACTTCGGCCACCATGCGATGCGCGCGACTGAGGTTCGAAGTCCAGACTGCGCCTGCGAGCCCATAGACTGTGGCATTGGCAAGCCGGATCGCCTCGGCTTCGTCATTGAACGGGGTCACGGCCAAGACTGGGCCGAAGACTTCGTTCTGAAACAGATGATCCGTTTCTTTGACACCTGCCATTACTGTAGGGGACATATAGTAGCCCCCGGTTTCGGGCAGAATGCGGTTTCCGCCCGTACGACGTTCGGCACCTTCAGCTTCGGCCTTGGTAACGAACTCCAAATTGGCCTCTAACTCGGGCAGGCTATGCACGGCACCAATCTGGCTGTTCAGGTTCAACGGATCACCAACGCGAAAGGCTGCGGCGTAGCGCGTGATCTCGGCGACAAAATCCTCGTAGATGTCCTGCTGCACCAGCAGGCGCGAGCCCGCGATACAGACCTGTCCGGAGTTGCGGAAAATCCCGGCGGCCGAGACCTTTGCAGCTTCCGCCAAATCGGGCGCGTCAGCGAAAACAATATTTGGAGACTTGCCACCCAATTCCAGATAGCAGCGTTTCAGATTGGACCGCGCCGAGTATTCCAGCAGTCGCCGACCTGTCGCGCCGGATCCCGTGAAGACCATGATGTCCACATCCATCGACAAGGCCAAAGCTTCGCCCGCGACCGAACCACGCCCGGTCACCACATTGAAGACGCCATCCGGAACTCCGGCTTCGGCAGCCAGTTCAGCGATTTTCAACAGGCTGAGCGATGCGCTTTCTGCCGGTTTCAAGACGATGGAGTTGCCCGCTGCAAGGGCAGGGGCGATTTTCCAGCTGCCGATCATCAGCGGGAAGTTCCAGGGCACAATCGCCCCGACAACACCGACAGGCGCATGATGCACGAGGCCAAGAACATCGTTGCTCGTCGGGGCAATCTGCCCGTAAATCTTGTCGATGGCTTCGGCATAGTAGCGGAAAGTGGCCGCAGCCGAGAGCGCCTCGGCCTTATAGGCCATATTGATCTCGGTTCCGTTGTCGCGTACGCCTAGCACCGCGAGTTCAAGCGCGCGGGATTCGATCAGATCCGCCAGTTTCAGCAGAACCTTCTTGCGCCCTGCGGGGGTCATGCGCGACCACCGGCCATCCTCAAACGCTGCCCGCGCGGTGCTCACGGCTGTGTTCACATCCGCCGGGCTACCCTCGGCGATTTGAGCAAGAGGCTGGCCGTCGATGGGCGACAGCACCTGATGCAGGGCGCCGGTTTCTCCGGCATAAAAATCGCCATTGATAAAGTGTCCACGTGGGGCAATCTCCTGCACGCGCAAGGCATCGATGGAAGACTGATCCATGAAAGCTATCCTTGTTGGTTCGGGTGGTCGGAATCCACGGCTGGGACATGGGGTTCGGGGCGCAGCTTGTTTTTGAACTCGTAGTACAGCGTGCGAAAATGCAGGATCAGGATCAGCACGATCAGGCAGAACAGGATGGCTGCGATGGGCCGGTCGATGAAGTCCAGCGGCGTCTTGACCCGAGCCATTGCGCTGCGAAGCTTGGTTTCCATGATTCCGCCCAAAACCATACCCAGGATGATTGGAACAATTGGCAGATCAAGCCGTTTGAGGATTAGGCCAAAGACACCAAACCCAGCAGCGATCGCGCAATCGGTGATCGAGTTGCGTAAACTATAAACCCCGACAAAGGCTAAGACCAGGATCATCACACCCAGGAAGCGTGTGGGAATCTGAATGATCTTTAACAACAGGTTTGTCGAAAACAGCAGAAAGACCAGAACGATCACATTCAGCAGGATCAGCGCCATATATAGGGCCATGACGAAATCCATCTGGTTCTCAAACAGTTGCGGGCCGGGGATCACGTTGTGAACATAGAAGACCGACAGCATCATCGCCGTAAGCGCTTCGCCGGGTATACCGAGGGCGAGTAGGGGGATCATCGCTGCCCCCGGCACGGCGTTGTTCGCGGCTTCGGATGCCACCAACCCTTCGGGCGAGCCATCGCCGAATTTGTCGGGATTTTTCGAGCTTTTCTGAGCATAGGTGTAGGACAGAAACTGCGAAGTGAACTCACCTGTTCCCGGCACCATGCCCATAAATACCCCGATGCTTGAAGAAACGGTAGCGATCCGTTTCAGGCCCAACAGTTCCTTCAATCCGGCAAAGATATTACCGCTGACGTGAGTGTCTTCTGGTGCATGGTTCTTTTCCAACAGCAAAAGAAATGCCTGGCTGAGCGCAAACAGACCCAGCACAACCACGATCAGGTCAACGCCTGACGCCAGCCAGCTTTGATCGAAAGTGTAGCGGCGCGTATATTTGACGGGCTCCAGTCCGACCGTGTTCAAAAAGACGCCAAAGGCAGCAAGCATACCTGCTGCAAAGATCTGTCCTCGATGGGCTAAAACGACCAGAACAATACCTAGCAACGCGGCCAGAAAAATCTCTCGGCTGCCAAAATGCGGGGCGATCATGGCCAACACGGGCGAGAGCACCATAAGGCAGATGATCGCAAAGACACCTCCGAAGAATGAGGCTGAATAGGCCAGCGATAACGCCCTGTGGCCTTGGCCGCGCTTGGTCATGGGATAGCCATCATAGGTAGTCAGCGCATTGACCGCTGTTCCCGGCGTGTTGATCAGGATGGCCGGGATCGCGCCGCCATACATGGATGATCCGTAAATCCCCAACAACAAGGTCAGACCGACGATGGGCTCAAAGGCAAAGGTTGCGGGCAACAGGATGGCGATGGCAACGGCAGCGCCCACACCGGGCAGCGCGCCGATTATGACACCACCGATCGAGCCGATGAACAAGGCCACGATGACCTGCCATTGCAGCAGGATTGAAACACCGGACAGAAGGGTATCCATACGTGCCTCCCTACAAATACGTCAGCGCAAAGGCGCGGATCGAGCCGGGAAGGTATTCATAGACAGCCCCTGCCGGGATTTTGACTTGCAGAAACGCTCGGAACACGATGGTGACGACGAAGCCGAACAGGGCTGCGATGCCGATCGCGCCCGAGCCTCGAAACCCTGAACGCAGGGTCAGAAACACCGCGAACAACATGGTGGACGGCAGATAGCCAAGCTGTGGCACCAGTAGGACATAAATCAGGAAATAAGCCACATATTCCAGAGACCGGACCCAAAACCCGACCTCGGCCCAACGACCATCGATCCGATCGGATAAGGCAGAGCTGAGCCAATGCAAAAAGCTGAACAAGACCATGCACCACACGGCAACGGTGGGCCACAGACCGGGTTGAGCAAACCATTTGGTCCGCTTGACGACCTGCGTCTGCTCCCCAAGCTGAGACAGTAGAAACACCGAGAAAGCCAGGAACAATACGGCAAAGACAATATCACCCGGACGGCGATACCGTTTGAACATGTCCTGAAGCGTTCTTGCGATCATTTCATCCTCCCAGCCCTATGAAGAAGGCGCGGAAATCACTGCCCGCGCCTCGATCCGGGGTGTTACTCGCCTAGAATCTCTTCTATTTTGGCGAATGACGCTTTATCTTGCTCGATCTGGGCATTCGAAGCATCGGGATCCTGCCAATAGATCAGCGCACCGGTTTCTTCGGCAAGCTTTTTAGCCTTGTCCGATTGCAGTGCTTTTTGGGCTGCGGCGGTGATTTTTTCGCGAGCCTCGGGCGGCGTGTCTTTGTGAACAAACAATCCGTTCCACAGCGCCAATGGCAGGTCTGGGTTAAGCTCAACCACTGTCGGCGTATCCGGTACCAGAGCGATCCGGTCGCCGCCGATGCTGGCCAGCACGTTCACTTCATCCAGACAGGGCAGAATAAGCTGGAGCGTGGTGTTGATGACATCAACGTCACCGGACGCCAAGGTGTTGCAGTCCAGCGCATCGAACGCGGCTTCGCTGGCAAAGTCGAAACCGCTGCTGACAGCGGCGGCAAAAGTAACCTGCGTGGGTGGCAGAACCGAGCCAAAGTGGCCGAGTGCCACGTCGTTTGACTTGCCGTGTTCCACCAACTCATCCCAGCTTTGGAACGGGGCGTCTTTGCTCGACGCGATTACGAACGGGTAGGTCAGGAAGATGCCGATCGGTTCAAACGGGTTCGGGTTCAATTCAGGAATACCAATCTCGGGCCCGATGACCGGAACACCAATCACAAACGACCCGATCGTATAGCCATCCGCCGGTGCTGTGGCGACTTCGACTGCGCCGGGGAAAGGACCACCACCGCCGCCGGGCTTGTTCACAACAGCTGCCGGTACCCCGTACATCGCCTGAAATTCATCTGCGATCATTCTGGTCAGGACATCTTCAAGATCACCCGGAGGCCAAGGAACCACAAAGGATACCGGCTTTTCGGGGTATTCTGCCAAAGCGGCCGTTGCAGAGGCGGCCATCACGGCTGCAGCAATAAACTTTTTCATTTACACCTCCCAGTGATTGGTTCATTATTTGAACCGTGTTAACAATAATAATCTTGCTTTGTTAAGTTCATTCTGTCAAGGATAACCTCAGCGGAAGGAGGCAAAACACATGGGTGCCGCACTTAATGCCCTAAAAATGCTGGACTTATTCTCAAACACGATGGCCGAAATCGGCCTGAGTCAGGCCGCGCGCCTGTCAGGATTGAACAAGGCGACAGCCCTGCGTCACCTACGAGCGCTTGAAGAATTCGGGTTGATCGAACAAAACCCGCAGTCAAAGACCTATACCATTGGACCAGCTGCGCTGCGGCTTGCGGCACTGCGCGAGATTGCCAAACCCGGCCTTGAAGGCGCGCGCCAGAAAATGCACTTGGCCATGCAGGAGGTTGGCGAAAGCCTGCATCTAACGCTGCTGGAACAGGGCAGCTTGCAAACCGCCATCGTGGTTGAGACAACAAAGCACAGCGTTCGTGTCAGCCTTGATCCAAGCGAGATCATCCCGGTCAACGCGACTGCGGCGGGTCTATGTATGCTCAGCTTTGGCCCACCTTTCCTGCTGGATCGTCTGGATCAGGAAGCGCAGGTACGTTTCACCGAATCCACCCTGACAGACCCGGATCTGATCAAGGAAAAAGTTGCTTTGATCCAGCGGGCTGGCTGGGCCAACAGCAACGGCAGCTACGAAGAAGGTGTTTTTGGTTTTGCAACGCCAATCTTTGGCATCGATCAAATCGCCCTTGGAACCATTTCGATCGCCGTGCCCGAGATTAGAGCCACTCATGAGCGCCTGCCCTTGATCCTGAAATCCCTTCAATCCCTCTCGCGCGATCTGACCGCAAATTTCGGCGGCCAAATGCCCGAGGCCTTTCCAACCGAGTTCCACCCATGAGCGAAAGTGGACAACCCCGGAGAACCGCAACATGAAAGACTCCAACTTTCTTAAGGAGAACAACGCCCGCCATTTCTGGCATCCGATGGCGCACCCGGCCGACAGCCGGAACAACCCTCCGACCATTCTGACCGGCGGGGAAGGAGTTAGCATCATCGATGTGGACGGGCACAAGGCCATCGACGCCGTAGGTGGCCTTTGGAACGTCAACCTGGGCTATTCTTGCGATCCGGTGAAACAGGCGATCGCCGACCAGCTATACGCCCTGCCTTATTATTCGACCTTCCGGGGCACGAGCAACGACAAGGCGATCGAGCTGTCTTACGAGTTGGCACAGTTCTTTGCTCCTGATGGGCTGGCACGCGCCTTTTTCACCTCGGGCGGATCGGATTCTGTGGAAATCGCACTAAAGCTTGCGCGTCAGTTTCACAAAGTCCGGGGCGAGCCTGGTCGCACCAAGTTCATCAGCCTTAAGCAAGGATACCACGGTACTCATTTCGCAGCCGCCTCGGTCAACGGGAACCAGAAATTCCGTGCCGCGTATGAACCCATGATGCCCGGCTGCTTTCATGTGCCCGCACCTTGGACCTATCGCAATCCGTTTGACGAAACCGACCCTGAACGCCTGGCTCAGCTTTGCGTCAAAGCGCTTGAAGCCGAGATTGCGTTCCAGGGGGCCAACACGGTTGCCGCCTTCATCATGGAGCCGATTTTGGGCGCAGGCGGCGTAATTCCGCCGCACAAAAGCTTTATGCCCATGGTGCGTGAGGTTTGTTCGAAGAACGGTATTCTGCTGATCTCAGACGAAATCATCACGGCGTTTGGTCGAACCGGTAGTGAAAGCGGAGCGAGACATTGGGGCGTCCAGCCTGACATCATGACGACGGCCAAGGCGATCACCAATGGTTATTTCCCGTTTGGCGCCGCGATGATCTCGGGGGCAGTTGCCGAGGTATTTGAAAATGACACAACCGGGTTGGCATCCATTGATCAGGGATACACCTATTCCGGTCACCCCGTCGGCGCGGCGGCGGCACTGGCGGCTCTTTCAGAAATCAATCGTCTGCGGATTTGGGAAAACGCTGCAGCACGCGGGGATGAGCTGTTCGAGGGCTTGAAGAAACTGGCTGAAAAGCACGAGGTGATCGGTGACGTCCGAGGGGGCGAGGGCCTTATGTGCGCGCTGGAACTGGTCTCGGACCGCGCAACCAAAGCACCGATTGCCAAACAACTGCCAATACAGGTGCAAAAGGCAGCTTATGAGGATGGTGTGATGGTGCGCGTATCTGGCAACAACATCATCATTTCCCCACCTCTGATTGTCACATCCGACGATGTTGCCAAGATCCTGTCAGCGCTGGATACAGGATTGTCGAGTTTGTAGTCGTCGCGCAGACCCCGCTTGCCAACTGGCGGGGTCAAACCTTAACAGCCTGCAGCTCTTCAAGTAGGTCCAGTAGCTCATCAAGCTTCTCTCGCCCCATCTGCGCCTCAATACTATTTGAAATGGCCAATGACGCTTGAAGGTTGTCTTTCAAAATCTGCCGACCCGCATCTGTAATCATCACCATCGTCCGCCTTTTATCCTGGCTGTCCTGACGACGTGTGACCTGCCCATCGGCTTCCATACTGCGCAAAATGCGGGTCAGACTGGGCAGCAACAGACAGGCTTCTTTGGCGATGGCGCTTTGTTCGACCTCGCCAAGTTCATCCAGCACGCGCAGGACGCGCCATTTTTGCTCGGATATCTGTATATCCTGCAGCATGTCCCTGATGGGGGCCATGATCGTTTCGCGGGCGCGCAATAATGCAATGGGAAGCGACCTTGAGGTGCTCTTGGTATGGCTTTGAGTGTTCATGCCGCCTTCTAGTGTGCTGCCCTAGGAAATGCAAAGATTAACAACGCAACTTCTTGACGACATAATCTCATAATGCTAAACATGTTAATTAATAACGGAGGAATCATGCCGCATTTTCACGTCGAATATTCCGGGAATCTGGAAGACAGGATCGACATGGGCGGTCTGTGCGATTGCATCCGTGCAACGGCCGCTGAGATTGACACCTTTCCGCTAGCAGGCATTCGCGTCCGAGCGATCCGTGTTGATCACTATGCCATCGCAGACGGAAATCCAAAGCATGGGTTCATCGATATCTCGATCCGGCTGCGGGCCGGTCGTTCGCAGGCCGTCAAGAAGGACGCAACGCAGCGCATCTTCGAGGCGGCACGAACCTATCTGGAATCCGCAATGAGCCAGCATTCCATCGCGCTGTCGCTTGAGATGCGCGACATCGATCCCGACCTCTCCCCCAAAACCGGTACGATCCGCGACCATCTGGAGGCCTGACCATGAGTGACCTGCACAAGAATATTGAACGGCTTGATGGTTTCCTTGCCCGTTTCAAGAGGACTGGGATAAAGAACCGGATCGCAGGAGAAGATCAAGATGGGTCAGCAGGGGTGTTCCAGTCGATCTCTCCGGTGGATAAATCGGTGATCTGCGACGTTGCCCATGGCACGGCGGAAGATATCGATACGGCGGCACAGGCCGCGCATAATGCCTTTGCAGTCTGGCGCGACATGCCCGCTACGGAGCGCCGCAGGATATTGCTTAAAGTTGCAGATGGCATTGAGGCAAGAGCCGGAGAGATCGCGCTGTGCGAATGCTGGGATACCGGCCAGACCCTGCGCTTTATGTCCAAAGCCGCCCTGCGAGGGAGTGAGAATTTTCGCTATTTTGCCGATCAGGCGGTTCAGGCGCGGGATGGTCAACACCTGAAATCACCGACACTGATGAACATAACCACCCGCGTCCCAATCGGGCCCGTTGGTGTCATCACGCCGTGGAACACCCCGTTCATGCTGTCGACATGGAAGATCGCTCCGGCACTGGCCGCTGGCTGTACGGTCGTCCACAAACCGGCTGAAGATTCACCGCTGTCTGCGCGGCTATTGGTCGAAATCGCGGAAGAAGCCGGTCTGCCCAAGGGTGTGCTGAACACTGTCAACGGTTTTGGTCCAGACGCCGGTAAGCGGCTGACCGAACATCCATTGATCAAAGCCATTGCCTTTGTCGGTGAAAGCCGTACTGGCAGCATCATTACCAAGCAAGGCGCAGATACGCTGAAACGGATGCATCTGGAGTTGGGCGGTAAGAACCCGGTCATCGTCTTTGACGACGCCGACATGGATCGCGCGCTGGATGCGGTGATCTTCATGATCTATTCGATCAACGGCGAACGCTGCACGTCTTCTTCGCGGCTGCTGGTACATGATACAATCAAGGAAGAGTTCGAAGCCAAGCTGATCGAGCGCGTGAACAATATCAAAGTCGGCCACCCGTTGGACCCTGCAACCGAGATTGGCCCTCTTGTAACGGAAGAGCATTACAACAAGGTCACTTCATACTTCGACATCGCCAAGG
This sequence comes from Ruegeria sp. A5, assembly GCF_056543005.1. Lineage (NCBI taxonomy): Bacteria > Pseudomonadati > Pseudomonadota > Alphaproteobacteria > Rhodobacterales > Roseobacteraceae > Ruegeria > Ruegeria sp. A5. The sequence continues at coordinate 140,755 of NZ_JBQGAV010000003.1, forward strand.
AAGACGGCGCGACCGTCGCGGCCGGTGGCGTCAAGGTGGGCGAAGAGGGGTACTTCGTACGGCCCACCCTGTTTACTAACGCTAACAATCAAATGCGCATCGCACGCGAGGAAATCTTTGGCCCTGTCCTGACCGTGATCCCGTTCTCGACTGAGGAGGAGGCGCTGCAGATCGCAAATGACACGCAATATGGTCTGACCGGCTATGTCTGGACCAACGATCTGACCCGCGCGTTACGTTTCACGGACAAGCTTGAGGCCGGAATGATCTGGGTGAACTCGGAAAACGTGCGCCATCTGCCCACACCGTTTGGCGGGGTCAAAGCATCCGGCATCGGGCGCGACGGCGGCGACTGGAGCTTTGAGTTCTACATGGAACAAAAGCATGTCGGCTTTGCCACAGGCCAGCACAAGATCATGCAATTGGGTAAGCTATAGCGGCCCCTCAGACGACAATCGCGCGAAAAACCTTAACTCCAGGAGCAGACCATGGGAGAAATCGTTCTTGCCGCCAAAATGACCCATGTGCCGACATTGCTCATGTCCGAGCAGGAAGGCCCGGTGAAAGGTAAACGCCAGCCTGCCATTGATGGCCACCGCGAGATCGCGCGCCGCGCCAAAGCACTGGGGGCGACCACGGTGATCATCTGTGACACCCATTGGGTGATCAATGCCGGGTTCCACATCAACGCCAATGAGAAGTTCGAAGGCCTGTTCACGTCGAACGAGTTCCCGCAATTCATTCAGGACCTGCCGTATTCCTATACGGGCAATCCTGAAATGGGCGACGCCATTGCTAAGATAGCTTCAGAAAAGGGCGCCTATACTTTGGCGCATCACCTGGACAGCCTCGGACTGGAATACGGCACACTGGTGCCGCTGCGGTTCATGAGCCGCGAGCATGATATGAAGGTTGTCTCGGTCGCGGCCTGGGCCACGGTGCATAGCCATGATGATAGCCGAATTGTCGGCGAGGCCATCCGTGAAGCGGTTGAGGCCAGTGACGAAAAGGTGCTGCTGGTCGCGTCAGGCTCGCTGTCGCACAAAATCTGGGCCAACAAGGACTATGCCGCCAACAACGGCACTTTCACCATCAGCTCGGAATTCAACCGTCAGATGGACCTGCATGTGCTTGAGATGTGGAAGAACGGCGATCATGCCACGTTCCTGAAGATGCCGGGCGATTATGCCAATTTCTGCTGCGGCGAAGGCTCGATGCACGACACGTCGATGCTTTACGGCGCGCTGGGGTGGGATACCTATGACAAGAAATGCGAGGTTGTGACCGAGTATTTCCCAAGCTCCGGCACCGGCCAGACAAACGTTATCTTCCCCGTTTAACAGGAGGTTTCAATGCCCGTTCCAGCCCCCAACCTGTATCCCGACTTCAACACAATCCGGCTGAGCCATGTTTGCCTGAACGTCAGCGATCTTGTTGCTTCGCGCAAATTCTACTCGGAGATTCTGGGTTTGCAGGTCTCGGACGAAAGCGACACACATGTCTACCTGCGCGCTATGGAGGAACGTGGACATCATTGTGTGATCCTGCAGAATTCCGATCAGCCGGCGACTGTCGAGGTCATGGGCTTCAAAACATTCGACGAGGATGATTTGGATCGGGCCGAGGCGTATTTTATATCCAAAGGCCGACCGACCTCATGGGTTGATCGCCCCTATCAGGGCCGGACTCTGTTAACCTCGGACAATATGGGCATACCGCTGGAGTTCTATCACAAGATGGATCGCCTGGAGCCGATCCATCAGAAATACGCGCTCTATCGTGGTGTGAAACCGCTGCGGATCGATCACTTCAACTGCTTCTCGACCAATGTCGATGACAGTGTCGCATTCTACAGTGATTTCGGGTTCCGCGTGACCGAGTATACGGAAGACGAAGACAGCAAGAAACTGTGGGCCGCGTGGATGCACCGCAAGGGTGGGGTGCATGATATGGCCTTCACCAATGGCAAAGGCCCACGGATGCACCACGTGGCCTTCTGGGTGCCAACACCGCTGAACATCATCGATTTGCTCGATCTAATGGCCACCACCGGCTATGTGGACAACATCGAACGCGGCCCGGGGCGACATGGTATTTCGAATGCTTTCTTCCTGTATATACTCGATCCCGACGGACACCGGATTGAGATTTATTGCTCGGATTATCAGACCGTTGACCCCGATCTGGAGCCGATCAAATGGGACCTGAAGGACCCGCAGCGTCAGACGCTCTGGGGCGCTCCGGCGCCGCGCAGTTGGTTTGAACACGGCACATCCTTTGTCGGTGTGGATGTAAACGAGCCAGACCTGTCTGCGTCTCCCATCATCGCACCGTAAGCAAAGTATGCTTGATTTAAAACATCTTAGTATGGGCGGGTTCCATAACTCCGAGGAGGCCTGATGCGCATTGCAACCTACACTGCCAACGGTGAAACATTTTTTGGTGCGATCACTGATGAAGGCGCGGTCGCACTAAACAGCGAATTTGCCGAGTTCAAAAGCCTCTACGAGGTTGTCGCCGCAGGGGCGTTTGGCCAATTGATCAAGGCTGCTGAGGGAAAGCCGGTAACCCATACGGATTTCACCTTTGAGATGGTGATGCCGGATGTCCGCCGTATTCTGTGCGTTGGCGTGAACTTTCCAGATCGCAACGCGGAATACAAAGATGGAAGCGCCCAGCCGAAATACATGTCGCTATTTCCGCGTTTCGCCAGTGGATTTACCGGCCATAATCGCCCACTGATCCGACCGCCTGAAAATCACACGCTGGATTACGAAGGTGAAGTGGCCATCGTGATCGGCAAAGCAGGCCGCCGGATTTCGCAGGACGATGCTTATGGCCATATCGCAGCCCTGACCTTGTGCAACGAAGGTACGATCCGCGATTGGGTTCGGCACGCCAAGTTCAACGTCACCCAAGGCAAGAACTGGGACAAATCGGGTGCCATCGGCCCTTGGCTGGTCCCTTTCACTGATGCCGCGCAACTGGATGGCGCCCGCATCCAGACCCATGTGAATGGTGAGTTGCGTCAGGACGATACGTTGAACCGAATGATGTTTCCGATCCGGCGCGAGATTGAATACATATCAACCTTTATGACGCTTCAACCGGGCGATATCATCGTTACCGGCACCCCAACCGGCGCAGGTGCACGATTTGATCCGCCAAAATACTTGGCTCCCGGCGATGTGGTCGAGGTTTCCGTCGATGGGATCGGCACCCTGCGCAACACCATCGAGGATGAACACGTATGACCCCAGAAGACCATGCGCGCGCTGCCGCAGATCTACTGAATGCAGAAAGGACGCAAGCACAGATCGGTCTTTTGACACTGCGTTACCCCGAAATGGCGATGGATGACGCTTATGAAGTGCAGAATGCCATCTATCGTGCCAAATTGGCGGAAGGGCGCAAGGTCATCGGCTGGAAGATTGGGCTGACCTCGAAAGCGATGCAATATGCTTTGAATATCGACATTCCTGATAGTGGTATCCTGTTTGACAACATGGCCTTTGAAAATGGCGGGACCGTTCCCGCAAGTCGTTTCATCCAACCCCGTGTCGAAGCCGAGATCGCCTTTGTCATGAAGGAGGCCATTGGTGGCGCCGATGTGAGCCGCGATCAGGTTTTGCGGGCGACCGACTATGTTACTCCGTCCATTGAAATCCTCGACACGCGTATAAAGCGGGCAGACCCTGAGACTGGAAAGTCACGCACAGTATTCGACACGATCAGCGACAACGCCGCAAATGCCGGCATTGTACTAGGGGCGGAACGCCACCCAGCGGATGCGTTTGACCTGCGATGGGTAGGGGCCCTAACCTTCCGCAACGGTGAAATCGAGGAAACCGGCCTGGGTGCGGGCGTATTGAATGATCCGGTCGAAAGTGTGGTCTGGTTGGCCCGTCGCATGGCGCAATACGGCCAGAGCATTGAACCCGGCCACGTGATCCTGTCCGGCAGCTTCATTCGCCCGATCGAATGCCCATCGGGTGCGGAAATCCACGCCGATTTCGGATCGTTCGGATCCGTCGACATCAATTTTGCCTAAAGGAGCAGCGACATGCCCGCACCAAAGAACACCTTCAAGGCCGCATTAAAGGCTGGAAAGCCTCAGGTCGGGTGCTGGATCGGAATGGCCGACGCATATGCAGCAGAAATTTCCGCGACCGCAGGGTTCGATTGGTTGTTGGTCGATGGCGAACACGCACCAAACGACCTGCGCTCGACCCTTGAACAGGTGCGAGTGATCGAAAGTTCGGGCAGCGCGCCAGTTGCACGTCTACCGATTGGTGAGACATGGATGATCAAGCAATATCTCGATGCGGGTGTTCAGAGTATTCTGGTGCCGATGGTCGAAAGCGCTGATCAGGCGCGCGAACTGGTGCGCGCGGTGCAATACCCCCCACGCGGCGTCCGAGGAGTGGGATCATCCCTTGCGCGGGCTTCGCAATTTGCCGAAATCCCGGACTACCTCGATACGGCGGATGAGCAGATTTGTCTGCTGCTACAGGTTGAGAACAACGCGGGCATGGCCGCTCTGGACGACATTCTGACGGTTGATGGAGTAGACGGAGTTTTTATCGGACCTGCAGATCTGGCCGCCGACATGGGTCATATCGGCAACGCCGGGCATCCAGATGTTGTGGAGGCTATTGAAGACGCGCTGACCCGCATCGTCGCGGCAGGTAAAGCCGCGGGTATCCTAACACTGGAGCCAGCAATGCAGCGTAGGTGCCTTGAGATCGGCGTGACCTTTCTGGCCACTGAAATTGACGTCACCCTTTTCGCAAAAAGCATGCGCGCCAAAGCGCAAAACGGCCTCGCGCTTTTGCCGCGACAGAACGCAATCGGATCGGCGACAACAGAAAATGCCAGCAAGTACTTACAGCAATTATGCAAACATTGGTCACATAAGGGACAGGTCGAGTTCGATGCAGATACTGGAACCGTTTCTTTTGGCAGTGGCAATGCCGTTGAACTAAAGGCTACGCCAGTAGCACTGGAAGTTTGCGCCTCGGCGCAACAACGCGGTGACCTAGACAGTTGGAAGACGGTGATTTCCGATCACCTAAAACGGTTTGCCTTTCGCGAAGAGCTTGAACTGAACTGGGATGACTAGCGACTTTTGTTTTGCTGGAAATAGTATGGGTTTTTCTAAGCGTTCCTGCCTGCTCGCGTGTTTACAACTCGTTTGTTGTCAGTAACAGGGCGCCGTTGCGATGTCAGAGTATGCGCCAAGATCACTTAGGCAAGCATCTATTTCTAAGGTTATCTGAACACTTGCTCATGGATTACTCCCTAGAATGTTGTGGACGGCACTGCGGCGAGTTTGCAAGAAACCAACAGACCCGTCGGGGTGAATTGATGCGGTCAACTTGTCCAAGATCATCTTATAAGCAATTGAGTTTTATCTGTAAATTCCCAAGAACAAATAAAAGTCTTCTTCTTTTTGTTCTCATTGTTCAGCCGTATAAGAAAAAGAACCGGCTGTTACGTGGTGCAGCAGGGTCATCTAATTGAAAGACCCGCCGGTAGGATATCTCGATGAAGCTGCGGAAGAAGAACGAAACGCTCTTCGCTCACTTCAAACGCGTACTTGGGTTAGGACGGCTCCGATTTTGTGGCCCGTATGGCGCAAATTAAAAATTAACCCTCACTGCCACCGCCCAGAACATACACAAATGGGTCAATATCTTTACCGCACCGTAACAAACACGCAAAGCCTAATCGGGAAGGCGTTTTTTGCCGTGTTCAGATCATTGCATTCTGCGCGCGTAACACTTTGTTTTTGAATAAAACCAGTCGCTTTCTGCCCATTGCTCTGGAAGCATCCCAAACCGGCCTTTCAAGCACGCTGTCGCGCCCGACCAATTTCTACGATCAAAAACTTGCACCAACTACTACGCCAACAGCGGGAACCTCTGTTGGCGCGGTGACCATCGATTTATCTGCAGCTAGCTATTGGCTCAGTACTCGATCGCATATTTCCTGAGCGATTGGCATAGCGCTTGTTGCTGCCGGCGAAGGCGCATTTAATACGAACGTCATACGATCCTGAGATCTGAACAGAAAATCGTCTTCAAGTCGCCCGTCAGGATGAACGATCTGGGCACGATGGCCTGCCACGTAGTGACACAAATCCGGCAATTCAACTTTTGGACAGTATTTCTGAACTTGTTTGAGATAGTAACGCTTTGACACCGCGCTTCGAATTTCATTGGCTATGGCGCAAGGATGCTTGGCAAGAGATCGCCAAAAGCCTGCGAACAAGGCCATTTCACGAAAGTCTGCTGAGCTGAATGACACCTTGGAGTATCTTTCGCGTGCCAATGATATGATGGCATTCGGACCGACATTGATCGATCCATCAATCATAGGCGTCAAATGGATACCTAGAAACGGTAGGTTGGGGTCAGGCACAGGATAAATCAGATGCTTGACCAGTTTGGATTTTCGTTTTGGAAGACGATAATATTCCCCCCGAAACGGTACGACTTTGGCATCGCACGCAAGTCCCGCCATGCGAATTATACGGTCGGATTGCAAACCTCCACAAACAACAAGATGCTCACACCCGATCATACCCTTTAGTGTGATGAGCGCGGTTTTTCCATAACTGTTATCGATGCCTACCAAAGGGGTGGAATATAGAAATGTCCCTCCATTAGCCACGAAGTCCTCAAGGAGTGACCGAGCTATTTGGGAGTAGTCTACAATCGCGGTGTCTGGTAGCCGAACAGCGGCGCACCCCGCTACGTTGGGTTCCACGGAAGTTAGGTCGGCCAAAGACAGGTCTTGAACTGTTACGCCGTTCTGACGCGCGCGATCCGCCAGGTCGCCAAGTCGAGCTTTCTCTTGATCGTTCGTGGCGACTAAGAGCTTCCCGCGTGTCTCGTACTTCAAGCCCTTTGTCTCGCAATAGTGCTTTGTTCTAAGCAGTCCTTCACGACAAAATCGCGCCTTTTTACTGCCCGGCTTGTAGTAGGCACCAGTATGGACCACACCGCTGTTACGGCCGGTTTGGTGACGTGCTGGAGCATCTTCTTTTTCGATTAGCAATATCCGCGCTTTGGGCGCTCGTCTGGAAAGCTCCAGCGCGGTAGCTACTCCGACAATCCCGGCTCCTACTACTGCATAATCGTAAGTTCCGAGATCCATAAACTCTCCTGTATTTTGAGCCCTTGATGTGCTGGGCATAGATCAAACTACGAGGCGGTTTATAAAGTGGCAATACCCGACGGTCAGCTTCGCTTTTTCTGATATTGGCTAAGTTATTGCAAGTTTATAATGCGCAGGAGAGCCTTGGGAAGGCTCAAAAGGGAACCAGACTTCAAAGGCAACAACATGTCCGACTTGCAAGGCAATCGACTGGATGTCCGCTACCCATGATGATGTACCGTTCGTGGTATTCGAAAGTATAGCTGCGGCATTGAAAAACGCCAAAACAAGCGAGATAACGTGGCAGAGATAATCTCATCTAAAGCTCCAGCTTAATACAAACGGTCTGAGATCGACAAGGTCGATCTGAAACAGTTTATGACCCCACCGAACTCGCAGAAAACTCGCCTCAGATTTCTGCTATATGATCCTGCCGCATCGCCTAACGGCAGGCTGCTCATCAATGCCAGCGCACGGAAGTGATCGCTGACCTGCCCGGCGGTCTCAAACAGGTTTATTTGGCTCTCGAGGCTGTTGCAGATCGCGTACAGATTTGTGTTCATTTCGACCTTGGTTCTGCCAATCAGGCGCCCGCGCTCCCTTTATCATCGAAAGACTGAACGCCGTGCGACTGACTCCGAGATATGTTGCGTCAACCATCATGCTCATTTCCTCACCGTTAATCAGCAGCCAACTCTATCAAACTCGGCGCAAAGATGCCTTTATCGCTCCGGTGCTGCCAACGGTTATGTAACGAATTGCGAAGACCGCGTACGCTGGGCGCATCTTGTAGATCTGAGTGACCTTGGTTCTCTCATTGAACGGGTTCCTTAGGTGCTGGCTTTGAGGCCGATCGATCTGACTCGATGATCTAACATTGACCACCTTCAGCCTGATCAGATCGCAGCCGCGCAACTTGCTATCGATTACCATGTTGAAGAGCGCTAGATCTCGATGATTTTCGGCGAGCTCGTGGAACATTTGGATCGCCCAAACGTGTTTTGGTTTCAGCGGGCGCTGTTAACCTGCAATACGCCTTTCGTTCCAGGCTGGACGAAGTGAGCGTGTAGCAGGTAAGTTTGGCGTTTCCATGGCTGATGTTCCGATCCGCCATGCCCGCCAACAACGACAGCTCGGCGTTGATGCAATACAAAATCACAGGATGCAGCATTTGCTCCGATGGCCGCTATGGAGCCAAAAGTGACTGACAAGGCAAATCGCGCCAATGTCGGAAATGCGCTTTTCTATTATATTAACCGCCGTTGGAGCAGAAGCTTTAGGTCGTTACGCGATTACAATTGGTTGAGACGAGTTTGTTGTCGGGCATATGGATATCACATGCAGTTCGGCTCAGTTTTCTAAGTATGGTTGATGGCAGTCATATTCTCGGTCCAATCTATAAAGGCAAACCTCGAAACGAGCGGTAGCTTCCTTGTTGATGCTGGTACTATAATTACGCCCGAAAAGAACGATGTTCGCCTTTAGGGGCGTCCGACCCGTCTGGTGATAATTGACGACGAACGTGTCAATCAAGTGATCCGAGATATTGTTGAAACAATTGAAACCGCGGCTAGTTCGCCATTTGGAGCGGAGTTTCTTAGCGAGGTTATGTTTCAAAAACTTCCAAAAGGGCTTGGCGCGGGATAGCAGCCAATGTCAGTGCTGATAGAAAGGGTGGACTTTCAGGACGCAATATCCATCCGAACCTTGTTGATGCGTTTGTTCTCCAAACTAACATCGTTTCGGTCGTGGCCAGCAGGTTGACGATTGCAATGATTAACGGGCTTTGGGGTATGTCATCCAGTGACAACCAGGCCATGCTGAAGGAAGGCGGTAGTTAGTGTTCCTATTCAATCAGATCCATAATTGGCGTCAAGTATGGCGCATCGATATCGGTTTTACCTAACCAGCGTTCGAGCTAGCTGAGGATTGTCTTTTGGAAGAGATTGCTCATTCGCTGGGCCCACTAAAGGATATGCAAGGTTCACCCGTTATTTTGTATCTCGTTCATTGAACAAGGAAGGAGCGTCAATGGAGTACTGCCAATCTTGCTCAGAATGCAGTTTATACAAGCTTCGCCGCAAAATCCTTACTATTTTTAGTACCTTGGAGGGCAATCACAAATTAGCTTTCGGTTAAAAAGCTTGATATTCATTCGCCAACTAAGAGACCGCCGATGACCAAAAGTTGGCGAATAACCCTTCAAAGTCTTAGCGAGAGACATGACATGCCACCATCCAGCTTGGCGCAATCGGTGTTGTCAATTTCTACAATCTCATACCCTTCACGATCCAACATGTCTGCTGTGCGCGAGAAGCCTGCGGCCATCAGCACCAGATTGTTGAAGCGGATCGCGTTGGCAGCAGCTTCTTCCCCATCAGCAACATGAAGCACTCGGTAGCCCTCAAAGCAGCCTGATGCATCAAGTCTTCGGGTTGACAGGATTGTTTCGGCATCCATCAGTGAACAATCTGTCTTGAAGTGCAAAACGCCTTCCGGTGTAAACACTTCGCGCAGTTTGTGGCCCCACGCGGAGGTGATTTTAGACAGCTCGGCGACACCTTCAGCATCAGTGCGGTCTGATCTGCCCACCAAAATTTCGCGACCCGTTACAAGAATATCTCCGCCCTCGATATGGCCGGGGCCGTTGATTTCCAGAACCGTCTCGTAGCAAGCGCGAAGATTTGGCGCCATTTCTGCCACCTCACCCATCCGCGATGGTGCGCCTGGCCGCATCAGCACAGCGCCTTGCGGCAGGCAAACGGCCGTATCTTCGACAAACTGTGCGTCGGGGAACGCGTCAAGGGGATCAAGTTCGATCACTTCAGCCCCGGTGCTTTTCAGTGCAGCCACGTAAGCCTTGTGTGCCGCCATCATCCCTTCGAAATCGGGGTTTCCAATATCCTTCGCACGCAATCCACCAGCAATGGTCGCAGCCGGGCGGCGGGTGATTGCGCGGGAGAACTCAAAGGTCGGGTCTGACATGTTTCAATCTTTCTGAGGTTCACATTTCGGAGCGATGACTTCGATCATTGCAGGCCCATCTAAAGCGACAGTTTCGCGCAACGCCTGCGCGACAGCCTGTGGTTCGGCCGGAACCTTGGTGAATGGAATGCCAAAAGACTTGGCTGATGCAGAAAAATTCGGGGGCGAAGGATCACATCCTATGACGGTCACACCCACATCCCGCATCGACGCGGCAATTTCCTGGTATCCATGATTGTTCCAGATCACGAAGGTGACCGGCAGGTTTTCATCTGCTGCGGCCATGATTTCAGGCAATGAAAACTGTGCACCTCCATCGCCGACAATGCAGATCGCCCTTGCAGTCGGATCGGCGATCGACGCGCCGATGGCAGCGGGTATCCCGTAGCCGAGCGCGCCATATCCCGTTGCTGCGTTGAACCAACCTCCGGCCCGGTCGTGGTCGTAGAAAAGATTGCCGGCATAAATTGGTTGGGTTGAGTCTCCGACCATCAATGCATTCGGAACTTCTGAGCGAATGGCATTCAGGATTTCGACCTGATGGCGATAGTCCGGACCAATTTCCTCCCAGGCGGCGCGGCGTGTTTTGCTGGCGCGTTCGGCACCGTCGTCTTGCTTTGCCTCATTGGACAATGCCCCAAACAGCGCCGGTACAACCAAATTAACGTCACCTTGAATGGTTAGCGCTGCCTCATGTCGCGCCAGTTGATGGCTGCAGCGATCCACCCGGATCAGGCCTGACCTTCCTGCTATTTGCTCGGTGGCGTACATGTCATAGTCGGTTGGCCCCAATTCGGTTCCCAAAGCCAGAACGCAATCAGCGCTTTCTATCAGCTCGCGTACTGCTTTGAGGCTCGGGCTGGCAGGAACGGTCAGTGGATGTCCGTGCATCATGCCCCGTGCGTTGACGGTTTGCACGACGGGGGCATCGAGGGTTTCAGCCAATGTCTGTAAATCGGTTTCCGCTTTTTTCGCGCCACCGCCCGCCAGAATGACAACTCTATTTGCTTCAGCCAGTTGCCTTGCCGCTTGTGAGATTAAGTCTGGATTGACCGGGGGTGCTGGATCGAGCGTCTCTACTGGTGTTTTTTGATATTTTTCTGCTGCTACATCCAACGGGACCTCTATATGCACCGGCCCTGGGCGGCCGTTCGTCAGGTCGTGAAAAACGCGGTCCAAGACCGGGTCCAGAGCGTTGGTGTCGGGAACTTGTTCTGACACCAACGCAACTGTTCTGGCCAGCCCCAGTTGGTCTGGCAATTCATGCAGATGTCCCAAGCCCTTGCCAAGTGAAGCGGTTTTATTGACACCAGAGACCACCAACATCGGAATTGAATCAGCGCGCGCCTGCGCCATCGGTGTCAAGGTGTTGGTCAATCCGGGGCCGGTGATCACAAAGGTCACACCCGGTTTCCCCGAAACACGCGCGTAGCCATCAGCCATGAAACCAGCACCCTGTTCATGCCTGGGCGTGATATGACGAATGCCCGAAGTCGCAAGACCGCGGTAAAGTTCGACCGTGTGAACGCCCGGAATTCCGAAGACGCAGGTCACATCTCTTTGGCGAAGCTTGGCAACCAAAGCTTCACCGATTGTCATTCCGCTCATGCAACCTCGCGTGATTTGCTGTTGGCGTGATCAATGATGCGAGAAACCGCTGTGGCAAAATCGGCGTCACTAATCGTCAGCGCGACCCGGACCCAGTCTTTCAGACCGTCGCCAAAGGCGGACCCTGGCATGACAGCCACCCCTGCCTGTAACAGATCCCACGCATAAGCTTCGCCATCAAACCCGGTGGCAGAAACGTTGATGAGGGCGAACATTCCCGCCTCTGGGCGATGAACCGTCAGATCCGTTTCTGCTTGAAGACGATCAGCCAGCAGGGTGGCGCGGCCAGAGAAGCGAGTGGCCATGCCGGGGGCAACCTCGGACCCGTCGCGGATTGCCTTTTCGGTCATGTCCGCGATGAAGGGCTGATTGCCAAAGAGCATTGTTTCGGAATACGGCAGCAGCGCTTCACAAAACGCAACTGGTCCGACACACCAACCGCTACGAAACCCTGGGGCAGCATGTGATTTCGAGATGGATGATACACCTATGACACGATCCGCCAGTTTCGGGTCTGCCAATGGTGAAGCAAATTCGGCCTCGTCAAAGATCAGTTCTTCATAGACCTCGTCCGAGATGATCCATAAATCGTGCGCCATGGCGAGCTGCCCGATTTCGGCAATTTCCGTGGTAGTCAGAATTGCACCTGTCGGGTTGTGTGGCGTTGTCAGAAGAATGGCGCGGCTGCGTGGAGTGATGCGTGCAGCAATATCTTCGGCTTGCATGCGAAACCCTTGCTCTGGCCGAAGCGGCACAGGCACGATATCCGCCCCGGATGCACGCACGACTCCTTCGTATGTCGCGTACATCGGATCACCAACCAAAACCTCGTCTCCGGCCTCTGCAATCCCGGACATCACTGAGAAAAGGGCGGTTTGCGTCCCGGGAAAGCACAAAAAGTTCTCGGGTCCGAAGGGCCGCCCACGAGAGGTTGAATAGCGAGCAGCAAGCGCGTCAAGCAGTCCGGCTTCACCGCGCCCGTTGGAATACCCTGTCCGTTGTGCCCGCAAGGAGGTTACGGTGGCTTCTACCAATGCGGCTGGCACGGGCACATCCGGTTCTCCAATCGTCATTTCGACGATATCCACTCCGGCTTTGATAAGGTCGCGTGCTTTCAGGTGTACACCCCATTTGGCACCACCCAACCCCGCTAAACGCTCAGTCACAGATGTGGTCTTCATGGCTGCTCCGCCTCTTTGTTTAATGGTATCCCCAGGATGGCGCTCACGGAGTCCAAGCCGATCCGCGCCAGTTGCCCTTCGGAAAACGCGTCCGGAAGCGCACCGCCTTCCAGCCAAAGGCCGTCGATTACCGCGTTGCAAGCAATGGCCAGTTGCGTTGCCTCCGTTGCAGCAACTGAACGTCCGGTTTCCAGCAATGCGGCGACGATCAGCTCCTCGAGGAGACCCCGGAAATAGTTATAGGTCTGCTGGTGAATGCGCTGCATTTTTGAATCATGTTGCACCTTGTTCAGAAAGCTGGCCCACAACGCCACGGCGCTTGGATCAACGATTGGTGGTCGTAGCGACGCGTCAACGAAGTTGGTCAACTGAGATACCGCGCCTCCCATTCCTGACGAAGCTGCTGTCTGATCGGTTAGCGTATTCATGTGGTGCTCATACGCCGCCTGAACCAACTCTTCCTTTGAAGAGAAATAATGACGGATCAACCCTTGGGTCACGCTCGCGCGGGCTGCAATCTCACGCACCGTGGCACCGCGGACCCCCATCTCGGCGATCAGGTCCAAAGTCGCCAATATCAGCGCCTCGCGCCGAAACTCAGCAGACTCACGTTTAAATTTGCGGCTGTCATCCTGCACGTCAGTGTCATCCATGGCATGGAGTTATTATACACTTGCATAATTGCGAGATTCGAGGCTTACTGCAAGCTGAAATCAGAAGATTGTTAGATATGGACACAGCCGAAGCAGCATCACCCACACCCGAAGCCACTGAGTCCATTGAGGCGATAAAGATTGAGGACCTGCACAAATCCTTTGGTGCGCTAGAGGTCCTGAAGGGTGTCTCCCTGACTGCCAACAAGGGGGACGTTGTCGCAATCATCGGGGGATCAGGCTCGGGCAAATCCACTATGCTGCGCTGTATCAACTTCTTGGAAACGCCGAGCTCGGGAAAAATTACCATAGGCGGTGAATTGGTTGAAATGCACGCCGATGGTAGCCCCGCGAACCGCCGCCAGATCGAGCGTATCCGAACGCGGCTGGCAATGGTTTTTCAGCAGTTCAATCTGTGGACGCATCGCACGCTTCTGGAGAACGTGATCGAAGTGCCGATACATGTCCTAAAGGTGCCAAAGGCAGAGGCTATCTCGCGGGCGCACGACCTGTTGAAAAGGGTAGGGCTTGGTGACAAGGCCGACACCTTTCCGGCCTATCTATCTGGCGGTCAGCAACAGCGCGCCGCCATTGCCCGTGCGCTTGCCGTAGATCCTTCGGTGATGCTTTTCGATGAGCCCACATCGGCGCTGGACCCCGAGTTGGTCGGCGAAGTTTTGAACGTGATCCGTGATCTCGCTGGTGAAGGACGCACCATGCTGCTCGTCACCCATGAAATGAAATTTGCGCGCGAAGTTGCCAGCCACGTTGTCTATCTTTTCGAAGGCCGCATTGAAGAGCAGGGTCCACCTGCCGAGGTCTTCGGTAATCCAAAATCAGAGCGGTTGAGGCAGTTCCTCAGCTCGGTCGCCTGATTCAGTCAAAACAAACTAATGAACCAAAAGGGAGTAACAAAATGAACCTTAAGAAACTGCTTGCGTCCGGAGTTGCCGCCGCCATCCTTTCAGTTGGTGTCGCCAGTGCCGAAGAGGTCAAGATCGGTATCGCGGCTGAACCTTATCCACCATTCGCTTCGCTTGACAGCTCAGGCAACTGGGTTGGATGGGAGATCGATGTTATCAATGCTGTCTGTGCCGCTGCCGAACTGGACTGTGTTATAACGCCTGTAGCCTGGGATGGTATCATCCCATCGCTGACCGGGCAGCAAATCGACGCCATCATGGCCTCTATGTCGATCACCGAGGAGCGGCTGAAAACCATTGATTTCAGCGATCCTTACTACAACACACCCGCTGTGATCGTTGCGGACAAATCGATGGATATCGAAGCGACACCAGAGTCGCTGGCGGGTAAAGTTGTCGGCATTCAGGCTTCGACCATCCACCAGGCCTATGCGCAGGAATATTTCAAGGATGCTGAACTGCGGGTTTATCAGACACAGGATGAGGCCAATCAGGACCTGTTCGCAGGCCGTATTGATGCAACTCAAGCAGACAGCATCGCCATGGCCGACTTTGTAAACTCGGATGCGGGCGCTTGCTGTGAAATTAAAGGCGCCGTTGCAGATGATCCCGCTATTCTGGGACGCGGCGTTGGGGCTGGCGTGCGCAAAGGGCAAGATGACCTGCGTGAGGCGCTGAACAAAGGCATCGCCGCAATTCTTGCCGATGGCACGCACGAGAAGATCACATCGAACTATTTCTCGGCCAGCATTTACTAAGCCGCTGCCGTGAACGGACTGTTGGATTCACTTGGATTGGCGCAGAGCGCAGAGCTTTTGTCGCTCTCGCCGCCGGGATGGGGGGCCAATCTGCTGCGCGGATTGTCCCACTCATTGCAGATCGCTTTCGGCGCTTATGCCCTCGGTCTCGTGATCGGATTGTTCGGAGCTTATGGCAAACTCTATGGCGGGAAGGTCACGCGCGATCTTCTCGCCATCTACACGACGGTGATCCGGGCTGTGCCCGAGCTGGTCCTGATCCTGATCCTGTATTACGTGGGATCTGACATCATAAACAAAATCTCCGCCGCAATGGGCGGGGGTCGGGTTGAGGTCAGTGGTGTTGGCGCAGGCATATGGGTGCTGGGTGTGGTCCAGGGCGCTTACGCGACCGAGATTTTGCGCGGCGCTATTCAGGCGGTTCCGCCCGGTCAGATCGAAGCGGCCAAGTCCTACGGTATGCCCGCCTTCATGACCATGCGCCGCGTGACAATCCCGGCCATGATGAGCTTCGCCGTGCCAGGTCTTGCCAACCTGTGGCTGATTGCAACCAAAGATACCGCGTTGCTCGCTGTTGTGGGATTTAATGAACTGACACTGGAAACCCGCCAGGCTGCAAGCAGCACACGCGCCTATTTTACTTTCTTTCTGGCAGCGGGATTTCTTTATCTCATGGTAACGCTGTGTTCGGGCGGCATCTTCGCTCGGATTGAGAAATGGGCGCGTCGCGGCCAACCCTCCCTTAAAGGAGGGGGCAGATGATTGATTTCAGATCGTTGATGCAACCACATCGCATTGTGATGATGCTGATATTCGCTGGAATCGTTGTCTGGTGCGCCGTCTCTCTTCAGTGGGACTGGATCCCGAAATATGCGCCGCTCGCCCTTCAGGGCATTTGGACGACAATCTGGCTGTTGGTGGTCACCGTAGTTTTGGGTTTCCTACTCGCCGTTCCACTTGGATTGGCACAGGCGGTTGGGCCTTGGTATCTTGCCGCCCCTGCCAAGGCATTTTGCACTATCATCCGTGGCACACCGCTGCTGCTGCAACTCTGGTTATTGTATTATGGGCTTGGGTCTTTGTTTCCGCAGTTCCCTTGGATACGCTCTTCCGAGTTGTGGCCCTATTTGCGGCAGGCCTGGCCTTATGCAGTACTGGCGCTGACGTTGTCCTATGCCGGCTACGAAGGAGAGGTGATGCGCGGTGCCTTCAAAGGGGTCGCCAAGGGTCAGCTTGAGGCAGCCAAGGCATTTGGCATGCCACGTTTCACCATGTTTCGCCGTATCTGGTTGCCGCAGGCTATCCGCAACGTCCTGCCGACATTGGGCGGTGAAACCATATTGCAACTCAAAGCAACTCCATTGGTTGCGACGATCACTGTCGTCGACATTTACGCTGTGTCTTCACGTGTGCGCTCCGACACTTTCATTATTTACGAGCCGCTCATCCTGTTGGCCGTATTCTATATTCTCGTCGCGGGCGTGATCGCATTTGGGTTCCACTGGCTGGAAGTAAAGGTTCTTGGGACTGGAAACCGCAATGGCGGTACCAGTTAGTATCGCCAGCAGCGGAGGGGATCCATGTGCTGCGTCAGCTCCGACCAGTGCTTTGAGTTCATAGCAATCTGAGCTGCAACTTGCATTCAGCTTGGCTGAGTACTGATGGTCGATATCAATATCAGGCCCTACTGGAATGGTGCACAATTATATCTCTGCGCACCAATCCCGGCCGGTTCCGTTCACAGCTCTACAACAACTTTTCCGACCGCCGCTCCGTTTGTCAGGTGCTCATAGGCTGCATCGACATTGGTCCACCCAAACCTCTGTTCGTCAACAATTGGTTTGAGTTGGCCCGCGTCCGCCATTTCCGCCAGAGTTTTCAGGATGTCACCATGGGATTGACGCCCGACATCATGCATCATCGGGATCAGCATGAAGACGACGTGCAGAGACAGACCTTTGAAATGCACAGGTGTCAGATCAATCTCGACCATCGCGACGGTTGAGGCGACTTGGCCATTGAGCTTGGCCGCTTCGAACGAGTTCGTCATGTTAGGCCCACCCACGCTATCAAACACCACATCGAAGCCCACGCCATCAGTGTGTTCGGCCACGTAGTCCTTGACCTTTTGGGTTGTGAAATCCAACGGGCGCGCACCGAGACCCTCGATGAGGGCTAACTGATCCGCTCCACGACCTGTTGCCGACACGGTTGCGCCAAGGTGGCGCGCAACTTGAACGGCAACATGACCAACGCCACCGGCTCCGCCTTGAACCAGAACGGTCTGCCCTTCGCCGACACCGGCGCGCGTCAATCCTTCGTAGGCGGTGATGCCTACGAGAGGCAGCGCCGCGGCTTCTCGCATGCTCAGCGTCTTGGGTTTGTGTGCAATCAGGCGGGCATCCGCATTGATGTACTCGGCTAGCGAACCAGGGAGGTCCATCAAACCACCGGCGCAGCCATACACCTCATCGCCTATGGAAAAACCTCTAACACCTTCGCCAACGGCTGTGATTATGCCAGCAAAATCCATGCCAAGGACCGCGGGTAAATTGGGGGACAGAGGTAGATCCGCGCCCATGCTTCGGATCATTGTATCGACGGTATTGACGCTGGTCGCGGCCACTTTGACGACTACATGCCCAGACGTTGCGACCGGTTCGGGCATTTCTACAAGCTCGAACGGTGCATCGGGTCCGTAGTCGTTCAGAACCATTGCTTTCATTGGGATATTCCTTTTTTGACGAAGTGTCAGGCGCGGCTTTGAACAGCGCACGCCTGACGTGATCATTGTGTTGGAGGACGGATCAGTTGATATCCTGAACCTGCATAACCAGATCGCCCCACTTGCGCTGGTTTTCGATGTCGTGTTCCAGACCCTGTTCATCCGCGATGGTGAACCGTTTGACCGCCGGGGTTTTGCTTGTGGCCTGATACAGCCAATAGGCTTCGGCCTTCAGCGCTTCATCAATGGGTTTGTCGATGGATTCATAGACCATCTGCTTGCAGGCATTGATCGACTCTGCCGGGAATTTTGCGATCCGCTCGGCCAGAGCCGTCACATACGGGCCAATCTCATCTGGCTCCAAAGCCTTGTTTATGGTGCCCAGACGTTCTGCATCATCCGCATCGTAGTCTTGTGCGCTCAGGATGATCTCAAGCGCTTTTCCAAGGCCGGTTTGACGTGCCATGCGCGAAGCACCGCCGCCGCAAGGCAGGATGCCCATTCCAACTTCCATCTGCATGAACTTGTACTTACCCCGCGCTGCAAATCGCAAGTCGAGCGCCAACGCCAACTCGTGTCCGCCACCACGTGCGAACCCTTCCAGCTTTGCGATGGTGGCTTGTGGCACCTTGCTGATCCGCTCGCAGACCGATTGAAGGTCCAAAAGCTGTGCGTCCTCGCGGGATACGGCCTCAGTCGACATATCCTTGAGCAGCTCGGTATCGTAGTGGCAGACCCAGATTTCCGGGTTGGCGGATTGAAAGATCACGACCTTGGTTTCGCGGTCTCGCTCTAGCCGCATGGCCAGACTGTTGAGGTCGGCCAGCATTTCCTGGCCTTGCACGTTTACGGTGCCAAAGTTGAATGTGACTGTTGCGATGCCGTTTTCAACAGCAACGTCAAAGGTTTGAAAGTTCTCATATTTCATCAGACAGTCCTTTCTTGGGCCTCGACGCGGCACGCGCGAGGGGTAAGGGAGGTTAAAGTTGGAAGCGCGTCTGGCTTTAGCGCAGCGCGGGTCAGTTGGTCTGGTTAATCAAACCTTTGATCGTGTTCATGACGTCGGCGACGTGAGTTTTGTCCAGTGCTGCGGCATGTGGATTCGCGAAGGCACCGCTGTCATTGTCAAAATAGGCACCTGACGCATCAGCGAACCGATCACCCAATGCCGCATCAATCAGGATATCAGCGCCGATGTTCATATCGTTCCCGGCTAGGCCGAATCCTTCTTTCACCATCTTTGAGGCCAACAGCGATCCCGGATTTACCGCGACCATGACGGGTGCATCGGACAGAGATTTGGCCCATTCCCGGGTCCAGATGGTGATCGCCAGCTTGCTTTGCGCATAAGCCTCCATATCAGCCAGCGGGACACTACCCTCCAGTGCATTAATATTCACCGGGGCCTGCGCTGCCGATGACAGGTTCACGACGCGCCCGGCGGCGGGAATGATCGGCATCAGCAATTCTGTGAGCAGATAGGGTGCGAGTGTGTTGACGACAAAGCGGATGTCCTGCCCATTCGCAAGCACGGTTTGCGGAGCTTTCAGCACACCTGCATTGTTGATCAACACGTCCAGTTTGTCATGTTTGGCCTTTACGCTCTCAGCCAGTTCTCGCACTGCGGACAGATCGCTCAGATCAGCGCTATAAGTTTCGACATCGCCGCCGACTTCGGAGGCCGCGCTGTCCAATTTGGAGGTACTGCGTCCATGCAGAAGTACTTTGTGTCCATCGGCGGCCAGCTTCTTTGCCGTGAGCAAACCAATGCCGTCGGTTGAACCTGTAATGAGTATAGTCTTGGTCATTGATCTGATCCTTTAGGAAAAGTCGGGCAGTACGGTATCTGCCAAGTGTTCGAGGGTCGTATCGATGGGCGCTTGATTGAACCGTAGGTTCAGTGCAACGTGATTGACCCCAAGCGTTTCTATTTCACGTAGATAGCTACGCAGGAAATCGGTGCCAGACTGAAACCCAAGATGGATCGGGCGCGGTGGTGCGGCGTGATTGGCAACGACATCGATATACAGGGATTGCATGACAGGCTTGTCTGGCTGGCCCGCTTCCTTACCGCGCCTCCGATAGTCCGCAATAACCTGCCTTTGGGCAGTCGCATTGCGCGGATAGGTCATCCAACCATCGCCGTTCTGCGCCACCCAATCGGGGGATTGCTGGCTACCACCCGTAATAATCATCGGCAGGCGGGTCCCATGCGGCTTTGGCAGCAGGTCAATCCCGCCAGACAGCGTACCCTGTGCACTTTCACGCTCGGGATAGTCCAATCCAACGGCGCGGATATAGTCAAAGCTGTCGCGGAAACGTGCCCCGCGGTCATCATAGCTCTGGTTCATTGCCGGATACTCCTCAGGCCGGTCCCCGGAGGCTACACCCAAGAGCAACCGTCCGCCCGAGAGCACATCCGCGCTCGCCGCCGCCTTGGCTACATGAGCGGGGTGACGCAATGGCAGGATCACGCTCGCCGTTCCAAGGGCAATTCGGTCCGTCACCGCAGCAAGCGCACCCAGATAGACAAATGGATCGAAAATCTGTCCTGCATCACCAAAGCTTGGAACGTTGAATGGCACGTCGCGCAGCCAAAGTGATGCAAACCCGAGGTTCTCCGCTTTCCGAGCCGCTTCCAGATGATCCCGAAGCGTGGGCTCTGCACCGACTGCATATGCTTCGAGCGGCAACACTAGGCCAACGCTCAGCCGTCCCGGTCGAAATACCCGGTTATAGGCCACGTTGATTTGGGCAAAATCAGCAGGCTGCATTTTATCCAACATGTCCGGCTCTCCTTTAATAGCGCACCAATGTGCGGCTCTCGATGCTTTTGCGAATGGTGTTGACGTTTGAATCTTCGACCATATCAAGCGCACTATGCGCGATCGACGGAGCACCTCGATTGTCATAGATGTTGAAGATCGCGACCTCATCCGGCGTCATCTTCGATTGATAAATCCACTCATGCCTGGGGTTTCCTACCAGCCCCATTATTTGCCCATTGCGGTCGGGATAGATCAGGTCCAGTAAGATCCAGTCAGACGGTTCAACTGATGACGGGCGAACAAAGCCCAGGGGTGCTGAGTTGATAGGATGATTCACAGGGCGCCACACATTAACAAAAGCATAGTGACCGCGCGCCCACTCCGCTGCGGCCTCGGCACCCAAAAGATCGACAAGCCGCTGTTCGGCTCCGTCCTTGCTATAGTCACTGTGGACGTTGCGCGCGGGTTTGCGCGTCGCTCCTGGGTCATCTATCCGAACCGTGTGATCAAAAACCACAACCTCGCGCGCACCTAACTTGTTCGAGAGCATTGCCGTTAGCTCCGCATCGTATGTCGGTTTCCAGACCTCGCCGGTAAAATCTTGTATCTGCGTTTCCAGCAGCGCGAACTCAACAGCATCAGACGCAAATGTAACTGTGTTGCTCGTGGTGCGGGCATCTGTCAATGCAACAGCCGTGCTGGCCAGTTCGGGCGAAATCAAATTACCAGCAATCCCGCCTGCATCTAGTTCAAAGGCTTGCCGCCAGGGCTTGTGAACGTGGTAGTTGACTGTGGCTGTTCGCGTCATCTGCGTCTCCTTCCCATGCCGAGTTGCATCCATGAAGGGGATTTAACGCTAATCTATTTGCGTATAAACTGCCCATTCATGGATTGATAATTCGGGTTTGCGATATAATGGGGCTTGATACAGACGCGCTGAGATTGTTTGTGGCGGCGGCAGAAAGGCTGAACATCAGTGCGGCGGGGCGCGCTTTGGGCATGGCTCCAGCTGTCTCGAGCGCAAAGCTTGCCAAGTTGGAGCAAAGCCTGGGTTCCGAACTGTTACATCGCACAACGCGCAAAGTGTCGCTGTCTGTTGAAGGTGCCGATTTCCTGCCCTTCGCCCGAGAGATTATTGCGCAGGAAGAGGCGGCACTTACGGCGTTGGGCAAACAAACAGCGACCATCCGCGGTACATTGCGCTTCGCTGCACCCAGCACCTTTGCTCAGCTCTACATTGCACCAATCCTGCCGAAATTTCTTCAACAGCACCCCGATCTGACGCTCGATTTGCGCCTGTCGGATGTGCAGTTCGATCTTATCGAGGGGAGTTACGACCTTGCACTAAGAAATGCGCCGCTTGTCGACACCAGCCTGAAAGGCCGAAAATTGGCTGATGACCGACGCATACTGTGCGCCGCGCCGCACTATCTTGACACATACGGCACACCTAAAACACCTGCCGATCTAAAAAGCCACCACCTGATCGCTTTCCAAAATCGCCAATTGCGCACGCTAACGGGAAAGGCAGGTGAGAAAGCCACATTTGATCCAGCGATGGCCAAGGGTCAATTGATCATCGACGACGGCCAAAGTCAGGTCTGCGCCACTCTGGCCGGCGCCGGAATATCCCTAAACGCACTATGGAGCGTGTATGATCAACTGAAATCGGGCCGGTTGATGCAAATTCTGCCAGACTTTGAGGCTACGGAAGACAATGTTCTATGGCTTATCTATCCCAAGTCCAACGTATTATCTCCCAAAGTTCGGGTATTCATGGATTTTCTGATCACAGAGATTGGCTCAAATCCACCTTGGGAAACATGATCCCAATATTGGTCAAGCGCGCCTTAAGACATCACGGCACTAGTTTCGAGAAATGCACGGGCAGGGCATGCCTTGTACAATAGCAATAGCAAGGTCTGCCCAGCGGTTAATGAGTTCGCGTGAACGCGGCCAACGCGCTTGTAGCGAGTGACATGAACGACGAGCTGCATCGGAGCATCTTGACGGTTTGCCCAAGACTGGTTCAGGTCATTTTATTGAAAATTCGAAATAGCAGAAATTCAAACCGCCGCAGGCAACATTAGTTAGTAGAAAGGTAATACCCACTGTCAAAACGCAATACACCGTTGCATTTGACACTTGATTTTATTGGTCGGAGTGAGAGGATTCGAACCTCCGACCCCTGCCTCCCGAAGACAGTGCTCTACCAGGCTGAGCTACACTCCGACCGTGGCGCGTGATCTATACCTCGTCATATTGATGTGCAAGAGGGATTTTGGGCGTGCACACATATGTCGTCGCTGGATTCGAGGGGTGATTGAAACCGTTCTCCTGATCTGCGATTTCGCTGAGTTACTGCAACGGATTTGTTCGATACAGTCGGATTTTTGTTCCGCCGTGATCAACGATTGGGCCGGGGGGAAGCATTGGCAATCGCGTTGCGCGGGCAAGTCCGGGTGTGGTGGTGATGATGCCCACACGCCATCGTTGGAAACGACTGGATAATACCTTGCCTAAACTGCCATAGAGCGACCGCAGGCGCTTTTCATCACCGATGCGTGCCCCGTAGGGAGGATTGACGATGACCAGCCCAGCTGGGCCTTCTGGTGGTTTGATGTCACTGACCGAGCAGTGCTGAAATCGGGTGGCATGATCCACATGTGCTTGCTGGGCGTTGGAGCGGGAAGCCTCAATCGCGCCTGCATTACGATCTGAGCCATAGAACCTGAGCTCTGTTTCGGGCGGATCGGTTTGGGCGCGCATATCTTGCCAGACATCTGGATCGAAGCTTGCCAAATCTTCGAATGCGAACTGACGTGAGCGGCCTGGGGGCAGACCAAGTGCAATTTCAGCCGCTTCGATAACGAATGTTCCAGAGCCACACATCGGGTCCAGAACCGGTTCAGACCCGTCAAACCCACACTCACGCAGGAACATCGAAGCCATTGTTTCCCGCATCGGGGCCTTGGCGACTGCAGGCTTATGACCGCGCTTGTGCAAGGGCTCGCCGGATGTGTCGACGGAGATCGTGCATATGTCTTTTTCGATTCTTAGCAGCACACGGACTTTGCCATCGGGTGAGACTGAGGTGCCGAGCCCCTCGGATATGGCTTGTTCGATGCGCTGTCGCGCCGCTCCTGCATGATAGATACGAGATTTGCGGCAGGTTGCTTCGACCTTCACGGGAATGTCTGGACTGAGATAACTCGCCCACGGAAATTTTCGGGCGCGCTTGTCCAATTGCGCCAAATGCACGGCGGGGAAACTGCCCAGTCGCACCAGAACCTTGTTGGCACCGCGCAATTCCAGATTGGCGCGCCAGACTTCCGGCCAATCGCCACGGCACACAACACCACCTGGAACGATCCTGGCGCCTGAGAATCCGCGCTCGATGACCTCGGCACACAAAGGCGTTTCGAGCCCTGGAGTGGCAATCAGAAAAATCTCGAATTTATCATTGTTGTCCATTGTGGTTGCTTACACCGGTTGATCAGCTTGTGCGACACGCAAATTAAATGGGCAAATTGTTCTGAACGACCGTAAGCTCAAAAGAATGTGACATTCCTTTTCGATTTTGGGCGGTAACAGGTTTGCGTTTGCACTCATCCCCGCGTAAAGGAGCCGTGATCGGAAATACGCCTGCGGATTCTGGTCGGATAATGGCGCTTTCGCGACCGGACAGACGGGAAATTTCGTGTTATTTCCTGGCATCATTGTAAGATGGCGCGCAGCAGGCGCAGGACAAAGGCTTGGAAGAACGTAGCAACATGCAAACTTTCAAACTAAAAAAAGGGTTGGATTTGCCGGTTGAAGGCGCGCCCGAACAGAAAATCCAGCCGGGGCCTGAATTCTCGTCGGTTGCCGTTCTGGGCAGTGATTATATCGGATTAAAGCCCAAGATGCTGGTGCAAGAGGGCGACGCGGTCCAGCGAGGAACGCCGTTGTTCTGCCACAAGGATGAGCCCGACGCGATGATGGTCGCGCCGCTGACCGGCAAGGTCGTGGCAATTAATCGCGGGGCGCGACGTGTATTACAGAGCGTGGTGATCGAGGTTTCGGATGCCAATGACGCCGGCATAGATTTCTCGGGCACCGGCGATGCCGAGACCGCCGAAGGTGTTACGGCCAAGCTATGCGCGGCCGGGCTGTGGACTTCTTTCCGGACACGTCCTTATTCAAAGATGCCCGAACCAGGCTCCAAGCCTACAGCAATCTTCGTGACAGCCATGGACAGCGATCCACTGGCAGGTGATGCGGCATTGGTTATTGCGGATGCGGGCGAGGCATTTGCGGCTGGTCTTGCAGCTGTCTCAAATCTGACCGATGGCAAGACTTATCTGTGCCAGCAAGAGGGGGCATCCATCCCCGGTTCCGATCTGCCCGGTATAGAAGCGGCTGCGTTTTCCGGGCCACACCCCTCGGGCCTTGCTGGAACTCATATTCACTTCCTTGAGCCGCTGGGAGGGGACAAGCAGGTTTGGACCATTGGCTACCAGGACGTGATCGCGATCGGTCGTCTGATGCAGACCGGTCATCTGGATTCAAACATCGTGATTGCTTTGTCTGGACCGGGCGCGCGCCAGCCGCGCCTGATCCGCACCGTGATGGGCGCGTCGACGGATGACCTGACCCGGGATGAAGTGAACGTCGACGGGATCGCGCGGATCATCTCGGGGTCGATCTTGTCGGGGCAGCATGCCGATGGTCCGACCGCCTATCTGGGCCGTTTTGCGCGCCAGATCAGCATTATTCGCGAAGATCATGATCAGCACACACTGGGCTGGATTCTTCCTATGCCTTCGAAATATGCGGTACAGCCTGTTTTGGGATCGGCTTTTGCCAAGAAGCTCTATTCATTCACGTCAAACCTGAACGGTGGTCGCCGCGCGATGGTGCCGACGGGTGTATTCGAAGAGCTTATGCCCCAGGATTATCTGCCGACGCAATTGCTGCGGGCGCTACTGGTGATGGACACCGACACCGCGCAGGCGCTGGGTGCACTGGAACTGGACGAAGAAGATCTGGGCCTTGTGGGCTTTGCCTGCCCTGCGAAATATGAATATGGGCTGGCGCTGCGCGACTGCCTCACCAAGATTGAAAAGGAGGGCTGATCCACATGGGTTTGCGCAGCTTCTTCGATCGGATCGAGCCGAACTTTACCAAGGGCGGCAAGTACGAAAAATATTTCCCCATCTACGAGATGGTGGAAAGTTTTATCTACACTCCGAAAACCGTCACGACCGTCGCGCCGCATGCGCGCTCTTACGTGGATATGAAGCGGATCATGACCTACGTCGTGATTGCTACGATCCCCGCAATCCTCTGGGGGATGTATAACACCGGCTATCAGGCAAACTCGGCCATTGCTACGTTGGGAACGGATTCGGCAACAGGCTGGCGGATTGCGATCCTGCAGGTGTTCGGCATCTCGCTGAACCCTGACAGCATTTTCGCCAATGTGATGCATGGATTGATGTATTTCCTTCCGATCTACATTACCACACTGGTTGCGGGCGGTATTTTTGAGGTCATCTTCGCCACTGTGCGCGGCCATGAGGTCAACGAGGGTTTTCTAGTAACCTCGATGCTTTACACACTGATTATGCCTGCGACAGCGCCATTGTGGCAGGTCGCGTTAGGCATCATTTTCGGTGTCGTGATCGGTAAGGAAGTATTTGGCGGCACGGGCAAGAACTTCCTCAACCCAGCGCTGGTCGGACGCGCTTTCCTATATTTCGCCTATCCCGCGCAAATGTCGGGGGATTCAGTCTGGACCCCGGTGGATGGATTTTCCGGTGCGACTGCTTTGGGTATCTCCGCTGCTGAAGGCGTTCAAGCACTGGCGGCCGACGGGATCACCTGGGCCAATGCCTTCTTCGGGCAAATTCAGGGTAGCTTTGGAGAAACATCGACGCTGGCTTGCATGATTGGCCTGGCCTTCCTGCTGATGACCAAGATTGCCAATTATCGCCTGATAGTGGGCTGTCTTGCGGGCACCATAGGCTTCACGCTTCTGCTGAATCTTATCGGATCGGACACAAATCCGATGTTCGCGATGCCTTGGTACTGGCATATCGTTCTTGGGGGCTACGCCTTTGGTCTGGCGTTCATGGTAACCGAGCCCGTTTCGGCCAGTCACACCAATATGGGCCGCTACATCTATGGCGCGCTGATTGGTATCATGGTTGTGATGATCCGCGTCATTAACCCAGCTTTCCCAGAAGGTATGATGCTGGCAATCTTGTTCGGAAACGTTTTTGCGCCGCTGATCGACTATTTCGTCGTCCAGGCAAACATCAAACGGAGGGCGCGTCGCCATGTCTGATACGCAATCCAATGAACCCAAGGGAGCGATTGCCAAGTTTCTGGCTGCTTCGCCAGATTCGGTTGGCAAGACTATCTTTGTTGCCGTTGCCGTCTGCCTTGTAGCCTCGATGGTCGTGTCTGCTGCTGCGGTCAGCCTGCGCCCGGTGCAGGAAATCAACCGTTTGAAGGATAAGCAAGTCAACGTTCTGCAAGTTGCCGGCATCTACGAACCAGGCATTGATGTGACCGAGGCATTCGCTGCCTTTGAGCCGCATGTACTGGAATTGTCTACAGGTGAATTCGTTGACGATCAGTTCGACGCGACCACCTTCGATGATATAGCTGCTGCCAGCGATCCAGAACTGAGCGTCGCTTTGGACGATGACCCGGCTGGGATCGGGCGCAAGTCCAAGTACCGCGTAATCTATCTGCTGCGTGATGATGCCGGGGCGCTCGACAAGGTAATCCTGCCGCTTCACGGCTATGGCCTCTGGTCCACGCTCTATGGTTTCATCGCGCTGGAAAACAACGGCAACGATATCTACGGCCTGCAGTTCTATCAGCACGGTGAGACACCGGGCCTTGGCGCCGAGGTGGACAATCCTCGCTGGAAGGCGCTGTGGAATGGCAAAAAGCTGCGCGATGATGCAGGCGATCTGCAAATCACCGTTGCCAAGTCGCAGCCTGCGGCAGGCCCCGATTTCTATGTCGATGCGCTGGCTGGTGCCACGCTGACGTCGGTTGGTGTCGATAACCTGGTGAAATTCTGGATGGGCGACGCGGGCTACGCCCCGTTCCTGGCCAAACTGCAAGCAGGAGAGCTCTGATGTCTCAGACCAAGAAAGAGATGCTGGTCGACCCGCTTGTCGACAACAACCCGATCACGCTGCAGGTGCTGGGCATCTGTTCGGCGCTGGCGGTGACCTCGTCACTGCAGGTGTCTATGGTGATGGCGCTGGCGGTGATCTTCGTGACCTCGTTCTCGTCTTTCTTCATCTCGTGCCTGCGCAACCAGATCCCCGGCTCAATCCGGATCATCGTGCAGATGGTGATCATCGCCTCGCTGGTGATCCTGGTGGACCAGATCCTCAAGGCTTATGCGTTCGAGATTTCCAAAACGCTGTCCGTCTTCGTCGGCCTGATCATCACCAACTGCATCGTGATGGGCCGGGCCGAGGCGTTTGCCATGAAGAACCCCCCGGTCGCGTCCTTTATCGACGGCATGGGCAACGGCATGGGCTATGGTCTGATCCTGCTGCTGGTCGGCTTCATTCGTGAGCTGTTTGGCGCCGGGTCACTGTTCGGTGTCACCATTCTGGAGACCGTCAACAACGGCGGCTGGTATGTGCCCAACGGCATGCTGCTGCTGCCGCCGTCGGCTTTCTTCATCATCGGTCTGATCATCTGGGCCTTCCGCACATGGAAGCCGAACCAAGTGGAAGAGCGTGAATACAAAATCCAGCAGGTAGAGGCCCACTGATGGAAGGTCTGATTTCACTGGCCGTAAAGGCCATCTTTGTCGAAAACCTTGCGCTCAGCTTCTTTCTGGGGATGTGTACCTTCATCGCTGTTTCGAAGAAGATTTCAACTGCGCTGGGTCTGGGCATCTCGGTCATGGTGGTGCAGGCCATCACCGTGCCTGCCAACAATCTGCTGCTGAACTATCTGCTGAAACCGGGTGCGCTGGCTTGGGCGGGTTTCCCGGATGTGGACCTGACCTTCCTTGGACTGATCTCGTATATCGGCGTGATTGCGGCGATGGTTCAGATCCTAGAGATGGTGCTGGATAAGTACTTCCCCCCGCTCTACAACGCGCTTGGGATTTTCCTGCCGCTGATCACTGTAAACTGCGCCATTTTGGGTGGTTCACTGTTCATGGTGGAACGCGACTACAATTTTGCCGAAGCGGCGACTTACGGTCTGTCCTCTGGCTTTGGCTGGGCTCTGGCGATTACTGCGATGGCGGGTGTTCGGGAAAAGCTGAAGTATTCGGACATTCCCGATGGTCTGCAAGGCCTGGGCATCACTTTCATCACCGCTGGACTGATGGCGATGGCCTTCATGTCCTTCTCGGGCGTGAAACTGTAAGGAGGGCGGAATGGAAACCTTTGGCTTAGGTGTAGCCCTTTTCACCGTTATCGTTCTTGGTTTGGTTGCCATCATCATGGCGGCGCGGTCCAAGCTGGTTTCAACCGGTAACGTGAACATCACCATCAATGGTGAGAAAACAATCTCGGTCCCGGCGGGTGGCAAACTGCTGCAGACGCTTGCGGCAGAGAAGCTATTCGTGCCCTCCGCTTGTGGTGGTGGTGGCACCTGCGCGCAATGTCGCGTGCGCGTGCATTCCGGCGGTGGCTCGATCCTGCCGACCGAGGAAAGCCATATCACCAAGCGCGAGGCGTCTTGTGGTGACCGGCTATCCTGTCAGGTTGCAGTCAAGCAGGATATGGACATCGAAGTTCCCGAAGAGGTCTTCGGCGTCAAAAAATGGGAATGCACGGTGCGTTCGAACGAGAACGTAGCGACCTTCATTAAGGCTCTAACGCTGGACCTGCCTGAAGGCGAAGATGTGAACTTCCGCGCCGGTGGTTACATCCAGATCGAAGCGCCTGCGCACCAGTTGGCCTATACGGATTTCGACGTCGAAGAAGAATACCGCGAGGATTGGGATCGCTTCAATCTATGGCAGTACAAATCCGTCGTCGCCGAACCGATCGAACGTGCCTATTCCATGGCCAACTACCCGGACGAGAAGGGCATGATCATGCTGAACGTCCGCGTGGCGTCGCCCCCTCCTGGATCCGAAGGCATTCCTCCGGGTCAGATGTCGTCGTATATTTTCAACCTGAAACCGGGCGACAAGGTCACAATCTCAGGTCCCTTTGGCGAGTTCTTTGCTCGCGAGACTGAAAAAGAGATGGTCTTCATCGGTGGTGGTGCTGGTATGGCCCCAATGCGCAGCCATATCTTTGACCAGCTTAAACGCCTTGAAAACCGCAACCGCAAGATCAGCTTCTGGTATGGCGCGCGGTCGAAGAAAGAGATGTTCTTTGTCGAAGATTTCGACACGCTGGCCAAAGAATTTGATAATTTCGAATGGCACGTTGCGTTGTCGGACGCCCAGCCCGAGGATGACTGGAAAGGCTACACCGGCTTTATCCACAACGTTCTGTTCGAGGAATATCTGAAGAACCACCCCGCACCCGAGGATTGCGAATACTACATGTGTGGTCCGCCAATCATGAACCAGTCGGTCATCAACATGCTGCTGGATCTGGGCGTGGACCGCGAAGACATCATGCTCGACGATTTCGGCGGATAAACAGAATCGATCGGTTCCAACCCTTGGGACCGACCATTTTCATATTGGGTCTGATGTTGGGCAGGCTGCCAATATCAACGTCTGCATTTGGCGAATTCCGCATCATGTTTTGCCGCATTGGGCAGCAGGTCTTATGTTAACCGGATGGATTAAAAGGCTTATCGCATCTCAAACACCGCCTGATCGGACGGTGGATCTGCATTCTTTGGCGCCTACAGAAAAATTCTACGCAATCGGAGACATTCATGGGAGGTTGGATCTTTTACAACGGCTCCTGCCTGCGCTGGATAACGACTGTCCGGTGGTGTTTGTAGGCGACTATGTTGACCGGGGCGGATACAGCGCGCAGGTGTTGCGTCAGCTACATCACCTCGACACGAACCCCGAAACCCGGGCGATCTGCCTGAAAGGCAATCACGAAGATATGCTGCTTGGGTTTTTGTCCGATCCAACACGGATGGCGCGTGTCTGGCTGTATAATGGCGGTGCTCAGACTTTGGCTTCGTTTGGGCTTGCGGATATTGACCAGTCCAACCCGCAAGCCGTTGCCGAACAACTGCAGCAAGCGATGGGACAACCGCTTCTGGACTGGTTACAAGATCGGCCGCTGACCTGGACGAGCGGGAATGTAACGGTTGTTCATGCCGCGCTTGATCCTTCGCAGCCGGTCGATCGGCAACAGGACAGAACTTGCCTTTGGGGGCATCCTCAGTTCCGCAAGAAACGCAGGAAAGACGAGCAATGGGTGGTGCATGGCCATACCATCGTCGACGAAGCTCGGGTCGAGCATGATGTCATTTCGATCGATACAGGTGCGTTCATCACTGATAAGTTGACGGCTGCGGAAATCTCGCCTGGTTTTGTCCGATTTATCTCGACAGCGCGCACCGGAATCGAGCGCGTATCAGCGTAAGTCGCTAACCGACGATCATTTGCTTCATTCTAAGTGCTTCGTATTCCAGTTCTTTCAAGCGGAAATGAACCACATCGCCAATGGTGATCACCCCGCGCAGATTCCCATCACTCAATACCGGCATATGCCGGAACCGGCCCTCGGTCATGGTTTTCAGCACGTCGTTCAGATAGTCTTCGGGGCTGCAGGTTTTGACCTCGGTCGTCATCAGATCGGCCACTGATTGGGGTAGGGTCTGGCCGGGCGTTTCCGCCATACGGCGCACGATGTCACGTTCGGACAGGATACCCTGCAGGGCACCATTTTGATCCGTCACAACAACGGCCCCGATGCGTTTTTCGCGCAAGATATCCACGACCGAGTGAATCGTGTCGTTGGGCCGCACCGAAAAAACGGCATCCCCTTTGCCTTCCATCAGTTTCGCAACCGTTGTCTGGGTATGCGACAGATTGGTCTCAACTGATTGACTGCGGGTTGTCGCCGCGGCCTTGTCGCCGCGTGTCGGAGGCTGGTAAGAGCTTGGGGCCATGGGCGGTCTCCTCTTTCACCGGTATTGTCCTTACAACCTACCTTACCGCAGGGACCGGCCCTGTATAGGGTGCAATTTCGAAAACCGGCGTAACTTGCCCACTTCAAAAGGAAATTGCTTTTGAGCAACCTGTATTTGACACCACCAGTTGCCGCGCTGATATTCTTTATCGTGGTGGTCTGCGGCCATAATTTTCGCATGGCTTGGAAACAGCAACCGGAAGGTTGGCAAAAGCGCGCTTGGCTGTTTGGCGTCCCGGCAGCAATCGGGCTTTTCGCATTGGCGTTTTTGCCGCTCGAGATTTGAGGCCGGTTTGACTCTGAACAGGCTCACTGGCATATGCCGGGCAAGAACACTCCCGGGAGATTGCACCATGCGCCCACTGATCGCACTGGCCTTACTTTTGACTGTTTCGGCCTGCTTGTTTGGCAAAGAGCCTGACGTGGTACGCCTGTCCGGCGAGACGATGGGCACCACGTTCAACATCACCGCAATCGGCGATGATTTGGACGAAGCAGCGCTGGGGCAAGCGGTTCAGGAGACCCTGGCGCAGGTCAATGCCAAGATGTCCAACTGGGACCCGAATTCCGAGGTCTCGACCTTCTCGGCCTCAGGCAGCACGGACCCCATGCAAGTGTCAGACGAATTTGCCTTCGTCATCGAGGCCGCAAATGAGGTTCACGAGAAATCCGGCGGTACGTTTGATGTTACCCTTGGTCCGCTGATCGAATTGTGGGGGTTTGGACCGCGAAAACCTGAAGACCCAATTCCGGCAGATGACGAGATCGCGACAGCGCTAGGGCAAGTGGGACAAGCGCGGTTGTTAGACTTGGATCGCGGAGCGGGCACTTTGGCCAAGTCAGAGGCCGGAGTCGGGATCAACCTGTCTGCGATTGCCAAAGGCTATGGCATCGATGCGGTTGCCGCACAGCTGCGCGAGGCCGGGATCGAGAACTATATGGTCGAGATCGGTGGTGATCTGGTGACCATGGGCGAGAATGACAAAGGCGAAAGCTGGCGGATCGGGATCGAAAAACCCGAGACTGGCGCGCAATCAATCCAGTTGATCGTGCCGCTCGACAATCTGGGAATGGCGACCTCGGGTGATTACAAGAACTTCTTCGAACAGGACGGGGTGCGCTATTCGCATATCATTGACCCGACGACGGGCCGCCCGATTGCTCATCGCACCACTTCGGTTACTGTTTTAGCAAACAACGCCATGATGGCGGATGCGTGGGCAACGGCGATGCTGGCCTTGGGGCAGGAAAAGGGCATGGAACTGGCCGAAGAGCATAAACTTGCCGTGTTCTTCATCTCGCGGGATGTGACAAGCGGGGAAGAAGCCTATATCACCGTACAAAGCAGCGCGTTCAAGGATGCGCTGGGGACCAACTGACCGGTAGGAACCGTTATGAGCACCTTTATTCTGGCCTTTTTCCTGTTGCTGATCATCATGGTTGGCATGGCGCTGGGTGTTATGTTGATGGGAAAAACCATCAAGGGTAGCTGCGGTGGCCTGAATGCGATCTCTGGTGCCGATAAATGTGTGGTCTGCCAAAAGGATGTCGATCCCGACAGCCCTCTGCGCGACCAGTTGCAGTGCAAGCGTGCAAAAAAGATGCTGCAACAGATGGAAGGCTAGGGTACCCCTCTTGGCATGAGCAAAGCCAAGAACGTCCTCTTCATCATGTTCGACCAATTGCGCTGGGATTACCTCAGCTGCTACGGGCATCCACATCTGCATACGCCGAATATTGACCGTCTCGCCTCGATGGGTGTGCGGTTCACGCGGGCCTACATCCAGTCACCGATCTGCGGCAGTTCCCGCATGTCGACCTATACTGGTCGCTATGTGCATTCGCACGGCGCGTCTTGGAACGGTATCCCGTTGAAAGTTGGTGAGATCACCATGGGCGATCACCTGCGCAACGCAGGGATGGATTGCTGGCTGGTCGGCAAGACTCATATGCGCGCAGATGCCGAGGGCATGGCCCGTTTGGGGCTTGAGCCCGACAGCCTGATCGGCGCGCGCGTCGCTGAATGCGGGTTTGATGTCTTTGAACGCGATGACGGGATGCGCCCTGAAGGGCCGGATGGGTTTTATGACCCGGATGGCGCCAAAAGGTACAACGAGTATCTGAAAGACAAAGGCTATGAGAGTGACAACCCCTGGCACGACTTCGCCAATTCGGGGCTGGATGAAGAGGGCAATGTACTTTCAGGTTGGTTCCTGAAGAATTCGTCAGAGGCCGCGAATATTGCCGAGGAAGACAGCGAAACGCCTTATCTCACCTCTCGCGGCATGGAGTTCATGGAAAACCATGAGGGGCCGTGGTGCTGCCACCTCAGCTATATCAAACCGCATTGGCCCTATATTGTGCCGGAACCCTACGCCTCGATGTATGGTCCCGAACACATTTTGCCGGTCATTCGGTCCGAAGCTGAAAGGCAGAACGCTCATCCGGTGCTGAAAGCGTTCATGGACACCAAGATTGGCCAGACCTTCTCGCGTCAGGATGTGCGCGAAGCCGTGATCCCGGCCTATATGGGCCTGATCAAGCAGGCCGACGACCAGATGGGGCGGCTGTTCGACTGGATGGAGCAGACCGGGCGGATGCGGGACACGATGATCGTGCTGACCTCGGACCACGGGGATTTTCTGGGCGATCACTGGATGGGGGAGAAAACATTCTTCCACGATGCCTCGACCAAAATGCCGCTGATCATCTATGATCCATCGCGCGAGGCTGATGCCACGCGCGGCACCACTTGCGATGCATTGGTCGAATCCATCGATCTGGCGCCCACGTTTCTGGAGGTTGCAGGCGGTGAACCCGCAGGGCACATTCTGGAAGGGCACTCGTTGCTGCCCATCCTGCACGGTCAGGCTGAAAGCACTCCGCGCGATGTGGTGATTTGTGAGTACGACTACTCCGCATCCCCCATTGCGCAGACACTGAACGCCTCGGTTCGGGATGCGGTCATGTTCATGGTTGCAAACGAGAAATGGAAGCTGATCCATTGTGAAGGGGGCTATCGCCCGCTTTTGTTTGATTTAGAGAATGATCCGAATGAGCTGACGGACCTTGGCGTAAGCGATGAGCATGCAGACATCATCGCCGAGATGTATGATCACCTGTTCACCTGGACGCGGCGCCAGTCGCAGCGCACGACCCGGTCGGAAGAACAACTGCTAAACATGCGTGGATCAAGCCGAGGAACAGGCGTGGTGATCGGTATTTACGACGAAAACGAGATGCCGCTTGAGCTGACCGTTAAATACCGCAACCGCAAAGCGCGACCCTTTGGGGACTACAAGACAGATTAATTCTTCATTCGCGGCCCTAATGACGGTTCAACCTTGAGCGGGCAGGGGGTAGAAGACAGCAACGCCGCCTTAATCGGAGAGCTTTCATGACCGCCCCAAAGCCCGTTGTCCTTTGTATCCTTGATGGTTGGGGCCTATCCGACGACACCAAGGCCAATGCGCCTTATCTGGCAAATACGCCAACCTTTGATGCTCTCATGGCTGAAGGTCCTCATGCGCAACTGATAACGCACGGGCCGGATGTGGGTCTACCTAGTGGTCAGATGGGTAATTCCGAGGTTGGTCACACCAATATCGGGGCTGGGCGCGTGGTTGCGATGGATCTGGGGCAGATTGACCTAGCCATAGAAGACGGTTCTTTCTTTCACAATGAGGCGCTGCAGAGCTTCATCGCTAAGGTGAAAGCTGCAGGCGGGACAGCGCATCTGATGGGGCTGGTATCGGATGGGGGCGTGCACGGGCACCTGGATCACATCGTGGCTGCCGCCAAAGCGGTTACCGATGCGGGCGTGCCCGTGGCGCTACATGCGATCACCGATGGGCGCGATGTGGCCCCGAAATCGGCCTTTACCTATATCGCCGAACTCGAAGACCGGTTGCCCGATGGCGCGAAGGTCGTCACCGTCTGTGGGCGCTACTTTGCCATGGACCGCGATAATCGCTGGGAACGCGTTTCCGAGGCTTATGACGCAATAGTCAAAGGTCAGGGGCGCACCGTGGCCTCGGCCCATGAGGCCGTCGACCATGCCTACGCCCAATCCGAAACCGACGAGTTTATCGCGCCCACGGTTCTTGCTGGTTATTCCGGTATTAAGGACGGTGACGGGTTCTTTTGCCTGAACTTCCGCGCCGACCGTGCCCGAGAAATCCTGCGGGCAATTGGGGAGCCCGGTTTTGCCGAGTTCGACTCCGGTCCGCGCCCGCAGTTGTCGGCGTTACTGGGCATGGTTGAGTATTCCGATGGCCATAACGATTATATGACGACTGTATTTCCCAAGCGGGATATCGTGAACACGCTGGGCGAATGGGTTGCTAAGCAAGGCCTGCGCCAGTTCCGGCTGGCCGAAACCGAGAAGTACCCTCATGTCACTTTCTTCCTGAACGGTGGCAAAGAGCAGCCCGAGGGTGGCGAGGATCGCTTCATGCCCAAATCGCCCAAAGTGGCGACGTATGATTTGCAGCCCGAGATGTCCTCGGCCGAAGTGACAGAAAAGTTCGTCGAGGCGATCCATGGCGGATATGATCTGATCGTCACCAACTACGCCAATCCAGATATGGTTGGTCATACCGGTGATCTGCAAGCTGCGATTGAAGCCTGTGAAGCTGTTGATCAAGGGCTGGGGCAGGTGGTTGCAGCGCTGAAGCAGGTCGGGGGTGCGATGATTTTGACCGCAGATCACGGTAATTGTGAAATGATGGTTGACCCGGAAACGGGCGGTCCACATACGGCGCATACGCTGAATCCCGTGCCTGTTGTTCTGGTCGGCGGCCCCGTAGGGGCAAGCCTGCGCGATGGGCGCTTGGCCGATCTTGCTCCAACTTTGTTGCAGCTTATGGAATTGCCGAAACCCGTTGAAATGACAGGGGAAAGCTTGCTGACATGAGATTGCACCCGATCGTTGCTGCAGCGCTGATTTGGGCCACCCCTGTCGTCGCCCAAACCAGCCCGTCAAAGGCGGCACTAGAAGCGGCCGAGATGCTGGAGCAAGCCTCGATCGCGTTGACTGAGGCCGAATCTGCCCGCGACCGGGTCAAAGCCCTGACCGAAACCATAAAAGCCTACGAGGCCGGTCTGAGCGCTATGCGCGACGGCCTGCGCCGCGCGGCCTTGCGCGAGGCGCAATTGACTGCAGAATTGCAGGTACAAGAGCAGGAGGTGGCGCAGCTGTTAGGTGTTCTGCAGACGATCGAAACCACCGCGCCTCCGGTACTTATGCTGCACCCGTCCGGCCCACTTGGGGCCGCGCGCACTGGTATGATGTTGTCCGAAGTCACGCCTGGGTTGAACGCGCAGGCTCAGGCGCTTGCAAACGAATTGCAAGAGGTACAGACACTGCGACAGCTTCAACAAAACGCTGCCAATACGCTGACCGAAGGGTTGGAGGGTGTTCAGGATGCCCGCACGCAGCTTAGTGAGGCGATAGCGGACCGGACCGATCTGCCTCGCCGTTTCGTAGAAGATCCTGTGCGTACAGCGATCCTGATATCCTCGACCGAAACGCTGGATGGGTTTGCCAGTGGGTTATCCGAGATCACCGATGGTGAGATTGAAGATACAAATGCAGATGTCTCGGGCCGGAAAGGTCAAATCGCCTTGCCCGCACAAGGGGTCATGCTGCACCGGGCGGGCGAAACGGACGCAGCGGGGGTAACGCGCCCCGGGCTGGTGCTGGGCACGCGACCCCGCGCATTGGTCACCGCGCCAACGGCTGCCACGATCCGTTACCGCGGGCCCTTGCTGGATCTCGGGAATCTTGTGATCCTTGAACCCCAGCCCGGATTGCTATTCGTGTTCTCAGGTCTGCATGAGGTATATGGTCTGACCGGGGAAGTGATACCCGAGGGTACTCCGGTAGGTTTGATGCCGGGTGAAACTCCGGAAATCGGCGCTATTATGTCAACAAGCGGTGATGGCACTGGAACTGACTGGTCAGAAACGCTCTATATAGAAGTAAGACAGGATAACAGCCCAGTGGACCCGGAATCATGGTTCCGGACGGACAAGGATGGATAAACGAGTATGAAGAAATTTGTGATGGCCGGACTGGCCGGCACCGTGGCAGGGATAGTCGCAACAACACAGATCGCAGGCCCTCTGCTTGCGCAAGAGGCCGAGAACAAGGCAAGCGTTTATGAACAACTTGATCTGTTCGGTGACATTTTCGAACGTATTCGCGCCCAGTATGTCGAAGAGGTAGAAACCGACGAGCTGATCGAGGCTGCGATTGACGGGATGCTGACCTCGCTAGACCCACATTCCAGCTACCTGTCGCCTGATGATGCCGAGCAGATGCGCGTGCAGACACGTGGCGAGTTTGGCGGGCTCGGTATCGAAGTCACGCAGGAAGAAGGCTTTGTCAAAGTTGTATCGCCCATCGATGACACCCCAGCGGATGCTGCTGGTATCGAAGCGGGCGATTTCATCACTCATGTGGATGGCGAGAGCATTTTGGGGCTGACGCTGGATAAAGCCGTGGACCTGATGCGCGGCCCGGTGGGATCGGAAATCGTGATCACAGTCGTGCGTGAAGGCGAGCAAGAGCCATTCGACGTAACGATCGTTCGCGACACGATCAAGCTGACCGCAGTTCGTGCACGTACCGAAGGTACAAGTGTCGTGTTGCGTGTCACGACCTTCAATGACCAAACCTATCCGAACCTTAAGGAAGGACTGGAAGAACAGATTGAAGAGGCCGGGGGCATCGAAAACGTCAATGGGATCGTTCTGGATCTGCGTAACAATCCCGGCGGGTTGTTGACTCAGGCCATCAAGGTCTCTGACGCATTCCTGGATGAGGGCGAAATCGTCTCGACCCGGGGTCGCAATCTCGAAGATGGTGAACGATTCAACGCAACACCCGGCGATCTGACCGGAGGCAAGCCCATCGTTGTGCTGATCAACGGTGGTTCGGCCTCGGCGTCGGAAATTGTCGCGGGCGCCTTGCAGGATCACAACCGCGCCATCGTGGTTGGCACTAAGAGCTTCGGCAAGGGATCGGTGCAGACGGTCATGCCGCTTCGGGGTGACGGGGCTATGCGTCTGACAACCTCTCGCTACTACACGCCCTCGGGTCGTTCGATTCAGGCGCTTGGCGTCAGCCCGGACATCATCGTCGAACAACCACGCAACAACCCGGTTGACGAGGAAGAAGAAGATACAAACACCCGCACCCGGTCCGAGGCCGATCTGCGCGGCAGCCTGAATAATGACAGCCTCAGCGAGGACGAGATTCGCCAGATCGAAGAGGATCGCGCCAAAGCCGAAGCCACCGCAGAGCTGCGCGAAGAGGATTATCAACTGGCATATGCCATCGATATCCTCAAAGGCCTGTCC
Source organism: Ruegeria sp. A5 (assembly GCF_056543005.1). Taxonomy (NCBI): domain Bacteria; kingdom Pseudomonadati; phylum Pseudomonadota; class Alphaproteobacteria; order Rhodobacterales; family Roseobacteraceae; genus Ruegeria; species Ruegeria sp. A5. The sequence goes on from NZ_JBQGAV010000003.1 coordinate 179,978, forward strand.
GCGTTCAATCCGACCGGGCCGTCACAATAAAGGGGAGGGGGGCCGCCATCAGCGGCCCTATTCTCGCACCCTGAAGCGTTACCCTTCGACCTTGTGCAGTTTTTTCTCATCCAGCATCAGCGCCAGGACGATTCCAGCAGCGACTGAGATCGTGGCGAATACAAAAGCCATATTCATTCCGGTATCAAAGGCCGCCGCAATGGCGGCCTGAACCTTTTCAGTTTCACCTGAATTCAACTTTTCAAGCACTGCTTTTGCCGAGTCTGTGTTCAGCGTTCCACCATTGATCGCTTTCTGATCAGCCTCGGACATTTTGATGCCTGACGCGGTCAATCGGGTTTTCAGGCTGGACAGGCTTGTCACATACATGACCGCCGTCGCACAGGCGACCGCGATTGCCCCATAGACGAGATGGGTCATGAAACTCAGGCCGCCAACCAGTCCGGCGCGTTCCGGCTTAACCGCGCATACAGCGGCTGTTCCCGAAGGCCCGACCGTCAGCGTTGCGCCCAAACCAATCAGCGCCATTCCGGGCAGAATCTGAAAATATCCGGTCCCGGAAGGCATGATGACAACGCTTGCCGCCCCGACTGTGGCGCAAATATACCCCCAAAACAGCAGTCGCTTGGGCCCAAAATCGTTATACAGCGTACCCGAGACGATTGATCCGACCGCTAGCAACACCGTCAGCGGTGCCAAACCCAGCGCCGATTGGAACACAGACCATCCCAAGACTTTTTGCATATACTGCGGAAAATAAAGCAGCCCGACAAAAGCTGCCGAGACGTTGAACATATTCAGACCCAAGGTAATCAGAAACTCTCGGTTCTGCAGCAACTGAGGCATTAGCAAGGGTTCCTTGACCCTCTTTTCGACTTTCGGAAACAGGAAGAACAAAACGGCGCTGACAAAAAACAGCAGCAAAAGCGGCAGCGAAGTCCAGCCCCAATCGGCACCAACATCCAAACCGTAAAGCAAGAGCAAAACTGCAAAAGACAGGATGCCCATCCCGGCAAAGTCGATGTGTTCACCTTTCTTATGCTCGGTCTCACGCTCCATCAGCAGGATCGCAGTCGTCATCGAAATGCTGGAAAACACCACATTGGCGAGGAAAAACAACCGCCAATCACCCAGATTGACCACCGCGCCGCTAATCATCGGTCCAAAGACATTACCAGTGGTGACACCCGCCAGTATCAGCCCCATCACCAATGCGCGGTGTTCTTCTTTCGACACTTTGGTGGCTCCAAATGCCAGTGTGCAGGGCCACACGCATCCCGCCCCGATCCCCTGCAAGGCGCGTGCGCCGATCAGGTAGTCCAAACCGGGTGAGACAAAGCATAAAACCGACGCAAACAGAAAGATCGAAAGACCGATGATCATCATCTTGCGATGACCATACATGTCGCCCAGGCGACCTCCGGCCACCATCGTCATCGCAAAGAACAGAGCGTAAATATTCAGAACCCACTGGGTGCTGGTGATGTCGGCGTCAAAGCTGTTTTCGATTGCCGGGACCAGCATCAGGGCACCGGTAAAATCGATCCCGATCCCGAAACCCGTCACCATCAGCGCGATGACCTTTATGATGCTGTTGCGATCCATAGGCCAATCCAATGATGCACGTATGGACCTGAAAAGATAGGGACAATCCTATCGGTACTGTGGTCAGGTTTCGCTTTGAGATGCCTGAGAGCGGCGGAACGCGCGCTTTAACATGTCCAACTCGGCGCGCAACAAAGCGACTTCGGCCCTCAGATCATCTGCGGCGGGTGAACCGGCGATGATGGTGAAATCCCCCAGCTTATAGCCTGTTGTTCCATCGTGAATCACGACAGTATGAACACCTTCCGACAGGGCGGCGGGCGGCACTGGGATGCGCAAGGCCCAGCCATCTGTTGCTGGTTCCAACTCAACATCAGTCAAAGGCTCACCAAGAAACAGCACCTTGATCTGAGGGGGGCTTTCGCTGGTCAAATGGCCTTCCCACAGGCCGTTGTCGAAGCGGATTGGTGTCAGGGTGGTATGAGACATTGAGTACCCTTTACAGATCGGCCCGGTGGTAACGGCAGAATGTCAGGTCACGAAACACCACACGGTTCATCGCGGGTTGATCAATGATCAGATCCAGCCAGAGTTTCTCAATTCGACGCTCATTCACGTTCAGATGGGCCAGATCAAAATCTACAGTCGCCGCAGGTGTTGAAAGATCAAGTTCGCGCAGAACCTGCTCGGTATTTGGGCCATGCTGAATGTTCAGGCGGGCGAAGACAACGGTAGAACGCTCGCACTCAACCAGAGTGTCGACCCTCATCAGATGCTGGCGGGACAGATTTATGGCGGCATCCGTGGGCAGATCAATGGAAAGCGACAGGAAAGATCCCTGAAAATCAAATACCTCAACGGCCAGACTGAAAGGCGCCAAATCCTTGTCTCGCCGATTTCGGATTTGCTGCAGCCCGATCTCGACCTGGCTGCAATCGTGAAACAGGATGACCTGCCCATCCATCCGCGCCTTGCGCGGGGCCGAGGCTATACCTTTGCGGATCAGTGGCGTCCGCCACAGGTCCGGTCGCCACGACCAATCCGTTCCCAGGGGTTTTGGAAACTGCGTCGCCCCAATCAAGGGTTGGATCAGGCGAGCATCAGCTTTTTGAATTGCTTGTTCAAGTTTGCCGCGCAACCGCCGGGCGTCATCACGTTGGCGGCGAAGCTCAGGCAGTGCGAGGTGGTCAGACTGCTGCGCGGCACGCTGCCAGCGCCCGAGAGCCTTTAGTTGAACATATCGATCCAGTAATCTGCCCATCGCCCCATCTTTCAAGACAGCCCCTCTTTAGTCAAAGTCGGGGCAGGGGACAAACCAGTCTTACTTGATTAGCGGATAAATCTTCCCGAATCCTAAATGTGATCTCCTATCCAGCTGGTTTCTGCGTCGCAAAGAGCCGCCATTCTTGCAATAGCTCGGGCCGAGGCTTACCGTCGGCGCTCGGGCAATCGGCATTTGTCCCGGATCATACAGGCTCATCATGAGGCAGGGGAATGGAACCCACCCTATTTTCATTCATATGGAAGCATTCGAAAAAACAGCAATTGGTCCTGCTATTGCTGACCGTTTTGTCATTTCCGTTCCTTTACGCTTCGTTGGAGCTTCCTAAGCAGATCATCAATGACGCGATTGGTGCGCCCGCAGACACCGTGACAGTACTCGGTATCACCGTGACACAGGTGCAGTACCTGCTGATTCTGTGCTTTGCCTTTTTGGCAACTGTCATCGCCAGTGGCGTGATGAAAATGCGCATCAATACCATGAAAGGCATTCTCGCCGAGCGGATGTTGCGTCGCCTTCGCTTTACCTTGATCAGCCGCTCGATGCGCTTTCCCAAATCCTATTTCGCCACCACCAGCCAAGGTGAACTGGTATCGATGATCACGTCCGAGGCCGAACCCATGGGCGGGTTGATGGGAGATGCCATCGCGCAGCCCGTTTTTCAGTTCGGCCAGATGATGACGATCGTCACGTTTCTTTTCATGCAAAGCGTGTGGTTTGGTCTGGCCAGTATTGCATTGATCCCTTTGCAGGCTTGGCTGATTCCCAAATTGCAACGTCAGATCAACCTTCTGAACAAGGATCGCATTCAGGAGGTCCGGCGGCTGAGCTCTGAGATTGGCGAAAGCGCTGCTGGTATTAGCGATCTGCGCACCAATGGCGGCTGGCGCTATCGTCTGGCGCAATTCAGCCATCGGCTGGGAACCTTGTTCGAGATTCGCTTTAAGATCTACAACAAGAAGTTCTTCATGAAGTTCCTCAACAATCTGATCACTCAGATGACACCCTTCCTATTCTATTCAGTAGGCGGCTATCTGGCGATCACGGGCGAGGTGACAGTGGGCGCATTGGTCGCTGCGTTGGGTGCATATAAAGACCTCAGCGGCCCTTGGAAAGATCTTCTGACCTACTACAACCAGGTACAGGACATGTCACTGCGCTGGGAAATTGTGACCGAACGGTTTGCCCCATCGAATATGATACCCGAACAGTTGTTTGAGGGCGTCCCCGAGGCAATCCCGCACCTGACCGGCGATATCGAGCTGCGCAACGTGACCGTTCGTGATGATGACGGCAAGACCATACTTGAGGATATTGATCTTACCATTCCCCAAGGCGCTCGGGTTGCGATTCAGTCGAAACACGCTTCGGAACGCAGTGCGCTCGCGCAGTTGCTGACGCGCGAAGTGCTGCCGGTTCAAGGCGAGGTTCTGATGGCTGGCCACAACCTCAACAGCCTGCATCAGGCGGTGATTGCGGCGCGGATCGGCTATGCCTATTCACGCCCTTACCTGTTCGACGGAACATTGGGTGATAACCTGCTAATGCCGCTGCGCACGCATCCTCAACACGAAAGTGGTGCATTGCAGGCCCCCTCACGCCGCCAGATCGAAGCCGTGCGCGCCGGGAACCCACCCGATTCACTGTCCGATGAATGGATCGATCCAAGCCTCGCGGGTCTTGATGACATCGAGGATATTCGCGATTGGTGGTTCCAGCTTGTCGAAGCGATGGGCATTGATGAATTTATGTTCCGGCGCACTTTGCGCTCTCAGTTCGACCCGGAAGTACACCCGGTGCTGGCGAAAGAAATAGTCGATCTGCGAGATACCGTTGCCACACGCCTCCAAGAGCGCGGTTTGGACAAGTATGTCTATCGATTCGATCCTGACCAGTTCAATCCCGCCGTGCCCTTGGGCGGGAACCTGCTGTTCGCTTCACCGACGCATGATATCGCACCGGACATTCTGGCGGGGGACCACCGGTTTCTGTCGTTGCTTACGGGCAATGGCCTGGATGATGACGCGCTCAGCATCGCTCAGGCCGTTCTGGAAACCCTAAACCAGACTTTCGGTCGAGATGGGGCCGATCACCCGTTGTTCTTGCGGCTTGGCATGTCAAAAGACATGTACCACCGTCTGCTCGATATCGAAGAGCGCCGCAAAACCAAGGGCGAAGAAGCCATCGGCGATCAGGAACGTGCGCTGCTGTTGACCGTCCCATTCATGCTGACCGCTGAACAAATCGGCCCAAGTTTCCCTGAGGAGTACAAGGACAAAATCCTTTCCATTCGTCACAGTCAGGCCGTACGGCTGCGGGGCGCTATGGGTGCGATGTTCGTGCCGGTGTCACCGGACGTCTACGTTCCCCGCCTGACAGCAATGGAAAACGCTCTGTATGGTCGGGTATCCATCATGGCTGGTGCTCATGCAGAAGAGATCGAAGATCTGGTCGCGGAGGTTCTGAACGAGGCCGGGCTGCGCCGAAGGGCCGCCGCGATCATCTACGACCTGCCGTCCGGGTTAGGTGGGAATAACCTTCCGACAGTGTTTCAGGAGCGTGCTGCCTTTTCCCGTGCTGGGATCAAACGCCCCGATATCCTGATACTCGACAAGGCACTGGCCAGCCACGACTCTGAAAGCCGCCTGCGGACCCGTCTGAAGCTGCGCGAGTTATTACCCGACTCGATCATGATTTTTATGGAGGATCATTTTGCCCATCCGGAAGCCTATGATTTGTTTGTTGAAATAAAGGACGGTCGCATCGATGGAGTCTCGCGCGTGTCCACCGATGCCGAAGATACCGGGACGGACGACCTGAGCCGGAAACTCAAGATCATTTCTTCTACCGAGTTGTTTTCACGAGTCGATGGGCGCAACCAGCGTCTTCTGGCGTTTTCGGCCCAATGGTACGAGGTCGCGGCAGGTCAAACCATTTTCGCACGTGGCCAGGCTCCCGATGCGGCGTATTTGTGTATTTCGGGTTCGGCGAGCCTGAATTGGCTGAATGAACACGGTGAAATGCGTTCGCTCTCGATAGTAGAACCCGGGCGCCTTATCGGCGATCTTGCGATTATCACCAATGAGCCGCGACAATTGGATTTGGTGGCCCTCACGGATTGCTCGTTCCTGCGGATCGGCGCGGAGGAATTGCGTGCTGTGATTGAAAGTGACGCGGGCGTTGCGATGAGGTTGCTTGAAACCGTGGCCGGATATTTGTCCACGGTGTCCGAGCGGTTGCGTGACCCCAACACTCCAATTGGGGATGACCTGCCTTCTGTAAATGCTGAGCAATCCGATGAGCACTAACGAAAGGCAGGGTGCCTATTCAAGTCATCAGCAATTGCTAGGTGGCGCCCGCAGATATCCCGAGATATGGCGCTTGTTGGCTGGTCTTGCGCTGGTCTCAGTGGTTGTGGTCACGCTCAATGCAATCTTGTTCGCAATCGTTGCCAGTCTTGGCTCATCAGGGTCGGCGGTCACATTCTTGAATGGATCGTCGCCAACAGCGCTCCTTATTGTGCTCTCCAGCTTTATTTTTGTCACTATTGGCGTGGCGTTGGGGGCACGACTATTTCAGCACCGGTCACTTGCCTCGGTCCTGGGCGAACAATCCATCGCAATCTGGCAGTTTTGGCGCGTTGTTCGCGCATTGCTTCTGCTGGGTGCAGTCATATTCATACTCCCCCCCTATGACCTTGGTGCACCATTGGTGGCGAATCTCGCGTTAACCAAATGGCTTTTGCTGCTTCCCTTATCCGCTGTTGCGGTGCTGATTCAGACCAGCGCCGAGGAAATCCTGTTCCGAGGCTATATGCAACAGGGCCTGGCCGCGCGGTTTCGGTCTCCGCTGATCTGGATGGGTCTGCCATCAATCTTGTTCGCAGCTGGCCACTACAGCCCCGCGACGGTCGGAGACAATGCGGTCTTGATTGCCATCTGGGCGTTGACATTTGGGCTTTTGACCGCCGATCTGACCGCGCGAGCGGGCACGCTGGGCCCCGCCATTGCGCTGCATTTCTTCAATAACATCGCGGCTCTGCTTGTCATTTCGCTTCCCGACAACCTTGGTGGCCTGGCCTTGTTCCATCTTCCTTATGAGGCATCGGAGGCCGAAGCGTTGCGACCTTGGTTGCTAGTCGACTTTGCGCTGATGATCGTGGGGTGGCTCACCGCAAGATTGGTCCTCAGGCGCTGATTGCATTTCCCGGCATTGCGTCTTATTTGACGTCAACGCCGCATTATCAAGGTTCCGACATGAACTGGATCACAAACTACGTCCGCCCCCGGATCAATTCGATCTTCTCGCGCCGCGAAGTGCCCGAAAACCTTTGGCACAAGTGTGATGAGTGTGGAACCATGCTGTTCCACCGCGAATTGGCGGAAAACCAGAATGTCTGCACCCAGTGCGACCATCACATGGCAATCACGCCGCGCGATCGGTTCCAACATCTGTTTGATGGCGGTATTTTTTCCGAGGTTGATGTCCCGGCACCGAAAGACGATCCCCTGCAGTTTCGGGATCAGAAAAAATACCCTGACCGCATGAAGGCGGCCCAGAAAAAGACCGGCGAGAAAGAAGCGATGCTGGTCGCCGTTGGCGAAATCGGCCGTACCCCGATCGTGGCTGCCGCGCAGGATTTTTCGTTCATGGGCGGATCGATGGGCATGTATGTAGGCAATGCCATCATTGCTGCAGCACAGGAGGCTGTTAGGCTACAGCGGCCCCTGATCCTGTTTTCGGCAGCCGGCGGCGCGCGGATGCAGGAAGGCATTCTGAGCCTGATGCAAATGCCGCGTACGACGGTCGCAGTGGAGATGCTCAAAGAAGCAAACCTGCCCTATATTGTTGTCCTGACCCACCCGACTACAGGCGGCGTTACAGCCTCGTACGCGATGCTGGGTGACGTTCATATTTCGGAACCCAATGCCCTGATCTGTTTCGCCGGACCCCGTGTGATCGAACAGACCATTCGTGAGAAACTGCCCGAAGGATTCCAGCGCGCTGAATATCTGCTGGATCACGGAATGCTCGACCGAGTGACCAAACGCACCGAGATGCGGGATGAGCTGATCACCATCACCCGAATGCTGATGAAGCAGCCCCCTGCGGTCAAAGGCGACCTTCCTGCGCCCGAGCCGGAAGAAGCCCCAACCGAGGCACCCACCGAGGACGCGGTCGAAAAATGACCTCCCCATCTTCGGATGCCATCCTAGACCGGATGATGGCGCTGCACCCCAAGATCATCGACCTGACCTTGGACAGGGTATGGCGTTTGCTGGCGGCACTAGACAATCCTCAGGTTAAGCTGCCTCCGGTCATTCATATCGCTGGAACCAATGGCAAGGGCTCGACCCAGGCCATGATCCGGGCGGGGCTTGAAGGGGCAGGGCATGCGGTCCATGCCTATACCTCACCTCATCTGGCCCGGTTTCACGAGCGAATCCGACTGGCAGGTGAGCTGATTTCCGAGCCCGACCTTACCGCCGTGCTGGATGAGTGTTACGCCGCAAATGGCGGTGAGAACATCACCTATTTTGAAATCACCACCTGCGCCGCGCTGCTGGCATTTTCCCGCACCAAAGCTGACTATACGCTGCTCGAAGTCGGGCTGGGCGGGCGGCTGGACGCCACCAACGTGATCGAACGGCCCGAGTTGACGGTCATCACCCCCGTCTCGATCGACCATGAGCAGTTCCTGGGCGACACTTTGGGCAAGATCGCCGCTGAAAAAGCCGGAATCATCAAGCCGGGCGTTCCCTGCATCGTCGGCCCGCAGCAAGATGAGGCGCTGGAAGTCATCGAATATACCGCAGCCCGTCTGGGCGCTCCGCTAATGGTCCACGGGCAGCACTGGCATGTTCATACTGAGAACGGTCGCCTTATTTATCAGGACGAAACCGGTTTGCGCGATCTGCCTATGCCAAACCTACTGGGTGCTCATCAGATCGAAAATGCAGGCGCGACGTTGGCTGCGTTGCGCCACCTGCAAATGGGCGATGATGCCTACGAGGCCGCTGTGGCCAAGGCCGAATGGCCCGCGCGTATGCAGCGGCTAAAAATCGGTCCTCTGGTTGAGCAGGCCCCTCAAGCTGAGTTGTGGTTGGATGGTGGTCACAACGCGGCTGCAGGCACTGCTTTGGCCGAGGTTTTAGCGTCACTACCAGAACGTCCCACGCATTTGATTTGTGGTATGCTGAATACCAAAGATGTCACCGGTTATCTCGCGCCATTGGCCCAAAGGGCAGACAGCCTGACGGCCGTATCGATCCCGGGTGAGCAGAATACGCTGAGCGCGGACGAAACCGCCGCCGCTGCTGCTAAGGTGAATCTGGCCGCCGCGACAGCAGACAGCGTCACAGACGCGCTCGCCGCAATCACCGCTCAAACCCCTGATGCACGCATTCTGATCTGCGGGTCGCTTTATCTTGCGGGAAACATCCTTAGAGAAAACGCCTGATGAAAAAGATCCTGCGCCAGGGCAGCAGCCCCTATCTGCCCCAATCCTTGTCTTGCATCTCCCGCAGGCGCGAGGCCGTACGCTCAAACTCAAAAGTTCCTTCCCCTTCGACATAGAGCATCTCGGGCTCGGCGGCGGCGGAACAAATCAGCCGAACTTTCGCCTCATAAAGCGCATCGATCAGGGTGACGAAGCGCTTTGCCTCATTGAAGTTATTGCGTGACAAACGCGGGATGTCTTCAAGAACCAGTACCTTCAGCGCTTCTGCGATAGCCAGGTAATCTCCTGGACCCAACATTCGTCCGCAGAGGTCATAAAACGAGGCCCGTGCAACGCCGTTGCGAAAGGCGGGCAGGACAACTTCGCGACCCTTCACCTGAAGGGCCAGCTCTTCTGCCGGTCCACCCGACAGATCATTCCACACCTCACGAATCTTTTCCCGCGCTTCGGGCCCGATGGGGGTGAAGTAAACCGACGAGCCTTCAAGTCGGTTCTGCCGGTAATCCGTGGGTGAAACCAACTCCCACACTTCCAGTTGCTCTTTGATATGCTGAATGAAAGGCAGAAAAAGCTGCCGGTTCAACCCATCCTTATATAGATCATCCGGATGCCTGTTCGAAGTCGTAACGATAACGACACCACCCTTGTAGAGCAGATCAAACAACCGCCCCACGATCATCGCGTCGGTGATATCGATGATCTGCATCTCATCAAAGGCCAGCACCCGCGCCGATTTGATGACTGCATCGGCCACAGGGACCAGCGCGTCCTCAACGCCGTCTTCACGCGCCTTGTGCAGACCGGAATGGATTTCCTGCATGAACGCATGAAAATGCACCCGTCGAACTGGGATTTCACCCAATGTCTCGACAAACATGTCCATCAACATCGACTTGCCGCGCCCAACACCTCCCCAAAGATACAAACCCTTGGGTGGCGGCGGCGCTTTGCGGAAAAATCCACGCTTAACCGGTTCGGCCAAGGCTGCCCGAATGCGCTCAAACCGGGGCAGCACAGCCTCTTGCGCGTCGTCCCGGGTCAGTGTCCCATCAGCAATAAGATCTTCATAGTGTGAAATTAGATCCGTCATGAGTTGAGCCATACCGATCGCTTCGTGTGTTGAAAAGAAACCTTTTTTCCAGACACATCAATTTTGCTGAACTGGCGTCACAAAACTCCTGAATTGACGCGCCGAGTTGTACCGCTAACGTCTGCTGGAACCAATCTTCGGAGCCTTAATGTCGCAATCCACCCGTTTGCTGAACCCGATCCTGATCGTCGGCTGTATCGTAATTACAGTCAGTTTTGCCGTACGCGCCTCTTTTGGTGTGTTCCAGATACCGATTGCGGATGAGTTCGGCTGGCTACGCAGCGATTTTTCGATGGCGATCGCCATACAAAACCTGGCTTGGGGGATCGGCCAGCCGATCTTTGGCGCCATTGCGGAAAAGATTGGGGATCGGCGCGCCATCGTCCTGGGCGCTCTGACCTATACGGCGGGAATGGTCCTGACGGCATGGTCCGTTACCCCGTTTGAACATCAGATGTATGCCTGGCTCGTGGGTTTCGGGATCGCTGGGACGGGGTTTGGCGTGGTCCTTGCGGTCGTAGGTCGTGCCTCATCGGATGCGAACCGCTCGATGTCATTGGCGATTGTCACCGCAGCGGGCAGTTTCGGGCAAGTCATTGGCGCACCCACAGCAGAGTGGTTGCTGACTTTCTTACCCTGGCAGCAAGTGTTCCTGATCTTTGCGGTGGCTATCCTTGCATTGATCCTGACATTGCCATTCATGCGCGCGCCTCAGCCTATCAGCAGGACGGAGCTAGAGGAGAGTATGGGGCAGATCCTGTCCAAGGCATTCCGCGACCCGTCTTATTCGCTGATTGCGATCGGCTTTTTCAGTTGTGGCTATCAACTGGGCTTTGTCACAGCCCATTTCCCCGCCTTCGTCACCGAGATGTGCGGCCCGATCCAACCCGGAGGCGTCTTACATTCGATGGGGATCACCACAACTTCAGCCTTGGGGGCGATTGCGATTTCGTTGATTGGGTTGGCCAATATCGGCGGAACCCTTTTGGCCGGATGGGCTGGAAATCTCTTTCCGAAGAAGTACCTGCTCGCGGCGGTTTACACCGGCCGAACGCTTGCCGCAGGTGCCTTCATCGTGTTCCCAATCACGCCCTTGTCCGTGATCGCATTCTCGCTTGTGATGGGGTCGCTCTGGTTGGCGACCGTACCGCTAACATCTGGCCTTGTCGCACATCTCTATGGCCTGCGGTACATGGGCACGCTCTACGGGATCGTATTCCTGAGCCATCAGATCGGCAGTTTTCTGGGCATCTGGCTAGGCGGGCGCATGTACGACCAATTCGGTGATTACACCATGGTTTGGTGGATCGGCGTCGCTATCGGAGCGTTCAGCGCCATCATTCACCTGCCCATCCGCGAAAATCGCTCACCAACCGGCGTGACAGCCTGAGCTATGCGGCCTCTTCAGCGGTCAGCAGCCCCTCTGAAACCAATCGATCCGCCCAACCTTGCGGATCGATGAAGTGATGCGTTTGCCATCCGCGCGCCCTTGCTGTTTCGATATTCTCGATCCTGTCATCTGCAAACAAAAGCGCCGAGGGAGGGATGCCGCAATCGGCCTCAACCATTTCGTAAATTGGCATATGAGGTTTGACCGTCTTCATCCGACCCGAGACGTATTGACGATCAAACTCATTCAGAAACGGATAAACGGTAGTGGCATAGTCAAAATTCTGAACCCCAAAATTCGTCAGGGCAAAGACCGGGATCTTCTTGGTCCGCAACGCGCGCAGCAGTCGCGCTGAATGTGGGATCTCGGGCGCGGCCAGTTCGATCCAGTTGTCATGCCACATTCGGATTTCATCGCGCCATTCCGGGTACTTGTCCGCCCAATTGTAAATCGTATCCGTGAAATGATGGCCCTGATCTACCAGATCATTCATCCCATGCAGATCAACCTCGTCAAACATGGCGCGACGACGATCCTCGCCGATTACCCGATCATAATAGCGCTCGGGCTGCCACTCGATCAGCACATTTCCGATGTCAAAGATGACGGCTTCAACGGCCATGACTTAATTCCATACCAGTTCAATCACCACCGACTGAACCAAGCGCAGGTCAGAGATGCAAGCGCCAACCGCAGCGCGGCACGCGCTGCCCAGCCCAACGGGAGGATACGCATCTTTGATGCGATTCTGACCGGCGGGAGCACTACCTGCGTAGGGCAGCGCGTATCTCGCGCTCAAGCGCATCTAGAAAACGCGACCGGTCGGCTTTGCTAAATGGTTTTCCCCCGCCACCTGTCCCCAGCGGATTTGCCGCGCGAAGGTCTGCCATCAGATCGCGCATTGCCAATTGTTGACCGATATTGGCCGCAGTGAAAGCCTCACCACTGGGCCGAAGCACGCGTGCTTCGGCTTCAATACACTTGGCGGCCAGCGGTATATCAGAGGTAACGACAATATCGCCGGTGCCGCAGCGTTCGGCAATCCACTTATCCGCCTCATCTGCTCCCGAGGCGACGATCACGACTTGCACCAACGGGTTGGCAGAGGGGCGTAGCCCTCCGTTTGAGACCAGAACCATCGGCACCTTATGCCGGGTTGCCACCCGTTCAGCCTCGGCCTTGACCGGGCAGGCATCCCCGTCGATGTAAAGCGTCGTCACGCCTCTTTGACCTTTGGTTCTGACTTCGCCTTTGGCGTCGATTTGCGCACCTTGAATTCGTCCGGAATGGGCATCCGGTTAAAGGCATCCAGCCCCGCGATTTTGTAAGCTTCGGCAAGGGTCGGATAGTTGAACGTGTTCTGCACGAAGTAATCCACCGTGCCTTTCAGGTTCAGCACCGCCTGCGCGATATGGATCAGCTCGGTTGCGCCTTCGCCGACAATCTGAACCCCTAAGACCCGGCGGGTCTTGAGCGAGAACAGCATCTTCAGCATGCCATGCTCCAACCCCATGATGTGCCCGCGCGAGGTTTCGCGGAACCGGGCCACACCCACTTCGTAGGGAATACCACGCTCCCGCAGTTCTTCCTCGGACATCCCGCAGGTTGAGATTTCGGGGACCGAGTAGATCCCATACGGATACCAGGGGCTTTCTGGCAGGGTTGGAGTCTCCAGCGCATGACAGGCCGCGACCCGTCCCTGTTGCAACGAAGTTGAGGCCAACGACGGATGCCCGATGACGTCTCCGGTGGCATAGATATGCGGCACCGAGGTCTGATAGGTCTTGCGGTCCACGCTGATACGATTGCGATGATCCGTTTCAATGCCAACCGCGTCCAAGTTCAGCGCCGAGGTCGCCCCCATCCGGCCGGCTGCAAACAGCAGCATCTCGGCACGGACGTGCCGCCCATTGTCCAGCGTGATCTCAACATGGCTACCGGCGTCTTCTATTTTCTCGACGGCTGCCCCCAACCGCAGATCGACGCCATTTTCACGGATCTGATGTGTGAAATCGTGGATCAGTGTCTTGTCGATGAAATCCAGAAACGTCTCGCGCGGTTCGATCAACGTCACCCGGACATCAAGCGCCGAGAACATAGTTGCATATTCAACGCCGATTACGCCCGCACCGATCACGCAGAGCGATCGCGGGATTTCCTCCATCTCAAGGAAATCATCCCCATCGACGACAGTTTTGCCATTGAAAGGCACGTAATCTGGCCGGTAGGTCTTGGTGCCGGTGGCGATCAGGAATTTGGCTGCTGTCAGACGCGTGGATTCGCCTGCATCCGTAGCCACCTCGATCTCGTGTGGCCCCGTGAACGTCGCCAACCCGTTCAGCGTTTCAACATGGTTGCGGTTGAACTGATGCTCCAGCACATCGACCTCATGATCGAGTGTCATGTGCAGCCGTGCTTTCAGATCCTCGGCGCTGATCTGATCCTTGACCCGGTAGGAGCGCCCATAAAAACTGCGCTCGCGCCAGCCTGACAGGTTCAGCACCGTCTCTCGCAAGGTTTTCGATGGGATCGTTCCGGTATGAACAGAGACACCACCAAAACGATCTTTGCGGTCAATCACCAGCACCCGGCGCTGCAATTTGCCTGCCTGAATCGCCGCCGCCCGGCCTGAAGGGCCCGAGCCGATGATGATCAGGTCATAGTCATATTTGCTCATGCCTCAGTCCCCATACAGCGCTTCGGCGTGGAAGGTGATGTGATCCTCCATAAAGGTGGACACGAAATAGTAGGAATGGTCATAGCCGGGCTGCAGTCGGTAAGTGGCCTGCTGGCGACGCTCGGCAATTGCCTGCGCCAGTGCCTCCGGGCGCAACAGATCCATAAACTGATCGTTTGCACCGGTGTCGATCAGGATCGGTCCGTCAAAGCCTGTGCTTTTCATCATCGCCGACGCGTCATGCTTGGCCCATGCGGTCTCATCAACGCCCAGATACGCGCTGAGTTGCTTGCGGCCCCAATCCGCCCCCATGGGGTTCGAGATCGGCGAGAAGGCCGAAACAGAGCGGTAACGCCCGGGCAGGTTCATCGCCAGCGTCAATGCGCCATGCCCACCCATCGAATGTCCTGTGATGGCCTGACGATCAGGATCAATCGCAAAGTTCTTGGCCAGAAGGGCCGGCAACTCTTCGGCAACATAATCCCACATGTTGAAGTGAGGCGTCCAAGGGCCTTGCGTGGCATTGACATAGAACCCTGCACCTTGGCCAAGGTCATAGTCCTCGTGATCCGCCACACCTTCGCCGCGTGGCGAGGTATCGGGGAATACCAGAGCAATGCCTTGTTCGGCCGCCCAGCCCTGGGCACCCGCCTTCGTCATGGCATTTTCATGGGTGCAGGTCAGGCCCGACAGGTACCACAGAACAGGAACGGGGCCGTCCTTGGCTTCGGCTGGAAGAAACAGGCCAAATGTCATATCACATTTGCAGGCCGAGGAAGCATGGCGATAAACGCCCTGCACACCACCAAAACAGGCATTTTCCGAAAGGGTTTCCATCAAGCTGATCCTTACGTTGTTTCCGGGCCATGGCTACCGGTCTGCAGCGTCGGCGTAAAGTGCAGCCACCTCTGGAAAGCTCATTTTTCGAAAAGGTGAAGATCAGAATCCGCTGACCCATCCTATCGCCAGCGGGACGGTCAGAATGCTGGCGATGGTAGATAACAGGATGGCAGCAGATGCCCGTTGCGGGGCAACACCGTAGTGCGCGGCCAGCATGTAAACATTGCCTGCAACTGGTAAAGACGCCGCCGCGATTGCGACCATCGCAGGGAATGAGGCAACCGGGATCAGCCAAATCACCATAAGTGCCACGAAAAACGGATGCAGCACCAGTTTGCAAAAACTCAACCAGCCCGCGATCTGGATGCGCTCGGCCGATTTGTCTGCCAGTGACGCCCCGATGGCAAACAGCGCCCCCGGCGTAGCCGCACCGCCCAGAATTGTCAGAAAATCATTAAGCGGGGCTGGTACAGGCACCTCTAACGCAGACCAGATCAATCCGGCGGAGATTGACAAGATCATGGGGTTTCTCAGCAGGCCAATCCCGATCAGGCGCATCGTCCCCAGGCTGAGCCGACCATCGCGGCCACCGTTGATCAGAATCACGATCAATGAGGAAAACACAACCAGATCAACTGTCAGCACCAACATCACGGGACCAATGGCAGCTTCGGAGAATAACAGCGCAAGCATGGGCAGGCCCAGAAACCCAACATTGCCAATAGCAGCACATTGCGCCTCGACCGCGGCGGTGGGGATGTCCAGCCCTCGGAGATAAGCGATAGCCGTCGCCAGCGCATAGACGCCAGCAGTGCCGATCAGATACCCGATCACCAGCCGACCGTTGAAAATTTCGGCAAAGGGCAGGGTGGCGGCAAACCGAAATAGCATAGCCGACAAAGCAAAGAAAAACACGAACTTGGTTAGATATGCTGTCGCCTCGGGAGGGAAAAACCGGCTGCGTCCGGCCCAGAACCCCAGGCCGATGATTGCGAAAAAGGGGAGAGTGCGCAGAAATATCTCGACCATGGCAACGTGTTAACATGGCTGGTCTGGCTCGCAAGGTTGACGCACGGTCGGCGGTACGATTGAAGCCGTAACGTTGTGCCAAAACCGCTATCGGAGTGAAAAGCGTTGAAACTGAACCGAACGGTTTATAGTGTTGCAGGATATCGCAATCCGGAGACACCATGACCCAAGCCGCCACCATCCTGCGTACAGGCCGTAAATTCGACCAGGTGTTACGTGGGGCCCGAGAGGTTTTCATGGCGGATGGGTTTGAAGGTGCAAGCGTCGATGACATCGCGCGTGCGGCGGGTGTTTCGAAGGCAACGCTATACAGCTATTTCCCCGACAAGCGACTGTTGTTCACCGAGGTTGCCCAGACCGAATGTCGCCTGATGTCCGAGCGCATCCTGTCGATGATCGATGAGACCAAGCCAGCCCGCGAGGTGCTGACGATAGCAGCCACTCAGCTTACGGCTTTTCTCGTCTCGGACTTCGCGCAACAGGTCTTTCGCATATGTGTGGCCGAACGCGACCGATTCCCCGAGCTTGGTAAAGCGTTTTATGAAGCAGGACCGAGGAACGGCCAACGCCAGATGGCCGAATATTTGACCAAGGCGGTTAGCAAAGGTGAGTTGGCGGTTGAAGACGTCAACATCGCGGCCGAGCAGTTTTCTGAACTGTGCAAAGTCCGACTATGGGGCCGCGCGGCGTTCGGTATCCAAAATCGATTTGACCAGAACGAAATCGACGAGGTCGCATTGCAGGCCGTCGACATGTTTATGGCCCGCTACGGCGTTTGAACTGCGTAAGTTCGCCAGCGATAAGTCACATTGATGGTAAGAAGTCGTGTTGGTGCGGGTGGAGGGACTTGAACCCCCACGCCTTGCGGCGCCAGAACCTAAATCTGGTGCGTCTACCAATTTCGCCACACCCGCAACCCGATGCCGAAGCACCGCGACGACGCGCTGAATAGCAAAGCTTTTGAATGAGTGCGAGAGGTAAAATCAAGCGAGAGGGCAGTTTATTATCGTCTCGCTGGAAACAATCTTTTGCCCAAGTAAGTTTAACCAGAACTCGCATGTGCCAAATGTTAAAGAACGTGCCTTGGACAGTGAGAATGCGGTTTGGCCAGTCTTTTCAGCACGAACAGTGCTCAGGTGCTGGTATTGGTCGTAATTTCACCTGTGTGAAGGCCCGTTTTCTGGTCCTTCTTTTTGTTTCCATTTAGCGAACATTTATCGCAATTTTTCTCTTTATCTTAAACTCGCATACGTTGAGTCGCTCAGAGATTACTTTGTGTGGGGCACATTTCAAAAAAGTGTAACTTGAGGTGAGTGGTTTCGTATCGAATTTCAATCAGAGGTTCCTTCGATCACAGAAATAGAAATTATTTCTATATATTTCAAAAAAGTAAGAAGCAGCATGTAAATCCTTGACGCCACGGAACCTCGGACTTTTTAACAAGCAATCAAAGCCATAAAAACTTGGACAACTCGTCAACGTCGTGGCTTACACTCTCATAGGTTGAGGTTTTTCTATGAGACGCCATCATAATTGTGCCACATTTCAAACGCCAAAATATCCTATTCGCGTCAAAATAACACCGCGGTAATCGTAATTGATTGGGCGCAGGAGTTAATGAGTCTTTTTGCCTTCTGGCACCGTGCGAGTTTCTGCTCAACTCCAGAACAAGGGTCTCTGTCGTGACCAACCAGATCAAATCCGTTGCTTCCGAGCAAGACGCTGTCAGCCTTGCGCGTGAAAGCTTTATTGGCGAACTGAAAACCCTGAACCGTCAGCACCCTGGCACAGGATTCGGCGTCGCTCTCCGTACGCATTCGGGCAATCGCTACTTGCTGGCTAATGCCCGCATGCCGCTGCCTGTCAACAAAACAGATGATTTTCCGACCGGACGCCGTGTGGCTTGTTTGGAAAATGGTGAAGGCTTCAGTTCAATCGAAGTTCTGGCTGATTCTTTCGCATATGAATCGATTTCACCGCGAACCGAGGCCGCAATCCTCGGCAACGCGCTGGACCTGATCGCACGAATCGACACGCTTGCAAGCCTGCCTGACGGGGCAGGGAACCACATCGCTGCAACTGGTACCGGAGGCTGACCATGGCGCGTAACGACCACCTTCTGTCTGTCGGAAACGAGTCCCTGTCTGAGATGACAGAGGCAATGACCTCGTTGACGACACAGATCGACCAACTGACAGAGGTGGCGGATGCGCGGTCTTCCGCACGGCTGGCTGCGCTCAAGACCAAAATGGAGAATTTCACCGCCAGTGTCACGATGGTCGGGCAGGTGAAGGCCGGCAAATCCTCTATCGTGAACATATTGGCCGGGCGGCCAAATCTTTTGCCTTCGGATGTGAACCCGTGGACCTCGGTGGTTACAACGCTGAACATCAACACCCGCACAGAAGGCGACACCCGTTCCAAATTCACATTCTTCGAGCAGGAAGAATGGGATAATCTGATGGTTGGCGGCGGTCGTCTGGGCGAGTTGGCCAATCGAGCCGGTGCCGATGATGAGATGGACGATATTCGCCGTCAAATCGGCGAGATGAAGGCCAAATCAGAAGAGCGGCTTGGGAAGCACTTTGACCTGATTCTCGGTCAGAGCCACCAGTATGATTACTTCGATGATGAACTGATACAGCGGTATGTGTGCCTTGGGGATGAGGATGACCCGGATATCGACCCCAAGACGGGCCGTTTCGCCGATGTGACCAAATCGGCCGAGCTGTTCATGGATATCCCGCAATACCCGATCTCGCTCAAGCTCTGCGATACCCCAGGTGTGAACGATACCTTTATGGTACGCGAACAAATCACCCTACGCAGCCTGCGTGGATCAGAGGTGTGTGTTGTTGTTTTGGCTGCCAGCCAGGCGCTGACTACGATGGACATGGCGCTAATGCGGATCATCGCGCAGTTCGAGAACCGCCAGATCATCCTGTTCGTGAACCGCATCGATGAATTGTCTGACCCGGTCAATCAAGTGCCTGAGATACGTGATCGTATTCAAGATACACTGAAACAGAACAACATAGACGCCAACACCAGCGTTGTTTTTGGCAGCGCTCTGTGGGCCGAGGCTGCGCTAACCGGAAACCCGGACATTCTAACTGAGGAATCGCGCGAGGCGTTGAACACCTTCTATCTGGCGGCTGGATTTGGCGATCAGGCTGCATCGCTGGATAAGATCTGGGCGCTATCAGGATTGCCTGATCTGCTGCTCGCCATGAATGAGCGTATCGCTGAGGGTGCAGGAACGCGTCTTTTGGATCGCGTTCGCCATCGGGCGCGCAACATTGCCAGCCAGATCCGGGCGACTGCAGTGGCCAAGACGCTGTCTAACTCTGACGGTATCGTTCGGGATCTGGACGGTGCGTCGCCCGAAGAAGCGATCGCAAAGGTTTCGGCTGAGTACGAAAAGAAAGCCTCGGAACTGACAACCAAGCTTCGCGACAAGGTATTAGAGCGACTTGCGTCTGCGGAAGCAAATTTTGTCAAACGTGCGACGGATTCTCTGATCTCACATCTGGAACAGAATGGTGAGCAGGGTACATGGCAATATGATCCGGCAGGTCTGCGCACCTTGCAGAAGGCGGCATATTTCAGCTTTGCCCGATCCATGCGTAAGGATGCCGGTGCTCTGTATTCGGCTGCTGCAGCGGACGTGGAGGCACTGTATCAGAAGCTGCTGGGCAACCACTTGGGTGAATTCAACATTGAAGCTCCGATCGTGCCGCGTGTACCCCCGCCATTAGGGATTGGCCGCACAATCGCACTGGACCTGCAGAGCACATGGTGGCGACGTTGGTGGCAACGCCGCAAAGGGTTCGAAGCCTATGCCGCAGATTATACGCGACTGATCGCGTCGGAGGCGAACTCGATCACCAAAGACATCGAGGAAAACCAGATCGCCGCCGTCCTAGAGAACGTGCGGGCCGCGCTGACCGACTTTATTGCCGAACAGAAAGACACGCTGCTCAGTATCTCGCAATCGCCTGAAAGGGCTGCGGCCCAGATGGCCGAGCAGAAGCCGCAGAAATCACGTGACGATATTCTGGGCGATATCCTGAAAGACCTTAGTAACGAAGCAGCATAAGAAGAGTTATGGTAAAAGAATCACAAACCCGCTTCGTCTCTCCCAAGGCTTGGAACCGCATCGAGCAGTGGTCCCGCCGCAAACCTGTGTTTGCGCTCATGGGGGAATTCAGTGCAGGCAAATCGACGTTGATGAATTTCCTGCTGCGCAAACAGGCACTGCCGACGCAGGTCACAGCCACGCAACTGCCGCCGATCTGGTTCAGCTGGGGCAATCGACCCGCCTATATCAAACGCCATGATGGTAGTACGCAGAATATCGAATTGGATCAGCTTGAACAGGTTGGTGTCAACGACGCCCAGTTCATTCGCATCTTCCTTGAAGCCGATATTCTTGAAGCGGTCGACCTGATCGACACACCCGGCATTTCGGACCCGAAGATTTCGACGGATGTCTGGCAACGCGCAGTTGGCCAGGCCAATGGTGTGTTGTGGTGCACGCACTCGACCCAAGCTTGGCGCGAGACTGAACGTGCCACTTGGGTTTCGCTGCCAGAACGTCTGCAGCACAAGTCGCTGTTGTTGGTGACGCGCGCAGATGCCTTGAATCAGAAAGACCGTCAAAAGGTCTTACGCCGTGTAAATCGGGAAGCGGGTCATTTGTTCAATCGCACGATCCTGTTCTCGGCCCGCGATGCCATCATGGCCCGTGACAAAACCGGCGACGCCGAGCTGTGGTCACGCAGCGGCGGCGGCAAGATGGTCGACAGTTTCCTTGAGATCACTGAGCAGATCATGGACAGCCGTGCGGATATGCTGTCGCGCTATCAAATTGACAAATCCCTGTCAGACGCACCCAAAATTCAGCCATCGCGGCCCGAGAAAACCTCTGGCGAAGCACCGCTGAAACTTGTCACGCCGATGGAAGATGACTCTGCCGAGAATGATGTGGTTACAAGTTTCCCGGTACGCCCTGCCCGCGTGGAACGCCGCACCGAGGAGTCCGGACAGGCGCGGATTGATGCAGAAGAAGCCGAGCGGATGCGCGCGGAAATGGCTACCGAAGCGGAGCCCGCTGATGAAGACTTACGTGCCTTGTTCTCTGACAAGACGGAAGATCCGCTGGATCTGAACCTCTTGGCAAACCCCATCACCGACGTGGATGAGTTTGATTTCATGGATGACGATGATGAGGAAGAGCAGGAAGATGCCGAACTGATCGTCTTGGGTGAAGAAGAGGACGAAGCGGAAGCAGTCGAAGCTGCGGACACCGAACAAGAGCCGTCGGAGGACGCCGAAGAATCATCAGATATCGAAGTATCGGTTTCGTCGATTACGGCCCTGTTGGCGGAACAGTCGGAAAACTCGGCAGACGAATATGAACCGGAGCCCGAATCGAATGCGCTGGCTCCAAACCGCGTCGTATCAATGGTGGGTGAAGCTGCTGCCGAAGAGATTGAAGATGCAGCCGATGACAAGGCAGATGATTTGGGCGATCGCCTCATAGAAACGCCACTCAGTGCTGCAGCAATGTGGGGTGAAATCGTGGCGCGTGAGAACCTGCCTGACGATGCAAATGGCCTGAAAAGCGCCTTTGCAGCATTCTTGTCCGAGTTTGACCAGATTGCGTTGGAACATGACGCTAAGCGGAATCAAGACATACCGCGCGCCGTTTCTGAGGCTCGCAAGAACGGCGGAGCGGAGTGGCATGCGATTTAGATTAAACCCGAAGGTGGGCATCTGAATGTCGATTGACTCTGCTCTGGCTTCGGCCATCGAAACCATACCCGACTGCATCGCAGCCGGGTATGTCGACATGGAGACCGGCATGTTATTGGGCGTCGACGCGGCGGACCAAGACAGCGCTGATGCGCTCGAAAATCTCGCACTTGCAGTAGCTAATCTGTTTCAGGGACGCGGTATGAAGGGATTCGAAGAACTCCTGCGTGCGGCAAAAATCGACGATACTGAACACCCCGGATTTGGGGAAATCGCGGTGTTCTCAAACGACCGGCTGCACATCTTTCTCAGGACAACAGAATATCCTGATCACGTGGTATGCTATATCTGCCGCGACAGCGCGAATGTCGGGCTGGCGCTTACGAAATCACATCTCAGCCTCGGGCCGGTGGCGGCCGCGGTGTAGACGGGACCAGAGGGGGTCACGCATGATGGATAGTGAAATACTGGATATGCTCGAAGGGATCGGGCGGACTTCGATCGCGCGCTTATCGCCTGCAATCTACCTATCGGGTAGCAGCGCACTGTTACGCCGGAATGAGGTGCTGGGGGCCATCCGGGGCACGATCTTGCCTCGGCGTTTGGAATTTACGGCGGCTGACGGGGCAACTTTGGCTATCGAAGTCAACAGCTCTCGGGTCACCGACGTATTCCGCTGTGCTTCGGGCCCTGTCCCGGATTTTGAAACCGAAGCACGCGAAAAACTGATCGAACGACTGGCGCAAGTGGTGTCGGAAATTGCAACGGCACCCGGCCCGCTTGAGTTGGTTTCTCTGCGCCCGGATACGGCGCTTGAGGCTGATGACGTAGGGGTTACCTTTTCGGAGGTCGAAGCGGCCTGCGCGCGGATTGAACTAATCGAAGAGCCGCGCATGGCCATCGTTTCCGACCAGACCTTAGAACCAGAAGCCCAGCCAGAAACTGCGTCACAAGGCGCCACCAGTATTGCTGGAAAATTCTTTGAGGGCGCGGATCGGTTCGCATTAGGTCGAATACTGATTGGGTCGACTGAAGACGAGATGCAATTTGACGGGTTGTGTGCGCAAGGCCAAGACGCACATCCGGACACGGATATATTGGCCCGATTCACCCGGGATCTGGCGGGATGGCAGGCCGATGGTTCCGATGCTTTAACTGATCCACAGCTGATCGTCATTCGCCCGACAGGTGGACAAGGCGCGGGTCTCGCCATTTTGTGCGACGGTCAGGAAACCGCCGCCGCCGTTCATGACGCCCGCAAGCTGGGCGCTGTCGTCAACCTATGGAAAACATTGAATAGCGCCGTTGAATAACCGCGTTCCTGCCAAATAGTGTCCACTTTGCAAAGTTAAACAAAATACGAGTTACCAGGGTAAATCTTATGAGTGAGTTAAACCGCCGCGAGCTTATTCGCATCGCAGAAGACATGAACGGGACGAGCAATGACGAAACGCGTCACTTCATCTCGCGCATCGTTGACGACTTGTCGAACCTCAAGCCTTCGATAGCATTCGTAGGTCAAATCAAGGCCGGAAAATCGCGCTTGATCAACGGTTTCACCGGGCACGCAGAATATCTGCCCTCGGACGTGAACCCATGGACGACAGTGATCACCGACATGCATTTCGGTCATCCGTCCGGTCGGACGTCGGGCGCCGAGTTTCATTTCTTCGACAATCGCCAATGGCAGGCCCTGATCGCCGAAGGTGAAGAGTTGCGCAACATGTTCCCTGATGAAGAGGACAGCTACAAGCGCGAGATGATCGAAGAGCAGGTCGAGGCAATGAAAACCCGCGCCAAGCTACGCTTGGGGGAAAGCTACAAACACCTTCTTGGCGAGCATCACGATCTGGATGAACTGACCTCGGATGACCTAGCGCGCTATGTCTGTGCCGGGGATGACCCGACAGATGAAGACCAGTATGACCCCGGTTCAGATCGGGGCCTTTACAGCGACATCACCCGTAAGGCCGAGGTCTATTTTGACATTGGCCATTTTCCGTATCCGGTGACAGTCACAGACACACCCGGTGTCAATGACCCGCTGCTGATCCGTGAAGAGATCTCGCGCCAGTATCTCAAGGAATCCGACTTTTTCGTCGTCGTGCTGTCTGCGCATCAGGCGTTGTCGCGGGCCGATCTGAAGCTATTCCGCCTGATGCAAGCGCTAGAGCTTGGTCAGATCGTGGTCTTCATCAACCGCGTGGACGAATTGGGTGGTGGCGCCGAAGATGCCGGCAAGGTGCGTACTGACGTATTGGATGGGCTCGAGCAGGCGCTTGGCAACTCGGAGATTGACGTTCTGATGGGCAGCGCCCAATGGGCCCATTATGCGCTGACCGGGGATGAAACCGGAATCGACCATGATCAGATATTGGCGTGGTTGAGGGCGCATCCCGAACAGATGAAGCAATATCTTGACGGCGTCGAAGAGATCAAACAAGGTCCCGGCCCCATCAGCCGCGAAGGTGTATTGCGATTTGCCGCGATGATCGCGTCGGGCCTGCCCGATCTGCGCCGTCATGTGACCAAAGCCCTGACCGAAGGACCGCGCCAAGAACAGCTTAATATTGCGTGGCAGCACCTCAACAGTTTTGCCCAAGGTGAGCTTGAGCGCAGCACTGCGCGGCTTCGTGCGATTGAAGAAAAGGATGGTCCCGACACAGCGGATGTCGAAGAAAACAACAAAACGCTTTCTGAGTTGCGCGCGCTAGTTGAAGATAAATCCAAGGCCATCACCAATGATATGGACGATGTACTGGCCAATTTGCGAGGTGTTATGGATGACACCGTCGCCGAGGCTGTCTCGATCGTTGTGCGCGGCCCTGATGGGCAATCGCCTTTGCTGGCCAAAGACGGAGATACCGAGCTGAACTTTACGCCTCTGCGTGAGCGGATGCGCGAGCTTGTCCAGGGCGCGACACAGGTGGTACGGCAGCGCATGCTTAGTGAGCTTTACGCGATCGATATGCAGACCAATGCTGCTTTGCGCGCCTTGCCCGGATGGCAGGAACCCGTGGACAATCGCATGAATACCAGCGCGGTGCGTTGGTTCCGTCCGAATACAAGCGCGCTGACGCGTGGCATTACGGTTGAGTTACGTGTGACATGGCTGTCGCGACTGATATCGCGTCGCAGTGTGTTGAACCGCGCCGAACGGATGATCGTTCAAGAGTTTGAGATGATCGGAGACGATCTTGTAGATACCGCCAGAAGCGACCTGATCGAACGGATGAAAACCGTTCTTGACCACTATATGGCGCTGCTGGCCGGGCATCTGGAACATCGCTCAGGCCCCGATGGGTCGAACGCGCGCGCCGAAGCGCAACGTGCGGTTGACCAAGCGCGGCGCATCAGCGATGAACTAGGGGCGGTGCACGGAACTGCACCCGTGGACACTCGACAGGCAGAGGCCGCAGAATGATTGAATTCCCCGGAACCGAGAAGGAAGTGCGCCAGCTAGAGCGTTTCCTGACCGCCACCGAAAATGCACCCTCATCGGCAGAGCTGGATGATATGCGCGCCCGCGCGCTGGCCCATGCCGAGCGGCTTTCGAACGCGGTTTCCATTGGTTTTGCCGGGGAGTTTGGAGCCGGAAAGTCCAGCCTTGCCAACATGCTGGCGGGGGCAGACATTCTGCCCACCGGGCCGCAGCATCTGAAATTGCCCCTGGTGATCGTGGCCTATGCCGATACGCCTGAGACAACCGTTGGTTGGTGGGACAAGGAACCCAAAGTCTATTCCGGCATAGCGCTGGAAAAGGCAGCGGCGGATGAACCCGATTTCATCTCGGTCGGGTTGAATACCCCTGCCCTGCAGGAGATTTCGCTGTTTGATTTGCCCGGTGCCGGTGCACTGGATGATACCTACAAACAGACTCTAAATTTGCTCGACTATGTGGATTGTGCGATCTGGTGCACCAATGGCACCAACGCCTGGCGTGAAACCGAACGCCATTTGTGGTCGCAGGTCCCTCAAAAGCTGCGCGATAACAGCTTGTTGGCTGTAACACATGCCGATTTGCCTCCGGTGCGGGATGCTCTGGATCGGGTAGTCGCACGCCTGAACAAGGAGAAGGGCGATTTGTTTCGCGCGGTTGTGACCATCGGCACCCCGGTAGCGGTACGGGCCATGGAACAAGAGCCTGAACCCGACTTTGCTTTGTGGGAAACCTGTGGCGGGCAGAACTTGGCAGAACAGGTTTTGCACATAGCCTCTGATCACCGTCGCCATGATCTTGAGGCCGCCCAAAAAGATCTGGCTGAAGAGTTTATGCCTTATCTGGAGAACCTTACTGGTGCGGCTTCGACAGATGGCGCTGAGGCCGACGGCAATACTGTGCAGGCAAGCCTAGAGGCCGCCCTGCCCCCCCTGGACAATCCAATCCTTGAAGACTGGCTTGCGGCCATCGCCAGCATTTACAACGATCTGCGCGAAAGCTCAGATATTGAACCGGCGGCCTTCCTGCAAAGCTGTCAGGAAATCGTCGAGGATTTTGCCGAAAGGTTAGAATCTGGTACCGAAATCGATCCCAAAGCAGACTGGATTCCGGCCGAGTTTGAAAAGGCCACTGACCTGTTGCTGTTGCTGCAGTTTGAAACCGGGGACGCACCGCTGAAGGATGCAATAAGCATTCTCGCACAACTCAGCGACAATCTGGCTTGGGCAGGCAGCTCTGTTGCGTCGGCGCCCCCAAAAACCGGCACATAAGTTTTTCCCGCTTGAATTGAGCCGCATCGCAGCGATTCGAAGCGTTCGGAATCAGCGCGATATTGTTTCGAATTCGTGGACCAAGCGTCTATTTCGGCGGTATAGAATCCATTTCTTCCATCAGGCGAACACAACATATTGTGGTATGAGGATCTGTACTCACTATATAGGCGATTTTGATTTTTGTGATCCATAGTGAAGCCATCAGGCGGCCCCAATAAAGTCAAATTTGAAACGTCTAACCGTTTTAAGTGTCCTGCGGTTGTGTTTGGTTGTGAGTTCGCGGGCTGAAGCCTTGGTTATCTATGCCGCAATAAACGAGTAGAATGGGCGGGAAGAAATGAGCCACAACCAGGCGGTCGGCGCAACGCACGACGAACCTCAGATCGAAGGATTGCAGCCAGGCGCAAAGCTGCTGCGCGGACAGTATGAAATCCTCCGGTTCCTAAGCAACGGCGGGTTTGGGATCACCTATCTCGCGCGCGATAGTCTGGATCGCGATGTGGTCATCAAAGAATGCTATCCGGGGGCGCTCTGCCAGCGGAATGGTGATCTGGTCGAACCTGCCAACCCCGACCACAAAGAAGACCTGCGCGCCATTATCGACCTGTTCATTCAGGAAGCACGCAACCATGCGCGGCTGGTTCATCCCAACATCGTCGACGTGCATCAGGTGTTTGAGGACAACGACACCGCTTATATCGCGATGGACCTGATCCGCGGATGCGATCTTCTGGATTATGTCGAAAAACCCGAAAACAAGAGCGGACCGGACTTTATCGTTCAGGTCACCGAAAAAATGCTGTCTGCGGTGTCGTTCATTCACCAAAGCGGCATGCTACATCGCGATATTTCACCCGACAATATCCTGATCGATGAGAATGGCGAACCCATCCTGATCGACTTTGGCGCAGCACGCGAGCAGGCGGCACACAAGTCAGCGGCGCTATTGACGCTGCGCGTGATTAAGGACGGGTATTCGCCGCACGAATTTTATGTGCGTGGCGCGGATCAGGGCCCCAGCAGTGACCTCTATGTACTGGCTGCAACGCTGTATCATGCGATCAGCGGCGAGCGACCGATTGATGGCCAGACACGTTTGAATGCGTTCAACAACGGCCAAGACGATCCTTATGAACCGCTGACAGGGCGATTCAAAGGTTATCCTGACGGGTTCCTTGAGGCGATCGACAAAGCAATGGAAGTGCACGCCACTGACCGTGTGCAAACCGCATTGGACTGGCTGCGTATGTTCCGTGGTCCCGGTGTGATGTTCGACAGTTTCGCGTATCGCCCTGTTTCGGTCATTGTTGGCATGGATCGCAAAGACGAAGAGGCCGAAAAAGAACGGATCAAAGCCGAAAGCGAGAATGCGGAGGCCGTCGTGACCGCGCTGCTGGCCGGGAACTCTGATCTGGCCCTCGGGAACGAGGAAAAAACGGAAGACACTCTTGCTAAATTTGCACCTCAGGACGAGGCCGTTGCTGCAGTCGACACCGTTGTAAAAAGCGGCTCGGGCGGCAGTGGCAAGATGATCGCGGGTATCGCGATTGTATTGGCGGCTCTGGCCGGAGGTGGATACTTCGTAATGACGGGCGATCAGAAATCGCCCGAGGCAACGCCGGTGACTGCAGAGGCTCCGACTACTCCGGTGCCCGCAGAAGCAGCTCCGGAACCTGTCGAGCAGACCGCCGAAGCCACAACAGAGCCGCAACAGGCCGAAGTCGCTTTGGCATCAGAACCAGAAGCGGCGCAGGAACAACCTGTCGAGCAGGCTAATGAGGTGCCGGAAGCCGCCATTGTGTCAGAGCAGCAACCCGAAGAAATCGCCTTGGTGGAACCTGAAGTGGCGGAACCTGCGGTTGAAGACATCACACCCATCGCACCTGCGACGCCGGTAAATCTCGCCGAAAACCAGGTCGCATTTGGGCACTGGGATATTGAGATTCCATTCACGATGTCCAAGCGTCGCAGCTCGACCGGGAGTGTCATTGCCATCAATGCATTGAACGCCGGGCAAGATAGGTCGGTGATCGGGGATTGGGTCGAACGGGGCGCTACGATTTTTACTCTGAATGGTGAACCTATTCGTCCGGACACAACGCTTGCATCGTATGTTCTAGATAATTTCTCGGTCGATCCAGACGGGTATATCCGTGTAGCAGCGCGCTATCGCAGTCTGGGCGAAACACGCGCGCAGAATGGATTGCTGGCCCTGCCCGCCTTCCGCAGTTTTGGCCTTCTGAACGGTTATTCGTTTGATGTGGCTCATGCGGGCGAGGCAGGTTGGCAAACCGTCGTCGCATCTGTTCCGGAAGAAGTTGCTGGCAGTTTGCAGCGGGGGGATGTGCTGCTGCGCGAAACACAGACTGGTGTCTCGATCAATGAGCCCGAAAGTCTGGACGGCATCCTTGCTCAACTTGTTTCCGACAACCAACCCGAGGCGCGCCTAAGCATTCTGCGCAACGGAGCTGAAAGTACTGCGGTCATGCAACTAACGCAGGAGTGATCGCCCAGTTGATGTGACTATCGCCAGTTTCAGTGTGCTGGGGGTGCCGCCCATCGCGTCACCCCGTCGGGGACCAACCCGTCGCGACGTAAATGTTTCTCTGTTTCCTCTTCATCAGTGCCCTGCGCCTACGGCGAAGCGGTTTGTAGCAGTCCCGCGGGTAAAACCCCGCATCAGAAATCAAAGAAGGTGACGACACCATGTTCAAATACAAAAGCCCTCTGAGCCGGCTTCTAGAAGGTGCCGGAAAACCGAAAGAAGAAGATGCGGTGGAAACCGAAACCGAAACCGTTGCGGAAGCGGTCGAAACAGAAAGCGCTGCTCCGATTGCGGATTTCAACGCCCTGCGCGCGGCCCTTGCGGGTGGAAACGTTAGCTCGGACAGCTACGAGGAAGCAGACGAACTGATCCCCGAAGAACCGATGCCCGAGTTTACGGAAGACCAGATCGAAGATCAGGCGACCGAAGAAGAAGTGGCCGAGGTTCAAGAGGTCGAAGAAGATGAACAGATTGTCACGCTTCATCTGACTGCGGAAGACGAGGTTCAGGACGATAAACCCGAAGTCACCGTAGAAGAACCAGACGCCATCGAACCTGAAGTCGTATCTGAAGTTGCGGGCGAGGTGGAAATCGTCGCAGAACCCACACCGGAACCGGAGCCAGTTGATGTAACCCCGGAACCCGCCATGGTCGCACCCGCACCCGCACCCGCACCGGCTGAAGATCGGCGTTCTCGTGTGAAGACGACGTTTTTGGGTTTCGAGCGTGCAGACACGCATGTTCAGGAGCTGATGGAAACAGCTGAGCCCGTTGAAAAGACAGAAGCGGCCGAACAGACATTCCCGGTTGGCTGGCTGGTTGTGACCGCCGGACC
Source organism: Ruegeria sp. A5 (assembly GCF_056543005.1). Classification (NCBI taxonomy): domain Bacteria; kingdom Pseudomonadati; phylum Pseudomonadota; class Alphaproteobacteria; order Rhodobacterales; family Roseobacteraceae; genus Ruegeria; species Ruegeria sp. A5. Next base: position 210,141 of record NZ_JBQGAV010000003.1, read on the forward strand.
GGGTCGGGGTGCCGCGATTACCTTGACCGAGGGATTGATGCAGATCGGTCGGAATGACGATCAGGCTATTCAGCTGGATTTCGGCGACACCGGGATCTCTCGCAGCAATCACGCCGTCATCGCATATGACCCAGAGGACCGGAAATGCTATCTGGGCCATGGCGGCAAGGCCAACTTGGTGCGCCTGAATGGCAAGCCTGTGCTCAGCACCATAGCCTTGTCCAGCGGCGATCTGATCCGGATCAGCGAAACCTCGATCCGCTTCACCGCTTTCTGTGATGACGGCTTTGACTGGCGGGATGCCGATTAATGCTGGCGACCCCTGCATATGATATTGCCCTGATCCTGGACCAGGGTCAGCGCGACTCGCAGGAAGACGCGATTGCTGCGCGGGTCTCTGACGCGGCAGACGCGGGTTATGTTGTGATTGCCGACGGTATGGGTGGTCATGAAGCGGGTGAAGTCGCTTCGCAGTTGGTCATTTCAGCCTGGCGCGATGCGATGGATGCCCAGTTGGATGGGCCCGACCTTGCTGAGAGCGCACTGCTCGACGCTCTGCCGTTGGCCGCAATGCAGGCAAACGCCGCTATGGCGAGCCATAGTGAGGAAAACGAGGTCAATCTGGGCTCCACCCTTCTGGGCATGTTGATGCTGGATCAACGCGTATTCTGGATCTCGATCGGTGACAGTCCACTTTACCTGTTCCGCAATGATGCCCTGTCACAGGTCAACGAAGATCACTCGATGGCCCCGGTGATCGACGAACAGCTCGCACAAGGATTACTGAGCGCGGAAGAGGCGCAGGGCCATCCGGATCGTAACCAACTGACTTCGGTGATCATGGGGGCTGCGATTCCAAAAGTGGATTGTCCGGAACAACCATTGGCGCTGATTGCGGCAGATGTACTGATCCTTGGCAGTGATGGTCTGCAATATCTCGGCAATTCCGAGATCGAAACGCTGGTGCGCACGCATATTCATTCCCCGGCTCGCGATATTGCTGATGCGCTGCTTCAAGCACTGCATGCAAAGGCAGACCCGGATCAGGACAACATTTCAATCGCCGTGGTCAAACCGGCACAGACTTAGACAGGCAGTGAAACAGGACAAAATGCGAAACCATCTTATCATATCCACCCTCGCTCTTGCTGCTGCAACAGGTGCAGCATCGGCGCAAGAGGCGTGTTCGACTTATGAAATCCAGCCCGGTGACAGCTTGCGGGAACTGGCAATTGCCGTCTACGCGACGGAAGATTACCGGGTCATCTATGATGCGAACCGGGAAACGATCGGGTCGAACCCCAATATCATTCGCGTCGGTGATGTCCTGACTTTCCCTTGTCTTGAAGATATCGGGCGCGCGGCGCAACTGCCGGATACCGAAGCTGGCCGCATGGCTGCGGAAATGGCCTCGGAACTGGTCAAAGCTGCCGAGGAACGGGCTGAAAAAGCCATTGCCGAGGCCGAAGCCCGCGTGGCCGCTGCAGAGGCCGAAGCTAAAAAGACCAGCGAAGAAGCCGTAATCGCGGCCAAGGCTGCGGCCAAGAAAGAGATCGAAGCAGCGCGTGCGGAAGGTGCCGCATTGATCCGCAACGCGGATGGTGGCGAAAGCCCTGAAATTCGTGACCGTCAGATTTTGTTGATCACGGGTGGTAACTACGCCCCGTTTACGGATGAAGCGCTGCCAAATCGTGGGCTTTATACCAACCTGGTTGAAACCGCGATGCTGCGGGCCGCGCCCGAGCAGTCCTACAAGATTCAGTTCGTTAATGACTGGTCGTCGCATCTGGACCTATTGATGCCGACTCTCGCCTTTGACGCCACATTCCCTTGGTCGCGGCCGAACTGTGAACAAGCCGCTACGTTGTCGGAAAATGATCGTTCACGGTGCGAAACCTATAATTTCTCAAACCCATTCTACGAGGTCGTTGATACGTTCTTCGCAAAAAGCGGTTCGGGTTACGAAGAGACTCTGACTTATGCAGATTTCGCGGGCACAACGATTTGTAGGCCGGAAGGTTGGTCACTGTCGCATATGGATGCAGTTGGTCTTTACGAGCCTGCAATCACTTTGATGCGCCCCGTTTCACCCGATGATTGTTTTCGCGCAGTCATGGATGGCACAGCCGATATTGTCGCGATCGAAGCGCATCTGGCGGTCGAAGCAATCGGGCGTCTGGGCTACGAACATCAGATCATCGAAAACCCCAACCTAGCGGCAATCAAGTCGCTTAACGTCATGACCCACAAAGATAATCCGGATGGGGAAGCGATCCTTGAGACGCTCAACCAGGGTCTGGCGATCATGCAGCAATCAGGCGAGTGGCGCGACATCGTATCTACCGCACTGCGCTATCAAATGGAAAATGGCTAAGGCCTTGATTGGCCCAACGAAACAAAGTCTGGAGGAAGTGGACATGTTTAACAAGAAATTGAAGAAAGCAGTACTGTCGGCATCGGCCTTCACCGCCCTGAGCGCAGGTGCAGCCGCCGCTCAAGAGGCCTGCTCCAACTATACGGTTCAGGATGGTGATACATTGGCGACCATCGCCATTGCCGCCTACGGCACCTCAAACTATCAGCCGATCTTTAACGCTAACCGCAACGCAATCACCAATCCCGGTTCGCTAACCCCCGGTCTGGTACTGGCGCTGCCCTGTGAGGATGGCAGCCTGCCCAACGGTCAGAGCGCGCAAGAACTGATCGCGGCAGAAGAACAACGTGCTGCAAGCGTCAAGCGCTCGAATGTCTACGCGCCTCCGATCAAGATGGTCGCTGGCAACGGTTGGGAACCGTTCACTACTGAAGATCTGAGCGGCGGTGGCATCATGACCCGTCTGGCGACGACAAGCCTTCAGCGTGCTGGTAACAGCCGCGATTTCTCGGTCAGCTTTGTAGATGACTGGAGTTCGCATCTGGACACACTGTTGCCACTGGGTGCGTTTGATATTTCGATCGCGTGGACTGTACCGGATTGTACCAACCGCTCATATGAGTGGTCTGCAGAGACCGAAGCCCGGTGTACCCAATTTGTCGCTTCTGTTCCGGTATATGACATTGTCGGAGGTTTCTTCACTTTGCCTGAAAGCGAATACGCAAAGGCGACAGATTTCTCCGACCTTGAGGGCTCGACCGTTTGCCGCATGGCAGGCTGGAGCATGGTGGTGCTGGAAGAACAAGGGCTGAACCGCGAGAACACAACCGTGGTCCAACCCAATTCGGCTCGCGAATGTCTCGATGCCGTATTGACCGGCACAGCAGACGTGGCTGCATTCGAAGTCGATCTGTTTGCCTCGACAATGAAAGACATGGGTTTGACCTCGGCAGATATTGTTGAGAACCCGTATGTCTCGACACTGTCTTCGATGAGCTTCCTTGCACACCGCACCAATCCATTCGCGCGCGAGTACATCGCGATGATGAACAAAGGTTTGATCGAGATGCGCGAATCCGGCGAATGGTACGCGATTATTTCCGACACGCTGCGTGAACAAAATGAAAAGCTGAACGCAGCATCAAACTAATCCCTCGGTCGTTATGACCTTTCTTAGGGGCCGGTCTTCGGACTGGCCCTTTTTTTGTCGGTGGGTCAGAATCTTCAATAATAACGGCAAAGCCAACTGACTAGGCCTCAGACGTGGCGCAGTCAGCATTTGGTCATATTTGCACATACATAATGATTATTTTTATCCTTAATCGCTCATAAAAGGCGGCCGTCTACGGGAATCCCCGAATATTCAGCGTGAACGATAAGCGTAGGATGAACTCAACTGCACCGGTGAGGCGTAAGCCCCGCCACTCACTCAGAAAGAGGCTGGCTATGGGGGCTGGCCTTTTTCTTTTTCAGGGCACGAAAAAACCGGCCCTCTTCGGACCGGTTTCTCTTTAGGCGTTTATGCAACCCTGGCTTATCCGATGATCGCATTCAGGGTTGCACTTGGCCGCATCACCGCAGCCGCTTTGGCCGGATCAGTGTGGTAGTATCCACCCAGATCGGCGGGTGCGCCCTGCGCTGCCGCCAACTCGGACAAAATCTGTTCTTCTTTGTCCGCCAACTCTTTCGCGAGCGGTGCAAACTCGGCGGCAAGCCCAGCATCATCGGATTGCCCCGCCAAAGCTTCGGCCCAGTAACGAGCGAACCAGTAGTGGCTATCGCGGTTATCCGGCTGGCCGACTTTGCGGCTGGGTGACTTGTTGTTATCCAAAATTCCCTGCGTGGCAGCCTCGGCAGCGGCGCCCAGGACGCCCGCTTTGGCGTTGCCCTTGCTGTCAGCGAGGAAGTTCAGGGATTCTCCGAGCGCACAGAATTCACCCATGGAGTCCCAGCGCAAGTGGTTTTCTTCAACCAGTTGCTGAACATGTTTCGGCGCCGAACCACCTGCACCGGTTTCGAACAGACCGCCGCCATTCATCAGTTTAACGATTGATAGCATCTTGGCCGACGTCCCCAGTTCGAGGATCGGGAACAAGTCGGTCAGATAATCCCGTAATACGTTACCGGTGATGGCGATGCTGTCCTTGCCCGCCGTGATAGTTTCCAGCGACTGGCGGGTTGCTTCACGCGGGGCCATAGTCAAGAACTTGTCGGCCACGCCTGCAGCTTCAAGCGCTGGTTTGACATACTTGATCAGCTCGGCGTCATGTGCGCGGTTGGCATCCAGCCAAAAGATCGCCTCGGACCCGGTCAGGCGCTGACGGTCCATCGCCAGCTGGATCCAGTTCTCGATCGGGGCCTTCTTGACGGTGCAGGCGCGCCAGATGTCGCCCTTTTCGACGTCATGGGAATGCAGCGTTTCGCCATTGGCCAGAACGATACGGATTGTACCATCTGCGGGCGCTTCAAACGTCGTCGGGTGCGAGCCGTACTCCTCGGCCTTCTGTGCCATCAATCCAACGTTGGCGACGGCTCCTGCGGTGGCTGGGTTCAGTGCACCATTGGCTTTGAAGAAATTGATGGCCTCATCATACACCGGTGCATAGCAACGGTCAGGGATCACACAGTTGGTATCGCCCTTGGCGCCGGTTTCGTCCCAACCCTTGCCACCAGCACGGATCACTGCGGGCATCGAGGCGTCAATGATAACATCAGACGGGACATGCAGGTTGGTGATGCCACGGTCCGAATCCACCATATACATCGACGGACGATCCCCTTTGATCGCATTGATTGCGGCGACGATGTCTGCGTTGCCCTGAACCCGCTCAAGCAGGTCCCCCAGACCCGAGTTCGGGTTTACACCCAGTGCGTCCAGCTCTGCACCGAATTTTTCGAACACGGGGGCAAGCCACGCCTTGACTGCATAGCCGAAGATAATCGGGTCACTGACCTTCATCATCGTCGCCTTCATGTGCAGCGAGAACATGGTGCCGTCTTTCTTGGTGTCCTCAATGGCTTCGGTCAGGAACGACGACAGCGCCTTGACCGACATGAATGTTGCGTCGGCCACAGTTCCTTCGGCCAGTGGCCAAGCGTCTTTCAGAACCGTAACGCTGCCATCTTTGCCCACAAACTCAATCTTGGCATCGCCGGCTTGCGCCGCAGTGATCGTTGCCGATTTCTCATTGGCGTAAAAATCATTGCCCGGCATCGAAGACACTTTGGTCTTGCTGTCCGCGCTCCACTCTCCCATCGAATGAGGGTTCTTCTGGGCATAGTTCTTCACAGCGCGCGCTGCGCGGCGATCGCTGTTGCCTTCGCGCAGGACCGGGTTCACGGCCGAACCCTTGATGGCGTCATAACGCGCACGGATCGCCTTTTCGTCGTCCGTCGAAGGCTCTTCGGGGTAGTTCGGAATGTCATAACCCTGTGATTGCAGCTCTTCGATGGCAGCCACCAGCTGGGGCACCGACGCCGAGATGTTGGGCAGTTTAATGACATTTGCGTCCGGTGTTTTCACCAGCTCACCTAAAGCAGCCAGATCATCAGTAATACGCTGTTGGTCTGTCAGCTTTTCGGGGAAGGTCGCGATAATACGCCCGGCCAGCGAAATGTCTTTGGTTCCGACGCTGACACCGGCTGCTGACGCAAACTTGCGGATAATGGGCAGGAACGAGGCGCTCGCCAGCTCGGGCGCTTCGTCTACAATGGTATACAATACGTCGAAGTTCGATTTTTCTGCCATATTCCCTTACCTTTTTTAAGCCTTTCAGGGGCGTGCGATCCAAGAGCATGTGCCGCCGTGACATAGGCACCAATCCCAAAGGGGACATGACGGCCCCACGGGTGACTCTGATTTGACAGGGCCTCCCTTAAATGAGGATTGGCTTGGGATCAATCGTATTGAGCGGCGCAAATTGACACGGGTCGAATTAGTTTGGGCTATTGAGTGATATCACACACCCGGAAACACCAACTCAAATCGCGCACCGGTCTTGGAAGGCACCAGCAAAATCCGCCCGCCATGTGCCCCCAACAGGTTTGTAACGATGGTCAGGCCCATCCCGGTCCCTCCCTTCTCGCGCGCGGTTGTGAAGAATGGGTTGAAGATGCGGTCCCGATTACCGTCGGATATGCCGGAACCATCGTCTTGGACAACCAATCGACCGAGTTCTGCGTGCAGGACCACCTGCCATGCCCCGTGACGGCGTGCATTATCCAGAAGATGTTGCAGGGCAATTTTCAGGCCAGAGGCTGCAAGGTTCAATGCCTGATCGCCGCCTTCTATGCTGATGTCCAATTCGGGAAACGAAGCGCGTAACTGATCGGCAAGATCGTTCAGGCTTGCCTCCCCATGATGTTCCGGCACTCGTGCCTGTGCAACCGTGTTAAGAGCGCTGAGCTGCGTTTGCATCTGATCGCTTGCGCCCAATATCTGTTGCAGCAATGCGTGATCCTGGTCCGAGAGCGTTTCGGCCTCGGCCAACAACTCTCCTGCCGCACGGATCGCGGTGACAGGGGTTTTCAACTCATGCGTGACATGATCTGCAAAGACGCGGATCGAAGCTTCGCGCCGTTGCAGTGTATCCGCCATGCTCAGAACCGAACCGGCGAGGCGCGACAGTTCTTTTGTGCCGTAGTGATCGGGCGGCTCGGCGCGTTGCCCTTGTTCAATTGCCCCTGAATAGGTCACCAGCGACGTTATGGGGCGGAGCAGAAGCCGAACCATAAGGTATCCGACCACTCCGGTCGCACATCCGATCACGATCGCCAGCAAACCCGCAGCGTTTCGAAACCCGATCTCAGGTCCAAGATACCGCAGCGCGATCAGACCCAGCAGAGACAGGGCGAGCGTACCCGCGAGACCTCCGCCAAGAACAAAACCCAGCGAAGGGCGCCATTTGCGTCTCAGCCCGGCCATGCACCCATCCGCAATCCGATCCCATGCACGGTTTCGATGGCACCGGCCCAGCCCTGATCCCCCAACTTGCGTCGTAAGTTCCGCAAATGACTATCCAGTGTCCTATCCGAGACCGGACTGCCTGCGCCATAAATCGCATCAACCAATTGTGGTCGCGAGACGATGGCGGCGGGCGTTTGCATCAGGCGACGCAAAATCGACAGCTCGGTTGCGGTTAAGGCAAGCGCATTGCCGTCGACCCGAACCAAATGCGCCGACACATCCATTTCAACCGGGCCATGCCGCAGGAGAAGCTCTGCAGCACCCGGTTTGCTGCGTTTCAGGATGGCTTTGATCCGTGCAACCAACTCACGGGGGCTGAAAGGTTTGGTCACGTAATCATCCGCTCCCAACTCGAGGCCCAAAATGCGATCAATCTCGTCATCACGCGCGGTCAGGAACAAGATTGGTACGTCCGAGCGTGCCCGCAAGCGGCGACAAACCTCAAGCCCATCGATCTCAGGCAGGCCGACATCCAGCACGACAAGATCAGGCGCTTCCCGCATCGCGTGGGTTAGAGCCATTTGGCCATCGCGGGCGGTAACCGTTTGGTAGCCCGCGCGCTCAAGCGTGATCGAGACCAGCTCTCGCAGGCGTGGATCATCATCCACGACGAGGATTTTCATCTACCTTCTCCGGCATGGGTTCGACGGCCAGATTACGGATCACCCGATCTGCGCGAAAGCCCCAATTCCTCCAATTGTCGACGACCGGAGGGGTTACGCAATTGCGTACCCGTTTGTCCTTCAGCAACTCTGCCGCCGCCATCTCATTGAGCTGACATGCGTAGTAGGCATCAAACCGTATCGGATTTTCCAGATTCCAACGGGCGATTAAGGCTGAAAAATTCACGAAGCAGCATGCATAGAGCACGCCAATCCCCAGGATCGCAGATCGCAGCAATAACCAACGGTTCGATTTACCCAGCAAAATTTGCCAACCGGTCAGACACAAGCCCACAGCAACCAGCGCCATCCATATTGCCGCATGAACACGCAAATAGGTCAGCCCGTAGAAATCAACGTAAAGCGACAGGCGCATCAGCGATGAGATCACCAGCAGTACATTCTGCGCCAGCCACAGCATCATCCATCTTGTCAGCCCCTGCCGCTCGTTCAGATAGGGTCGCGCGGCCAAGGCAAATGCGCCCGCCAGCAAAGCTGTGACCAAGAGTGGGTATGCCCCGCGATGAGCATATTCAGCATAGGTCATCCCCTCGGGCAACTTGGCATTGCCCCAGAGAAAGACCATGTCCATCCCAGTTTGCACCGCCAGCAGCAAGTTGAACACCATTAGCGCATTGGCAACGGATTGGGCATTCAAGCCAAAGGCAGGCAATGGGCGCTTGCGTCCGGGGCCAAATCGGTGGGCAAGCAAGTCAGGCTGTAAGGTGACCGCAAGAAAGGGCCAGATCGTGATTGCCGCCCCGATCCAGAATAGCAGTCGGTCGAACCGCAGATCAAATCGCCAAATCCGATCGATCCAATCAGACAAGACCGGATTGGCCGCAACCATCAGCGAAGCAAAGATCAGTGCGCCTCCGATCGGGAAACTCCAGTTGCGCAGTGTACGAAGGGCAACCCCGTCAACGCGGGAAACCGAATGACCTTTCTGAACCGCCTCTACCCCGTGTCTGAGCGCCAATATTGGAAACAGGGACAGAAACCGGCGAACCGAAGCGACCTCATGATTGCCCAGCACGGCCCAACACAGCGCAATGGTCGATCCACCCAGCAAGAAAGCTACGGACAGGGCTTGAACATATTCCACCACCGGAAGAATGCTAAGCAGCAAAAGAAGGGCTGGCCCGACAAGTCCACCACGGCGGCGCAGCAAGGCAAACACGACAGCGGAAACCGCCAACACAAAGAGTGCGATTGAAAGGCCAGGAGAATGGTCGAAAAACAGAAAATCGGCGAGCGCAACCAGAAACACCAAACCCAAAAAAGCGTGGCGATTGCCGGGTTCCGCTAAGCCATCGGCTCGGTTTGTGCCTCGATCAGGGGTGTCCAGCCACCAACTATCTTGTAAAACTGATGCCGGTACACCGCGCACGATGAACTGTCCCATTTAACTGCTCCTTGTTTGTGTTGGTTCTGTCTGGCCTAGGCAGGTGCAGATCACCGCGTAAGGGTCGTGCATTTTTTGTGCAGAGGTGCTTTTCGCAGCGCAGCCTCTTCCCCTTGTGCGTGCCGGTGGCTAAGACGATCTTCCAACCGCAAGTCAGGAGGCCCCTTTGGACCGTATCGCCCGCACTATCGCCACCGAGATTAACGCCCGCGCGGAACAGGTTGGGGCCGCGGTCAGGTTGTTGGATGAAGGTGCGACCGTGCCCTTTGTCGCCCGTTATCGGAAGGAAGTGACCGGCGGGCTGGATGATACCCAATTGCGCACCCTTTCCGAGCGACTGAATTATCTGCGTGAGCTTGAGGCCCGGCGCGAGGCGATTCTGTCCTCGATCAAGGATCAGGGGAAACTGACGGACGATCTGGTGAAATCGATCGCCCAAGCCGAAACCAAGGCGCAGTTGGAAGACATTTATCTGCCGTACAAGCCCAAACGCCGGACCACGGCGATGATTGCCCGCGAGAATGGTCTGGAGCCGCTGGCCGATGCGATTCTGTCGGGCCGGTTGGCTGAACCAGAAGGGCTGGCTGAAGGGTATCTGATTGAGGCTGTCCCCACGACCAAAGACGCGCTGAATGGTGCACGGGACATCATCACAGAGCGGCTTTCCGAAAACGCTGCTTTGCTGGGAGAGCTCCGAAACTTCATGCAACGTGAGGCGTTGCTGAGCGCAAAGGTCGTCGAGGGCAAGGAACAGGAAGGTGCCAAGTTCAGCGATTACTTTGATCATTCCGAGCTTTGGTCGAAAACCCCGTCACATCGAGCGCTGGCAATGTTGCGCGCCTCGAAGGAAGGGATCGTAACGCTAGACATTGCTCCCGAACCCGAAGCGGGCGCCGCGCGGGCCGAGGCCATGGTTGCGGCTCATCTGAACACGCGGGGCGATGCGCCGGGTGACAAATGGCTGCGCAAGGTTGCGGGCTGGACATGGCGGGTCAAGCTGTCGCTGTCGATGATGGTCGAACTGATGGCCGACCTGCGCAGCCGCGCACAAGACGAGGCAATTCAAGTGTTTTCGCGCAACCTAAAGGATCTGCTATTCGCTGCTCCGGCGGGGGCACGTCCGACGCTTGGGTTGGATCCCGGCATTCGCACCGGGGTCAAAGCCGCCGTGGTGGATGCAACCGGTAAGGTGGTTGCAACGGATACGCTATATCCGTTTCAGCCCAAGAATGATCTGCGTGGTGCACAAGCGGCAATCCTGAACCTTATCGCTACACATAAAATCGAGCTTATTGCCATCGGCAACGGCACAGCCAGCCGCGAGACTGAGCGTTTGGTGGCCGATACGCTGTCGCTTCTGCCCAAGACTGTCAAAGCACCGACCAAGGTCGTCGTTTCCGAGGCTGGAGCCTCGGTCTACTCGGCATCCGAGCTTGCCGCACGCGAATTTCCCGAGCTCGACGTCTCACTACGTGGAGCGGTCTCGATTGCCCGCCGGCTACAAGATCCCTTGGCTGAACTGGTCAAGATTGAACCCAAGAGCATCGGCGTCGGTCAGTATCAGCACGATGTTGATCAGCACCGCTTGTCACAGTCACTGGAGTCGGTGATCGAAGATGTGGTGAACGCTGTGGGCGTGGATCTGAATACAGCTTCAGCCCCCTTGCTTTCGCACGTCTCGGGTCTGGGACCGGGATTGGCCGAGGCGATCGTCACGCACCGAGATATTCATGGTGCCTTTGCGTCTCGCAAGGATTTGCTAAAGGTGGCGCGTCTTGGTCCACGCGCCTTCGAGCAGTGTGCAGGTTTCCTGCGAATTCGCGACGGTTCAGAGCCTCTGGACGCCTCCTCGGTTCACCCCGAGGCTTACGATGTCGCCCGTCGGGTAGTGGCAGCATGTGGGCGCGACATTCGCCAAATCATGGGGCATGAAGGCGCGCTGAAAGACCTGCGCGCCGAGCAGTTTTTGAGTGACACCTTCGGCTTGCCAACGGTTCGCGACATTTTCACCGAATTGGAGAAGCCCGGCCGAGACCCGCGACCCAGTTTCAAAACGGCGTCGTTTACGGACGGGGTTGAGGAAATCACGGACCTGAAGCCCGGCATGGTGCTGGAGGGTACCGTCACCAACGTCGCCGCCTTCGGCGCGTTTGTCGACATTGGCGTGCATCAGGACGGGTTGGTTCATGTCAGCCAACTGGCCGATCGGTTCGTGAAGGACCCGCATGAGGTGGTCAAAACCGGGCAAGTTGTCAAAGTGACGGTGGTCGAAGTCGACGTTCCACGTAAGCGCATTGGGCTGTCCATGCGCAAGGACGGTGGTGCTTCGGCACGCGAGGGCAATGCACTCCGTGGCAAGGGCAAACCGGCACGAACACCCAAGCCAGGGGAACAGCGGCGCAGCCATGGGGGTCAGAGCACCCAGAACGGGGCCTTTGGTGACGCTCTTAGAGACGCCTTGAATAAACGTTAGGCGGCAACCCTGTCATAGGGCTAAATACGAGGCGTGTTTCTGCATGACCTACATTCACCTAAGCCCCGGCAGACAGAAAGAAAAGCAGGGCGCTAACATTCGGGTGTTGCAACTCGGACCATGATCTGGATGATGCTGGCCCATGATGGCCGAAAAATTCGGCCAACCGTATGAAAATGCGGCCACAACAAAAAATGGGGAGACGACTTATGTCATTCAAAACTCTGATGCTTGCCGCCAGTGCAACGGCGATGATCGCGGCGGGCGCTTCGGCGGAGACGCTGCGATGGGCCCGTGCAGGTGATGCGCTGACGCTGGACCCGCATGCGCAAAACGAAGGCCCGACCTCGGCCATGGCGCACCAGATCATGGAAACGCTGGTGATGCGTGATCACTCAGGTGCACTGGTTCCATCGCTGGCGACCGAATGGGCACCATCGGAAGAAAATCCGAATGTCTGGGTGTTCAAACTGCGCGAGGGCGTTACCTTCCACGACGGTGCCGAGTTCGACAGCGAGGACGTCGTGTTTTCGCTGAACCGCGCGATGACGCCGGATTCGGATTACAAAGAACTGCTGGCGTCTGTGAAAGAGGTGCGTGCGCCCGACAAGTTCACGATCGAGATCGAAACTGACGGCCCGAACCCGATCATGCCCAACAACCTGACCAACATGTTCATGATGGACAAAGGTTGGGCCGAGGCAAACAACGCTGTCAAGGTTCAGGACTATGAGGGCGGCGAAGACACGTTTGCGGCCAAGAACGCCAATGGCACCGGTCCCTACAAGCTGGTCAGCCGCGAGCCGGACGTGAAAACCGTCCTGGCCGCCTATGACGGCTATTGGGGCAAGGATGAGTTCCCGCTGCAGGTAACCGAGATCATCTATACCCCGATCCAGAACGCCGCGACCCGTGTTGCCGCGCTGCTGTCGGGTGAGGTTGATTTCATTCAGGACGTGCCCGTACAGGACCTCGAGCGTGTAGCCGGAACCGATGGTCTGGACGTACGCACCGCGCCGCAGAACCGGGTGATTTTCTTTGGCATGAATATGGGCGATGCTGATCTGACCTCGGACAATGTGGATGGTAAGAACCCGCTGGCTGATGTCCGCGTTCGACAGGCGATGTCAAAGGCGATCAATCGTGATGCGATCAAACAGGTCGTGATGCGTGGTCAGTCTGCTCCTGCTGGCATGATCTCACCTCCGTTTGTGAATGGTTGGGATGCAGATATGGATGCGTCCTCGTCAACCGATATCGAAGGGGCCAAGGCGTTGATGGCCGAAGCAGGCTATCCTGATGGATTCTCGCTGACCCTGAACTGCCCGAATGACCGCTACATCAATGATGAGGCGATCTGTCAGGCAGCGGTTGGAATGCTGGCCCAGATCGGCGTCACAGTTAACCTGGACGCCAAACCGAAAGCCCAGCATTTCCCGTTGATCAACAACCTAGAAACAGATTTCTACATGCTGGGCTGGGGTGTTCCGACTTATGACTCGGAGTACATCTTCAACTTCCTCGTCCATTCGAAGGGCGAAAAGTACGGCTCGTGGAATGGCACACGCTACTCCAACCCGGATCTGGATGCCAAAATCGTGGCCCTTGCCTCTGAAACTGATCTACCCGCACGTGATCAGCAGATCGGTGATATCTGGCAGGTTGTTCAGGATGAACAGCTTTATATCCCGATCCACCATCAGGTGCTGAACTGGGGTATGAAATCGGGCGTGGGCACCATCGTCGAGCCGGAAGATTCACCGAAGATCAAATACTTTGAGATGAACTAAACTATCCTCTGTGATGGTATGCAGGGCGCGGAAACGCGCCCTGTTCTTGTTTACGCCGTCGGTAACGGACCTGTGATCTCGGCGCAGGAACGGCTTTACGTGGCAGCGAAAAAGCTGGATTGTTTCTGCGCTAACAGGGAGATTTCGCCATGATCCTCAGAAACAGTGCAATCGGCCTGACCATGTTGCTTGCAAGCGCCGCGCAGGCGGCCGAATTCAAGTGGGCCTCGACCACCGATCCGCAGACGATGGACCCTCACGCGGTCAACTCGGCCCCAGTTCTCGGGTTCCTGAACAACGTCTACGAAGGGCTGGTCCGCCGCGGTAAGGATATGAGCGTTGAGCCCGCGTTGGCTGTCAGTTGGGAGCCAATCGGCGACGGCGAAGGATGGCGGTTCAATCTGCGTCAGGGCGTGACCTTTCACGACGGAAGCAGCTTTGACGCGCAAGATGTGCTGTTCAGCTACCAACGCGCCTCGGGTGAGGCGGCGGACACGCGCAGTTGGTTCGCGCCTGTCAGTGACGTCATTGTAGTTGATGACTACACCGTTGATATCATGACCACAGCACCTAACCCGCTGTTTCCGTCATCGATTGCCAACTGGATGATCATGGATCAAGACTGGACTGAGGCCAACGACGCCGTGGTCCCCGACAAAGAAACCGGAAACTACGCCACCATCAACGCCAACGGCACCGGCGCGTTCAAGGTGACCGAGCGCGAGCCGGGTCTTAAGACCGTGTTGGAACCTTATGAAGGCTGGTGGGGGGATGTTGAACACAACATCACCCGTGCAGAATTTAATCCGATCCAAAATCCTGCCACGGCCGTAGCGGCGCTGCTATCGGGCGATGTGGACATGATCAACCCGGTCCCCATTCAGGACGTCGCACGGCTGCAGCAGAACGCAGAGGTCGATGTCATCCAGGGCATTGAAGCGCGTGTGATCATGCTGGGCTTCGACCACGAGGCTGACACGCTGAAATACACAGACGATGCGGGCAAACCCAACCCGTTCCGTGACGCGCGCGTGCGGCAGGCAGTTGCGCAAGCGGTGAATGTCGACGCCATTCTGGCCACGATCATGCGCGGAAATGCCGAGCCCGCATCGCAGCTTGTCAGCCCAGCCATGAGCGGGTTTTCCGAAGCGAACGCCGGGCGCCCCGCGTTTGATGTGGAATCGGCAAAGGCGCTGCTGGCCGAGGCCGGATATGCAGATGGTTTCTCATTTGGCCTGAAATGCCCCAATGACCGCTACCTTAATGACGAGGCCGTCTGTCAGGCCGTCGTTGGTATGCTGGCTCAGATCGGGATCACCGCCGAGCTGGACGCGATGCCAGTGCGGAACTATTGGCCGGAACTGCGCGAAGATAATTACGACATGTACCTGCTGGGCTGGAGCCCCGGTACGTTCGACGCCGAGCATCCGGTCCGGTTCCTTGTCGCAACCCCGAACGAAGAGAAAAAGCTGGGTAGCTGGAACTTCGGCGGCTTCTCGAATGCACGTGTCGATGAGCTGTTGCCGATGATCCAGTCAGAACTGGATGAGGCCAAGCGTCAGGCGATGCTGGACGAGGTTACCCAAATCTATCAGGACGAACACGTTTATGTGCCGATGTATGTCCAGCCGCTGGTTTGGGGCACGCGCAGCAATGTCGAGGTCACGCAGCGTCCGGACAACTTCTTTCTGCTGCGTTGGGTGAATGTGAATTGATCGGCGGCAACGTCGCGTTGAGTTGACAGCACTCTCTTGACCATCTGGTCAAGGTCGGCCTAGAGAGACCGATCTACGAGGGAAACATATGTTCGCATATATCGTCAGACGGATGTTCCAGTCCGTCATAGTGCTGTTGGTCGTGGGGTTGGTCGCCTTTTCGATGTTCCGATTTGTTGGCGACCCGATCGACAACATGCTGGGCCAAGAGCGCACGCAGGCCGACATTGACCGCCTACGGACCGAGCTTGGGTTGGACCAACCCTTTGTTGTGCAATACGCCAAGTTCCTGCAAGGCGCTGTTCAGGGCAATTTCGGTGTGTCTTATCGCCAGGGGCGACCGGTCTCGACCATCCTGGTGGAACGCGCCCCGGCGACGTTGGAATTGGCCTTTGTGTCCGGCTTTCTTGCGATCACGATGGGCATTGCCCTCGGTGTCTTTACTGCAATCCGACGACAAGGGATCGCTGCCAATGTGATCATGACTGTTTCCTTGATCGGGGTTTCGCTGCCGACGTTCCTCATAGGTATCCTGCTGATCTATGTTTTCTCGGTTGAACTTGACCTACTG
The DNA here is from genome assembly GCF_056543005.1 of Ruegeria sp. A5. Taxonomy (NCBI): domain Bacteria; kingdom Pseudomonadati; phylum Pseudomonadota; class Alphaproteobacteria; order Rhodobacterales; family Roseobacteraceae; genus Ruegeria; species Ruegeria sp. A5. The sequence continues at coordinate 226,097 of NZ_JBQGAV010000003.1, forward strand.
CCCAGTTTCGGGAGGGGCGAGACCGTTATGATTGGCAGTTGGTCCACCGGGTTTCTGACGACCTCGGGGCTCAAGGCGTTGATATTGCCTGCAATCACGCTGGGCCTCTATCAAATGACACTGATCATGCGGCTTGTCCGGTCCGAGATGCTGGAGGTTCTGCGCGCTGACTATGTCCGCTTTGCCCGCGCCCGAGGGCTGTCGGACCGGGTGATCAATTTCCGCCACGCGCTGAAGAACACTCTTGTGCCGGTGATCACCATCACGGGCCTGCAGCTGGGGTCGATCATCGCTTTTGCCATCATCACCGAAACGGTGTTCCAATGGCCGGGCGTCGGCTTGCTGTTCATCAACGCGATCCAATTCGTGGATATCCCCGTTATGGCTGCCTATCTGATGCTGATCTCGGTGATGTTCGTGACAATCAACCTGATTGTCGACCTTCTGTACTATGCCATTGACCCGCGCCTGCGTGTCGACGCGAGGGCCACATGACCGAAACGATGGAAACCCCGAAAGTCGCGCCTAAATCGCGCACGGCCAAGTTCTGGGATAGCGATTTCGCTTGGTCGTTCCGGCACTCTCCCGTAGCCATGATCGCATCTTTGGTCGTGGTCATTCTGGTGCTGGCGGCGATCTTTGCCCCGCTGATCGCGCCATATAACCCGTTCGATCCAGCAACACTGAACCTGATGAACGGGTTCACACCACCAGGTACGCCCAATGCGTTCACGCAAGAGACCTTTTTGCTAGGCACAGATGACCAAGGGCGCGATGTGTTCTCGACCATCCTCTACGGGTTGCGCATTTCATTGTTCGTAGGTGCCTCTGCTGTGCTTCTTGCCTTGATCATCGGCGTGATCCTCGGTCTGATCGCTGCGTATTTCGGAGGTTGGATCGAGACGCTGATCATGCGTATCGCAGACGTGCAACTGACGTTCCCGGCCATTCTGGTCGCAATGCTGATCTTTGGGATTGCCAAAGGAATCACTCCGCCGGAATACCGCGATGAGATGGCAATCTATGTTCTGATCATCGCGATTGCGTTGTCGGACTGGGTGCAGTTCGCACGCGTCGTCCGTGGTGCTGCTCTGGTCGAGAAAAACAAGGAATACGTGCAAGCCGCGCGTCTGATCGGGCGTGGATCGTTCCCGATCATGTTCCGTCACATCCTACCCAATGTCCTTAGCCCGGTTCTGGTCATCGCCACCATCTCACTGGCGCTGGCGATCATTGCTGAGGCCACATTGAGTTTTCTGGGTGTGGGCGCTCCCCCGACCCAGCCGTCGCTGGGAACACTAATCCGGATCGGGCAAGGTTTCCTGTTCTCGGGCGAATGGTGGATTTTATTCTTCCCGGCCTGCACGCTTCTGGCCCTCGCCCTGTCGGTCAACTTGTTGGGCGACTGGCTGCGCGACGCGCTGAACCCAAAACTGCGGTGATTTCATGAGCCTTCTGACCATCCAAGACCTCACCGTCGAATTCCCGACCCGCCGCCAGCTATTTACCGCAGTGGACCACGCCAGCCTTTCTGTAGAACCCGGCGAAATCCACGGGCTTGTGGGCGAATCCGGGGCAGGTAAATCCACCATCGGCGCTGCCGTGATGGGCCTTCTGGAACGCCCGGGTCGCATTGCCAGCGGCCAGATTAAGCTGGGCGGCGATAAGATCAGCGGCATCGATGCCGAGGCGATGCGCGGGCTGCGCGGCAAGAAGATCTCGATGATCTTTCAAGACCCGCTTACGTCGCTGAACCCGCTATTTACAGTGCGTGAGCAACTGGTCGAGACGATCCAGACCCATCTGGGTGGTTCCGAGGCCGAAGCAAGCAAGCGCGCCCGTGATTTGATCGACCGCGTTGGCATCCCAGACCCGGATACTCGGCTGGATCAGTACCCGCACCAGTTCTCGGGCGGCATGCGGCAACGCGTAGTGATTGCTCTGGCACTTTGCACCGAACCGGATGTGATCATCGCCGATGAACCCACGACGGCTTTGGATGTTTCGGTTCAGGCCCAGATTTTGGACCTGATCAAGGAACTGGCACAAGAGCGTCAGGTGGGTGTCATCCTGATCACCCATGACATGGGCGTGATCGCCGATACAACTGACCGCGTGACCGTGATGTATGCGGGCAAGGTGGTTGAAAGCGGCACCACGGCACAGGTGATGGGCCAGCCGCAACACGAATACACCAAGTCCCTGATCGCCGCCGTACCACGCCCGACGCTGAAACTGCATCGCTTCCCTCAGATCAGCTATGGCGGGCGTGAAACGCGTTTCGCGATCGAGGATATGGCACGCCACTGGCCCAAGGTGGATAACGACGCCAGCAAACCGATCTTTGAAATCCGCGATCTGACCAAGAAATTCCTGCAAAAGCGTGGATTACTGCCTTGGGATCGTACCTACTTCACCGCTGTCGACAACGTCAGCTTTGACATTCGCGCAGGTGAGGTCTTTGGGGTTGTCGGTGAGTCCGGATCGGGCAAGTCCACCGTCGCGCGGATGATTGCGGGGCTCTATCCTGTGGATGGTGGTACCATCACCTTTGACGGGCAACTGGTAAGCGATCTGAGTAATCGTACGGTGCAGGAAGAGTACCGCAAAAACATCCAGATGATCTTTCAGGACCCCTACTCGTCTCTCAATCCGCGTATGCGGGTGGATGAAATTGTGGCGGAGCCGATCCGCCATCACCGCCTGATGGAAGGTGCCGACGTCAAGCGCCGCGTGGACGAATTGCTGGATCAAGTGGGGTTGGGGTCAGAGGCCGGGCTGAAATATCCACATGAGTTCTCGGGCGGTCAGCGCCAGCGTATTTCGATTGCCCGCGCATTGGCGACACAACCCCGGTTCCTGATCTGCGATGAGCCCACAAGCGCGCTCGACGTTTCGATCCAGGCGCAGATATTGAACATCCTGAAAGACCTGCAAGAGCATCTGGGCCTGACCATGCTGTTCATTAGCCACGACCTACCGGTGGTGCGCCAGATGTGTGACCGAGTTGCGGTCATGAAACAGGGACAAATCGTCGAGGTTCAGGACACCAGCGATCTGTTTGCCAGTCCGAATACCGAATACGCGCAAGAACTGTTGCGGTTGATGCCGAAACTCGATGACCTGTCGACTGACGGGCTTGGGGTCGAAGCAGAATAAGGCCGCGACACCCGTTGCAGGCGCTCCGTGACTAGAAGCCTTGTTCGAATGCCCGGAACTCGGCAGCGATAGCCGCAGCTGCTATCGCCAGCAGACGCTCGCCATCCTGAGGATTGGCCAAAGCTGAATGCGATCCAACGCGGCCATCCGGGAAGTCCGCGCGATGCTCGTCGGGTGGACCATGGCGATCACCTGCGTGATCCCGGATGTATTCGGCGCTGAGTTTCTGGGGCGGCTCAGCGGCCTGATTGGCAGGCAATGGTCCAAGCAAAGACTGGGTTATGGCAATCTCCGAGGGGGTGGCGTGCATCCCTTCCCAATCTCCATAGAGCTGCTGTCGCAGAACATTCACTGCGTTCGGCTCCCACCAGCTACGGATCAGCAATTGACCACCGGCAATTTCGCTTTCGATCTGCCGAAGAGGCGCCAGATTGGCCCCGTGCCCATTCACTATGAACACTCCAACGAAACCTTGCTCCAAGAGCCCCCGGATCACCTCATCTGCGATGGTGCGAAAGGTTTCGGCTGAAATAGACACCGTTCCGGGAAATCCCGCGTTGAAAGGCGCTGGCGTGTAGGCCAGCGCCGGAGCGACGATACCCTCGCATTGCATGGCGGCAGCGAGTGCGACAGCCTCGGCGCAAATCGTGTCGGTGCCAATGCGACCCATCGGGCCGTGCTGCTCGGTCGATCCAACCGGCAGCAACACGGCCGCACCGGCATTGATACGAGTGTCAACCTCGTACCATGTCATGTGCTCAAGTTTCATGACTTTGAAAACTCTCGCAGGCGCTCCAGTTACTAGGGCCTCTGATCAGAGACCCCAGCGTTCCCGGTTTTCGTCAAAGAAGCCTTGGGCTTTTTTCACTTCAATCCAGTTGTTCACATAGTTGATCCAGACCTGATCACTTTGCGGCAACAGCATCGCGATAGGAGAAGGAGAACGCGGCCCGGCATTCTTGACGCGGACGACCGGGAACTTTGCTTCAAGGGTCGATCCCTCGATATTCGAGGTTATGAACACATCTGCACGACCGGCCAAGACCTCCTGAAAACCACGCGCAGGAGCTTCGACCACTTTGATATCCGCATCGGGGAACCATTCGCGCACGCGCTTTTCAAAGGTGGTGCCCAGGGTAGTAGCAACCTTCACGTCTGGCTTGTTGATCGAGTCGTAGCCATCAAATTTGTCGGCCTTTTCCTTGGTTGTGTAAGGAAACAACTCAACCGCGATGTAACTGTCGGAAAACCCTGCAACTTTCATGCGCGGAGGTGAGATAGAAGCCGAACCGGTGATGTGGTACTTCCCCGCTACCACACCATTGACCAATGTTTTCCAGTCGGTGGGCACATATTCGACCTCAACACCCAGATCAGCGGCCAGCGCGTTCATGATGTCGATATCATAGCCTTTATAGCTGTTAGTCGCCGGGTCGCGCAGTGACATCGGGTTCCAGTCACCGGTTGTCCCCACTTTCAGCACGCCGTCATCCAAAATTTCATTCAGAGCCGACTGTGCTTGCGCAGCGCCGCTGATCACAAGACCGAGCGCAGCCGCAGCCGCGACTTTAACAAAACGTTTCATGTGGTTCTCCCGTTGGTGGCGTTAGTCTTTTTATCACGACATTGCTTCTTGATTTAAGCGTAAAGAAAAAGATAACCTCAAGCAACTAATTAACTCATAGTAATCACAAGTGGGCCAGCAGATGCCAAACGCAGCGATCGAGCTTGTCGACGTAGACAAGTGGTTTGGCACATTTCACGTGCTCAAGAACATCAACCTGACAGTCAACAGTGGTGAAAAGGTTGTGATCTGCGGCCCATCCGGATCGGGTAAATCAACGGTCGTAAGATGCATCAATCAGCTTGAGAAACATCAAAAGGGCACCATCCGCATCGATGGGGTCGAACTGAACGATGATGCCAAATCTGCAGCCACCATCCGGTCAGAAGTTGGCATGGTGTTCCAGCAATTCAATCTGTTCCCGCATCTAACAGTGCTGGAAAACCTGACCCTTGGCCCCATCAAGGCCCGCGGGTTGAGCCGAAAAGAAGCCGAGGACAAAGCGCGCCACTACCTTGAGCGTGTTCATATACCCGATCAGGCCGACAAGCGCCCGATACAGCTTTCAGGTGGACAGCAGCAGCGAGTGGCAATTGCCCGTTCGCTTTGCATGGAGCCCCGGGTCCTTTTGTTCGACGAACCCACCTCGGCGCTCGACCCTGAGATGATCTCCGAGGTGCTCGACGTGATGGTCGAACTTGCCGAGGAAGGCATGACCATGGTTGTGGTGACCCATGAGATGGGATTTGCCCGAAAAGTGGCCGACAACATGGTGTTCATGGATGCAGGCGAGATTGTCGAACAAGGTAAGCCCGAGCATTTCTTCACCAATCCAAAGTCTGAGCGGTGCCAGAAATTCCTGAGCCAAATTCTACAGCATTGAGTTGGGTCCGATGAAAAAATCACTTCTCTTCCTTCCCCTTTTCTTGCTGATCACGGGCTGTTCGTCCTCACAGACCTGGGGTTGGTACGTCATTGACCCAACCACGGCTTCAGGCTGGACCAATGTAAAATTCCTGATTTCGGGCATGGGTGCGACCATTCAGATTTCGCTGATTGCGGCGATTTTGTCGATTGTCATTGGATTGCTGGTTGCCCTGCCGGGTCTGTCGGAAAAGCGCGGCTGGCGGCTGGTAAACCGGGTATATGTCGAATTTGTCCGCTCGATCCCTCTGTTGCCTATGCTGTTTTGGGTGTTCTACGGGTTGCCGATTGTCTTTCAGTCGATGGGTATGGACATCCCAATCGATCCCTTCTGGGGCGCAATTATCACCCTTGCGATATCGGACAGCGCCTTTACCGCCGAGATCTACCGTGCCGGTATACAATCTATCGCAAAAGGGCAAAGCGAGGCGGCGCAAACGATTGGCCTGAACTATTTTCAGACCATGCGCTATGTGATCCTGCCGCAAGCAATCCGGCGTATACTGCCACCGCTCGCCAACCAATTTATCTACATTGTGAAGATGAGCGCATTCGCCAGCGTCATCGGCATGCAAGAACTGACACGCCGTGCGAATGAGCTGGTAGTGACGGAATACCGCCCGCTTGAGATCTATACCTTGTTGATCTTCGAGTATCTGGTGCTGGTACTGATCATCAGCGCCGGTGTGCGTTGGCTCGAACGCCGGATGGGTGCAGATGAGCGCGGATAAGGAGCATAAGATGGACTGGAAAGACTTCATGGTCGAGACCGAGGCCAATATTGGTGCATTCTCGAAAGAAGTGCCCGAAACCGTGCATGGTTTCGGCATCATGGGTAAGGCGGCCAAAACAGATGGTGCGCTGAGTGAAAAGACAAAGGAATTCATGGCGTTGGGAATTGCCATCGCGACGCGCTGTGACAGCTGCATCGGCTTCCATGTCCGCTCATTGGTGCGGCTGGGTGCGACCCGCGAAGAGCTGTGCGAAGCGCTGGCTATGGCCACCTATATGGGCGGCGGTCCGTCTTACGCCTACAGCGCCAAGGCGTTGAAGGCGTTTGATGTGTTTTCAGAGTAATAGACCGGTACGCGGTCCGATTTCATTGGATGGTTCTTGCCATGGCAGTCACCGAAATCCGTGATGAAGGGATGCGAATTGGTGGCGAGATCATCTTTACCGCTGAGACCATCCCGGTTCACTACCCCTATACCAATGAGGTCGTGGGCCATGTGCCCGCAGGGCAGGCTGAACACGCGCGCCGCGCCTTCGAAATTGCGGCCCACTACAAGCCCGAACTGACCCGCTATGAACGCAGCCAAATCCTGCAACGGGCTGGAGAGCTGATTGGTGAACGTCGCGATTACCTCGCCAAATGGCTGGTGCTTGAGCTTGGCATCTGCCATCAACACGCGATCTACGAGACCAAGCGCGCGCAGGATGTCTTTCAATTTGCGGCGGCCGAGGCACTGAAAGATGACGGCGAAATCTTTGCGTGCGATCTGACCCAAAACGGTAAAGCCCGCAAGATTTTCACGATGCGCGAGCCTGTGACCGCAATCAGCGCGATCACTCCATTCAACCATCCACTCAACATGGTCAGCCACAAGGTTGCTCCGTCGATCGCCACCAATAACTGCATGGTCTGCAAACCGACCGAGTTGACGCCTCTGACCTGCCTGACGCTGGCCGATATCCTTTATGAGGCAGGCCTGCCGCCTGAGATGTTTCAGGTGGTCACTGGCTGGCCACAGGACATTGGGAATGAGATGATCACCAATGAAAACATCGACATCATAACCTTCACCGGTAGTGTTCGCGTGGGCAAGATGATCGCAGAGAAGGCGGTTTACAAACGTCAGGCGCTGGAGTTGGGAGGTAATGATCCACTGATTGTTCTGAATGACCTCAACGATGCCGATCTAGACAGGGCAGCAACGATCGCCGTAGCCGGGGCCACCGGCAATTCGGGACAACGCTGCACTGCGATCAAGCGAATACTGGTGCAAGAGAGTGTCGCGGACACCTTTGTGCCTTTGGTGCTGGAGAAGGCCAAAAAGATCAGATTCGGAGATCCGCAGGATCCTGAGACCGAGCTGGGTTGCGTGATCCACGAGGAAGCGGCCAAGCTTTTCGAAGATCGTGTTCACTTGGCCCAGAAAGCGGGAGCAGAAGTCCTTTACCACCCCGGACGTCAGGGCGCGCTGCTGCCGCCGATCGTGGTCGACGACGTTCCCCACGACTCTGCGTTAGTGATGGAGGAAACTTTCGGCCCCATTATTCCCATCATTCGCGTGCCCGACGACGATGACGAGGTCATGCGCATCTCGAACTCTACTGTGTACGGCCTGTCGTCGGGGGTATGCACCAATGACCTGAACCGCGCAATTGCCTATATCAATGGGCTGAACGTGGGCACCTGCAATATCTGGGAACAACCCGGATACCGTATCGAAATGTCCCCCTTTGGCGGCATCAAGGACTCGGGCAATGGTGTCAAAGAAGGGGTCATCGAGGCCATGAGGTTCTTTACGAATGTCAAAACCTACTCGCTTCCTTGGCCCGGTTGAAGACTTGTTGAAGATTGCAATGCACACCACTAGAGATTCATGCTCACTCAGCCATGAAATGACCGCTTGAGCCCTTCGGCTCTTGGCGTCATATGTGCCTTCGAACGCACGCGCGATGCCCCGAAACAAGGAAATACCTCATGCAAAAGGTTCTGATCACAGGTACTGCCGGATTTATAGGTTTTCATCTTGCCAAGCTTTTGCTTGAAAACGGTTGCCGGGTTCACGGCTTTGACGGGATGACTGATTACTACGATGTCCGCCTCAAACAGAGCCGACATGCGCTGTTGCTGGAGAACCCAAATTTTTCATGCGAGGAAGGGATGCTGGAAGATACCGCCAAGTTCGACCAGATCGCTGATGCTTTTGAACCGGACGTGATCATCCATCTCGCAGCGCAAGCTGGCGTCCGATATAGCCTGGAAAACCCGCGCGCCTATGTCGAAAGCAATGTTGTCGGGACGTTCAACGTGATGGAAGCTGCGCGGCGGCACAAAGTGCGGCATCTGCTGATGGCTTCGACTTCGTCGATCTACGGGGCAAATCCTGACATGCCCTTCGACGAGTGCGAAAAAGCAGATCATCAACTCACTATGTACGCAGCCACCAAAAAGGCAAATGAAGCGATGGGGCATTCCTATGCCCATCTTTGGGATATACCGACAACCATGTTCCGGTTTTTTACGGTTTATGGCCCGTGGGGACGCCCTGATCTTGCATTCTTCAAATTTACCGATGCAATCCTCAACGACCGCCCGATAGACATCTACAACCACGGCGACATGTATCGTGATTTCACATATGTGGATGACCTGGTGCGCGCAATCTCTCTGCTGATCGACGTTGTGCCTGTTCGCCCCAAAGCCCCCGAAGACATCGCCGAAGGTGACAGCCTGAGCCCGGTCGCTCCCTATCGCATAGTGAACATTGGAAATTCAGACAAAGTGCGTTTGTTGGATTTCATCGACGCCATCGAAGAAAGCCTCGGCAAACCCGCGATCCGAAACTATATGGAGATGCAGTTGGGCGATGTGCCTGCAACTTGGGCCAATGCCGATCTGCTGCACCGCCTGACCGGTTATCGCCCAAAAACCGAAATCAAGGACGGCATTCAGGCCTTCGTGGACTGGTATCGCGTATATTACGGTAAATAGAACCTGCCTAAACCTGAATTCGCCGGCGACAGCACCGATTAAACCGTCAGCGCGATCAGATCGCTTTTTTCAGTGCCTCGATTATCTGCTCTTGCGAATTCTCCTGCAGATACGGGTGCATCGGCAGGCTAATCACTGTTGCGGCGGCCTGATCGCCAACAGGCAAGTCGGCATTTGGGTCAGAAACAGCTGGTTGCTTGTTCAACGGCAGTGGATAATGCACAGCGGTCGGAACCCCGGCGTCTTTGAGCTTAGCTTGCACATCCTCACGATTGTCCACGCGTATCGTGTACTGCGCCCAGGCGGTGGTCGCCCCCTCCATCAGCGTCGGAGCGGCGATATTGGTTTCCTTCAGTAGCACTTTGTAACGGTCCGCGACGGTGTCCCGCAGGACCAGTTCATCCTCGAAAATATCCAGCTTGCACAGCAGGATCGCAGCCTGCAACGTGTCCAGACGGCTGTTAACGCCAACCCTGATATGGTGATAACGCCGGTCCTGCCCGTGCCGGGCAATCTGGCGAAGAATAATGCTCAGATCATCGTCCGAGGTGAAGATCGCACCACCATCGCCGTAGCAACCAAGGGGTTTCGATGGGAAAAAGCTGGTGCAGGAAATCGTTGACAGGTTTCCTGACCGTTTGCCACGCAGCGATCCGCCGAAGCTCTGTGCGGCATCCTCTATGACAGGTAGGCCGTTTGCCACAGCCACCTCGTTAATTCGTTCGAAATCAGCAGGTTGGCCATACAGCGACACCGGTATAATTGCCTTTGTCCGGGGTGTGATCGCAGCGTCAAGCTTGTTGGGATCAAGGTTATAACTAGTCTGGTCAATATCGACATAAACCGGCTTTGCGCCCAGCAATCTGACGGCTTCAGCCGTGGCGATATATGAAAATCCGGGCGTGATGACCTCATCCCCCGGCCCGACCTCAAGCGCCATCAAGGCAATTTGCAATGCATCCGTTCCATTGGCGCAAGTGATGCAATGTTTAGCTCCCGTAAAGGCAGTCAGCCGTGCCTCTAGTTCAGCCACTTCTGGGCCAAGAATGTACTTTCCATGCGCCAACACATTGGCAATGCCAGCATCAAGCTGATCCTTGATACGTTTCTGTTGTTCCGCCAGGTCAATAAATTGCATCGCTAAAACGCCCTATTGGTTCTTGAGGAATTTCTGCAAGCTGTACCTCTGCAGTTTCCCATACATAATCCGGCACCGCTCGACCATGTCTATTCGTCGGCAAAGACTTAATACACCGGGTCTGTTTGGCACGGATTACCGCAGTACTAATAACTGGGCGGACCGTTTCCGTGTATTGCCCAGTGCCAAAAACGTCATGGGTGGTGGGACAACATGCAGACGATCCGTTTGATCAGAGTACCGTGCCGCTCATCAGCTTCGGATGCTGCTCACCTTTGCTTGCTTCGATCGAGGCGTTGCGGATATGGCTGACCATCGCAATTGCAGGCCGGTTTTCATTCAATCCAAACCCGTTCCCGTTCAGAATCTCTTCGTAGCTTCGCGTGTGCAAGTCGGCAAATCCGCCCGAGAATTCGATCTCTTCCCCATCAATAGTGATGGAGCGATAGGTTCTGGCTCCGGTTTCTCGCGCCTCTGCCGGAACGTCATTTACGTCCAGCGACAAGAACCAACGGCACCGGGCGTGTTCAAACTCAAGATAGCCCGCGGCCTTGGTCGGGGCATTGAGATGCACATGGTTCGCCTGAAGGTCTCCGAAGAGGAAGTGCAGCATGTCAAAGAAATGCACGCCGATGTTGGTGGCAATACCGCCAGATTTGCGGACATCCCCTTTCCAGCTCTCCAGATACCAACGTCCACGGGACGTGATATAAGTCAGATCGACCTCGTACTTGGTATCCTTGGGGCTGTTTCGAATCTTGTCCCTAAGAGCAATGATCGAGGGATGTACGCGCAACTGCAGGATCGTGTTTACGGTCTGTCCGGTCGCCTGTTCGATCGCTTCCAGGCCATCGATATCCTCTGGGTTCAACACCAGCGGCTTCTCACAGATCGCATCGGCGCCAGAACGCAATGCAAACCGCATGTGGCTGTCATGGAGGTAATTCGGCGAGCAGATCGAGACATAATCAATTTTGCCCGCTTCGCTGCGACGTAACATGTCAACATAGCGATCAAAACGCTCAAACTCTGTGAAAAAATGTGCATCGGGGAAGTGGCTATCGATAATCCCAACGGAATCGCTTGTGTCCAGAGCAGCCAACAACGTGTTTCCGGTATCCGTTATCGCCTTCATGTGGCGCGGCGCGATGTATCCTGCGGTTCCTATTAATGCAAAGTTGCTCATTCGGTGCGTCCCAAGTGCTCAAATTGTGCTACAGCGCTTCCAAGAAATTCTTTGGGAAGTCAATAGAGGAAGGCATTTCAAGCATCGCCAATCAAGCTGGAAACCCCGATCAACCTCTGTTAGAGCGGTTCGGAATTGTCAGAGCTAGATTGATCTTCGACCGATGTCAGACACCCGCCCCAAATCTCAAAAAACCGTATTCTGTCTTACCTACCACGAGATAACGGCGGATGCGCGTGTTCTCAAAGAAGCGCGCGCGCTTCAAGCAGCGGGCCATAACGTACATATCTTCTGCGACTGGCCAGGGGGCTTGCCGCAAGAAGACAGCATCGATGGCATTCGGATCACTCGATTCAACTGGCAGTCTTGTGAGAACATCACTGAAAAATTGCTTGAACGTTTCTCGTTTATGGAGCGCACGTCCGCTCAAGTCGAGCAACGTGTCGTACCGTATGTCGAATCCGCTATTCAGCTGAATTCTTTGAAAACCTGGTTGAAGACTTTTCTGACGGACGAAGACGTCCAAAAGCTTGACCCGATGTACTACAAAAACTTCGGCGGTGATGAAAGGCGGGCTAGAAAACTCGTACACAAGCGGCTGCTTTGGAAAACACGGCTTGGACTTGGATTTGGAAAAGGCCCGAAAAACCTCAAGTCATTTATGTTGATGGCCCGAAAAGTCAGAGAAAATTTCTTTAAACTCTATCAGTTGGAATCATTGATTTACGCAGAAAACCTTTGCCACCTTAAATTTGATGAGGTCCCTGATGTCATCCACGCTCATGATATATATTGTCTCCCTGCAGGCGTCGTACTTGCCAGGCAGTTCAACGCAAAACTTGTTTATGACGCCCATGAGTATGAGCCCGCGCGCGCTACAAAGAATCCGTCGAATGGATCGAACTTTGCAGAAAACCTAGAAGACGATTGCCTCCCCTTCGTCGATTATATGATCACCGTATCGTCGTCCATCGCAGATTTGTATGCCAAACGCTTCAAAGATAGTCCGACACTTATCCTCAATGCTCCAGAGATAGATGTCGACTACATGGATAGTCGTAAAGAAAAGGCGTTGGATCAGCTTTCTATCCGTGCTCAGGCAAACGTTGCTGACGGGGCGCCCTTGATTATTTTTACTGGTGGCATTCAAATGTCACATCGTGGGTTAGATAAAGTTCTTGAGGCTTTGGTTCATCTTCCCGAAGTCAAGTTAGCTTCGATGGGCCCACGGCACCTCCGAAACGACAAGTGGTTCATGAGTGTCGCTCATGACCTAGGTGTGGATGATCGAGTTACCTTGCTTCCACCTGTGGCAGCTCCAGATGTACCAGTCGCAATTAGTACAGCAGACCTCGCTATATGCCCGTTTCAGAACGTATCGCTCAATCACCGCTACGCAATGCCTAACAAGCTTTTTGAAGCCGCATTTGCTGGCGTACCAATATGTGTTTCAGATCTTCCAGAGATGCGTCGGTTTGCGGAGTCTCTCGGTTTCGGACGAGCAATGGACGAAACAGATCCTCAGAGCATTGCTGAAGCTATTCGGGATGTCTTGGACCATCCCGAACGCTTTACGTTAAGCGTCGACAACAGAAGGAAGCTTTGGGAGACCTACAGCTGGCCTGCGCAAGCCAAGAAGTTGGCGGCGCTCTATGAAGGTATTTAAACTCGCGCGGCTAGTATCTGTGCGATTTGTTGCGAAGCGGTTCCATCACCATAGATTTCTATCTGATTTCCGCTAGTCCCTATCGCACTTAGCATACCATCCTCGATATCCCCTTCTATGGGCGATACGATACGATTCCAGCCGCTTTCAACAAGCTCAACCCATTCTGTTTCCGTTCTAAGAGTTACGCAAGGGACGCCGTAGAAATACGCTTCTTTCTGCACTCCGCCAGAGTCCGTAGCAACCAGCACCGCATTGCTTTCTAGAGCGACCATATCCAAGTAACCGACTGGGTCTATCGTTTGGACATGTTCGAATTTACGACCGATTCCTTTTATCCTTGCGGCAGTACGTGGATGCAATGGCAAGACAACCGGATGTTGATTTGCAACCGCCTCCAGACCATCAACAATGTTTGTTAACGTTTCTGGCGAATCCGTATTTTCAGCTCTATGGATCGTCGCAAGTATGAATCCGTTTGCGTCTAACCCAATGTCAGCCAAAATTGTTGATTTCTGCTTGGCCTTTTCACCGAAGTGTAGTGCTGCGTCGAACATCACGTCACCGACTTCAAAAATTTTGCTCTCCGAAATGCTTTCTCTTCGCAGATTTTCCACAGCGTCGCTGGAAGTCGTGAACAGAAGGTCGGAAACGTGATCCGTTAGAACTCGGTTCGTTTCTTCGGGCATCTTTCGATTAAATGAGCGCAGCCCGGCCTCTACGTGCGCCACCGGGATATGAAGTTTTGAGGCGACCAATGCACCAGCCAATGTTGAATTCGTATCTCCAAAAACAAGGAGCGCATCTGGTTCATGTTCTTGAATGACGGGTTCAAGTTTCTGCATCATCAGTCCTGTCATGGCACCATGACTGCCTGAGTTCACCGATAGGTTGATGTCGGGTTTTGCAATTTCTAGTTCGTCGAAAAAAATCTTAGACATCGAATCGTCATAGTGCTGTCCTGTGTGAATCAGCACCTCTGTTACTCCCGGCATGGAACGAAGTGCTCTGCTCACCGGAGCCAATTTAATAAACTGAGGGCGCGCGCCAACTACAACTGCGATTTTCACGGTAGCTCCAAATAAATAATTGCCTAAAACCGCGCTAACACACGGCCAGTATAAATTCCACGTGATATCTCGTGACTGATTTACTGACGCGGGTTCAGATTAACTTAACAGTAGGGTCAACCTTCATAACCAACAGATGACGGCCGCCACGAGAGCAATGGTAAAGGGACAGACCTCTGGACAGCGCTTGAAGCGCGTCGCCAAGCGCCTGCAGCCCTTTAGCCCGCCGAACACGATCTCGATGCGGTTTCACCGCTCGTATCTGCGTTTTGGCATATTTGACTGGGGTCTTGCGTTGCTTTCGACCCGAAATGCAGGCACGTGCCCCCTCGTCTCACAACGCTTCTCGGGTCCAGTCAGCATCGTAGCCGCGATCCCCGAACTGCCATTCGAATTAGGAAAGCTGCCAAGCAGCGAGTGTGCACCAACGTCGTCGCTGAATTGTCCGGCGGTGACAAGCAGATTGACCGGTAGCCACTAGCTATCGCAGATCGCACGCAGCTTGGTGTTCATACCGCCCTTAATTTGACCAATCAGACGACCACATCCCATTTTGGCAGCCATACTCGTCGCGGTATGGTGCAATTTCGGATGGATTGCACGATCATAACAGTCTTTTGCTTGCAGTGTTCGGCAGCGAGCCCAGCCATCATCCGCGCGAAGATGCCTTTCTCGTTCCTAAGTTTCCATCGGCTACAGAGCGTCGAAAGGACCGCTCATATCAAAGCTCAGCTATCCGAGCTGCTAAATATACAGTGCTAACAAAATCGATGCATCGTGACACTAGAATTGATACGCGTGAGGCGATCCTGCTGTCAGCTATATAAACCTGATACTACCACTAACAGCCCTTTTGGCCATGCGACGACGAATCCCGTTTCCACGCATAGAGTACTTGTTTCTGGTACTCTGTGTCGGTGTAGCGCTTCCATATGCCATATTCTTCACTCGGGCCCGATTTCGGATCCAATTTTATTGGCTGATACATGCGTCAAATGCGATGTTTCTCGCGACACCGCGGGAGCTTAGCTTAGACGCACAAATGATACTTAGACAGCTTTGAGGAGTTATCTTGCTAGTATTTTATTATTGCCTAAGATACTTGTTAAATTAGTACACCTGAGCCTACGCGCTTGTAACTTTGCCAGCTAGAAGAAGCTACCGGATGCTTTGCAATAAACCGGTGCCAGAAGAAGCAACCCGAGTGGCACCTACGCATTGTAGCGTCAAATTGGCCAGAGATTAGCAATGCATATAAATCACCCCCACCTCATTATCGCAAATAGCTGCACGGGCTTGAATCAAATATATTTTGCCGATTTCAAGGAGTTGATTTCAAACGTGAAACCTCATGCTGTCTGGAGCAAGACTGTATTATGTTAAACCGGCAAACCACATCTCCAGACACATTGGTGGTTGATCTCGACGGCACCCTGCTCAGATCAGATATGCTGCACGAAAGTTTCTGGGCAGCTTTCTCGTCAAACTGGCGCACACCGTTTCGCGCAATAAAGGCGTTGGGCGCGGGCAGATCAGCTCTAAAACGCGAACTGGCCGCGCACGCAGATATCGACTCGTCAACCCTCCCCTATGATTTGAAGGTCATTGAATATATCGAGAGTTGGCGTAGAGCGGGAGGGCGAACCGCCCTGGTTACTGCTAGCGATCAAAAAATTGCCGATTGCATCGCGAAGTATCTTAATATCTTCGACGAAGTATATGGCTCAAATGGAAAGCAGAACCTCAAAGGGGCTAACAAGGCCGCTTTCTTGGAGGAGCATTTCGGTTCGGGGCGTTATGCCTATATGGGTGATGCGACAGCGGATTTGCCCATCTGGGAACATTCCAGCCAAGCAGTCACGGTGAATGTCTCACCGTCTCTGCGCAAAGTCGTCGACTCGATTGATACGCGTGTTGAACACCTCCAAACTAGTCAAACTAGCTTTAGCTCTTACCTACGGGCGATCCGGCCACATCAATGGCTGAAGAATATTCTCGTTTTCTTACCAGCCTTTGCGGCACATGATTTTTCGGCTTCTGCAATATTACATAGCCTCGGGGCTTTCGTTGCGTTTTCACTAATCGCATCAAGCGTGTATGTGACGAACGACCTTCTGGATCTACGCGCAGATCGAGCCCATCCGCGTAAACGAGAAAGACCGTTTGCATCAGGTGCGTTACCCATTTCGCATGGCGCGCTGATGCTCGTGGTGCTTATGGGGGCAGGAACGGGAATAGCCACGCTCCTGGGTTGGCCCTTTGTATTTGTTATGGCAGTGTACTTCATCATTACAACGGCATATTCGCTATCGCTGAAGCGCCGTATGATCATCGATATTTGTACGCTGGCCGCCCTGTATACGATGAGGATCACCGCAGGGGCTGTGGCCACAGGCATTCCGCTATCGGTATGGCTCCTAGTATTTTCTTCATTCTTCTTTTTTTCATTGGCTGCCGTCAAGCGGCAGGCCGAACTAATCGACAATGCAGCGCGTGGCAAGTTGAAGGCTGAAGGCAGGGGGTACCAGGTCGAAGATTTGCCTGTAGTCTCAATGATGTCAGTTGCCTCCGGCTACGTTTCGATATTGGTGATGGCACTCTATATAAATTCTCCTTCCGTGATGGTTCTCTACTCCAAACCCCTAGTTTTGGGAGCGATTTGCGGCATCTTATTTTATTGGATATCACGGATAGCGATGCTAACGCATCGAGGACAAATGCACGATGATCCAGTTGTTTTTGCAGCGCGTGACCGCACAAGCCAGATTTGCGTTATCCTGATGGTTAGCTTTGTTATCGGAGGCACAGTATTGTGAGTGTGGAGGTCCTAGTATTTCGGTATACGGTCTTCGCAGTCTTGGCGACCATAGCCAATTTGGGAATGCAGCGCTTGGTACTGTCGATCAATTCGTCAACCTGGGGATTTGCATCTGCTGTCTTTTGCGGCACGTTTGTGGGGCTTCTAATCAAGTACTTCCTAGACAAGCGCTGGATCTTCGCCGATACATCACGCAGCATCCGCGCGCACAGTCGGAAATTTACTCTCTATACCACCATGGGAATTGTCACGACATTGATTTTCTGGGCAACAGAAACCACGTTCTGGGTGATCTGGAAATCCAACTTGATGAGAGAAATCGGAGCGATCATCGGCCTGACAATTGGTTATGTGGTTAAATACCATTTAGATCGCCGATTTGTCTTCACAGACTCGCAGAGAGCGAAACCAGCATGACGCTTGAAGGATGGGGCAGATTTCCCGTCTACCAGGGCACTTCCGAGGCTCCGCGGAACGAGGCGGCATTGTCTGCATTGGTATCCGAGCATGCCGTCATTGCCCGTGGAAATGGCCGTGCCTATGGGGACAGCGCCATTGGATCGAATAAGACCGTTTCGATGCGTCATTTCAATCGGATGCTCTCATTTGATGCGTCAGCTGGCATTCTAGTCGCCGAGGCGGGTGTATTGCTGGCTGATGTGATATCAACATTCCTTCCACGAGGTTGGTTTCCTTCTGTGACACCGGGGACGAAATTTGTCACGCTCGGAGGCATGATCGCTGCGGACGTGCATGGGAAGAACCACCACAAAGAGGGCAGTATTGGCGCGTTTGTGGACTGGCTTGATGTCGTCACACCAACAGGTAGGATAGAGCGCTGTTCGCCGCAGGAAAATGCAGATTTGTTCAACTGGACCACCGGTGGAATGGGGCTTACGGGTATCATCTTGCGCGCAGCTCTTCGTCTACGCCCAGTCGAAAGCGCCTGGATACGTCAAACCTTGCGACCGTTGCCAAATCTAGATGCAGCGCTTGATGCATTTGAAGCAACTCAGGACGCAACATATTCGGTAGCGTGGATCGACTGCCTAAGCCGGGATGACAAACTCGGTCGTTCTCTTTTGATGCTGGGGGAGCACGCCACGCGCGCCGATTTATCAGGGGACAAGTTGAGGTATCCTTTCGAAACTCCAACGAAAAGGAAATTGTCCATTCCGTTCGACTTTCCGCAAGGATTTTTAAACAGACTGTCTGTGCGAGGGTTCAATGGGCTCTACTATTGGAATGGCTCTCGCGAACGTGGCGAAACACTGGTGGATTGGGACAATTATTTTTATCCACTCGATGCTATCCTCGGCTGGAACAAGATCTATGGGCGCAAAGGACTAATGCAATTCCAATGTGCGCTACCTCTGGAGCACTCCAAGCGCGGCCTGACTGCGCTACTTCAAGCCACATCCGCCGCCGGGGCCGGATCTTTCTTGGCGGTGCTAAAGCGGTTCGGCCAGCAAGACAGCGCATTTTCTTTCCCAATGCTAGGCTACACATTGGCTCTCGATTTCCCGGTAAACCAGCGAACGCTTTCGCTGATGTTGCGGCTCGACCAAATCACGATGGACCATGGCGGCCGGTTCTATCTGGCTAAAGACAGCCGAATGCCCGCCGATACTTTGCACCGTTCTGATCCACGCGCCGCTGCTTTCGCCGCCCACCGCGATGAAGCCGGGCTAAGCAGCAGTTTTCGTTCAAAACAATCAGAAAGGCTCAAAATATGAGCAAAGGTGCAGTGCTGATCTTGGGGGCACGATCCGACATTGGTCTTGCGATAGCCCACGAATTCGCAAAAAGCGGTCATCCAATACAGCTCGCACTGCGAGATCCCGCACAATTTGAAGCGGCACAGAAGGATTTGCTTTTGCGTTATAATGTACAGGTCACTCTTCACGCCTTTGACGCTCTTGCATTAGAAACTCACGCAAGTTTTGTCGACGATCTACCCGAGCTCCCCCAGATCGCCGTTTGTGCGGTTGGACTAATGGGTGACCAAGTAGAGAATGAACAAGATGTGGATGCTGCAGTGACAGTCATGCGATCCAACTATGAAGGGCCCGCCAGCATTCTGGCTGTCTTGGCAAATCGCTTCGATCAACGCGGTTCGGGCAAAATCGTTGGTATCAGCTCTGTTGCAGGTTTGCGCGGGCGTGCCACCAACTATGTCTACGGCTCGGCCAAAGCCGGATTCACGGCCTTCCTTTCCGGTCTGCGTAACCGCATGGCTCGTCGGAATATCCATGTTCTTACGGTTCTGCCAGGCTTTGTGGCCACGCGAATGACAGAGGGCATGGACCTGCCTGCACGTCTTACTGCGGCGCCAGAAGAAGTAGCAGAAGCCATTTCTCGCGCACTGATCAAAGGACGCAACGTGATTTATGTTCGTTCGATTTGGAGGCTGATCATGATGATCATCACCCTTATTCCGGAAACAATCTTCAAAAAAATGAAGATCTGAAGAGTAAATATGCAAAAAAAAATGTTGAGTTCCCTCAATCTATCGCGCAGCTCCATTTTATCCGAAAAAGGTATTTTGCATATTTTTACATCGCAAGAAAACTCTAAGGCAAAATTCAATATCAGGCGACTGCGCGAGTTTCGACGGAACATTACTGAAAGACTGTGGATGGGAAATCTACTCGTTTAGTACTTCTGCTAATGCCTAGGGTCAGGACCCATTGATTTCCGCCTTGCGGCCTGATTCACTGTTCACAAAACGAATGGTGAATATGTCTGATCTCTTCTGGTTGAACGACGCGCGGATGGCGCGTCTCGAGCCCTATGTCCCAAAGCTCCTTGGCAAACCTCGCGTCGATGATTGGCGCGTCCTAACTGGAATTATTTTCATCAACCGCAATGAGTTACGCTGGCGGTGCGCGCCTTCGGAATACGGCCAGACAAGACCCTGTACAACCGTTGGTAACGGTGGAGCGGTAAGGGTATCTTTTCACAGATGATGAACGATTTGGCCGCTGAGCGCGGCGAGGAGAAGATTGTTATGATCGACGCGACCTACTTGAAACCCACCGAACGGCGTACAGTTTGGGCGTCAAAAAGGGGGTGTGGTGATCTGATCGATCGCACGAAGCGCGGCTTGAATACTAAGCTGCACGCCATCTGCGACAGCCAGGTGCGTCCGCTAAACCTCTCTGTTGCTGCCGGTCAAGTCAGCGACCATGATGGTGCGCGGGCTTTGCTGAGCAGCCTGCCAGATGTCGACTACCGCTCGGGGGCCGAGGTTGTGACGCTGATTGGTTTCGAGAAGCGTTGAAAGACAAAGGGATACGGGCCTGTACCCCCGGTTGAAACCAGTGAATAACTGCGGACAAATACGACATGTGAAGATAATAGCGGCGCACCCGGATCGAGATCATGTTCGGCAGGCTCAAGAATTGGAGGCGTGTAGCAACCCGATACGATCGCTGCCCCAAAGTCTTCCTATCGGCAATCGCGCTCGCCGCAACCGTCATCTATTGGCTATGAGCACTGAGCCCAACTGCCGTTCATTTCCCAATAGGGGAATCAAACGCTTCTGTGCCTAGCGAGATTACAATCGCCAAATCTGTTTGCGACCCAAATACCCATTGCCTTTTTCAACAAAGCAACTAGTAGAGACGCGACTTCGTATTTGGGGCCCCTCTGACTATCCTGCGCAGACTTAGATAAAGAGCGATTTTATCATGACACAGACATCACTAAACAACCTGCTACAAAAGCTTACTGCGAAGCAGGCTGTGATCGGGATTGTTGGACTGGGATATGTCGGACAACCCCTGGCCCTCAGATATACCGAAATTGGATACCGGGTCATTGGCTTCGACCTGGATACCACAAAGGTGCAGAATTTAAACTCCGGTCACAGCTCAATTGAGCATATCGACGATGACCGCATTGCAGAGGCGCGAAAAAGTGGATTCGAGGCCACTACAGATTTCTCGCGCATCGCTGAGGCGGATGGCATTATGTTGTGTGTACCAACTCCACTCAACAAATATCGCGAGCCAGATCTGAGCTTTGTCACCGATACGTGTGACCAAATATCAGATCATTTGCGTCCGGGTCAGGTTATTGCGCTGGAAAGCACAACTTATCCAGGCACAACCAAAGAAGAAGTTTTGCCTCGGCTTGAGAAGAACGGCCTCAAGGTCGGCGAGGATATTTTTGCGGTCTACTCACCTGAACGGGAAGACCCAGCCAACCCGGATTTTACCACCAATACCATTCCAAAGGTTGTCGGCGGGCATACAGGCGCCTGCCTGAAAGCGGGTATCGCGCTTTATGAACACGCAATTGATAAACTCGTACCAGTCAGCTCGACTGAAACTGCCGAGATGACAAAGCTTCTGGAAAATATCCACCGGGCGGTAAACATTGGCCTCGTGAACGAGATGAAAATCGTTGCTGACCGCATGGGGATCGATATTTTTGAGGTCATCGACGCGGCCGCGACCAAACCCTTCGGGTTCACGCCTTACTATCCGGGTCCGGGACTTGGAGGGCACTGCATCCCTATCGATCCATTTTACCTGACCTGGAAAGCACGTGAATACGGCATCAACACACGCTTCATCGAATTGGCCGGTGAAGTGAACACGGCGATGCCGGAATATGTGTTTGGCAAACTCGCCAATGCGCTGAATGATCGCAGCAAAGCGATTCGTGGCAGTAAAATTATGGTTTTGGGCATCGCGTACAAAAAAAATGTCGACGACATGCGTGAGAGCCCTTCTGTCAGCTTGATGGAGCTGATCCGAGACAATGGCGGAGACCTCAGCTACTCGGACCCCCATGTGCCCGAGTTTCCCACGATGCGGGAACACTTCTTCGAATTGTCATCTGAGACCCTTACCCCTGAGGTTCTGTCGGAGCAGGATGCAGTTATTCTGGCGACCAATCACGATGCCTTTGATTATGAGTTGATCAAAAAACACTCGAAACTCCTCATTGACACCCGCGGTAAATACCGTACCTCTGAGCAAAATATTGTTCGTGCTTAAATGAAATCGTGACCGGCTTTGCCGAGCAGGGCAGGAACACCTGGCGGATGGTACTTAGGAACGGCTGTCGCTCGTATGACCGCTTACGCGGGACCAAAACTCTGAATGGTTTGACGGTGTCCTAAGCGCTGGATGAATGCGCTGAGTATTGGACCCGCAAGGCAAAAATGTCGGCACTTTCCTGCCATTCCAATCAATTCATAGGTACGAACACCGCCTAAACAACTGGCGGCGCCTGAAACGCGCGTTGTTCCGGTGCAGGTAGGCAGATATAGTTACGGGAAATGTCAGGCCGCCTTCGGGTACAGGAAGATTGGCTGTTGACGAGTTCCAATTGTGAGCAATCAAGGGCCAAAACGCGTGAGCTTGAAAAACCGCAACACCCCGCCTCAGCGCCATGAGCTGCGAAAGGTGCGTAATCAGGGGAACAGTTTCCTGGCGCTTGCCTTCATTTTCAGCGTTTTTGTCAATCTGCTTATGCTGACCGGACCGCTGTTCATGCTGCAAGTGTATGATCGGGTCCTTGGGTCACGCTCGGTCGAGACTTTATCAGCGCTATTTCTGCTTGTCGCGCTGCTTTATGCGCTGATGGCGATGTTGGACTATGCGCGCGGCCGAATTGTGGCTCGGTTCGGAGCGCGATTTCAATCAGCACTCGATGAACGCGTGTTTGAAGGGACCATGCGACGCGCATTGTTCCCACAGGTTCGATCAGCACCTGCGACTGCATTGCGAGATCTAGAATCGATCCGTGCATTATGTGCCTCGCCCGTTTTGTTGGCGGTAATGGACATCCCTTGGACTCCAATCTTTGTGGCTGCAATTTTCCTGTTCCACCCGTTGCTAGGCTGGTTGGCCGTCGCAGGCGGAACGCTTCTGGTTGTTATCGCCCTACTAAACCAAGCGTTGACCCATCGCAAAGTGGCAGATGCTCAAATCGCCTCTGCCAAAGCAAATGCATTTTCTGAACACGCCAGACAAGCTGCCGAGGTCGTCAGATCTCAGGGCATGCAGGAAGATGTCTCAAAACGCTGGTTGAACCAACGCACCGAGGCGCTTTCTCAATCCATATCCGCAAGCGACTGGACCGGCAGCTTTACTTCGTTGACTAAGTCTCTGCGGCTGTTTTTGCAATCCGCCATGCTGGCGCTTGGCGCGTTGCTGGTTCTGCGCAACGAAATGACGCCCGGTGCTATGATTGCTGGCACGATCCTTCTAGGTCGCGCTTTGGCTCCGGTCGAAATGGCGGTGGGTCAATGGTCGATGATCGAACGCGCGCGCACGGCATGGATTAACCTGAACACATTTCTTGATTCAACGCCCCCCGAGGCGTCGCGCACCAAATTGCCCGTTCCCAAAGCACATCTTGTCGCAAAGGGCCTGACGGTGATCCCTCCGGGCGCGAAGACACCGACACTACGGAATGCGGCACTTGAGTTGCGCCCCGGCACAGCTCTAGGTGTGATTGGTAAAAGTGGGTCTGGCAAAACGACCCTAGCCAAAGCGTTGTTGGGCCTTTGGCAACCGGCGGCAGGGGAAATTCGTTTGGCCGGCGCTACACTTGATCAATACGACCCTGATGATCTTGGGCAACATATTGGCTATTTGCCCCAGCAAGTGACGCTGTTCAACGGAACGGTTGCTGAAAACATCGCCCGGATGTCACAAACCCCTGATCCCGAAGCGGTTGTTGCAGCGGCGAAAACAGCCAATGCACATGAGCTGATTCTGGGGCTTGAGAAAGGATACGACACCTTCCTTGAGGGCAATGACAGCCAGCTTTCCGGTGGGCAGAAACAGCGGATTGCATTGGCGCGCGCTCTATATGGCAATCCGGTATTGTTGATTCTGGATGAGCCAAACTCGGCCTTGGATGCAGACGGAACCCTCGCCCTGAACAACGCGGTCCGCGAGCTCAAGAGCGCGGGCAAATCCACGATCATCATGACGCACCGGCCTCAGGCGATCTCGGAATGCGACGATCTTGTCGTTGTCGAGAAGGGCCAGATCGTCAAATCCGGTGGGCGCGATGAAGTTTTGAACACGATGGTCCAAAATGCCAACGTTATCAAAAGGCACCTGAACAAGGTGGGTGAATAATGGCAGACAAGAGTTCACGTCCCGTTTGGAGTATTAAAGCGCCCGCTTTTGTCGGCCTTTTGGCTCTGGCAGTTTTGATCCTGGGACTGGGATTATGGAGCGTCCGCACTGAGCTGGCCGGTGCTATTATCTCGCAAGGTGTGATCGAAGTTCAGAGCAATCGTCAGGTCATCGAACACCCCGATGGTGGCGTTGTAGGCGAGATATTCGTACGTGACGGTGACGCAGTGGCGCGTGGGGACATGATGCTGCGGCTTGACGATACGTTTTTGGCCTCGGAGCAAACGATCGTGGAATCTCAGCTATTTGAGTTACTTGCCCGAAAGACCCGGCTAGAGGCTGAACGGGATGGTGCGAACGCAGATACGTTAAAGCAAAATCTGCAAGAGCTCAAAACCCGCGAATCGATCGACGACGATCTGTTGGAAGGCCAACAACGTCTGTTCAACGCCAGGTTGGAAACGCTGACCCAGCAGATCGACCAGCTTGGGAAACAGAAGATACAGATCCAGAACGAGATTGAGGGGACGCAGGCGCAATTGGCGTCACTGAATACTCAGGTCGAATTGATCAGAACGGAGCTCGAAGATCAGCAAGGTTTGCTTGATCGCGGCCTGACTCAGGCCAGCCGCGTTTCTGCATTGCAGCGGGAAGAGGCGAATCTAACAGGGCAAATCGGCAGCCTCGAATCCACAGTTGCGCGACTGACAGGCCAGATCGCCACGACCGAGATTCAAATTGTTGAATTGCAGGCCACGCGGCGCGAAGAAGCCATCACCGAGCTTCGGGATGTGCAGTCTCGCGTTGTAGAACTGGCAGAACGTCGTCTTTCCCTTTCCGAGCGTTTGTCGCGTCTAGACATCCGTGCACCCGTCGCTGGCACAGTTTACGACAGTCAGGTTTTTGCCATCCAGTCTGTGATCCAGCCGGGTGAGCCGATGATGTATGTAGTGCCGCAGGATACGCCCTTGTTGGTCGCAGCACGGGTGGATGCGTTGCATGTGGATCAGTTACATCGCGGGCAGGAAGTCGCCCTGCGCTTTCCCGCATTCAATCAACGCGACACGCCTGAGCTGAATGGCCGTGTGATCAATGTATCAGCAGATTCATTCACAGATGAGACAAGCGGCTTTACCTTCTACCGTGCTGAAGTTGTGCCTGACGAAGGACAACTGGACCGTTTGAATGGTCAGGAACTGTTGCCAGGTATGCCTGTCGAAGCCATGATCAAAACTGATGAACGCACTCCGCTTTCTTACCTGGTCAAACCATTGGCAGATTACTTCTACCGCGCGTTTCGAGAATAGCACCGGTCACGCAGTCGCATTCAAACTGCCTCGATATTGCCAAGCAGTATTGAGGTCATGTCGACCGACAGATCACTATCAACAATTGTGACCTCTGCTCCGGTTTCGTAGGTGACGTTGCTGCGTGAAATTTCGGATAGATCCGCATTTGCATCCAGAAAAACCCACTCAGCGTTGTGCTCAGAAGGCTGGCCAACCGCAACCTGAAGAATTGCCAGCGCATCCAACGCGTTTACCGATCCATCCCGGGTGATATCGGCCGCAATGTAATTTTCGGCCGTTGCCGGACCCCATGTCGGATCAAGGCCAACCGACATGCGCAAAACCTGCAATGCATCCAGCGCTGTTATCTCGCTGCTTGCCGTTGAATACGATTTGATGATGTCCAATTGGCCGGAAAACGCGCCGTCTGGTAGATCCAGATCAAATTCACCTTGTGCATTTGCCTGCGCAACAATTGCAGACCCTCCGTCTGGGGTGAACCGGATTTCAGCATTTCCCAACGCTGCGTTTGGAGTCGTCGAATTCAGCGTGAACCCACCAGCTACCCCGTCTGATGAGTTGTTATCCGGCCCGCTACCCAGATTGACAGGAATATGATCGGGACCACCAAACCCTGCGCCGAATACCTGCTCAGTTGTCAGGGACGTGCCATTAGCTGAAACAAGTTCTATCGTTTCGTCGCGATAAGCGATTTGGGCGCCTTGAGCGGTGGAAGTGAAATCCAACTGCGCTGGGGTGCGCAGAAATGGATAATCGGTCAGATCCAAACGATCGGTGCCGGCCTGAAAGTCCGTGATCACAGTCGGGCCACTTGTTTGACGGATCACAAAGATGTCCGCGCCAGCACCACCCGTCATGGTCGTGGAACTAGTGCCCGTAATCAGCATATCGTCCCCTGCTCCGCCGTCCAGAATAGTGTCCAGTACACCGCCTTTTAGCATGTCGTCCTGCGCGGTACCGGTTACTGTACCGAAGCCTTCGACAACAATTCCAAGGTCGGCAATCGATACGCTCAACTGAGTGAGCCCTGCATCCTGTTGAGATGATACAAATATCTGCAGCTCATCCCCCATATGCGCAACGCTGATCGTTTGGACATTTTGCAATCCACTGTCCAGGGTATCAGCAAAACTATCCATATGGATGAGCTGCCCGTCCGGCGTCATTGTAAACAGCGTGATCCCATCATCCCCGCCCCCAGCCACCACGAACACCCGACCATCAACCTCAAGGACTGAAAGATCCTGTACAGCTCCAAACCGGGTATGCAGGGTGTCCAGAATATGATCCGTCGGTTTTATCTGCCCGCTGGCGCCCAATTCCATAACGCTTAGCGAATTGCTTTGCGATCCGGCCACAACAATCCATGACTTTCCATAGGCTTGAATTGTCTCAACCGCCGTAGGAGAACTGATGCCCAGCGTTTGGATATCGTCATTACCGGCAACCTCAGAGAGCACGCCGCTGCCTTGATCGATCGAATATGACGAGATTGTTCCACTGGTTGTATCTGCGCCGACAATGAAATGATTCGACCCCGATTGCAGGGTCTGAAGCGTACTGGCAGACGCGTTGATGCTATGCTCCGGGCTCAGCGATCCATCACCATTAATACTGTAGGTGCCGATCTGGCCTGTGTCCTCATGCGCAAGCGCAAGCAAGTCGCCAGCCCCAATCGTCACCTGAACCGCTGCAGCGATATCCCCGCCGCCCATCAAGGCATTGGTTTCTTGCAAGGCACCGATAGTGCCATCCGCGTTTAGTTCATAACCCACAAGCCCTGTGGCAGTATCGAGGTCGAGGACCAGTTGATTATTGCCCGCCAGATGAATCGGGGTTCCGCTGCGCCCGACCTGATGGGCAATCGAGGCATCGAAATATTGTTGGTCCTGTTCTTGTGGGCCAGCCCCCTCCACAAGGTGCCAAGACACGAGCCCTCCCCCAGGTCCGCTCGTGCTGTAAAGATACGTTTCCCCGTTAAACGTTTTTAAAGCCGTATCGCCGATACCTGAATCGAGCGCTGCGGTCCCCGTTGCCACCACTCTTTCGAACTGAAGCATCATCGCCCGTTACCCCCTGCCACCCCTGGCAACACATACAGGATGAAACGATGTTCGGTTCTGAACCAGAACAGAAATGTGGTGAAAACAAGGACTTCAGTTCCAGATTAACTCAAATTTTTCGCAGCGGTCGAATGGCTCAGAAGATCAAACCACAGACCAGATCGACCGAAAACAGCATATCACGCAACGACCAGCGTCCATCTAATGAGAGGGCAAAATGACCAAAGATACCGTTTCGACCAGTAAATCGACCACGGACGCCGGGCCCGATGCGCAACGTACGCGCCATATCCGCAAATGGTTCGACAAAAAACTTCAGCGATGGGTAGGACGCGGGGTTGCTGGCGGCCTTGGCTCGACACTATTCGCATTACCAGCTCTTGCGCAGGCCACCGATGAACAGCTTGCGTCTCATCAGTTTGCTGAGTCAATTCCGGGCGTTCGGGTGGCAAAGCTGCTTTCGAATGGCGACGTGCAGCTGAAACTGACAGATGGGCGGACGATTGTTGTCTCTGCCGAGAACGTACAGATTCTGGAAAACGGCACCATAATGGTTGCAGATGAAGTCGTCGGCGAAATTGCACAATTAGGTCTAGCCGCAGAGGCCGCAGGTGCGACCGCAGCGACCGCAGGTGGCGTAAGCGGTGCCGGGCTGGCCTTGGGCGGGTTGGGAATAGCCGGTGCTGCAGCTGCCGGTGGCGGAGGCGGCGGCGGTGGAGACAGCGACGATGAAACTGATGCCGAACCCACCGTTACCCCCTCACCTCCTCGACCGCCCAGCCTGAACCTGGCTGAGCTGCAATCAAACGCATTGAGCAATCTCAGCAGCCAAACAACAGCGCCGGATGGAACAACGACTGTCGAAGTTACCATCGGATCGGTGACAAAATCAGTCACTCCTGCAGGCGACGGAAGCTGGAGCGTTTCACTGACGCAGGCCGAGGCAGCGGCCCTGCCTCAGGGGATCTCGGATGTTTCCGTGCGCCATCTGGATGGTAGCGGGATGGAGCTATCGGCTGAAACCGCAAGGTTCGACGTTGATACCATTCCGCCGGTCCTGACCATCGATACATTCTCGGCGGGTGCGGTAATGAATGCTGCAGAACAAGGTACAAATCTCGAAATCTCTGGCACAACGGATGCCGAGAATGGGCAGACCGTAACGGTAGCGATTGGTGGGCAATCCTATAGTGGCACCGTTTCGGACGGCGGCTGGAGCGTTTCGGTGCCCGCTTCAGATCTTACCACGCTGCCAGACGGGTCAAGCGTCACGGTGACGGCTGATGTATCGGATCGCGCAGGGAACCCAGCAGCTCAGGCCAATGGAAGTTTTGACACTGATCTGACCGCGCCTGATCTGACACTAAACCCAGTGGGTGGCGGTTCAATAGATCTGGCCGATGTCGTTGGGGATCTTGTCTTGTCGGGCACGACCACAGCTGAAAACGGCCAGGTGGTCAATGTATCTTTCGACGGTCAGGATTACACGGGTTCTGTATCGGGCGGCAGTTGGTCAGTGACGATCCCGAATGCCGATTTGTCTGGTTTGGCAACCGGTGTGCCCGCATCCGTTTCAGTTGCCGTCAGCGACACAGCAGGCAATTCGGCAACACCGATATCGGTATCCGTTCCGGTCGATCTTACGGGCCCATCAATTGCAATCACTCCCTTGTCGGTCGGGGCTATCCTGAATGCGGTCGAAACCGGATCTGACCTGGTCGTAAGCGGGACAACAGGGAACGTAACCGACGGGCAGCAGGTAACAGTAGCCCTTGATGGGCAGACTTATACCGACTCGGTCTCGGGCGGCAGTTGGAGTGTGACAATCCCCAGCGCCGATCTCATTGCGCTTGCCGATGGCGGAGACTTCAATATCACAGGCGACGTGACGGACGCCGACGGCCTTGTCGCCCCGCAAGCCAGCGTCAACTTATCCAAAGATGTCACCGCCCCAACTCTGAGTATCGACAGTTTTTCGGACGGAGCGGTTTTGAATGCTGCGGAACGTGGTACGGACTTGACCATTACGGGCACTACATCCGCCGAAGATGGTCAGACAATCACCGTAAATCTGAACGGCCAATCCTACACAGGACAGGCCTCAACCGGGGGGTGGTCGGTGAGTGTCCCCTCGGCGGATTTGGCGGCGCTACCCGATGGGGCTACGATCAGCGTGACAGCGGATGTATCGGATGCCGCCGGCAATCTGGCGATACAGGCGACCAACAGCTTCGACACGGACTTCTCCGCCCCGTCGCTCGCCATATCATCACTCTCAGATGGAGCAGTAGTCAACCTGACCGAACAAGCAACGGATCTGGTGGTCTCGGGAACTTCTGATGCGGCCAATGGTACGCAAGTTTCGGTACAGATCATCCAATCCGGAGGTGCGGTTCTGACCGGCGGAACCGCCACTGTAAATGGTGGCATCTGGACATTCACAGCGGCTGCTGCCGATTTGAGCAGCCTGCAGGACGGGCAAACGTATGACGTGAACGCCTCAATCACGGATGCGGCTGGCAACACGAATGCTGCGACGACCAGTTTCAGCACCGACCTCAGCGCACCAACAATTGCATTGAACCCGCTTTCGGTTGGATGGGTTCTGGATATCGTTGAACAGGGAACAGACCTCAATGTGTCGGGGACAACAAATGCCGAGGACGGGCAGATTGTAACGATTAGCCTTAATAGCCAGACCTACAGTGCGGTGGTTTCTGGTGGCTTGTGGAGCACAAGCATTCCTTCGGCGGATTTGGCCAGTTTGGCCGATGGAGGCAATTTTGCGGTCACGGCATCGGTTCAAGACGCCGCAGGAAACCCGGCAACCGATGCGACAACCATGTTGGCCACGGATTTCAAACCTATCCTCTACATCGATGATGTGGGTGCCAATAGTGCCGTGTCGCTGATCGATGCACAAAACACTGGAATGACCGTATCAGGCAGTTCCGCAGGCCTGTCTGCCGGACAAGCGGTCGATCTCACGCTTAACTCGGTCTCGCTTGGTTCGGCCACAGTTGCAGCCGATGGGAGCTGGACCCTGTCCGCGCCTGCTGCAAGCTTTGCCTCGATTGAAGCGGGAGACGCCCTCGATTTCGCGGCACAGGCGACAGTCGCAGGCGGCCCCGATCCTGATCCGGTGTCCGAACAGGCAATTGCTCATGTTCCGGTGGCCTACACCATCGTTGAAGCCGGTCGCAGCGGAACGACAGTGACGTTCGAGGTCTACGCAGATTCCGATCGCGATATCTCAAGCGGTCTGGCCTTTACCGCCGAGCTGGGGTTCGATCCTTCGGTGGCGACCTACGATAGCGGCTCCGAGACAGAAAACCCTGACTTCAATCTCTTTCTGGCTAACCCGAATGGAGGTTCCGCAATCAGTTTCGCGGGCGCGGCCACGAGCTATGGGGATTTATCGCAGCCTGTGGTGACATTTACCATGACAGTTCAGAACGCGAACCAACCCATCGTCTTGACGTTGACCACTCCAGACGGAGGGCCATCACAGCTCCATCTCGGCACCAGTGGGAATGATACCATTACGGGCTCGGATGTTGATGATGTCATCCGCGGCAACCAGGGCGACGACACCATAGATGTGTCCGGGGGGGGTCGAGACGTCATCGTTTTCGAAGCTGACCCATCTTCAAATGGCATTGATACGATCAATGGTTTCACACTGGGCCCAGCAGCCAGCGTTTCTGACGCCTTGATGTTCCAGGGGTTGAATACCACATCGCTTCGCGGCGACGGGACCGGTGTGGAGACCTTGGTGGCCGGCGGCACAATTGGTGCCAACGCCGGTTTCATCGGGCTGGAGACCACGCTTTCGGACCTTGATCTGGATACAATCACTAGCGCAGCCGAAAACCTGAATGGTGCTCAATCAGGTGATGAGATGTATCTGCTGGCAACGGACGGCACTGACAGCATTCTGGTCAAGGTTGACTATTCTGGCCCAGATTCGGCGTCGGTCGAAGCGCTTGCACAGTTCGACGGCCTTTCCGATCTGAGCAGTTTGTCCGACGACAACATCCTGATCACCGACCCAACTGGCGCTTCGGCCTAAACGGCGCACGTAGCTTGGGGCGATGCACAAATGTAGCCTCGCCTCTTCAGGACAAGAGGATCACATGGCAGAGAACGGCCTTTTCCCAGTCAGCATTGTACGGCACAGGAATCGATTCTGGCGCCGGTTCACATCATACCAATTTGTTGCAGAGATGGACGCCTGTCCCATCGTCATCTCAGAAGTTCCGCAAATTGCCACATCTTTTCCGATTGTGTTTCTGTCAAACCAAACAGGTTTTTCTCCCGTCGCACTATTCTCAGTCATCCCGGAAATGGCACCGCCCTTCGTCGACCAAAACGGTCGCTGGCTTGCGCCTTATGTGCCCTCAGCGTTGCGTTGCTTTCCATTCCAGGCAGAAGCTATGAAAAAGGGCGGCTCTCGGTCACGTCTGTTTGTCGACGAGGATTCAGGGTTGGTTACACATGACCCTAAAGACCAACCATTTTTTACAGTGGACGGACTTTTGACGCAGGATCTCTGCCGTGTGCGCCGCTTTCTGCAAAAGCGCCTGGCCTCGGCAAACAAAACGGACCAAGTCTGCTCTTTGATCGCTGAAATGGGTCTGCTTGTACCACTGGACGAACAGAATGGCATCACTTTGACCGAGGGTTACTGGGGCGTTGATCCAATTCTGCTGGAACGATTGCCCGAGTCTAACAAATTGGCCCTACTTTCTAGCGGCGCGCTACGGCTGATTCACGCTCATCAAGTATCCCTGTCGCATTGCGTGTGGCTGTCCAGTGCGCAGAGCCAATCAGGCACGAGGAGTTCAGAACAAAACGACACCTTTGGCGGATTCATGACTGCACTTGCTGAAGAGGTTCGGCACGGACAATGCAAGGAGGGCGCGATCCATGCAATTGGTTAAGCTCGAGCTTGGAATCCTTGGCATAACAGCGAGGTTACTGTCAGTTTCAGCCTGCACCTCAACGCCCAACCTTGCCGATGTCGAGACATCTTTAACGCGAGGAACGACCGGAGCAAGCGCAACAGCGCGATCAAAAGAACTTTCAAAGAACGCTTTTGACCAACAAGTGCGACAGGCAGTTCAGAGCAGTTCGATTGTGGCACGAAGTGGGTCCAAAACAAGGACAATCCAAGCTTACCAGAATGCCGCTGGCGGTGCATTTTTGGCTCAGGCTTTATTGGGGTTGATAGCACGGCCCGTTCAGACGAACTCCATTAGTAGTGAAGTGCCGTCTTACTTGCGGGTATCAAACGGTCATGAATCTAGAATGGGTGTATTGACCGCAAAATCCCGAGTGTCGGGTACGAAACGCAACTACATGCAGCTAAATGAACGGCTGATTCTGGCAGAACAGAACTTCGCTTTGGCCAATTACGCCTCATTGAGCCTAACTGAGCACATTCTGGATTTTCCGGGGTTCACGATGGACACGCTGGATAAGTCGCTATGAATGTTGATCGTGCAACTCTGACCGAACTGGAAGCTTGCTTGTTGAATGTCGCGGCGACACTTGAGCGACCGTTGACAGTGGCAGCACTGAACGCCTGCCAATCTGGTGATACAGGTGAGTTGACCGTGCGCGATGCGATGCACGCGGCACAACGAGCAGGCCTGCAGGTCGGGTTTGGTGCGCGAAAGCTGTCGGCATTTGATGCATCGCTGGCACCTGCGATCTTGTTGTTGGAAGGCGATCGCGCCGTTGTGTACCACGGGCGCACGCGCAATGGCGATCTATTGCTTTACGACCCCGCTTTGGATGACGGTATCGGAGAGGTTCCCGAAAGCGGCGTGGGCGAAGTCTACACGGGCTATGCATTGTTGTTTCGACCCTTGCACCGCGACGAGGTTAACGCAGATCAAGCGGATCAGCGGGGTCATTGGTTCTGGTCGGCCCTTTCCGCAAACCGCTGGTCTTACGTTCAGGTGGCGCTGGCTGCGGCGATGGCAAACGTTCTGGGACTTACGACCTCAGTCTTTATCATGATCGTCTACGACCGGGTCTTGCCCAACGAGGCGACCGAGTCGCTGATTGCTTTGACGCTTGGCGTGGGGTTGGCGCTTCTTTTTGACTTCGCGTTGAAGCTCCTTCGCGCGGGGTTCATAGATCGCGCCGGCCAGAATGCTGACATGTCCATGGGACGGCGAGTATTTGACCAGGTGCTGAATATTCGCATGTCGTCCCGAACGGGCTCAACGGGTGCAATGGCCAGTACCATCCGCGAATTCGAAACTTTGCGTGAATTCTTTACTTCTGCCACACTCGTCGCTGTCGTAGACTTGCCATTCATCGCGGTATTCATATTCGCGATCTATATGGTGGGCGGCCCGCTGGCGCTTGTTCCGGCACTCGCTGTACCAGTCGTTCTTCTCAGCGGACTGGCTGTTCAACCTATCCTGTCGCGTCTTGCTGAACAAAGTTTTGCAGACGGACAATCCAAGCAATCTGTTCTGGTTGAGGCTGTATCAGGCTTGGAAACCATCAAGACAACCGCCGCCAGTCGGCAGATGCGAATGCGGTGGGAAGGTGCAATTGCACGCCAGTCAAACTACGGATTACGCAGCAGGGCCGTTACTCAATTTGCCCTGAACCTAACTGGATTTACTCAGCAGGCCGCGCAAGTTCTTATCGTCTTTTATGGTGTATTTCTGATCACGGATGGCCAGACGAGCATGGGGGCACTTGTTGCGTCGGTGATGCTGACCGGCCGTGCCCTGGCACCGCTGGGACAATTGGCGCAAACCCTGACACGTGTCAATCAGGCACGCAGTGCCTACCGCAATCTGGACACGTTAATGCAGGCGAGCAACGAGCGGCCTGAAGGCAAATCTTGGATCAGCAGATCCGAGTTTTCCGGGCGGATAACGTTTAACAATGTTCATTTCGCATATCCTGATCAAACGGAAGACGCGATGAAAGGTGTTTCATTTACAATCGAACCCGGTGAAAAAGTCGCTGTCCTGGGCCAGATTGGGTCGGGCAAGAGTACGATTGCGCGACTGCTGTTGGGCCTCTACCAACCGCGCGTGGGCTCGGTGATGTTGGACGGGCTGGACATTCGCCAGATTGATCCCGGCGACTTGCGGCGAAATATTGGTTCAGTCTTGCAAGACATCTGGCTGT
Source organism: Ruegeria sp. A5 (assembly GCF_056543005.1). Taxonomy (NCBI): domain Bacteria; kingdom Pseudomonadati; phylum Pseudomonadota; class Alphaproteobacteria; order Rhodobacterales; family Roseobacteraceae; genus Ruegeria; species Ruegeria sp. A5. The sequence continues at coordinate 260,989 of NZ_JBQGAV010000003.1, forward strand.
TTTCCGGTACCGTCCGGGAAAACATTGCCAGCGGGTCGGTGCGCCCGCGTGATGATGAACTGATCCGTGCAGGGCGCATTGCAGGTGTCGAAGATTTTATCGCGCGGCACCCACGGGGCTATGATCAGCCTGTAGCCGAACGAGGAGAAGGATTGTCAGGTGGTCAAAGGCAGGCGATTGCATTGGCCCGGGCGCTTATCGGGCATCCTCCTGTCCTGCTGCTGGATGAGCCTACGAGTGCGATGGACGTCAAATCCGAATCCGAAATTATACGCCGCCTTAAAAAGACCACGCCAGATACCACGATGATCATTGTGACGCACCGAACCAGCCTGCTGGAACTGGTTGATCGGGTCATAGTGATTGAGGATGGCAAAATTGCGATGGATGGACCCAAAAACATCCTGACGCAGGCAGTTCGCAAACCCGGGAGGCATCTGAATGTCGCGGCATCCTGATCTGGAAAGCCTCGCCCGTGAAATGCGTGGAGGGTCACCGCTGCGGGGATCATTGCTGCTGCTCCTGATACTCAGTTGTTTGATAAGCGCCGTCGCCTGGGCTCATTTAACTGAACTCGACGATGTCGTGAGGGCAGATGGGCGTATCGTGCCATCCGGCGATATTCAGGTGATCGAAGCGACCGAACCCGGTGTTTTGCGGTCCGTTCACGTGCGCGAGGGTCTGGTGGTTGAGGCTGGTACATTGCTGATGGAGCTGAATACTACTCAGATCGAACGAGAGTTGAGCCAAGAGCAACAGCGTGCCTTTGGTTTGATGGCCCGCGCACAACGACTACGTGCCGAAATCGATGGGGCTGAGCTTGAGTTCGACGACGATCTTCTGACTGGCGCGCCAGATGTCGTGCGGTCGGAGACTGCGCTGTACCACGGTCGGCAAGCAGAACTTGAAGCTGAGATTGCAATTCTCTCTCGACAGCGCGAACAGCGGCAACGCGAGTACGAAGAGGGATTGGTTGACCAGGTCACGTCAACCGAGACCCTGAATGTGTTGGCCGATGAGCGCGCTATGATGGTGCCGTTGGTCGAACAGAAGATGGAACCGGCAACAACCCTTTTGGCCCTGCGCCGTAGCGAGGCGGAATGGAAAGGCCGCAAGGTCAGAGCAGAGGCGATGATCAACCGGTTGAAGGCCGGGCTGGATGAAGTGGATGACAAGGTCCGCGCGACGCGCAGTCGGTTTCGTAGTGCCGCACTAACTGATCTGGCTTTGGTTTCGGCAGAGCTTGCCGCCTTGCAACCTGCCCTGCCCTCTTTGCGTGACCGTGCGTCTCGCGCGCTGATCCGGGCCCCCGTACGGGGTGTCGTAAACCGGGTTCACCGGACGACGATCGGCGGGATGGCCCGAAGCGGTGAGGAACTGATTGAGATTGTTCCGTTGGACGACAGATTGTTGGTGGAAGCCTATGTCCGGCCCAAGGACATCGCCTTCCTGCACCCAGAGCAAAAGGTCAAAATCAAGATCACGGCCTACGATTTTTCGCGGTACGGCAGTCTGGATGGTGAGATCGTTCGAATCGGTGCCGACACCATCACTCGCTCGGAACGAAGTGAAGAAGAGGTTTTCGTCGTCGAAATTCAGACTTCAGACACGATGTTGGATGCGGGTGGTACAGCGGTTGAAATCATCCCAGGAATGATCGCTCAAGTCGATATTCTGTCAGGCCAAAAGTCAGTTCTTGATTATCTGATCCAACCTGTTCTGAAGATAAAAGACGAGGCGCTGCGCGATTGAAGAGAACGACAGATGGGCAGCAGATAGCAAAGCGCCAGCCGATAGACATCTTAGGCGTCGGGGGGGACCGACGACTAAGACCAGGTCACGTCACCAAGAAAGATATATCCCGCACCATATATCGTTTTAATAAGGCGCGGGTTTTTGGGATCTTCGCCCAGCTTCGTTCGCAAGCGGGAAATCCGAACATCCATAGCGCGGTCAAAGCTGTCACCTGCCCCGCCACCCAACATGTCCTGCATGCGCGCGCGGCTGATCAGGCGTTTGGGACTTTCAAGAAACAATCGCAGAACCTCACCTTCGGCGTGGCTGAAAGGTGTCTCGACGCCATCGGCATTGATCAAGACATATCGATCAAACTGTGCGGTCCAACCATTGAATTCGGCTATGTCTGAATTCGGCGTTGCTGGTCCAGTAGAGCGTAGCCGGGCGCGGACCCGAGCAATTACTTCGGCTGGATCAAATGGTTTGGTGATGTAATCATCTGCGCCAAGCTCCAATCCCGTTACCCGGTCCTGTACCTGAGCGCGGCCTGAAATGATGATGACGGCAGCACCTTGCTCAAGCGCAAGTTTGTGCACAAGTGCAAGACCGTCGGTATCCGGCAATGATAAATCCACCAAACACAGATCCGGAGTGACCCTTTTCAGCGAAGCTTCAAATTCACGGGCACGTGAAAAGCTCTGAGTTTGAAACCCGGCATCTTCCAGCGCTTCCGTTAGGATACGGCGGATTTCAGGTTCGTCATCGAGAATGGTCACCAAAGGTTGTGTCATTCAGGCGGCCTCGGTTCGGATCAACGCCGACAATTGCGACGATGTGAATGGTTTGCTTAGGACAGGTGCACGGGTCAATGCCTGATGATGTAGCGGGTCATTTAGCGGCAGCGACGTCATCAGTATACAGGGCAACGCACCATTCAGGCGGTCGACAATGTCGATCCCAGTGCCTTCGCCCTCCAGCTTAATATCTGATAGAACCAGCGCGATATCACCGATTTCCGACGTCAAGGTCAAAGCTTCATCGACCGAGCTTGCCTCGATCACCGAACACCCCAAATCGACCAGCATGTCCCGGAACTGACTGCGCAGGTCATCGCTGTCTTCAACCAACAATACGAGACCCGCTTGCGCGGACTGGGCAGGACGGTAGGGCAAACGTATCACGACCGAAGCACCAGAAGGCGTGTTGCGCAAATTAAGGTCACCGCCCGCCAGCTTTACCGTGTCGTAGACCATTGGAAGTCCCAACCCCGAGCCATCGCTGCCTTTGGTGGAAAAGAATGGGTTTAACGCCTTCTTTAATGCTTCCCCGGTAAACCCCGGGCCAGTGTCCGACACCGTGATCTCAACCCATATTGTCCCGATTGCATGCGCAGTGATCGTGATCTGGCCCGATGTGCCGCAAGCATCCCGCGCATTCAGAACCAGGTTCAGCAGTGCATCCTGAACCATGCCGGGATCGAGCATCAGCGCCTTGTCGGGTAGAGTATTGACCACCGACAACCCCATGCCCCGCGGCAAGGACGGGGTGGCAAGGATTCGCAAATCTTCAAGTAAACCGCGCATATCCGTCGCCTGAGGTTGAGGCGTGCGATTGCCGGTCATGTCTGCGATGCGATTCAGCAATTGCCCCCCGCGTCGGGCAGTTTGTTGCGTAGCCGTGACTAGCTGATCGGCTTCCTCGGGCAGATTCATCCTCTCTAATCGCGCCTGCATGCCCAGAATGATGGTCAGCAAATTAGAAAAGTCATGGGCAAGCCCGCTTGTCATCTGCGCCGCCATGGCTCTGCGCCGCGTTTGCTGAAGGGCGACACGGGCTTGAGTTTCTTCGGTGATATCCACCGACATGACATAAACACCACCCGCTTTATCCGGGGTGAATGATACCCGAATGCGGCGTGAATCCTGATCTTCGGTAAACTCGAAAACCGAAGGTTGGCCTCCATAGGCCTGTTCCAGATGTGGCTTTACCCGGTCATAGGCAGATGACCCCAAAGCCTTTGATATATGAAGGCCCAGAATGTCAGACGGACGGCCGGGCATGACCGAACTGAGGCGGCGGTTTGAGTAATCGTATCGTCCATCGGCATCCAGATGCGCGATATGAGCCGGCATCATCTCGGTCGTCATCCGCGTGCGGGCCTCGATCTCGGTCAGCTGACGCTTGGCTTCTTCCAGCGCGGTGATGGTTGCCGCCAGTTTGCGGTTGGTTGCGGAAAGCTCTTCGGCATGGCTCAGAAGTTGGCCAGACAGTTCTTCTGAACGGGCACGCAGCAAATCTTCTACCCGCTTCGTGCGAGTTATGTCGGTATAGACGGCCACCCAACCCCCATTGGGCAAAGGTGCACCTTCGACCGAGATCACCTGACCATTGGGCCGTGTGCGCTCCATATAATGCGGCTCGAACGCGAGGGCCTGTGAAACGCGTAGCTCGACCATCTCGTCAACATCGCCGACCGAACCGTATTCCCCGCGGCTAGCGAGAAAATAAATTGTGTCGCGAAACAGAGCCCCCGGCTCGACAAGTTCGTTTGGCAGGTCGAACATTTCCTGAAACCGCAGGTTGCTGACAACGAGACGCAATTGGCTGTCATAAATTGACAGCGCCTGACCGATCAGGTTCAGGCCAGCCGTGGTCATCGCCTTGATGCGCTGTTCGGAAATGTCCAAATTCGTCCTCCCCTGCGCCCATGGGTATCACCAGTTCAGGCGCAGGTGTAGAGAGATTTATCTATCCGTGCAGCGGCAAATTGTTCGCGGCACGGTAGGCTTGAACATAGCCGCGTGCCACTGATCGAACGGCTGTTCCGATCTGCGAATATGCCTCGTCCGGCAGATTCGCAAAGGACACGCGAGCCGACCAGCCCGGAGCATCAAATCCGCTGCCGTTCAGTAGAACGATCCCATAGTCTTCCGCCAATTTGAACGCAATATCCAATGGGTGAACATTCTGCTTGATCCAAGCCACGACATCTTCACCGACATATTTTCGCAACCAGTATTCGAAATCGATGATACCGTAATAGGCGTCGTAATGCTCACCTGCCTGCACCTCGATGCCCATCGCTTCGGTCAGCAGTTTGAAACGGCGATGAACCAGCTCCATGCAGGCGGTCTGATAGATTTTCTTACTGTCGACCAATTCACTGAGTGAAAACAGCGTCATCATCACCTGCTGCGGCAGCGACAGGCCTGCTGTGTGGTTCAGGGCCACATCGCGGCTATCGGCCACAAGCCGGTCGATAAAGCGAATGTCGCGCGGTGTCAGGCTAAGCGTGCCATAGCGCTTGTCCAGGGCCTGTTTGATCTCATCCGGGTGATCCGCCAGTTTCAGATCGAAGATGTTGTCTTGCGCGACAGCAATCACGCCAAGACGCCAGCCGGTGCAGCCAAAGTACTTGGAATAGGAATACACCCCGATCGTGTTGCGTGGCAGATGGCCCATGACCGAGGTAAAATCATGCACAAAGGTGCCGTAGACATCATCCGTCAACACGATCAGATCGGGACGGTGGTTTTCCACCAAATCCGCCAGTTTGCGCAGTGATGCGGTGCTTAGTGCAACCGAAGACGGATTGCCTGGGTTGACCAGAAAGAACGCCTTTACCTTGGGATCTTTCAGCTTTTCCACTGCGGCATCCGTCAGTTGGAAGCCGTCTTCCTCGTCGGTTTCCACATGGACGGATTCAAGGCTGTAATCCTCAAGCTCTGGCATTTCCAGATAGGGGGTGAAGATCGGTGTACACAACGCGATCGTATCACCCGGGTTCAGCAATCGGTTGGCTTTGAGCGTCTTGAAGATGTAGCACATCGCCGCCGTGCCGCCTTCGACTGCGAACAGATCGAACTGAGCGTCAGGCCGGTGGCCCCGACACATGGACCACATCAGGTATTCATGGGCAATGGTGGCATTGTGTTTCAGGATGCGGTCAGGCACCGGATAGTTATCACCGATGATCGAATCCGTCAGTTCATGCACAAACTCGTCCGCATCAAAATCAAATGCGGATATGGCATGCGCCACGAGCTCAAGCAGCGTATCGACGCCCGGCGTTTCGGAATTATCAGACGCCCAGCTTTGCAGCCGACCATGGCAACCTTTTTGCGCCGGCATTCCGCCTAAACCAGCGGGGTGATCCATCACACGTTTGGATTCAGTTATGGCAAATTGACCAAGGGCAAAGAACGCCTCACGCGGACGGGTGGCAACCCAGTTAGGATTGCCGCGCCCCGCGTTCAGGAAAGCGCTATTGGCCTTACGCGCCTCGGCCGAGGCCAGTTTGATCAGCTCATCCTTGATCTGAAACGGGCTGAGTGCTTCGTAATCGTGCAGCGCTACTCTATCCATAACGTGAACCTCTCCAAATCAGCTTAGGATCAAAACAACGACCATCCCGAAGATGGTCAATAGTGTATTTCCGATCGCATACGGCATTCCGTAGCCAAGCGCCGGGATGCGACTTTGCGCGGCTTCCTGGATCATACCCAACGCGGCAGTGGTGGTGCGTGCGCCTGCGCAGGCACCAAACAGAATAGCCGGGTGGAACTTGAATACGTAATGCCCGACGTAAACTGCAAAGATCATTGGTAGCGAAGTCGCGACGATTCCCCATAGCAGCAGCGCAATACCGGCCTGTTGCAGTCCCGCGACAAATCCCGGCCCTGCGGTGATCCCTATCACCGCGATAAACACGTTTAGACCCAGAGTGTTCATCAACCAAAGCGCCGGACCCGGGATGCGCCCGAAAGTCGGATGGACCGTGCGCAGCCAGCCCAGCACCAGCCCGGCCAGCAGCGCGCCTCCGGTGGTGGAAAGGCTGATCGGGAAACCACCCATCATGACTGACAGTGTTCCAATAATGCCGCCGATGAAAATCCCCCAGCCTACAAAGGCCAGATCTGTGGTGTCTACCGGGCGGTCGGCATAGCCAATCTGGGCAACTGCGGCCTCGACATGACGCTTGCTGCCCTGAATTGTGACGATGTCACCACGATGCACGACTGTCCCGGGTAGCAGCGGCAAATCCTGCATGTTTCGCATCAGTTTCGAGACATAAATGCCCCGCGCGATCGACAGTTTGCTTAGCTCTTCAAGCGTCTTGTTATGAACCTCTTTGCTGGTGATCAGCACATCCAGTTTTTCCGACGGTATGCTCAGCAGATCAGGCGCGTCAGCTTCTGTAAGATTGGTCTCAAGCAAACCCACCAGATCAGCGCGGCGGCCTGAGAACATCACAACATCTCCGGCCTGCAATACGGTGTTATCATCTACCTCTATGATCTTCCCGTCACGTCTCAGGCGTTCGGCATAGATGCGGATACCGGGCATCAGATCTTTGACCGGTTGCCCCAACAGATCGCTACCTTTTGGGATCTCAAAGGCCCGCGCCTCGATCGCGCGATATGCCGAGACGATGCCATCACCGGTTTCAACCGACGTCGTGCCACCCAGCTTAGCCTCATATTCCTTGCAGGCCGCGACCAGATCGACGCCAATCAGACGCGGGCCGATCTTGGCCAGAATGATGGCCGACCCGATTGTGCCGTAAATATAGGTCACCGCATAGGCAATCGGAATCTGGTTAGCATAGGTTTTGGCCTGTTCCGCCGACAGGCCCAGCTGGCCGATTTGGTCGGTGGCAACACCGATCGCCGCTGAAATCGTCTGCGATCCGGCATAAAGCCCCGCGGCATAGCCAAGTTCCAGACCAGCGACCTTGGCTGCGATGATCGGGATTACAAGGCAAAGTGCGAGCACGCTGAGCGCAAAGAACACCTCGCGCGCGCCGTCTGCTTTCAGGCCGCGGATGAACTGAGGTCCGACACCGTAGCCCACAGCAAAGATGAACAAGATGAAGAAAGTCGATTTGACCGCCGAGTCGATTTCAATCTGGGCCTGCCCGATCACCACTGCCGCCAACAACGTTGCCGTGACCGTGCCCAGACTGAACCCCATCAGTTTCCAGGGACCAACGAGAAAGCCGATACCGATGGACAGGAACACCGCCAATTCAGGGTAGTTTTGAAGAATATGCACCAGCCAATCGACCATCAATCACCTCTCTATCCGCGCCTGACAGGCATTTGAGGCAAAAGCCGGAGACAAGGTGAAGAAGCGCCCAATTGGCCCACTTGCTGCCCGACCAAGCCGCCTGTTCGAACACACAACCGCAACAGGAAAACTTCGGCCTCACGATACCTTACAAAGGACATTTGTCTATAATTATCTGAATATTAATAGTTCTGCTTGTCCGCCCTCATTCAGAACATCCTGACTGAGCCTGCCCCACAATGCAAACACGCGAAACGCATGGCTCGCCCGCTCTGCCTGCTCCAGAACCGGAACCGGAACCATGGGCTTCACTGTCGCTCTACCGCAATGCGCGGGCGCAAAATCCTGAGGGGTTCGAACAAATCCATTGCAGCGACCCGGTGTTTGCCATCACATACCGCTATGACACGGCCGACGATTATTTCCGAGACCAGCGCAACCGGCGTTTGTATCCGCCTTGCCGGAGATCTGCGCACTCAATCGTTGGATCGTGTCGAAGCGGGTTTTGCTGCCCAAAAGCCCAACGGCCAAGATGTCATTGTGGACATGTCGCAGGTGGAATCGCTGGATACCGGAGGGGCCTGGCTAGTCGCCAATCTGGTGCAGCGGATGGGAAGCGAGGGCGCTCAGGTCCAGCTCGAAGGGTTGGCCCCTGCGCATTCGTCATTGATCGAAACAGTATCGCACAACATATCCGAGGTTACAGGAGAAGAACTGCCGCCGCATGGCTTTGTGAATTGGGTTGCCCGGATTGGGCAAAAAACTCTTGGCGCCTGGCAGGACACATTATCAATCATCGGCTTTCTTGGCCTTACTCTGCATCGATTGGTCCGGACTCTGATCATGCCATGGCGACTGCGTCGTGCTGCCTTGGTGTCACAGATGGAGCAAGTCGGCTTCAAGGCGCTGCCGATTGTGTCCTTGATGGGTTTCCTGATCGGCGTCGTTCTGGCCTTTCAGGGCGCGACGCAGTTGAAACAGTTCGGGGCTGAGATCTTTGTTGTCGAATTGATCTCCATCTCGATCCTGCGTGAGCTTGGTATCCTGCTGACAGCGATCATCGTCGCTGGTCGCTCCGGTTCGGCTTTTACGGCTTCGATTGGCTCGATGAAGGTGCAGGAAGAGATTGATGCGATGCGCACCCTGGGGTTGGATCCGATTGAAGTTCTGGTCATTCCCCGTGTTCTGGCGCTGTTGATCATGTTGCCCATTCTTGGCTTTGTTGCCGATATGGCTGGCCTGATCGGCGGAGCGTTGATGAGCTGGATCGACCTCGGTGTCAGCCCCGGCATGTTCCTGACCCGGTTGAAGGAAAATACCGGCGTCGCACAGCTTGCCGTCGGGATGATCAAGGCACCGTTCTTTGCACTGGTGATCGGTGTCATTGCCTGCTGGCAGGCTATGCAGGTCAAAGGTTCATCCGAAAGCGTTGGTCAGCGGACGACGGCCTCGGTCGTGCAATCGATCTTTATGGTCATCGCCATCGACGCCCTGTTTTCGATCTTCTTCTCAGAGTTGGGGATCTGACATGGATGGCGCCGCGCTTCAGGACAAGCCCCAATCCGACACGAAACGCGAAGCCGTTATTCGTGTGCGCAATTTAACCAACCAATTCGGCGAGCAAGTGGTCCACGACAACCTCAACCTCGATGTCTGGCGCGGTGAAGTGCTGGGTGTTGTCGGTGGATCGGGCACTGGGAAGTCCGTGCTTTTGCGTACGATCGTCGGGCTGAACAAGCCCAAGTCGGGAAGTATTGAGGTTCTTGGCGTCGATGTTCTTAATGGCCCCGAAGAAGAACGTCAGCGGATCGAAAGAAGCTGGGGTGTGGCATTCCAGGACGGTGCACTGTTTTCCTCACTGACTGTATTGCAGAACGTGATGGCGCCTCTGCGCGAGCACACGGGTATCAGTGAAAAATTGATGGCCGCACTGGGTGGTCTGAAGATCAGTCTTGTTGGCTTGCCTCAACTAAGTTGTAGCAAGTTCCCTTCGGAACTGTCCGGCGGAATGCGTAAACGCGCCGCGTTGGCCCGCGCCCTGTCGCTGGACCCTGAAATCGTTTTTCTGGACGAACCAACTGCCGGGTTGGACCCGATCGGAGCCGCCGCATATGATGAACTGATCGGGGAACTTCAGCACACATTGGGGCTGACCGTGTTCATGGTAACGCATGATCTGGACAGCCTTTATGCCATATGTGATCGCGTCGCGGTACTTGCGGAAAAACGCGTGCTGGTTGAAGGTCCGATAGAAGAGATGACCAAGGTCGACCATCCTTGGGTTCAGGAATATTTCACAGGCCCCCGCGCCCGTGCGGCACAACAGAAGGGGCAGGACAGGTAGAGGCGATGGAGACCCGAGCGAATTACATCCTGATCGGTGCGTTCACCCTGGCGGGCATCCTTGGTGCCTTCGGGTTCTTTCTGTGGCTCGCCAAATTCGAAGTGACCCGGCAATACGCCTATTATGATGTGTTGTTCGACAATGTCTCGGGCCTGTCGGCTGCAGGTGGCGTAAATTACAACGGCTTGCCCGTGGGTCAGGTGGTTTCCCTGGACTTGGACAAAGATGACCCGTCAAAGGTGCGAGTGCGGCTTGAGGTTGATGCCGACATCCCTGTTACCAAAGAAACCATCGCACAGTTGCAATCTCTGGGTGTGACAGGGGTTGCTTATGTTGAGCTTTCCGGAGGGTCTCCAACCGCAGAAAGGCTGGCCCAGAACAGTGTCATCCCAAGCAAACGCAGTTCGATTCAATCCTTGCTTGAGGGTGCGCCAGAGGTTCTCGAAAAGGCGGTCACCCTGTTGGAGAACCTCAATTCGGTTGTTGATGACAAAAACCGAAAGGCGGTGTCGGATATCCTGAACAATCTGGCAGAAGCGTCGGGCAAGCTGGATAAAACTCTGACGGATTTCCAGTCGCTCTCGTCCGATTTGGGCGGTGCGGCCAAAGACGTTGGAGAATTTACCAAGAGACTGGATACGTTGGCGAACACGGCCGAGACGACGTTGAGCACAGGAACGGACACGCTGAAGAGCATCAAAGAGACCTCAGAATCCGCCAAAACAACGCTAGAGACTGCAAATAACGCCATTGCCAGTGCTGAAAGCGTGATTCAGGAAGATATCCGGCCCTTTATCGAACGCGGGTCAATCCTGGCCGAAAGGCTGACTCGGCTGTCAGATGAAGGCAGCGTTACGCTTGAGGTAATCAGCGAGACTGTTCTGAATGCAAACACCACCCTTGAATCGGTTACATCGACTATGGATTCAGCCAAAGGGGCGCTCGATTCAGCAGAGAGGGCGTTTGACTCGGCAAACCGCGTGATGGACGAGGATATCTCACCTGTCGCTGAAGATGTGAGTAAGGCGGCCAATCAGGTTGCGGAAACCGTCTCGAATATCACCGAAAAGATTGACAAGATTTCCGACGATGTTCTCAGCGCCTCCCAATCGGCGTCGGATCTGCTGGGAACCATCGACGGGATCGTTCAGGACAACCGCCGTCAGGTTTCGGACTTCTTGCGCGTTGGGTTGCCTCAGTTCATCCGGTTCATCGAGGAATCACAGCGTCTGGTCATCAGTCTGGATAGATTGGTCGACAAGGTCGAACGCGACCCGGCCCGCTTTTTGTTAGGCACCCAAGCATCGGAGTTTCGTCAATGATACGGCCCTTAATCTTGACTCTGGTTTTGGCCGCTTTGACAGGCTGCACGGGCTTGGGCACGCTGCGGCAGGCTTCTAAGCCCAATGATTTGTATTTGCTGACACCCAAAAGCACGTTCTCGTCATCGCTGCCGCGTATCCAAAAACAGATCGTTGTCGAAGAGCCCACAGCGACGGCGGCCGTGAACACCGATCAGATCGCCGTGCAGCCCACCTTGCTTCAGGTTCAGTATCTGCCGCGGGCCCGATGGGTGGATCGCGCGCCGTTAATTGTGCAGGCGCTGATGGTCGAAAGCTATGAAAATTCCGGCAAGGTCGCGGCCGTAGGACGTTCGACCGTAGGCCTGAGAGCGGACTATGTGATCGCGCCTGATCTGCGCGAATTTCAGGGCATCGTTATCAGCGAAACCGAAGACACGAAAACGGTCCGCGTAGAAGTGCGCATCAATATCAAGATCATCGATGAGTATGAGGACAAGATCATCGCTTCAAGCTCATTCCAGGAAGCAGTGCTGGCGACCAGCGATAAAACACCCGAACTGGTTGAGGCCTTTGATATCGCCTTGGGCAAGACAATGCGGGATGCCGTGGAATGGAGCATCCGCAAAATCCATACGCATACGCTCAATAACCCGCGATCAAGACCTAGCTAGTGGTCGCTAGAACTGGCTCGCTGAGGCGACTTGCCAGTCAGCGGCGAACTCTTCGGGGATGGTCTTGCCCAACAGAGAGCCGTCATCCAGAAAGCTGTATAGCTCGGCATAAGACCGCTCTCGTTCATCCGCATTTCGGCGCCGGATGTCAGCAGGGCGCAGGTCGGAAACTTTTGCTTTGCCCATAGCCCCTAATATCTCGCGGAAACTTTCAAGCGTCGCGTCATGAAACCGATGCACGCGCTGTCGTTTCTGCGGCACATTCACCGCCCGCCCACGGATCGGATCTTGCGTTGCCACCCCCGAAGGGCACCTGTTGGTGTTGCAATGCAGCGCCTGAATGCACCCCACCGCAAACATCATCGCCCGCGCCGCGTTACACATATCCGCACCCAAAGCGAATTTCTCGACCATATCGAACCCAGTGGCCACTTTGCCCGAACAGATCACCCGCACCTTGTCGCGGACCCCGATACCGCGCAGACAGTTGTTTACAAATATCAGTGCCTCGTTGAGCGGCATCCCCAATCGGTTGGTGAACTCGACCGGGGCAGCGCCAGTGCCCCCTTCCGCGCCGTCCACCGTGATGAAGTCAGGCAGAATCTCAGTTTCCAACATCGCTTTGCAAATCGCCATAAACTCGGATCGACGACCGATGCACAGTTTGAAGCCCACGGGCTTGCCACCTGACATCTCTCGCAGATGCTGAACGAAATGCATCAATCCAGACGGTCCATCAAAGGCCGAATGAATAGGTGGGGAAATCACATCCTGATGTACTGGAACCCCACGAATCTCGGCGATTTCTTCATCCACCTTTGCTGCCGGTAGGACCCCGCCATGAGACGGCTTCGCCCCTTGCGACAATTTGATCTCGATCGCCTTGACGACATCTTTCTTGGCCTTTTCGGCAAACAGGTCCTTATCGAACCCACCTTCAGGCGTGCGGCATCCAAAATATCCTGTTCCGATTTGCCAGATGATGTCTCCACCTTCTGCCAGATGGTGGGGGGACAGCCCGCCTTCGCCCGTGTTATGCGCAAAACCCCCATCTTTTGCACCACCGTTCAAAGCACGGATTGCGTTGGCGCTGAGTGCACCGAAACTCATTGCTGATACGTTCAGACGCGACGCATTGTAGGGTTTGTCGCACTGAGGGCCGCCCAGTATCACCCGTTCTTCGCACTCTTCGACGTGCTTGGGGGATAGCGAGTGATCAGCACGGTGATAACCTACCGTCATGATATCGTACTGAGTGCCAAACGCCTGAGTATCCACCTGTCCCTTGGCGCGGGAATAGACCAGACTGCGGATAATCCGATTATAGGGCCGCCCGCTCTCATTGGTTTCAACGAAATACTGCCGGATTTCAGGGCTGACAAACTCCAACATATATCGGAAGTGACCCAGTACCGGGTAGTTGTTCAGCACATTATGTTTGGTTGTCAGCATATCGTAGAGACCGACAACCGCATAGGGGATCAGTATGATCAGCAACCAGTGGGCGGGTGGCCAGAAAAAACCCCAAAGCAAAGTCAAAGGCAAGCAGACATAGCTGAGGAAATAGTAAAGCCTGCGAACAATCATTTCCTATCTCCCTGAGTAGCGCTGTGACAGCGTGACCTGGAATGGACATTGGGTCCATGACCCTGCTCTTCATCCAGAACGTGGAACAGATTGACCTGTTTGCGCAAGCCCTTGCTAATCAAACAAAGATAACGGTTGGGTTAGCGAGGCCGGTTGAACCAAGCAAAAGCAGTCTGTATGCAAAATGAAATGCTGGTCAGAGCAGGATCAACCGCAGTGTCGAAAACAGCGCCTGCATTCGGGCATCGCGCCCTGATGTATACAGCCGTCTTTGTGGGGGGTGCTGCAGGGTCGTTGCTGCGCGAGCTATTTTCGCTGGAGATCCCCGGCGCTCCGTTCCTGACCGCGACTTTCGGCATCAATGTTTTGGCCTGTTTCGTTCTAGGTTGGCTCTATGCCATTCGAAATCGTGTCCACGCCCACGTCCTGCATCTGGGGGCCGTCGGATTTTGCGGTGGGCTATCGACGTTTTCCTCATTCGTTGCCGAGCTGGAAAGACTGGCAGAAACCGGGAATTGGTTTGTGGTTATCGCCGTAAGCGCGGAGATCGCATTTGGTCTTACGGCGGCGGTTCTTGGGGAAGCGCTGGGTCGGCGGCATCATTCCCGGGAAACATCGGAATGACGACCTTGTATCTGCATGCCATGTTCGCATTGGGCGGAGGATTGGGGGCTGTACTGCGGCATTGGCTGGCACTTCGGGTGACGCATGATCTGCCGTACTCGACCCTGATCGTGAATGTTCTGGGCAGCCTTCTGCTGGGTCTATGGATTGGTTATCTGGGTGGCTCTGCAGAAATGGGCGAAGAGGAAAAACGCCTTGTATTCGGGTTTTGCGGCGGCTTCACCACATTCTCAAGCTTCGCCTATCAATCGCTGCAATTGCACCGTGAACGGACGATCGTATTTGCCGCCGGGAACATCGCTCTCAGCCTCGCATTGTGCTGGTTCGCGCTATGGCTGGGCCTTGTTCTGACGCGCTAGTGAACGGGTGCTGCAGCCCTTTGGTCGGGCCTGGGCGCGCGGCAGAAGAACAACAGTGGGATCGTGGCCAACGCCAGCAGTCCAAGATTGTTGAATACAGTAAGGTACGAGATCATCTCGGCCTGCCGTGCGATCTCTTGCCCCAGAATGGCGGCGCCCTGAGCGCTATCGGGTGTCAGCCCCAGCGGCGCAAGATAAGCCTGTGCAGCAGGATTGTAGGGTGTCACATTCTGGCTGAGCACTGCCGTATTGGTTTGCAGGCCTCGCACGACCCAAGTCCCCACCAATGAAATACCTACCGAAGAGCCAAGCTGCCTGGTGACGTTGAATAGGCCCGAGGCCTCATCCTGCCTTGATTTACTGATGCTCTCGAATGCCAGAATAGACATCGGCACAAACACCAGCCCCATCCCCAGACCACTGACAAAGCCCGGCCAAGCCAGTTGCCAGAAACCGGCGTCGAGGTTGAGCGTGCCCAACATGAAATTCCCCACTGCTGTCAACAGCATCCCCAACCCGGCTAAAACTCGTGGATCAAACCGGGTGACCAGTACGGCCCCGGTCAGCACCATCGATGCACCTGCGGCGATCCCGCGCGGTATGAACAAATGACCGGATTCGATCACGGGGTAATCGAGCAGGCTTTGCACAAAGGTTGGCAGTATGGCGATCCCGCCAAACAATGAGATCGCGAACCCCGCTATCACTAGGTTGCACAGGGCAAAGTTGCGATCCGCAAAAAGGCGCAAATCAACGACAGAATGCCGGGATGTCAGAGAATGGACGATGAACCCCAGCGCCCCAAGAACCGAAGCGATCAGCGCCAGCTGTATCATCCTCGATGACAGCCAGTCCTTGGTCTCACCTTGGTCAAGAATGAATTGAAGGCATCCAATGCCAACTGCCAGCAGCGCCAGGCCTTTCCAGTCGATGCGCACCTCTTCGGTTTTGTCGTCCGGCAACTCGCCCGCCAAAAGCAGCAGGGCCATGGCAGCGACCGGAAGATTGACGAAAAACACCATTCGCCACGAAAAATACTCCGTCAGGACTGCGCCTACAGTTGGGCCCAACACCGGTGCGACCACCACGCCCAAGCCAAAGACCGCCATGGCCTGTCCCCGTTTTTCACGCGGAAAGGCGTCAAACAGGATGGACTGCGACAACGGGATCAGGAACGCGCCGAACATCCCCTGCGCCAGGCGGAACGCGACGATAGTCTGAAGACTCCATGACAGGCCGCACATGACAGACATTGTGGCAAAACCCGTGACCGCTGTCAGGATCAGCCTGCGCCGCCCGACCCGACGCGCGACAAACCCGGTCAGCGGCATGACCACAACGGCTGAGACGATATAGCTGGTTAAGATCCATGTCGCCTGATCGGTTGTGGCCCCAAAAGCCGCCTGAATATGCGGCAACGCAACATTGACGATGGTACTGTCCAGAACTTCGAGAATAGCGCTGAGCACGACGGCCACGACAATCACGCGATTGATGTGGCCGGCATCAGTCATTGGCTGGTTCCGGTTGTATCCACCGTAACTTTGCTGCTGCCTCCTACACGCAGCGGAGCATCAGTTGGATCAAGCTCAATCCGCACCGGGAAACGTCGAGTGACCTTGACCCAGTTGCCGCTGGAGTTCTCGGACGGCAACAACGAAAACGTATCGCCCGAGCCTCGACCGATCGACGCAACCTTGCCGGTCAGGGTCGTGTCTGGAAGCATATCCACCTGCACTGTGACCGGCTGACCGGGTCGGATGCGTGGCAGTGATGTTTCCTTGAAATTTGCATCGACCCACCAGTCAGACGACTCGACAATGGAAAATTGCGGCGCATTGGCCGAGACAGACGACCCTGGCCGCAGCGTCAGATTTGCGATCCAGCCATCGGCCGCGGCATAGACCTTGGTCCAGACAAGATCGGCCTGCGCGATTTCCAACGCAGCCTGCGAGGACAACACATTGTCCTGCCGGGCCGCGAGGCCACTTTGCAACGCAGAAAGCTCGGACCGGCTGGTGGTCAACCGGGCCGAAGCCTGTGCGAATTCGGACGTAGTTTGGTCCAGCGAGGCCTGCGCGAGGTCCCCGTCCGAAAACAAAGCTCGGGCGCGTTCAAGATTGCTCTGCGCGGTTTCGTAGAACGAGTTGGCGCTTTCGACAGCGGCCTGTGCAGCGGTGATCTGGTTCGAGAAGGAGTCAGCCTGCTGAATGGCACTGTCCAGATTAGCTTTGGCCTGATCGACCGAGGCTTGGAACTGAGTCGGATCAATCGAGAACAGCAAATCGCCTGCATTGACCGGCTGGTTTTCGACCACCGCAACGTCTGAAACCTGCCCGGTCACCTGTGCGGCCACATAGATGATATTCGCGCCGATATAGGCGTCTTTTGTTGACGGATACCGCTCTTCATGCCGCCAGAAAAGGAACAATCCAACAGCAATCGTGACCAGGATCCCTGCGGCGGCAATTGCCTTGAATGACTTCATAAGCAGCTTCCTTTTTGGTGCCTAAGCGAGCGACCTCACATCACCTGCATATGCATGCGCATGGCCAGATTGCCCAGAATCCAAACTGTCCCGCCGATGATAATCAGCAGAACAAGTGTCGAGAACAGAACCAGGTCCAGATCCTCTCGGCTGCTGCGGCGGCGGTCGATGTGTAGAAAATAGATCAGTTGAACAACCAGTTGTGCCAACCCCAGAAGGCCTATGGTCATATAGACGCCTGGTGTTTCAATACCGAAATGATAGGCGATCACAAATACCACCAGCGTGAGCAGCAGTGACCCACCATAGCCAATCACGTAACGCCGCCGTTCGCGGTGATGCATCTCGGATCGTTTATCCATAGGCCAGCCCTCCGAAATACACGATGGTTATTATGCCGATCCAGATAAGATCGAGGAAATGCCAGAATAGCGCCAACCGCACCATACGCGACATCAGCAGATCGGTCAGCCCGAACATACGCAGCTGAATACCCAGCACGATTAGCCACAGACACCCGGCTGCAACATGCAAGCCGTGGAGCGGTACGAGACCATAGAAGGCCGACAAAAACCCGCTACGCTGTGGGATACCGCCTTGGGCTGCCATGTTCATGAAATCACGGATCTCCAAAACCAGAAAACTGAGCCCCAGCAGCAGTGTCACTCCGAACCACAGCACGATCCGTGCCCGAGGCAGGTTGTATTTCAGCGCCAACATCGCCAGCCCGACGGTCAAACTGCTGGTCAGCAGAATGAGAGTCTGGGCAAAGATGCTTTTCAGGTCGAACAGCTCATGCGGGCCCGGACCGCCGGCCTGCGCGTCTATCATGGTGATATAGATCGCGAACATCAGGCCGAAATAGACCAGATCGCTCATCAGGAAGACCCAGAAGCCGAAAGTGACGACCTCGGTCGCCTTGTGAGCGCTGGCGTGGTCCTCACCGAGGTTTATCCCCGGATAGCTGTGCTTGGGTGCGCGCCTCATATCACGGCCTCCATATCCGGGCGGGCGAGGCCGCGATTTTCCGGTGTACTTTCATGATCGCGATCCACAGCGGCGGTGCTGTGGACCAGCGCCAACCACGCCTCGTGTTCTTTGCGGACCTCTTCGGCGGGGATGATGACCTCAGTGCTGGTGTCGAAGCTCCAGATGATAATGGCGAGGATCATCGCGATGGTCATCAGTGCTGCCAGCCACCAGATCCACCAGACCAGAGAGAACATCCAGATGCCACTGAGCACGCAGAGGATAAACCCGATGCCGGTGTTGCGCGGCATCTCGATATCTTCGTAGGCCGCGGGTGCAGGGTAGGCTTGTCCGCGCTCCTTAGCTGCAGCAAAGTCATCGCGGTCACTAACCTGCGGAATAATAGCGAAGTTGTAGGGTGGCGGCGGAGACGGGATCGACCATTCCAGCGTGCGCCCGTCCCAAGGATCACCGACCGGTGCGCGGGTCTGTTCTCGGTCGCGTATACTGACCCACAATTGGACCAGGATCGAAAGCAACCCGCAAGTAATCACCAGCGATCCTATGGCGGCGGTGATCATGTAGGGGTGAAAGCTGGGATCCTCCCAACTGAACGACCGGCGGGGCATGCCCATCAGACCAACGAAGTAGAGCGGCATGAAGGTCAGCAGAAACCCAACCGTCCAGCAGAAAACCGAAACGCGGCCCCAGAACTCGTTTAGACGGAACCCAAAGGCCTTGGGGAACCAGTAGTTATAGCCGGCGAGCAACCCGAACAGCACACCGGGTAGCAACGCGTTGTGGAAATGAGCAACCAGAAACAGCGTATTATGGACCTGATAGTCGACGGTTGGATTGGCAAGAACCACCCCGCTGAGGCCGCCGATGACGAACAACATCAAGAACGCTAGGCCATAAAGCATCGGAACCGAGAATCGAATGCGCCCACGGTACAGAGTCGCCATCCAGTCATAGACCTTTACCCCGGTCGGAATGGCGATCAGCATCGTGGCAATCCCGAACACCGCGTTGATCAGAGCGCTTTGCCCCATGGTGAAGAAATGATGCAACCAAACCGTGAAGGACATGACCGCAATCGACATTGTTGCGATGACCAGTGAGTTGTAACCATAGAGACGCTTGGCCGAAAAGGTGGCAAAGACCTCGGAATAGATACCATATGCAGGCAGGACCAACAGGTAGACCTCGGGGTGGCCAAACAGCCAGAACAGGTTGGCATAGTTCATCATGTTGCCGCCAAGGTCATTGGTGAAGAAGTGGAAATCGAGATATCGGTCAGCGGCCAGCAACAATGCAGCTACGCCAAGGGGGGGCATGGCAAAGATGATCAGAATCGAGCTGCAGATTATCGTCCAGCAATACATGGGCAACCGCATGAACTTCATCCCCGGCGCACGCAGCTTGTAGATCGTGACGGCAAAGTTGATGCCAGTCAGTGTTGTGCCCACGCCAGAGACCACGATGGCCCAAATCCAGTAATCCGGCCCAACGCCGGGATTAAAAGCTGCTCCGGTATAGGGTGGATAAGCGGTCCAGCCACCGGTCGAGAACTCTCCGACCACCAGCGAGACCATCAGCATCAGCCCGGCCGAGACGGTTAAGCCAAGCCCGATCTGGTTCATCACCGGGAAGGCCACGTCGCGCGCGCCTATCATGAGCGGAATTATGTAATTAGCGACGCCAAAGACAAAAGGTACCGCGACGAAGAACACCATTATGGTGCCATGAGTGCTGAACAGTTCCGCGAAATGCTCGGGTTCCAGGAATCCGTCCCCCGGTCCCGCCGCCTGTTGGGCCCGCATCACCACGCCTTCCAGGACGCCCCGCGCTAGCATGACGATGGCGAAGACGATGTACATGACGCCGATCTTCTTGTGATCAGCGCTGGTCAGCCAATCGCGCCAGAGCGGACCCCACAACCGGAACCACGTCAGGATGCCAATCACTACCACTACGCCCACGATCACAATAGCAGCAGCAGCGTTTGCAATGATCTCATTTGCGCCAGGATTCTGGATCAGTCCAGCGATGGGAAATGCATCCCAGCTCAGGCGACCGAAGAAACCGGTCTCGGCATTTGTCATTGGCTTGCCTCCTGCCCGTATTCAGCCGTTCCGGGTTGCTGATCCAACTGCAGAGGCTCTCCGCTGTGGTAACGACGCAGGATCGAATGGAACAGGTCGCCCTCTTCCAGCGTGAAATAAAGCGCATTCAGCGGCATGAGTTCGGTGCCCAATGCCGCCTGCACCTCATCCCGATCCGTACGCATCGCCAACGTCCGATAAGTGCTTTCGGTCAACGGTATGCCAAGCGCTTTTACACTGGCGACCCATGCCTGAAAATCCTCGGGCTGCATGGCTTGCGCCAGGAATTTCTGCTTTGTGAATCCTCGGCCATTATACTGTGTGTTCTCGCCTTGCATCGTTTCAGGCGAGTCTGCCACCAGGTGTAGCCGAGTCGTCATCCCCGGCATGGCATAGATTTGCCCCGCCAGCGCCGGGATCATGAACGACTGCATCACCGTGTCTGTGGTCAGCGTCATCGCAACTTGCTGTTTGATCGGTATGCCCAGTTCTCCCACCGTTGCGATGCCATGATCTGGATAGATGAACAGCCATTTCCAATCGAGGCCAACCACCTGCACATTTAGGGCAGGCTCTTCTCCAAAAGGGGCCGAATAAGGGTCAAGACGATGTGTCGCTTTCCAGAGATAGAAAGACAGGATCATCACGATCACGACCGGGACGCCCCACATCACAAATTCAAGCTTCGCCGAAAAATCCCAATGCGGCGTGTATGCAGCATTTCCACCCTTACGTCGGCGATAACGCAGGGCAATCAGCGGCACCAGAGCCAGAACCGGTATCACAGCGATCAGGATAAGAGCCGTCGCGCGCAAAAGGTGTGTCTTTTGCACCGCTGCAATCGGGCCTTGGGGGTCCATGAAGCTTTCACTCGCCCCGGCAGCCTCAGCCGTCAACAACAGAGCAACAAAGATCACCAAGGCTGGCACAGCGACTGAATGTATCCGAGACAAGGTCACACCTGATGATCCTCTTGCGGCGGGGTTTCCCGGCAACTATCGGCAGAGTCACGGATTTTCTCAAGAACTTTTCCAAAATCACCCTGCGGCGCCGCTGTTGACATGAGGTCAAGCGCGCGCGAGACCAATCATATGCGTTTGGTTCTTGCTATAGTCTCCCTGGTTTGTCTTGCCGCCCCCTCGGTAGCGCAAGATCGCACTGAGGTTGAACGTCAGTTCCAGAACTGGCTGCAACAAACCATATGGCCTCGGGCAAAAGCCAAGGGCGTTTCGAAACGCACGTTCCAAAGTGCCTTTGACGGGGTAACGCTAAACTGGGACCTTCCTGACCTGGTTCCGCCGGGCAGCCCCAAAAAGACACCCAAGCAACAACGGCAGGCCGAGTTCGGCTCACCTGGTCGATATTTCAATGCCGGATCAGTCCAGGGTGCCACCTCCGTCGGTCGCAAGATGGCTAGGCGCCACGCGGACACGCTATCACGTGTCGAGAAAGAAACCGGCGTACCCGCCCGTATCATACTGGCCATCTGGGGCCGCGAAAGCGGATACGGACAAGTCCCTATCCGCCATAATGCGTTTCAGGTGCTGGGCACCAAAGGGTTCATGAGCACACGGGCAGAGTATTTCACGGCTGAACTGATTGCTGCGCTACAGATCGCTGAATCCGGTCACGGCCAAGGCCACGCAATGAAAAGCAGTTGGGCGGGTGCCTTGGGGCAGCCTCAGTTCATGCCCACAAATTTTCTGACTTACGCGCGCGATGGCGATGGCGATGGCCGAACTGATATCTGGGGCTCAGCCTCGGACACGATTGCATCGATCGGCGCGTATCTTAACGAGCACGGATGGGTGACAGGCCGCGACTGGGGGTTCGAAGTTATCCTACCCACGACCGTTTCTTGCGCGTTGGAGGGCCCTGATCAGGGGCGGTTGATCCGCGATTGGGTCGCCATGGGCGTAAATCGCGTTTCCGGCAAACCTTTTCCGGCACATGAACTTGATGCCGAGGGCTATCTTATGATGCCTGCCGGTCGTAGCGGTCCGGCCTTTATCGTAACGCCCAATTTCTATGTCCTCAAAGACTATAACACCAGCGACCTTTATGCGCTGTTTGTGGGTCATGTCGGCGATCGCATTCAATACGGAGTTGGCGATTTTCGGGGTCGTTGGGGCGATGTCGGCAATCTCTATCGTTCAGATGTCGCCAGCATGCAGCAGGTGCTTGTTCAACAGGGTCATGACGTCGGTGGCGTCGATGGCCTGCCCGGATACAAAACCCGACGCTCGATCGGGCGCTGGCAAGAGGCTTCTGGAAGCACACCAACCTGCTTCCCCGATGCCTCATTGAAGGCCGTTCTGAAGCCGTAGCAGCGTACTGATTCGCCATTTACGAGCATCACTGCGAACACATTCACCCACGGTGATATGTTGAGCTTCACGAAAATGTCACTGCCACGAAGCGTTTCAAAATAAAATTTTAACACCTCCGCCGGCTGCGGTTCTAATCAGCCTTTGTGGTCTTCACCCACCGCAAAACCCTTTACCTTTGCTTCAAAACTGACAGGTTCATGGGCAGTGAAAGATAGCTTTCGCATTCGGATCTCCGACATTGCCTGATGCATGAATGCCGAAATTATCGATCTTGGCACGATCTAGATCAAGGTAAAGTCCAGACAATTGCCGGAGACAAAATGGCAGACAAGCGCCCACCGCGAATGCGGTTTGGACGTTCGAAACCATACAAAATGGGAGTAAACACATGAACAAAATAATCAGAACCTCTTTGGCAGGACTGTTGTCCTCGACCATCATTACCGGTGCTGCAATTGCTGCCGGTACACATCCCGAAACCGGAGAAGCCCTGGCCGACGATCAGACCTTCACCTATCGGATTCTCGATGAACACAGCTCGGTCGACCCGCAAGTCGTAGAAGATGTGTCGGGTGCAGAAATTGTTCGCGATCTGTTTGAAGGCCTGATGAATCAGGATGAGGACGGTAACCTGGTTCCTGGTGTCGCCACCGAATTCTCGGTCAACGATACCAAGGACGTTTACACCTTTACCCTGCGCGATGAAGCGAAGTGGTCGAATGGTGATCCGGTGACCGCAGGTGACTTTGTGTATGCCTGGAAGCGCGCCGTCGATCCCGAACTGTCGTCGCCCTATGCGTGGTTCATGGAACTGATGTCGATCGAAAACGCTGCCGAGATCATCGCGGGCGAAAAACCGGTAGATGAGTTGGGTGTCAAAGCCATCGACGACAAAACGCTGGAAGTCCGCCTGAGCGCCCCCCTTCCCTATTTCCCGCAGATGACCACACATTCGACAACCTTCCCGGCACCGCAGAAAGTGATCGAAGAATTTGGTGACGCCTGGACCAAACCGGAAAACATCGTCTCGAACGGCGCTTATGTTCTGACCGAGCACCTGCCGCAGGAACGCTCGGTACGTGAACGCAACACCGCCTATTGGGACAACGACAACACCATCATCGACAAGGTCGTGGCGCTGGTCATCAATGATGAAAACGTCGCCCTGACCCGCTATTTGGCTGGCGAACTGGACCGCACCGAAATTCCAGCCGGCCAGTACCCACGTCTGAAGGAAGAGCACCCTGTAGAAGCCATCAGCTTCCCACGCCTGTGCAACTATTATTACACCTTCAACCTATCTGATGGTGGCCCCGAGGCTTTCAAGGACCCGAACGTCCGCCAAGCCCTGTCACTGGCCGTTGATCGTGCGATTATCACCGAAAAAGTGATGGCAGGCGGTCAGCCCGAAGCCTACACCTTCGCCCCCGAAGCAACCGCAGGCTTCACCGTACCTGCCGTTGAAATGGCATCCATGTCCCAAGCCGAACGCGACGAGTTGGCGAAGGAGCTTCTAGCAGAAGCAGGTTATGGGCCTGACAACCCTCTGAGCTTCCAGATGGTTTATAACACCGCGGAAAACCACAAGAAGGTCGCCGTTGCGCTGAGCCAGATGTGGAAGCAGAAGCTTGGCGTGAACGCCGAACTGGCAAACATGGAGTGGAAAGTCTTCCTCGAGGAGCGCGGCAACCAAAACTTTGAGCTGGCACGTGGTGCTTGGTGCGGAGACTACAACGAGGCGTCGACCTTCCTGGACCTACTGCAGTCGGACTCGGGCTATAATGACGGCAAATATGCCAACGCGCGCGTTGATGAGCTGCTGGCCGAGGCCAAAACCTCGGACGATCCGGCTCCGCTTTACACCGAAGTTGAACGCATCATCGCCCAAGAAACGCCTGTGATCCCGATCTATCACTACGCAGGCGTCTATATGATGGACAGCGATGTAGGCAACTGGCCGGTGAACAACGTCGAGCAGAACTGGTACTCGAAGAACCTCTACAAGCTCGCTGAATAATCGTCTTTGAACCACGCCCTGCCCCGGAGACATCCGGGGCAGGGCCAATAAACACGGGGGCATGAAATGCTTGCCTACAGTTTAAAGCGGCTGCTGGTCGCTATTCCGACGATCCTGTTATTGATCGTCGCCTGCTTTTTCCTCATGCACATCGCGCCTGGCGGGCCATTCACCTCGGAACGGCCATTGCCGCCGCAGGTTCTGGCCAATATCGAGGCGCGTTATGGATTGGACCAACCGCTGTGGAAACAGCTTTGGGACTATCTGTACAACATCGTGGTGCATTTTGATTTCGGACCGTCCTTCAAATTCAAGGATCGGGATGTGAACGACATCATCGCGCAGGGTTTCCCGATTTCGCTGACCTATGGTTCGTTGTCTTTCCTTGTTGCAACTTCCGTTGGCGTCGCGCTGGGAATTGCCGCTGCAATCAAACACAACAGCTGGATTGACTACTTTGCGGTGGGTCTGGGTATCGCCGCTCAGGCGCTTCCGAACTTCATCATGGGGCCGATCCTGATCCTGACCTTTACCCTGTGGTTGGGGTGGCTGCCGGGCGGCGGTTGGCATGGTGGTCAATGGCAGTATCTGGTTATGCCGGTCATTGCGTTGGCGACGTCCTACATGGGATCGATCGCAAGGATTACGCGGTCATCGATGCTGGAGGTTCTGAACTCGAACTTCATTCGAACTGCACGGGCCAAGGGATTGCCGACAAGAACCGTGATCTGGCGCCATGCGCTTAAGCCGACATTGCTTCCCGTTGTCTCGTACCTCGGGCCGGTTTTTGTCTACGTTCTGACCGGTTCGGTATTTGTCGACATCTATTTCTCAACCGGTGGTCTGGGGCAGGCCTATGTCGGCTCGGCTTTGTCTCGCGACTATGCTGTGCTGCTGGGGGTCACCATTCTTTACGGCGCGTTGACCGTGGTTGTGAACCTTCTGACCGACCTGGCTTATGCCTGGTTCGATCCAAAAATCCGATACTGAGGGGCAGGCAATGCTTGGAAAATCACAAAAAGCCGCCCATCTGGCCGAGGAAATCGCTGATTACACGGTCATTCAGGGGCGCTCGCTTTGGCAGGACGCACGGATACGTTTTGTCCGCAACAAGGCCGCAATGGCCAGCGTTTTCATTTTAGGTCTGATCGTGTTGTTCACAATTGTTGGGCCTTACTTCGCGGTCTGGAACAATGAAGAGATCGATTGGAACGTCATGGGGGACGTGCGCGGCATGGGCATGCCGTCCATCGAAACCGGACACTTTTTCGGCGTCGATGATCTGGGGCGCGACCTATACAGCCGTGTCATTCAGGCCACCACCACATCGCTGCTGGTCGGTTTGATCGGGGCCGCGACCGCTCTGATCGTCGGCACCTGCTATGGCATCACCGCTGGATATATTGGCGGGCGCACCGACAGTGCCATGATGCGGTTCGTGGACATCCTGCTTGCAATTCCGGCAACACTGATCATCATTTTGCTGCTTGTCGTGGCGGGAAGATCCTTTTTCATGCTGTTCATCGCCTTGGGCGCTGTTGGTTGGCTGACGATGGCACGGATTGTTCGGGGGCAAACCCTGACCCTCAAGAACCGCGAGTTTATCGAAGCCGCGCGCGCCGCCGGTGTCAGTGAGTTCACCATCATGTACCGACACATTCTGCCCAACCTGTTGGGCGTTGTGATCGTGTACGCTTCGTTACTGGTGCCTGAGATGATCCTGACCGAAAGTTTCATCTCGTTCCTGGGCCTCGGGATCTCAGAACCCTACACATCGTTGGGCCGCCTGATCGCTGAAGGGGCTGGCACCATGGCGTATGGTACGCTATGGCAGCTGATGTTCCCTCTTACTTTTTATGTCGCCATCATCATCACCATGTTCTTCATCGGTGACGGGCTACGCGACGCTTTGGACCCGAAGGATCGCTGATATGAGTCTGTTTTCCGTTAAGGACCTGAGCGTCCGATTTGATACGCCCGATGGCGTGGTTGAGGCTGTAAAAGGCATCAGTTTCGACATCAATCCCGGCGAATGTCTGGGCATCGTCGGCGAAAGTGGCTCGGGCAAAAGCCAGACGTTCATGGCAGCGATGGGGCTGTTGCCCTCCGCTGGCCATGCGTCTGGTTCTGCTTTGCTGAATGGTCAGGAGATCCTGAATCTACCTGTGAACAAAATCAACAAGATTCGTGGCTCAGACGTCGGCATGATTTTTCAGGATCCGCTGACCGCCCTGACCCCACATCTGCGAGTCGGCCAGCAGATGCGCGAAGTGCTACAGGTTCACGAAGGTTTGCAAGGCTCGGCTGCCCGCCAACGTTGCCTTGACTGGCTGAATCGCGTTCGCATTCCCGAAGCGAAACGGCGGCTGGATCAATATCCACATGAATTGTCTGGCGGCATGCGTCAGCGTGTGATGATCGCCATGTCGATGCTGTGTAATCCCAAACTTTTGATCGCGGATGAGCCGACTACTGCGTTGGATGTGACCGTTCAGGCCGACATTTTGGACCTGATGGTACGGTTGCAAAAGGATGAAGGTACGGCCATAGCTCTGATCACCCATGACATGGGCGTTGTTGCGCGCATGTGCGACAATATTCAAGTCATGCGTATGGGTGAGTTTGTGGAGGCCGGTGACACGCGCGAAGTCTTTCGTTCTCCTCAGCATGATTATACCCGCACACTACTTGAGGCGATGCCGCGAATTGATGCGGGCGATGCTCCGAAAGCTCTTACGCAGACGGAAGAACCGTTACTGAAAGTGGATGACGTCAAGGTGCATTTCCCGATCCATGTCTCGGGTGGTCTTTTTGGACATAAGGTGCCGCTGAAAGCCGTTGATGGCGTGAGTTTCGACATCCGAAAGGGCGAGACCCTGGGTGTTGTTGGAGAATCCGGCTGTGGCAAATCCACGCTGGCCCGGGCTGTGCTGCAATTGATCGAACCCAGCGCGGGTAATGTCAGCTGGCTGGGGCATCCGATCGTCGGGCTGAAACGGGCCGAGTTGAACAAGTACCGCAAGGACCTGCAGATCGTGTTTCAGGACCCGCTGGCGAGCCTTGATCCACGGATGACGATCTCGGCCTCGATCGCGGAACCGCTGAAAACCTATCGCCCGGATCTGACCGAGCGGGAACGCAAGGAGTTGGTCGCCGAGATGATGGAGCGTGTTGGCTTGAAGGCCAACATGATCAACCGATATCCGCACGAACTATCCGGGGGGCAAAACCAGCGTGTAGGAATCGCGCGTGCCATGATCAACAAACCAAAGCTGATTATCTGTGACGAGGCGGTCTCGGCGCTGGATGTGTCTATTCAAGCCCAGATCGTGGGATTGTTGCGTGAATTGCAACAAGAGTTTGGCCTATCGATGATCTTCATCAGCCACGATTTGTCTGTGGTAAGGGCGGTTTCGAACCGGATCATGGTTCTGTATCTGGGTCGCATCGTTGAATTGGGCGATGGTGAAGTGATCTGTTCCGAGCCGAAACACCCTTACACCCAGTCCCTGATCTCGGCGGTTCCGATCCCTGATCCGGATGTCGAGCGCAGCCGCCAAAGGCTTAAACTACCGGGAGAATTGCCTTCTCCCATGGATCCGAAAGCGGCTCTGCGCTTTTTGCCCAGCAGATTGTCTATGGGTGAGACCGACTATGTACCTCAACTCAGTGAGGTTGCCCCGGATCACTTCGTCGCCGAACACGATCCGCTTGAGGCGATTATGGCCAATGCATAAGCTTACGCGCCCGATCCGATCTATCGGGCGCGTCTTAAACTTCATAGAACAAGTGATTAGTGGATTAGTTCCTTGATCCCGCTTTCGATCGTGTTTCGTTTTGACTCTGCCCTTAAGTTAATGGCAGATTCCAGCGAACCCGTAACAGACCAGCCGGGTGTGATTGATTGGTAGGATTTTAGATTATATGTGGGGGCTCCGGCATCACCGAGAGTCGTCGGCAATATATAGAATTAGTGAGGTAATATGGTACGCAAAGTCACCAAGGCGATATTTCCCGTAGCGGGAATGGGCACTCGGTTTCTTCCGGCGACAAAGTCGGTGCCAAAGGAAATCATGACATTGGTTGATCGTCCACTGGTCCAATATGCCATCGACGAAGCGCGTGCGGCCGGGATCACTGAATTCATCTTCGTGACATCGCGCGGAAAGTCAGCGCTTGAGGACTATTTCGATCACAATCTCGTGCTGGAACAAGACCTCAAGTCCAAGGGCAAAGACGAACTGCTTGAAGTATTGAACGCAACCAATATGGAAAGCGGAGCAATTGCCTATATCCGTCAACACAAGGCTTTGGGATTGGGGCATGCGGTCTGGTGCGCCCGTCGACTGATCGGGGATGAACCCTTTGCCGTGATGCTGCCCGACGATGTGATTGCCGCCGACAAACCCTGCCTACAGCAGATGGTCGAAGCCTATGAGGAAACCGGCGGCAACATGGTCGCCGCGATGGAAGTTCCCAACGAAAAAACCAGCTCCTACGGTATTCTGGATA
This sequence comes from Ruegeria sp. A5, assembly GCF_056543005.1. Classification (NCBI taxonomy): domain Bacteria; kingdom Pseudomonadati; phylum Pseudomonadota; class Alphaproteobacteria; order Rhodobacterales; family Roseobacteraceae; genus Ruegeria; species Ruegeria sp. A5. The sequence goes on from NZ_JBQGAV010000003.1 coordinate 290,105, forward strand.
CCGGCCAGAATGTTGGAACGGTTGTCCGTGCCAAAGGAATGGTTGAAAAACCGAAACCCGAGGACGCGCCATCCAATCTAGCGGTGATCGGTCGTTACATCTTAGGTCCTTCGGTTCTATACAATCTGAACCAGAAAAAGAAGGGAAGTGGCGGCGAAATCCAACTGACCGACGCTATTGCCGAGGATATAGGCAATGGTGTTCCTGTTTTTGGCTACAAGTTTGATGGACAGCGGTTCGATTGTGGTTCAAAGGCTGGCTTTCTGCAAGCAACGGTCTCGTTCGCATTGGCCCGCGATGATCTGCGCGACGACCTAAACCAATATCTGCATGAAGTCGTGGCATCTGATCGGGCCGCGCAGTAGGCCTAGTTATGTCAGCTATTCCGATTTCAATTCAATAGTTTAAGCTAAAAGGTTCAGAAGGGGCAGGCACCGTGAGCATGGTCTATCCTGTAATTTTATGTGGCGGATCCGGCACTCGGCTTTGGCCGTTGTCGCGTAAAAGCTACCCCAAACAGTTTGTTCCGCTGATTGGTGAAACCAGCCTGCTGCAGCAATGTGCCGAGCGGTTGAAAGGCCCGACCGACACGCCTTACGCCAAACCTCTGATCCTGACCAACGAGGCTTTCCGCTTTGTTGTCCCTGAACAATTGATGGCCATCGGAGTCGATCCGGGTCCGATCTTGATCGAACCCGAAGGACGCAATACTGCACCTGCAGTGCTGGCCGCTGCCCTGCACCTTTCATCCACTGACCCCGACGCGATGATGCTGGTGGCCGCGTCGGATCACGTCATTCCAGACAGTGCGGCCTTTCATGCGGCCGTCGCCGAAGGGGTCCGCACAATAGCCGAGCGTGGAGATCTGGTGACGTTTGGGATCACACCCGACCGACCCGAAACCGGATATGGCTACCTTAAGCTCGCCCAAGCACCGGACTCGTCAGGCGCTTCTGTGCAACTTGACCGGTTCGTTGAAAAACCCGATCTTGAAAACGCCAAGGCAATGGTGGCTGAAGGGAGTTATCTTTGGAACTCGGGCATCTTTTTGTTCGCGGTCCGAGATATCCTTGAGGCGTTCGGCCAGCATGCACATGATCTAATAACGCCCGTTAAGAAGGCGGTTGAACAGGCGCAGTGTGATCTGGGCTTCCTGCGGTTAGATCCCGAGGCCTGGGCGACGGTTCAGGACATCTCTATCGACTATGCGGTTATGGAGAAGGCCGACAATCTCAGCGTTGTCCCTTATGCCGCCGGGTGGTCAGACGTGGGCAGCTGGTCTGCCGTACAAGAGCTGAGCAACCCCGATACGGACGGCGTTGCAACTGCCGGCGAAGTGACCGCCATAGATTGTCGCAACGTGCTGGTGCGTTCTGAATCGCCCGCGCAAGAAGTTGTTGCAATGGGGTTAGAGAACGTAATCACCGTGGCTATGTCTGACGCGGTTTTGGTCGCCAGCATGGACCGGGCGCAAGACGTCAAGCAGGCCGTCGCAGCATTGAAGGCAAAAGGTGCCAAGCAGGCGGAAGCATTGCCCGTTGATCATCGCCCTTGGGGATGGTTCGAAAGCCTCGTCATCGGCGATCGGTTTCAGGTCAAACGCATTCACGTCCATCCCGGCGCTTCGCTGAGCTTGCAATCGCATCACCATCGGTCCGAGCATTGGATTGTCGTGGAAGGCACCGCCGAGGTGACTATTGACGACAAGGTACAGCTCGTGTCTGAGAATGAATCCGTCTATGTGCCGCTCGGGGCCGTGCACCGGATGGTAAACCCAGGCAAAGTGCCAATGGTTCTTATCGAGGTGCAGACCGGGACCTATTTGGGTGAAGATGACATTATTCGCTACGAAGATGTCTACGCTCGTGACTGAGATCTGATTTCAAGAACTGATCCAAGTTTGGGGCATCTGCAAGGCAGATGTCTCCATATTTCTGAGACCAAATCTTAAAAATTCGAAACCTGGGCGTTCGGCTGGGTCAGGCGGGATTTACGCACATCACGGCAGTGTGGCGCGCAATCATCATCGGACCGACACCACAGGAGGATGCCCATGCCACAGAACTCTCCCCGTCTAAATCTGCCCTATCTGCAACCCGCGCAGGCCCAAAAACATGTGACCCATAACGAAGCGCTGCGTGCGCTAGATCTGGTGGTGCAGCTAAGCGTTGCGTCCGTTAACGCGACTATCCCACCAGCTGCTCCTGATCAGGGTGAAACCTATGCATTGGGCACGTCTCCGACCGCGGCATGGTCCGGACAAGATGGAAAACTGGCGGCTTGGTTGGACAACGGGTGGCATTTCTTGACTCCCGACATGGGCTGGCGGGCCTGGGATCAAAATGCAGGGCTGTTGAAAGTCTGGGACGGGTCGGCGTGGATCGACCCGCCGGTCAATACACATAACCTTTCCGGGATCGGCATCGCAACCGGATCAGACAGCACAAACCGTCTGGCCGTACGTAGCCCCGCCACCTTGTTGACGCATGAGGGCGCTGGCCACCAACTCAAGATCAACAAGGCTGGTGCCGGTGATACTGCCTCGCTGCTGTTTCAATCGAACTGGACCGGCCATGCCGAGATGGGTCTGTCTGGCAACACGGATTTTTCGATCAAAGTTTCGCCGGATGGCGGAAACTGGGCCGAGGCCCTGCGGTTTGACGCCACAACCGGAACAGCCAGCGGAGCGGCTGTGCAAAACAGCGCGGATGATACAACCCCGGGTCGCCTAATGCGGGCAGATTACGGCTACGGACCGGGTAATGTGCTAGGCACCGTATCCGAAAGCAGCGGCCTACCCAGCGGTGCGGTAATCGAGAGGGGCAGCAATGCGAACGGCGACTACACGCGCTTTGCAGACGGAACCCAGATTTGCACCGCCACTCTGAGTGCTGTGGCGTGCACCACCGCAACCGGCAGTTTATTCGCCAGCGGTGCCGCCACTTGGGATTTCCCAATGGCCTTTGCTGCCGACAGTTCCCCCGCTCTCAGCGGGAATGGCGGCGGAACTGGCCGATTTATGGGGTTTGACGCACCTTCAGAGACTCAGGCGACGTATCAAGTAATGGCGTCATCCTCGGACGCTACTGGCATTGCACCAACAGTGATCTCAGTCGGACGTTGGTTCTGACGTTCAAGACCGTCCGGGCCATCGCCCGGACGGTTATTGTTCTTGCAAATTGGTTTCTGACTGGTCCAAGTACCCTGCATTGGTCTGTCGTATCCCGTCCTCAAGACCGATACCGGGACCCCAAATAACAACCCGATCACTTCGCCCTTTACGAAAGATGCAGATCAAGGCCAGTTACAAGGCCGCCGTCCATACGCGATATCGACCCTGCCCAGTTACTTCGCGGATCAGCCCCCTATCGCTGAATTTGTCCAGATTTCGCTGTGCCGCTGCACGCGAGGCATGGGTCAGTTCTTCGGCCAGCGGGGCGGAAACCATCGGCCAAGCCGCCAATGCATCGATCAGCACGGGTGGGGTTCGACCGCTCAGGTCCGAAACGGCGTCGCGGGCGCGAGTTTCCCAAGCGCTGATCCGGTCCAGATGCAGCAACGCCGCAAGTGAGGCCTGACCCGCCCCTCGAATCCAGGCCGAAAGTTTCTCGTCCAGTGACCCAGCCCCCCGCAATGCACCTGGCCCCGACAAAGAAAGCGGCATGAACAATGCGCCACCTCGTCCCATCGCGGCCGCATGGCGGGCTGCAATGACAGCGGCTTCAGTATCCTGTCCAATGCCCGGAGACAACGCGCGCCACGCGTGAAATCCGATGGCGGCCTGGGTAACCGGGTGCAAACCGGCGACATTTCGCATGGTTTCCGCCAGATCAATCACTGCTTCGGGTGTATCTTCGAAACCTTGGGCCTGACGGTCTAGAAAAGCGGTCAGCCCGGCCTCCCATCCGCCCTCTGATGGCGCAGCACTCGACGACAGCCGCCTTACAGCCCATCCTGCCCGATATAGTGCCTGCACATCGTCGCTGGTTGCTCCGATCCGCAAACCGGTCCAAAGTGCAAGGCGGTCGACGCTGATCCGGTCGCCCGTCCACCAGCCCAGATCCGAGACCTCCATCAGGGCCAGACGGTGACCCCACCCTTTGGGGCCCGCGCGCAAACGTTCATCCAGAGCTCCAAATGTCACAGCCAGATCGGCCAGTTCAGCCGATAACTCGGATTGGGCCGCGCGCCAGTCCCTTGGATCGAACAGCATACGCTGGTCCGCTCTCGGGACAGAGGGCAGAAATTCTTCGGGACCTTCGTCGCCGTCAGGCGGGAGGAACCACAAATCCTCGTCTTCCGGCGGATCGGTGTCATAGATGCTGCGCGGCCCTTCTTCCAAGGCCTCATCATCCGGGTCCGATATCTGAGGGTTCGGCTTCATGTCGGGTATTCTTCGGGCATTTACCGCGGTTCACAAGTGGTTTTGCGGATTCTTGTCGCTCAGCCTGAGAACGCCTCGGTCAAAACACTTAGTTCTCCACTCAGGTCTGTTTGCGCATCTCCACCCAACAGCATATAGCCGTAGCCATCATTCGCCCATGTCGCTGTCGCAAGACCACTGAGCACCGCAAGGTTCACATCCTTGACCGGTGCTCCCGCGCCTTGCCGGATCACACAAAACGCCACCGGATTGCCCTGGGCGTCAGCAAAGACCACCTGCACCAAAGGTTTACCTTTGAACGACAGCACCTGAGCACGTTTCAGATCAAGGCCCGGCAGATTTTCCAACACGTCCCGGTTCAGTGAACGACCCAACTGAGCCTCGGCCTGAACAAACTGCGCGTCCAGGGTTTGCTGAGAATTGTCCAGATCGGCAATCGTGTCCGGTGAATAAAGCGATTGATAGATCGCAGCCTGCTCCGCCCAGCCCAATGCCTGTGGTCGCGTGGCCCAGAATGTTGCAGACGCAGCAATAACAGCAACTGAGGCTGCGACCGCCAGCAAACGGAGCGGTCCGGCATTGGATTGTTGAGCGCTCGGAATGGGCAGATCGATCGAAGGCGCCTCAGTTGGAATGCCTTCAAAAGCCTGCTGCACAACCTGGGCAAATGGGTCGAGCGCCATGAGACGGTGTTCGAGTGCAGAATCCTCGGCCACCGCGTCTTCGATGGCGCGGGCTTCGGCCTCATCGAGGCTGCCTTCCAGATAGGCCAGAAGTGTTTCGTCGGAAAACTTCATTTGCCACTCCGTTGCACGGTGTCAGCCGCATCGTGCTGCATAACGGTTTTCAGTTTCTGCCGGGCATTGGAAAGCCGGCTCATGATTGTGCCGATGGGTACGTCCAGCATATCCGCAGCTTCGCGGTAGCTGTAGCCTTCGACAAACACAAGCATCACCGTTTCACGTTGCGCCTCTGGCAGCTGCATCACTTGAGTAAACACCTGAGCGGCGAAAATATTCGTTTCTGAATCAGGCCCTGTCGCGACTAATTCCGCCTCGGGCGTGACTGAAAGCGCCTGCGCCTTTCTTACGGATCGCGCCCGTATCTCGTTCAGCCAGATTGAACGGCAGATCGTCATCAGCCAACTGTCCAGCCGTTCATACGAGGTGACCTGGTGGTGCTTCTCCAACGCACGCAATGCCGTCGCCTGCAACAGATCATCCGCAACGTCCGACGCACCCGACAAAGCCAGCCCAAACCGCCAGACCCGTTTCGAGTGGGTCTGGATTGCGCCGCGCACGGCTTGTTCGGTGCTCATCTCAACACTCATCGAATAAAACGCGACCTGTGTGTGTTTGCTTTGACATGGGACCGGGCCCGCTTGGTCAGAACTGTCATAGATCCTGGAGGAAAGAAATGAAACTTCTGTTCAAAACAATCACGATTGCGTCGGCTATTATTGCAGGCCCGGGTCTGGCTGCAGATTGGACACTAAACCCGGATGCGTCTCATCTGGCTTATGGAACGGTCAAGATCGATGATGTTGGAGAGGTCAATTCTTTCACCAACCTTTCGGGTCATGTCAGCGAAGATGGCAAGGTTAGTATCGATATCGATCTGTCGTCGGTCGAAACGAATATCGACATCCGTAACGAAAGGACGATCGAGTATGTGTTTCGCAAGGCCGCGACCGCGACATTGAGCGCGAATATTGATATGGACCAAGTGTCGAAGCTGGATGTGGGGGCCAGTAACACGATTGAGGTGGATGCGAAGCTGGCTCTGGCGGGGACCGAGGTGGAATTCTACACCGATATGTTTGTCCTGCGTGTGGCCGAAGATACCGTCATGGTTTCAACCAACGACATGGTGTTCATCAGCACCGAGGATGCGGGCGTTTCGGCAGGCGTAGACAAGCTGATGGAGTTGGCGCAACTACCCAGCATCACCCGCACCGTACCGGTGACCGCACGATTGATGTTCAGTCTCGAAGGTTGAAACCAAAGAATAGTACTGGGTCGAATTTGGCCCCGGCTTATGCCCCCCAAGTGTCGCTTAGGCGATAGCCGCCAGGCCATGGGTCATCGGGGTCCAGCATGTGCTGGTGCGTACCCGTAATCCAGCCTCGCCCCGAGATTTCCGGGGTGATCGCCACGCGGCGGTTCAGATCATGCCGCTCTACGATACGACAGCGAAATTCACTGTTGATGACTGAACGCGCGTGGTAGCGATCGGTCATCGTCATTTCTCCCTTGGCCAGCAAAACCGCCATCCGCGCTGAAGCACCGGTGCCACAAGGTGAACGATCCAGCTTACCCGGTTTGATGGCGACAGTATTACGTCCGATGAGAATATCGCCCTGACGATCGAGCGGGCCTGCAATCTGGCAGAACGAAATGTGGCTCCAGTCTTTAGTAGGGTGATCGAAGCCAAGCTGCTCATTGGCAGCATCGGTGATGCGCGCGCCAGTCCTTGCAAGATCAGCCCCTTCATCAGGGGTAAGCTCGAAACCCAGATCGGCGGCATCGACAATTGCAAAACTGTCGCCACCAAACGCGGTATCCACGCGCAACGTCCCGATGCCCTCAACCTCGATCCGGGCGTCCAGCTTGTCGACGAAACTTGGCACATTATGCACAAAGATACGTTCGGCCTTACCATTGCGGCATTCGGCGCGGACGCGGATCAACCCTCCTGGGGCTTCCAATGTCAGATGGGTTTCAGGCTCGTGCATCGGAAGAATGCCACTGTCCAACAGAACCGTTGAGACACAAATCGAGTTGGAGCCTGACATCGGTGGCGTGTCTTCTGGTTCCATGATGATGAACGCTGCATCGGCCTCGGGGTTTTTTGGTGGAACCAGCAGATTCACATGGCGAAAGACACCGCCGCGAGGTTCATTCAGCATGAAATCCCGCAATGTCTGGTCTTCAGCGATAAAGGTCCTTTGGTCCCATACCGTCTCTCCCGGAGGCGGAGCGACGCCGCCGACGATAACGTCGCCCACTTCGCCTTCAGCATGGGCCGAGATTACATGGATGGTTTTGGAACTGCGCATTAAGCCTCCTGAAAGCCGATGGATAATGCGCAGTCATGCAAAACAGATCCGGTCTGGCAAGCCCTATCGCAGCCGCTGACCCGTCTCAGGATCGAACAGCATCGCACGCTCAGGACGAACCGAAAGCCCGATGCGGTCACCGGTTGTACTGCGTTGGTCTTCCCGTTCTTCCACAATCAGCTTATCGCCATTTGGCGTCAGCAGATAAGAATATGAAACACCACCGAGCGCTTCGGTCAGATCAACTGTGCAGGTGTCACCGTTTCGATCCACCTGAATATGCTCGGGGCGAATACCCAATGTTACTTTCGTCGCTCCTTTGGGAACGCTCTCGGTGACCGGGACATCATCAGTAAGTGCAGGGTGCCGCACCATGCCGTCCACGACATCGCACTCAAGGAAGTTCATTGCAGGAGACCCGATGAAACCCGCCACGAACTTATTGTCGGGGTCGCGATACAGGTCCATAGGGGCTCCCACTTGCTCAATCCGACCGTCGCGCAATACCACAATCTTGTCGGCCATAGTCATCGCCTCAACCTGATCATGCGTGACATAGATCATCGTCGCGCCGATTTCCTGATGAAGCCGCGCAATTTCAACTCGCATTTCCACGCGAAGTTCTGCATCCAGATTCGAGAGCGGTTCGTCGAACAGGAAAACCTCGGGGCCGCGCACAATGGCACGCCCGATCGCGACCCGCTGACGCTGACCGCCGGACAACGCTTTGGGTTTGCGTTTCAGATATTGATCGAGCTTCAGAATATTTGACGCTTCCTGAACCTTCTGGTCAATCTCGGCCTTGGCAACACCGTTCATCCGCAGACCAAATCCCATGTTCTCGGCCACGGTCATATGAGGATAGAGCGCATAGGTTTGAAAAACCATCGCCACTCCGCGTTTGGCAGGATCCACATGCGTGACTTCACGTGCGCCGATATGGATTTCCCCGTCCGAGGTTTCTTCCAAACCCGCGATCATCCTCAAAAGCGTGGACTTACCGCAGCCCGAGGGGCCCACGAACACGCAAAACTCACCATCTTCAATCTGCAGATCAATCCCGTGAATGACCTGCGTCTGGCCATACCGTTTGATCGCGCCTTTCAGGGTTACACCTGTCATGTTGCTTGCATCCTATTCTGTTGGCCCTCGGGGAACCGCCACGCCTGTGCTTCTGTGCCGATCTGTTCAGCGACGCGCCGGACGCGCGGCACCCAAGATTGCAATTGTTCGAAATCCATTCGCCCAGTCGATCCTGTCACCGAGAGGGCCCCCAACATGCGGCCCCCGTTAGTCAGAATCGGGCAGGCAATGCAGATGATGCCAGGCTCATGCTCTTCATCATCAACTGCGTAACCACGGCTGCGGATCTTAACCAGATCAACCCGCAATGCCTTTTCCGAGGCCAAGGTCTTGTCAGTGAACCGATGAAAGCTTTGTTGCGAGATCGTCTTTTCCAACTGTGCCTCGTCCAAATAGGCCATCATCGCTTTGCCAACGCCTGTGCAATAGGCCGGGCCGACCTTGCCGGCCTCGGAATACATCTCAATTGGTCGTTGCGCGTTGCGCTTATCCACATAAAGCACCTGCCCGGAATCAAGTTGCGCCAAGTGCACGGTCTCCCCTGTCTCGGCGCTGAGAGCGTCCAGGAAAGGCCGCGCAATTGGAGCTAATGAGCTATGCGTCCATGCCGAATGCGCCAGTCGCACCAATCGCATACCTGGCGAATAGGTCTGCCGTTCCGGTTCGTAATGCAGCATGCCCTGATTGGTTAGCGACTGCAGAAAGCGGTATAGCGTCGCCTTGGGAAATTCACTGCGTTCCAGCAATTCCCCGAACCGCACCGGGCGTTCGAAGGCCGCGACCTGTTCCAACACGTCACATGCTTTTCCTATTGTTCCGTCACCTGCCACGGGTGCCTGTTCTCCTCCACTTTCCCTCGGCTTTGGGCACGAGGGTCTTGACAAGAGTAGCCGAGTCGATGTGTAGTTTTCAATATATAAAACAAGGTTTCAATATTTGAGACCAATATGGAAGCTTAAGGGAGGAAACTATGCATTCCATGTTCAAGCGCACAGCGGCTGCTTTGGCTGCCAGTGTGGCACTTGCTGCGCCCGTCGCAGCAGAGCTGACCGGCGAGCTGCGAATCTTCCTCGATACGTCCAACCCGGCGCCGCGCGCGACGATGGAAGCGATGATCGAGCGATTCGCGGCCGAACATCCCGGTCTGGAAATCGAAACCACCGTGATCGACCGTGAGGCCTACAAGACCCAGATTCGCAACTTCCTGACGGCTGACACGCCAGACGTTGCCACCTGGTATGCAGCCAACCGGATGAAGCCTTATGTTGAAGCGGGTCTTTTCGAAGACGTCTCGGACCTGTGGGCTGAACCTGAAATCGCCGACAATCTGGCCTCGACCAAAGGTGCGATGACCATTGATGGCAAACAGTGGGGCGTTCCGTACACCTACTATCAATGGGGCGTTTATTACCGCAAAGACATCTTTGATGAGCTGGGTCTGACCGAGCCGACCACTTGGGAAGAAGAACTGGCCAATTGCCAGAAGATCGTCGATTCCGGCCGCGCCTGTTATACCATCGGCACCAAGTTCCTGTGGACAGCAGGTGGCTGGTTTGACTATCTGAACATGCGCACCAACGGGTTCGACTTTCACAATCAACTCGCAAATGGCGAGATCAGCTGGGAAGACGACCGGGTTAAGCAGACCTTCGCCAACTGGAAACAGCTGATCGACATGGGCGCATTCATTGACAACCACCAGACATATAGCTGGCAAGAAGCCCTGCCCTTTATGGTCAACGGTGAGGCCGCCGCCTATCTGATGGGTAACTTCGCTGTGGCTCCGCTGCGTGAAGCAGGCCTGACCGACGATCAGTTGGACTTCTATCAGTTTGTCGCCATCAACCCCGATGTTGAACTGGCCGAAGACGCGCCGACCGATACGTTCCATATCCCGGCCAATGCCTCGAACAAGGAAGCCGCGCGTGAGTTCCTGCGTTTCGCAGTCTCTGCGGACGAACAGACCGAAATCAACAACGGTGCAAACCTCGGCCAGTTGCCTGTGAACGCGCAATCTGCAGTGGACGACGACAAGTTCCTGCAGCAGGGCTTTGTCATGCTATCGTCTAACAGCCCCGGCGGTGTTGCACAGTTCTGGGACCGCGACGCACCAGCGGAAATGGCAAAAGTGTCGATGGAAGGCTTCCAGGAATTCATGGTCAAGCCGGACAACGCTGACAAGATTCTGGCCAAGCTGGAACGTGCGCGCGAGCGCATCTACGACAACTAAGTCTTGTCCAGGGTCGGGCTGAAGCCCGGCCTACACCTTGCACAATAGTAGGGCGGGCTTCAGCCCGCCTTCTCCCACCAGATCCGAGATGCCCATGACCGCTGCCGTTGACGCCCCCGAGCAAGAAAGCTGGTTCCACAGAAACCAACAGCGCATCGCGCCCTGGCTGTTTTTGGCTCCGGGTCTGTTGTTCTTCATGGTCTATGTGATCATCCCGGTCTTTCAGTCTTTCAATCTGTCTCTTTATGAATGGGACGGTTTAGGTGCAGCTGAATATGTCGGCTTTCGCAACTATGAAGATCTGTATTGGGAATGGGTGGACCGCGACGCTTTCTACATCTCGCTCAAGAACAACCTGATCTGGCTGATCCTGTATCTGGCCGCAATCCCTGCAGGCTTGTTTATCGCACTGTTCCTGAACCAGACGGTCTGGGGCATCCGCCTCTACAAGTCTTTGTTCTTCTTTCCCTTCGTCATCTCTCAGGTCGTCGTTGGGCTAGTATTCACATGGTTCTACGACCCAACCTTTGGCCTGCTAAATGAATTTCTAAGCCTCTTTGGCCTCGGTCCACTGAACGTGCTGGGGGATGAGCGCTTCGTAACCTACGGCATTATCTTCGCAGGTCTATGGCCACAAACGGCCTATTGCATGATCCTCTACCTCACCGGCCTGAACGCGGTCGACCCCGAACAGATCGAAGCCGGGCGTCTGGACGGCGCAAAAGGTGGGCGAATGCTGTGGCACATTATTCTGCCGCAGCTGCGCCCGGCAACCTTCATCGCATTCGTTGTGACAATCATCGGCGCGCTGCGCAGCTTTGACCTGATCTCGATCATGACACAGGGCGGTCCTTTTGGCTCGTCCCGCGTGCTGGCCTACTACATGTTCGAGGTCGCGCTGTCCGAATATGGCTTCCGCATGGGATATGGCGCAGCTATCGCTGTGATCCTGTTCCTGATTATGCTCTGCTTCATCGCCTACTTCCTGTGGTCGATGTACCGTGAAGAAAGGGGGCACTGAGATGTTTCCCAAACCGATCGAAAAACAACCCCGCGCAGCGCAGATCACCTATCAGGCGATGTTGCCTCTGGCACTGCTACTATGGCTGGGCCCCCTTTTGGCGGTCGCGCTTTTCTCGGTCAAACCAGCCGCAGACTTCACCAATGCGAATTACTGGGGGATGCCGTCCAGTTTTGAGGGCGCGTTCAACTATGGTCAGGTCTTTTTCAATTCGGATATGCCACGTTACTTGATGAACTCGTTCCTGATCACCGTACCAACGGTAATCGGGGCCGTTGCACTCAGTTGCATGACAGGCTTCGCGCTGGGGATCTACAAATTCAAATCGAACCTCTGGATCTTCTTCATGTTTGTGGCGGGCAATTTCGTACCCTTCCAGATCCTGATGGTCCCCGTGCGCGATCTCACGCTGGAGTTGGGCCTTTACAACACCAAAACAGGGCTTGTGCTATTCCACATCGCCTTCCAGACAGGGTTCTGCACGCTCTTTATGCGCAACTTCATCCGCGCCCTGCCATTCGAACTGATCGAGGCCGCACGGGTCGAGGGCATTAGCGAATGGCGAATCTTCTGGTACGTCGTTCTACCACTGATGAAACCGGCCATCGCCGCACTCAGTGTCCTGATTTTCACCTTCATCTGGAACGACTATTTCTGGGCTGTTGTCCTGACCCAAGGGGCCGAAAGCCAGCCCGTGACAGCCGGGATCACCAGCTTCAACGCGCAATTTCGCGCTGCCTATCAGTTGATGAGTGCCGGTTCTATAGTGGCAGCCCTGCCGCCGGTTGCCATGTTCTTCCTGATGCAGAAACACTTCATCGCGGGCCTGACCCTCGGTGCCGTAAAATAACGTCAAACCAGAGGTTTACCTCATGACCAAGATCACCTTTGTAGGTGCAGGTTCCACGATCTTCATGCAGAACATCGTGGGCGACGCCCTGCTCACCCCTGCCCTTGCAGACAGCCACTTTGCGCTGATGGATATCGATCTGGTGCGCTTGGCCGAAAGCGAAGCTGTGGCCAAGGCCATGATCCGCTCAGTCGGCACGGGTGCAACCGTCTCAACCCACACGGATCGTCGCGCGGCGCTGGACGGCGCAGATTTCGTGATCACTGCCTTTCAGGTTGGCGGGTATGAGCCTTGCACGGTGACAGATTTTGAAATCCCAAAACAATATGGCCTGCGTCAGACTATCGCCGATACGCTGGGTGTTGGTGGCATTATGCGCGGCCTGCGCACTGTGCCCGTTCTGTGGGGCGTCGCGCAGGACATGATGCAGTTGTGCCCCAACGCAACGCTGCTGCAATACGTGAATCCGATGGCCATCAACACCTGGTCTCTGGCTGAGCGCTTCCCTAATCTGAAACATGTCGGCCTGTGCCATTCTGTCCAGAACACGGTCGAAGAACTGGCGCATGATCTAGACCTGCCCAAGGCGGACTTTCGCTACAAAGTTGCCGGTATCAATCACGTCGCGTTCTTCCTCAAGCTCGAGCATGAAGGCCGCGATCTGTATCCGGCTTTGCGTCAGGGCTATCGCGCCGGGCATTTACCCAAGCCTCCGCTGCTAATGCCGCGCTGTCCAAACAAAGTCCGGTACGAAGTGATGGACCATCTTGGATACTTCTGCACCGAAAGTTCCGAGCATTTTGCAGAATACGTTCCTTGGTTCATCAAAGACGGTCGCAATGACCTGATCGAACAGTTCAGCATACCGCTGGACGAATACCCGACCCGCTGTGTCGAGCAGGTGGCCAATTGGAAGGAACAGGCCAAGACCCTGACAGATGGTCGGAACATCGAAGTAACCCGAAGCCATGAATTCGCCGCCGACCTTATGAACGCAATCGTGACAGACACGCCGTACTCAGCTTACGGCAACCTGCCAAATACGGGTCAGATTCCGCAACTACCCCTAGGTGCAGCGGTTGAAACGCCGTGTCTGGTTGACTCGAATGGCGTCCAACCTTCCGTGGTCACGGATATCCCGCCACAACTGATCGCGTTGATGCGGACCCAGATCAACGTACAAGAGCTAACGGTTCGCGCGCTGACCGAAGAAAACCCCGAATACATCTATCACGCCGCAATGATGGATCCCCATACTGCGGCCGAGCTGGATCTGCGCCAAATTCGCAGCCTCGTCACCGATCTGCTTTCTGCCCATGGTGATTGGCTGCCAGATTGGTGCCGCCCCGCCCGCGCAGCTTGATCTTCGTCTTCTCAAAAAACACTCAATTCCAACGCCAGATAGACAGAGCCAATAATGACCAAGAAACGCCGTTCACAGCATTGGTACGGAAAACTCGATAAGGACGGGTTCATTCACCGGTCCTGGATGAAAAACCAGGGCTTTCCGGATCACGCTTTTGACGGGCGCGCCATCATCGGCATCTGCAACACATGGTCGGAACTGACGCCCTGCAATTCGGGCCTTCGTGATCTGGCCGAAGGCGTGAAACGGGGCGTGTGGGAGGCCGGCGGCTTTCCAGTGGAATTCCCCGTTATGTCGCTGGGCGAGACCCAGATGAAACCCACCGCCATGCTGTTTCGCAACCTGCTGGCGATGGATGTCGAGGAATCGATCCGCGCCTATGGTATCGACGGCGTTGTCCTGCTGGGTGGATGCGACAAGACCACCCCGGGGCAGCTGATGGGTGCAGCCTCGGTCGATTTGCCGTCCATCGTGGTTAGCTCTGGCCCGATGCTGAACGGCAAATACCGGGGTCAGGATATCGGCTCGGGCACAGATGTCTGGAAGTTTTCCGAGGCTGTTCGTGCCGGAGAAATGACACTTCAGGATTTCATGAACGCTGAATCAGGCATGTCGCGTAGCGCGGGCGTGTGCATGACTATGGGCACCGCTAGTACCATGGCCTCATTGGTTGAGGCGATGGGCATGTCGCTGCCTACCAACGCCGCCCTGCCTGCCGTTGATGCCCGCCGCATGGCACTGGCGCATCTGACCGGCAAGCGCATTGTCGAGATGGTGGACGAGGACCTCAAGCCATCAGATATCCTGACCAGGGAGGCGTTTGAGAATGCCATCCTCGCCAATGCGGCCGTCGGAGGATCGACAAACGCAGTGGTCCACCTGTTGGCACTTGCAGGTCGCGTGGGTGTCGACCTGACGTTGAAAGACTTTGAAATCGGATCGGAAATCCCCCTGCTGGTCAATTGCATGCCTTCTGGCAAATACCTGATGGAGGATTTCTGTTATGCAGGCGGTGTGCCAGTGGTTCTGAGCGAACTCAAACCTTTCCTGCGCCCGGCAAGAACAGTTCTGAACAAGGACATCTCGGCCCACTGTGAAGGGGCTGAGTGTTTCAACACAGACGTCATCCGCCCATTTGACGATCCGGTAAAACCCGCCGCAGGCATGCGGGTTCTGCGCGGCAATCTTGCGCCCAACGGGGCAATCGTGAAGCCTTCGGCGGCCACAGATGCACTGCTGGAAACCGAGGCCGAAGCATACGTTTTTGAAAGCATCGAAGATCTGAAAGCCAATATCGACCGCGACGACCTACCAGTTACACCTGAGACCATTCTGGTCCTCAAAGGTTGTGGGCCCAAGGGCTATCCAGGGATGCCCGAGGTTGGGAACATGCCGATCCCGGCCAAGCTGGTCAAAGACGGCGTACGCGACATGATCCGGATCTCGGACGCGCGTATGTCTGGTACTGCATTCGGGACAGTTATCCTGCATGTCAGCCCTGAGGCTCAGGCCGGTGGTACGTTGGCGTTGGTCAAAACCGGTGACCGTATTCGCGTGTCCGCCAACAAGGGCGAGCTGCAGCTGCTGGTCGACGAAAAGGAACTGGACGCCCGCCGCGCCCTGTGGCAACCGGACGATCCGCATTACTCGCGCGGGTATGCGAAGCTTTATATCGACCACGTGTTGCAGGCTGATCGCGGCGCGGACCTTGATTTCCTTGTGGGCAAAGACACGCGCCTAGTGACGAGAGAGAGCCACTGATGGATCAACCTGCTACATTTCAAGACCTCAACGGAGCCTCTGTTTATATCACCGGCGGCGGTTCGGGCGTTGGTGCAGCGTTGACTGACGGGTTCATGGCCCAAGGGGCTAAAGTTGCCTTTATCGGTCGGTCAGATGCCGGTGAATTTGTCGAACAGATGCGTGACAAGCACGGCCGCGCCCCCTTGTTCCTACAGGGTGACATGACTGATACCGAGCTGTTGCACGCCACCATGGCCAAAGCAGCTGAAGCCCATGGCTCGATTAAAGTGCTGGTCAACAACGCCGCGAATGACAAGCGGCACTCACTTGAAGAAACTACAACCGAGTTCTGGGACTGGATGATCGAAGTCAACCTAAAGGCCTACTATTTTGCCTGTCAGGAAGCCGCGCGACAGATGAAGGACAAAGGCGGTTCGATCATCAATTTCAGTTCGATCAGTTACCTGATGGGGAACGCAGGTTATCCAATCTATACAAGTTCAAATGCGGCAATCACCGGCATGACACGCTCGTTGGCGCGTGAACTTGGGCCACATAAAATTCGCGTCAACGCGCTGGCACCGGGATGGGTTCTGACACAGAAACAGCTGGACATGTGGGCCACACCCGAAGATCTGGCTGCGCATATGGATCGCCAGAGCCTGAAAGAGCATCTGACGCCCGAAGACATGATCGCACCAACCCTGTTTCTGGCTTCAAGCGCAAGCCGTGCAATGACCGGGCAGTGCATGGTGGTTGACGGCGGCGTGGTAGGAACGGGGTGACGCTATGAATGTCGAGTGGATCGCTGTTGACTGGGGAACATCTCATCTGCGGGCATGGGCCATGCAAGGTGATAGCGTTTTGGCACAGGCCGCGTCGTCAGATGGTATGTCCCGCACAGCCGGCGGAGGTTTTCAGGCAGCCCTGCTAGCTTTGATCGAAGATTGGCTGCCCGGGCAACCGGTAGATGTGATCGCCTGCGGAATGGTTGGGGCACGGCAAGGTTGGGTCGAGGCCCCGTATTCCGCTGTTCCGTCCGAACCAATCCCGATCGTACCATTCCGTGTTCCAAACACCGATCCGCGCATTCGGGCCTTCGTTGTTCCGGGGCTGAAACAGACCAGCCCTCCCGATGTGATGCGCGGTGAAGAGACTCAGATCGCGGGGTTCCTCAGCACGCATCAGAATTGGGACGGTGTGATTTGCCTGCCCGGTACTCATACGAAGTGGGCCCAGATCAGTGCCGGAGAGGTGGTCAGTTTCCGAACCTTCATGACCGGCGAGTTGTTTGATCTGCTGCGCGGGCAATCCGTTCTGCAGCATTCAATTGACGAGGGCTGGGACGACGCGAGTTTTACCGAAGCGGTTGCCGACATGCTGTCGAAACCCGAGCAGCTGGCAGCGCGCCTATTCGGGCTACGGGCCGCTGATTTGCTGCACGGTCAAAGCAAGAGCGTTGCACGCGCCCGTCTTTCAGGGTTCCTGATTGGCGCCGAGCTTGCCGCATCGCGGCCCTATTGGCTGGGCCAACAATTGGCGATCATCGGCTCGGAAAGTCTGACCAAGGCCTACGCGACCGCCCTGCAGCAACAAGGTGCCATGGTCGAAACCGCAGACGCCACAATCGCAACACTTGCGGGTCTGTCGCAGGCCCGAACATTAACGAGGCAAACTGCATGAGCCGCCCAATCATCGCCATTCTGCGCGGGTTAACCTCTGACGAGGCGCTACCGGTCGGTCACGCCCTGCTGGAAGCGGGAATTGACCGGATTGAGGTTCCGCTGAACTCTCCCGATCCGCTGGAAAGTATCCGAGTTCTCGCCTCGGAGATCGGGGACCGCGCGCTTATTGGGGCGGGTACTGTATTGACCCCCGATCAGGTTGACGCGGTTGCCGATGTCGGGGGCAAACTGATCGTTTCGCCAAATTGCGATGTGTCCGTGATCCAACGCTCTGTCGCACTTGGGCTGCAAAGCTGGCCGGGTGTGTTCACCCCGACCGAGGCCTTCGCTGCGCTCCAGGCCGGGGCTACGGGGTTAAAACTTTTCCCCGGTTCGCTTGCCGGTCTTGCAGGGTTGGCTGCGCTGCGCCCTGTTTTGCCGCCGGGTGCTCAGGTCTTTGCGGTGGGCGGTGCGGGCCCCGAGAACTTTGGAGCCTGGATCGAGGCCAGCGCCGACGGCTTCGGAATTGGATCTGCGCTCTATAAGCCCGGAATGTCAGTTGGAGAAATAGCAAACCGTGCCCGGCAAATCGTTGCTGCCTATGATGAGGCCGTTGGATGAGTCAGGTCTATGACGACCGCCCCTGCGAATTGGGCGAGGGGCCATTGTGGCACCCTAAACGGCAACAGCTTTTCTGGTTCGATATCATCGGCAAGCGATTGATGACGCGAGAAAATGAACAAGCGCATAGCTGGGCGTTCGATGAACATGTCTCAGCCGCAGGATGGGTAGACCGTGACACTTTGCTGATCGCGTCGGAAACCGGCCTGTGGCGATTTGGGCTTGAGAGTCGAGCCAAAGATTTGATCGCCCCGCTTGAGGTCGACAATCCGGTGACTCGATCCAATGATGGGCGCGCCGATCCTTGGGGCGGGTTCTGGATTGGCACCATGGGCAAACAGGCAGAAGTAGGCGCAGGTTCGATCTATCGCTATTGGAATGGCGAGCTACGGCCATTGGTCCGAGATATCACCATCTCAAATGCAATCTGCTTTGCGCCGGACCGATCCTGCGCCTATTACAGCGATACCGCCACCAAGCTGGTCATGCGTTGGGAACTGGACGCGCAGACAGGCTGGCCCATAGGAAAAGCGGCGGTCTTCCTTGACCTGCAAAGCGAAGATCTGAACCCGGACGGTGCCGTGGTTGATCACGACGGAAACATCTGGATCGCCCAATGGGGTGCCAGCCGGGTTGCAGCCTATACGCCCGGCGGTCAATTCCTGAGAGCGGTTGGTTTCGATGCCAAACACACTTCGTGCCCGAGTTTTGGTGGTGATGACCTGACTACACTGTTCTGCACCACCGCCCGCCAAGGGCTGGACGCGGACACTCTTGTAAGAACGCCGACGAATGGCATGACACTCACCGCGCCAAATGTGGCGCAAGGTCAAGCTGAACACAGAGTTATACTATGAAGCCGGAACTTGGCGTTTGCTATTACCCTGAACACTGGCCCGAAGAAAACTGGGCTCAGGACGCCGCGCGCATGGTCGAGACTGGCTTGAAATGGGTCAGGATCGGCGAATTCGCCTGGAGCCGAATGGAACCCACTGCTGGAGACCTGCAATTCGACTGGTTGGATCGCGCGATTGAAACCTTGGGTGCGGCAGGGCTGAAGATTGTGCTGGGCACCCCGACGGCAACACCTCCGCGATGGATGCTGGACAAGCATCCCGACATGCTGGCTGTGGATGCTGATGGCAATCTACGCAAGTTCGGCTCACGCAGACATTATTGCTTTAGTCGCACCGGCTATATCGACGAATGCAAGCGGATCACGAAGATCATGGGTCAGCGCTATGGCCGCAACCCGTATATCGCTGCCTGGCAAATCGATAACGAATATGGCTGTCACGATACGACGCTCAGCTATAGTGCTGCGGCGCTGTATGCTTTTCACCGCTGGCTGGCGGACCGATACAACTCGATCGACGCGTTGAACGATGCCTGGGGGAATGTGTTCTGGTCGATGGAATATAGCAGCTTCGATCAGATCGAACTGCCGAACCAGACCGTGACCGAGCCCAACCCGGCACACGTCTTGGCGTTTCGCAGGTTCAGTTCGGATCAAGTGGTGGCGTTCAACAAGGCCCAGGTCGATGCGCTGCGGCCGCTAACGGATCAACCATTGCTGCACAATTACATGGGGCGTGTGCTGGAATTCGATCATTTCGATGTAGGCAGGGATTTGGACATCGCGACGTGGGACAGCTATCCGATTGGCTTCCTGTCGGATCGGTTGGAAGTGGACGAGCCGCACAAGACTGCATTTCTGCAGCAGGGTGATCCGGACATGCAGGCCTTTCACCACGACCTATACCGCGCCGTCGGTCGAGGCCGTTGGTGGGTCATGGAACAGCAACCCGGTCCAGTGAACTGGGCCCCCTACAACCCGGCACCCCTACCCGGCATGGTGCGCCTCTGGTCGCTTGAGGCGGTGGCCCATGGGGCCGAAGTGGTCAGCTATTTCCGCTGGCGGCAAGCGCCATTTGGGCAGGAACAGATGCATGCCGGTCTGCTTACCCCGCATGGCGACGAAGCACCCGGTTTGGCAGAGGCGCGTCAGACCGCCGATGATCTGGCCGCGATAGGCACGGTTCAGCCTATCCATGCGCAGGTTGCTATCGTCTTCGATTATGCATCTGACTGGGCCTGGACAACGCAGCCTCAGGGCGCGGGGTTCGATTATTTCCGGCTCGTATTCTCTGCCTACCGCGCGTTGCGGCGCGCTGGGTTGTCGGTGGATTTCGTGCCTCAGAACGAGGTCGGCAAGGAGCACTATAATCTGATCCTAGCACCGGGCCTGGCTGCCCTAGGCGATCTTGAACAAAGGCTACTACAAGGATGTGATCTTGCCGTTCTGGGACCGCGCAGCGGGGCAATCACCGAAGATTTTCAGATCCCTGATTCGGGGCGCCCAGGTCTTGATGGCCTCAGCAGCCATGTCGATCTGATCGAGACTTTGCCACCCGGCGTAACCCGCATTGTCGAAGGGGGCGGTGCTGCGGAACATTGGGTTGAGCGCTTGTCAGGCTCCGCGCAAAAATTGCTTTCTTTCGCAGATGGCACTGCGGCGTTGCATGGCGGTGCCGGTCTTTGGTATTTGGCGGGGTTCCCCGATGAGGCCCTTTGGGATCGCGTCATAGCCATGGCGGCCCAGAAAACGGATCTGGCGCTCCATCCGATGCCCAAAGGGCTGCGGCGGCGCGAGACGCAGTCGCACGAAGTGCTGATCAACTATAATGCGCATTCAGTGACATGGGACGGCCAGCAGATCGAGGGATGTGATGTCCTGTTCAGGACGCGCGGTTCATATAAACGTTAATCTAGATACCGCTAACATAACCTGTTAGATGGCGTGACGCTGGTCATGGCTCCAACAGGTTGCGACAATGAAATATACCCGTTCTGACTTTCCCAATGGCTTTCTGTTTGGTGCGGCTGCCCCTGCAGAACCGGCAACTGGGCTAGACATGCACCGCTTTACAGTCCGTTGGCAGCAAATCATGCCAGACGGTCGCATTCCTGATGCACGCGCATTGGATCAGTGCGAGCAGCGGATTGATCAGCTTTTGGCACACAGCATTCGGCCATGCATTGTGCTGGATCACAACGATATCCCCCCAGCGCTGGAGGATATCGGCGGGTGGCGCAATCGAGTAATGGCCGACTATTTTGCAGCGTTTTCTGAGGCAGTCGTCGCTCGGATGGGTGATCGGATATTCAACATCTCTACCTTGAACCCGTCCGTCGGAATCGAACGCGACCCTCGCACTAATGCCCGCAGCCTGCACCATCAATTGCTTGCACAGGGCGCGGCGCGTCAGGAAATGCGGAGCTATGGGATGGCCAATCTGGGTGTAGAGGTCGATCCGCTCATCCTTGATACGATAACCAACGGGCAATACCCGCAGTCTTTGCTGGATCGATTGGCCCGCCACTTTCCCGAAAATTGGCGGGATGATTTTTCCATCATCGCCGAGCCGATTGATTGGTGCAGCGTAGTCGTGAAAGAGGGCGCTGACATAGACATACTCATGCGCACAACACATGAGCAATCGCTGCCTTCATTCGTGACCGTAGCCGCCGATGCGGGTCATGACTTGGTGCATTCGCTGGCGCGCGTGCATGACGCGCTTGAATCCGACACCTTGGTACACGGCATTTTCGTTCAGTCCGGGACCGACGTCGAGGCGTTGCAGACAATCCAAACAAGTGACGCCCAGCCGGCCCCATGGGTTAGACCCAAGGGAGGGTTACACGCACATTGGAATCTGGTGGCCGATATCGGCGGCACCAATACAAGATTGGGCGTCGTAACCGAGGGGGCGCTGACCGATCTTCGCAAACACCCCACGGGCACTGTAAGCGACCTGCAAGACGCATTACACAGTTTATGCGACGAGGTCGGGACACAGCCGCGCGCTGTGGTCGCGGCCGGGGCGGGGCCGGTTCAGGACGGCACCATTCGCCTGACCAATGCCAATCTTGATCTTTCCGAAGACGCTCTGGCCCGAGCGACCGGCGCGCACCATACCTATGTCATCAATGATTTCACTGCTGCCGCATGGTCAGTCGCCGAGATTACCGAGAATGATGTTGAGGTATTGCAGGGCTCAGCCGCTCTACCATTGGGGACACGGCTAGTTGTCGGGCCGGGAACCGGGCTGGGCGTGGGCGCCCTGCTCTACTCTGAAGGACATTTTCACACCGTTTCCGGCGAGGGCGGCCATGTTGGATTGTCCCCGCGCCATCTTGACGAGGTCGAGGTTTTCCGCGCAGCCCGCAAGATCATACCCGAGTGCTTTTTTGACGATACGCTCACCATCGAGGCCGAGATGTTCCTGAGCGGAACTGGCCTACCGGTTCTCTATCAGGCGATCGGAATGGCCGAAGGTCAGCCCAACGGCATGATACGTTCGGCAAAAGACATTCTGCAGGATGCTCAGGACGGCTCGGATGCCTGCGCTGTTAAGGCGGCGCGAATGTTCACCGAGCATCTGGGCGCCATAATGGGCGATCTTGCTGTTGCTCTTATCCCCTCCGGAGGTGTGTTTCTTGTTGGCGGGGTGGCCGAAAAGAACCGCTGGCTGTTTGGTCAGGATTTTCTGCGTGCCTTCAACGCAGGAGGTCGGTTTGATGAACTGCGGCGATCAATGAACCTGTATGTGTCGGAGCAGAATGAGTTTGGCATTGTTGGCGCTAACAATTTCTGTAAGAATGCCTTGGCACGGTAATTTGGCCGTGCATTTTTAGGCAGATCGAAGGGTAGCGGAATGATCCTGTGCTGTGGAGAAGCTCTGATCGATATGATTGCCGAACCAACGGTTTCTGGCAGCAAAGGGTTTGTCCCACATTCCGGCGGCGCGATCTTCAATACAGCAATTGCATTGGGTCGTTTGGGCATACAAACGGGGCTGCTGTCAGGGCTATCTACCGACATGTTCGGAGAGCAGTTGATCGCCGCCTTGCAGATCAGCCATGTCGCGACCTCGCACGTTATCCGCTCGGACCGTCCTACGACGCTTGCATTCGTGCAGTTGAAGGACGGGCACGCCACCTACAGCTTTGTCGATGAGAATACTGCAGGCCGTATGCTGCAGCCCGAAGATATGCCGGATCAATTGGCCGGTGTGTCAGCGCTGTATTTCGGGGGGATCAGCCTGGCGTGCGAACCCTGTGCCGATGCCTACGTGGCCACACTTGATCGTCATGGCGCGGATCGTGCCGTAATGCTGGACCCCAATATTCGACCTGGTTTTATCAAGGGTCAGACCCGATACCGCACCCGTTTGAACCGAATGATTGCACAGGCCGACATCATCAAAGTGTCCGACGAAGACCTTGATTGGATTATACCGGGCCCCGAAAGCCATGCCGAGAAAATTCCACTGCTGCTTCGTGCAGGACCAGCGATCGCAATCGTGACCAAAGGGGGGGATGGCGCGACAGGCTATCTTACTGATGGAACGGACGTTTCCGTGCCCGTCCAGAAGGTTAAGGTCGTGGATACTGTTGGTGCTGGCGATACGTTCAACGCAGGTGTGCTGGCCGCGTTGAGCCAAACCGGTCACCTCAACAAACCCGCCTTGCGCACTTTGCCCACAAGCAGTCTTCGCGACGCGCTGGAGTACGGGGCAAAGGTCGCTGCCGTTACCGTATCCCGAGCAGGGGCAAACCCGCCTTGGGCGCAGGAACTCTGAGAACAAGCGCACCGATGCCGGGTTCAAGCCTGGACAGGAGCATGGCATAACGCCTCCGTCTGACATGCAGCTAAAGCAAAGGCCCCCGAGATTGCTCGGGGGCCGCTTTGTTACCACAGTATCGGGAACGACCGATCAGCTGCGGCCTTTCCATGGCACCAGCCAGTTCTCGGCCTTGCGCATCAGGATATCGATTCCATATCCGATCACCCCGATCAGGACGATCCCCATGATGACAATGTCGGTCAGCTGGAATTTGGATGCGGCGATGATCATCATGCCGGCACCCTTTTGTGCGGCAACCAGTTCAGCCGCAACAACAGTTCCCCAACAGACACCCATAGCCACACGTGCACCGGTGAAAATCTCGGGCAGCGAGTTGGGCACGATCACATGGCGCATGATCTGCCATTTCGACGCCCCCAGAGAATACGCTGCGTGGATTTTCGAGATGTTCACACCGGACACACCAGCCCGCGCGGCGATGGTCATGATCCAAAGGGCCGCAAGGAACAGCAGAACGATCTTGCCGGTCTCCCAGATGCCGAACCAGATGATCACCAGTGGGATCAGCGCAAGTGGCGGCACCGGTCGCATGAACTCGACAATCGGATCGAACCAGCCGCGGAACCAACCGGATAGGCCCATTGCATAACCCAGCGGAATCCCCACAAGCGCACCTGCGATAAACCCAGCAATCACGCGCAACAGCGACCAGCCCAGATGCTCCCAAAGCGAGAAGTTCTGGTAGCCTTCATTCGCAATCTCAAAGAACCGGGCCACAACGGTTTCAGGGGCTGGAAGCCAGATGGGGTTCATCTGCAAGCCCTGTTTGGGGGTGAAACTGATCGCCCCTTTCCCGGTCAGCGTTACGGTACCATCGCCTGTATCAACCTTTTGGCCTTCACCTATAGGTGTGCCGTTGATCGCGACGATCTTTGCACCCTCATTACGTTTAGCATCATCGTTCTTGTCGAACAGGATCGTCGATGAGCGGCCCGCAGCAGCAGCAACCGCATCGTCTTTGGCAAATCCGCTGCCGGGCTCGACCTCGAATTTTTCTGCTTCCTCACCGAAGGCTGGAACACGAACAAAAATCGTGGCTTCATCCGTGCTGCCATCCGCGTTTTCGAGCGTATAGGTGAATTGCGTATCACCCACAAATGGGCCCGGCACATGGATCGGAAACAACTTCGAGCCGGTGAAAGCCGCCCAGATTACAAAGATCACGAGAACCGAGATTATCGATGCAGCCCTATCCGCTCGTACGGCACTTTCGTCGCCGAAAGTCACAGTTTTCAAGCTTGTGAAATCCTGACGCGATTGCAAACCGCGGCGTAACGCGTAGACGATAAAAAACGCGCCACCGAACAGGCCGATATAGAAGAGAAGTACAATCATGATGCCTGCTCCGTCCGACCCATAATTTCTTCTTCCATCTCCCAGATCATCGAGAGGATCTCATCGCGCTTTTCCGCAAAACCTTCGGATTTCTTCACATCACGCAGATCGGCATTCACACCGCGTTCAGCAAAAGGCAGATTGTATTCGCGGTGAATGCGCCCCGGTCTGGGGGCCATGACAATCAGACGCTCACCCAGCAACAAGGCCTCTTCGACCGAGTGGGTGATCAGGATGATCGTCTTGCCTGTTTCTTTCCAAAGCTTCAGGACAAGGCCCTGCATTTTCTCACGGGTCAGCGCATCCAAAGCACCCAGCGGTTCGTCCATCAGGATGACGTCCGGCTCGTTTGCCAGGCACCGCGCCAACGCAACACGCTGCTGCATCCCGCCCGATAGTTCATAAACCGCCTTGTCCTTGAAATCCTGAAGCCCGACGACCTCAAGCAGATGGTCGGAAATCTGGTCACGCTCGGCTTTGGGCATGCCTTTCATGCGCGGGCCAAACTCGACATTTTCCCGCACATTCATCCATTCGAACAATGCGCCCTTCTGAAACACCATCCCGCGTTCAGCATCAGGGCCTTTGACCAGATGGCCGTTCAATTCAATTTTGCCAGATGTCGGCGCCAGAAATCCTGCAACGATGTTCAGCAACGTCGTTTTACCACAGCCCGACGGGCCAAGGACAGACATCAGCTCACCCTCTTTAAGGCTGAGTGAAACATCTTGTAGGGCCTGTACTGAGGAGCCGTTGGGTAAGTCAAAGCGCATGGACAATTCTACGATGTCCAGTTCAGGCATCCTGCCTCCTTCCTGCTTTCATAGCTGTCGACCGGCCCGAAACCGGGGCCGGTCGCATGAAATGTCCTGCGTGATTAGTTATTCGCAGCTGTCAGCGGGCCTGCATTAACGGCACCATCATACGAATCCAGAGCGGATTCGATGCTGCCTGCCGACACGAACACGTTTGCAACACCCTGCATGAAGTCTTGCGCGCCACCTCCCAGCCACTTCTCAGATAGCTGGTCTTCAACTGACGGGAAGGTGAAAGTCGCGATTGTGGCTTCAGCGTCTGCAGGATCCATACCAGCATCCTTTGCAATCACCGGCAGCATTTCATCTTTGCTGTCGCCTGCGTTCCACTTGGCGTTGGCATCTGCAGTAACCTTAAGGAACTTCGACAAAAGCTCGGGCTCTTCTTCGATGAAGCTTGCCGGAGCGCTAGTGACGTCGAACACCAGAATACCGATCTCTTCTTTTTCAGCACCGGTCAGCAGAATGTTGCCATGCTCGGTCATACGACGAAGCGCGCCACCCCAGCCGCAAACCATGTCGAGGTTGCCCTGGGCAAACGCCGCGGCGCCATCGGCAGGAGCCATGTCAACAATTTCCATTGAACCGATGTCGACACCAAAGTGAGACATTTGCGACAGGAAACCGTAATGCGCAGCTGTACCAATCGGAACACCGACCTTCTTGCCGTTCAGTTCACCCGCGTTGCCCTTGTCGATTTCAAGCGCTTCGGCAACAACGCAGTTGTCGTTGTCTGAATAGCTAACCGCCACATCGACGATCTGGATGTCCTGACCGGCCGAAGTGGTTACCACAAACGGTGGTACTCCTTGGCTGACTGCGATCTGTACATCACCCGAGGCCATCGCAGCTGACATGGCGGTACCGGTGTCGAAAGACACCCAGTTGATCTTGACGCCCAGTTCTTCTTCGTAGGTTCCGTTTGCTTTCGCATACTGGAACGGCATCGGCCATTCGAGGAAATATGCAACCGTCAGTTCATCAAGCGCGGCGGCTTGTGAAGCGGTGACGGCCGCAATCCCGGCATATGCTGTTGTGAGCAGATATTTCTTGATCATTTTGACTATTTTCTCCCTGCTGGTTCCACTTGTCGGCTCTTGAAACGTCCGAACTCTGGAACAGTAGAAAAACCATAGTCCTTACGCGTTGAATTAGTAAATCAAAATACTGGTTGCGTAAAAAGCGAAACTTTGTTTCGCTTTTGACTGATAGTTCGCTGGTTTGGGAGCATCCGATGACAAAGAAAGCACTCAGTCTCAGGTGGCTGGAGGTCTTCCAACTTATTTCCAAGTTGGGTTCAATCCAAAAGGTGTCAGCTGAAACTGGTTTGTCAATCAGTACGGTCTCCAATCATTTGCGCAGTCTTGAAAAGGCGCTGGATGTGGATTTGGTGGACCACAGCCGCAGACCCATGGGTCTGACACCCGCAGGCACGGTGTTCTCACGACATGTGCATGACGGCCTGATCGCCTTGAAACGGGGCGAGGCCGAGCTTCGCTCGGGCAGTTGGCAACATGCAACAGATTTGCGTCTGGGCCTGATTGACGATTTTGACAGCCGGGTCGCGCCAGAACTGTTCCGTCATCTCTCTGCAAGCCTGCCGCGGTGCAATTTTCGCCACTTTACCCGCCCCAGCCATGAGATTCTTGACAAACTGCAGTCTCAAAAGCTGGATGCAGGCGTTGCGACCCGACCTCCTGAGCACTTTGAGGGGTTAATCGAATTCCCGCTACTTCGAGATCCGTTTATCGTCATTCTTCCGCCCGCATATGACGGACCGGTCGAGGAACTGACCAAATCAGACAGTCCGCTTCCGCTTTTACGATATTCGCGTGATCACACCATCGGCAGACTCATCGAAATTCAGCTAACCCGTAGCAAGATCAACCTGCCCAACCGGTTCGAACTTGAATGTAATCAGTCAATTATCGGACTTGTCGCCGGGGGCAGTGGTTGGACGATCACGACTGCTGCCAGCTACTATCGCGCACGACGATTCCACAAAGATACACGCGCATTACCTTTCCCGGGCAAAAGCTTTGCGCGCACCGTGTCGTTGTTCACGACCAATATCTATCCGTCGACAACCACACGACTGATCCACAACACACTGCAAAACCTGATCCGTCGTCATGTGACCGAGCCTATGAATTCGCGGTTTCCGTGGTTGAATGACGACTTTCGAACCATTCCCGCACCCCCCGAATGAGCAACCAGGTAATCTGAGCGCAATATCGAAGTTATTTTCCGGCTTTTTCGAAACCGGGTACAGTGCGCTTGACCGACGCGCCCCATCCGCTGTGATTAGGCCTGACCTTGCGGCTTGACTACAGGCGGCATTCTAAACCCAGAAACCTACCCAGCGGCCCGTGTTGGCAAGACCTACCGGTCTTGAACCATGTGCCGGGCTCAGATCAGGACTGCTTGATGCATCTTTCCCGTTTTCCCCGTGTTTTTCTTGCCCATCTGCCAACACCGCTTGAACGGATGGATCGTATGTCCGAGGCTCTGGGAATCGATATGTGGATCAAGCGAGACGACTGCACCGGCATGTCGACGGGTGGCAACAAGACCCGCAAACTAGAGTTTCTGTTCGGCGAAGCGCTCGCACAAGGCGCAGACATGGTGATGACACAAGGGGCAACGCAATCGAACCATGCGCGTCAAACCGCTGCATTCGCTGCCCGGCTGGGTTTGAAATGTCATATCCTACTGGAAGACCGCACCAGCTATAACAACGCCAACTACAACAACAACGGCAACGTTCTGCTGGATCATTTGCATGGCGCAACCACCGAGAAGTTTCCCGGCGGCCACGACATGCCCGCCGAGATGGAGCGTTCGGCCGCGAAGAAGCGTGAAGAAGGTCACAACGTCTATGTCATTCCGGGCGGAGGTTCGAACCCGATCGGAGCGCTTGGCTATGTAAACTGCGCGCTAGAGCTTGTGAGCCAGGCCAATAACGCCGGTCTCAAAATCGATCGCGTGGTGCATGCGACGGGCTCCTCGGGCACGCAAGCCGGGCTGGTCACCGGGCTTTGCGCCATGAATACGGGCATTCCGGTTCTTGGCATTGGCACCCGCGCACCGCAGCCCAAGCAAGAGCAGATGGTCTATGATCTAGCCCGCAACACGGCTGAGAAATTGGGTTGCCCAGGCGTGGTGCGGCGCGAGGATGTGATGGCCAATACCGACTATGTAGGCGACGGCTACGGCTTGCCGACCGAAAGCGGCATTGAGGCGATCCGCATGTTTGCCGAACTGGAAGGCATTCTGCTCGACCCGGTCTATTCCGCCAAAGGGGCCGCCGGTCTGATCGATCTGGCGCGCAAGGGCTCGTTCAAGGATGAGCGTGTGGTGTTCTTGCATACCGGAGGCTCGGTTGGCCTGTTCGGTTATGATTTCGCTTTCGATCACACCGACCGCTGGGTCAATCTGTAAATCACGGTGATAAGTTCCAGCAAGCAGGTCTTCGCATGAAACCCCGCGTCACCGGCATATTGGGCGGAATGGGCCCCGAGGCGACAATTCTGTTGCAGCAGCGCGTGTTATCCACGGTACAGGCGGCGGATGATGCCGATCACCTGCCACTACTGATTGACATGAACCCACAGGTGCCTTCCCGCATCGCGCACCTGATCGAGGGCAACGGGTCTGATCCCGGGCCGGTTCTGGCCGATATGGCGAGAGGATTGGAGCAATCAGGGGCAACCGCGCTTGCGATGCCTTGTAACACCGCACACCACTATGCGGCGCAGATAGAGGACGCCGTCTCGATCCCCTTTCTGAACATGGTAGACCTGTCCGTGGATCAAGCGTCGCAGCTCCTGCCTTCTGGCAGCCAGGTCGGAATTCTTGCCTCCCCAGCGCTGCGAAAGGTCGGAATTTTTGACGCCCCCCTGAACCGCGCCGGATTTACCGCAATCTGGCCCGAGGATGAAGATAGGATGCTCGGCACGATCCGCCACATCAAATCTGAAGGGCCAACCGGCGCTGCGCTCAGCACACTTTCCGACGCTGCTAACGCCCTTTCGGGCCGGGGTGCCGCGCTTTTGTTTGTGGCCTGCTCCGAATTCTCTCTGCTCACCCGCGACTTGCCCAAAAGCGTTCCGATCATCGACACCGTCGATATTCTGGCGGGCGCTATCCACTCCCACTCTCTGACGCGTTGAGGTTTCCCATGGCCGTCTCTTATCTGAAAACCGCCCTGCCCCGCCCCGATGCAGAAAATTCGGATATCCGCGATATCGTCGCAATCATGCTCTCCAATATCGAGCGCGAGGGCGAAGAGGCCGTTCGGCGCTATGCCGGAACGCTCGATGGCTGGACGGGAGAGTTCGTGTTGACTGATGAAGCGCGCAAAGCCGCATGTGACCGCGTGCCTGAACAGGTCAAAGACGACATCCGCTTTGCCCATGCCAATATCCGTCGATTTGCCGAAGCGCAGATGACCACGGTGAGCGAATGCGAGATCGAGGTGATGCCCGGCCTGATCGCAGGTCAGAAACAGATCCCGATCGCTAGTGCGGGATGTTACGTTCCTGGTGGTCGGTATAGCCATATCGCAAGTGCGTTGATGACGATTACCACGGCAAAGGTGGCTGGGGTGTCCCACATCACGGCGGTCTCGCCACCGCGTCCCGGTGCGGGCATCCCCGATGCAATAGTTTATGCGATGGACCTTAGCGGTGCAGATCTGATCCTGAATTTGGGCGGAGTTCAGGGGATTGCTGCGATGGCCCATGGCTTTTTTGGTGCGCTTCCTGCCGACATTCTTGTCGGTCCCGGAAATTCCTATGTCGCCGAGGCGAAACGGATGCTGTTTGGTAAGGTTGGCATCGACATGTTTGCAGGTCCAACCGATACCTTGGTAATTGCCGATCACACAGCATCGATCGAGACCGTCGCCTGGGATCTGGTGAGCCAAGCCGAGCACGGCGTCGATAGCCCTGTCTGGCTTGTCAGCACCGATAAAGCTCTGGCCCAGGGCGTTATCGCGCGCGCCGATGCCCTGATCGACAGTCTTCCCGAGCCGAACGCTAGTGCAGCGCGCACGGCATGGCGCGACCGGGCCGAGATCATTCTTTGCGACAGCCGCGACGAGGCTGCCAGGGTCGCCAATAACTACGCGCCCGAACATCTGCAGGTGATCGCCGAGGACCTGGATTGGTGGCTGGACCAACTGACCACCTATGGATCGCTGTTTCTGGGTGCCGAAACAACAGTGCCCTTCGGCGACAAGACGTCCGGGCCAAATCATGTTTTGCCGACAAGCGGAGCGGCCCGATATACCGGCGGTCTGTCAGTGCATAAATTCACAAAAACGGTGACATGGCAGCGCTGCACAGCGCAAGCCTCGCACGAGCTTGCTGAACGCACTGCTAGGATCAGTCGGATGGAAGGCATGGAAGGCCACGCACGCGCGGCAGAGATGCGATTGTCTAAAGTGTGCTAAATCTGGCCCAAGGATGCTGTTGATTGGTCAGATTCACCGCATCACGAACGGATCGGGGATCGGATCGTCGCTTGTGCGCAACCAGACCGATTTGACCCGTGTGTAATCAAGCGCCGCCTGTAGGCCCCCTTCGCGCCCGTGGCCCGACAGTCCATGACCTCCGAATGGAGCAATCGGACTAACAGCGCGATATGTGTTAACCCAGACAATGCCAGCCCGAATTCTGCAGATCATTCGATGTGCGCGGGTCAAGTCTTTGGTAAAGACACCCGACGCCAGCCCAAACGCGGTGTTGTTGGCTATTTGTATCGCCTCCGCTTCGGTCCCGAAACTGACGACCGAGAGGATCGGACCAAAGGCTTCGCGCGTCAGACAGGGCGCATCAGGCGCGTCCGTACAATCAATGATTGTCGGTGGAAAATAGTGCCCCTGACGGTCCAAAGGTTGCCCACCCGCTATCACGGTAGCCCCTGCCGAGACGGATTCAGCAACCAGATCTGCAGCAGTCACAAGCTGAGCCTGAGTGCACAGCGGGCCAACCTCGGTCTTTAGGTCATCGGGCGCCCCGATCACGATCTCACCCGCTTTTTCGGTGAGCCGGGCCAGAAACTCATCTTTGATCTTGTCAGAGATTACCAATCGCGATCCCGCCACGCAGCTTTGCCCGGTAGCAGCAAAGATCCCCGAAACCTGCGCGTTCACAGCACTTTCGATATCGGCATCTTCGAACACGATGAACGGGGATTTTCCGCCCAGTTCCAACGAAGTCGAAGCGAGGTTTTTAGCCGAGTTGCGCACGATATGGCGCGCGGTTTCCGGGCCGCCTGTAAAGGCGACATGATCGACATCCGGGTGACTGGTCAGAACGGCGCCGCATTCCGGCCCGAAGCCGGTGATGACGTTCAGAACTCCGGGCGGGAAGCCTGCCTGATCGAAAATACGCGCGAATTCCAGCATCGGGGCCGGACCATCTTCGGATGCTTTCAGAACGATTGTGCAACCGGCGGCAAGCGCCGGGCCAATCTTGACAGCAGACAGGAACAGTTGCGAATTCCACGGCACTATGGCGGCCACCACACCAACTGGTTCGCGGCGCAGCCAAACCTCCATGTCGGGCTTGTCGATCGGCAGGTGCGCCCCTTCGATTTTGTCCGCCAATCCGGCATAGTAACGGTAGTAGTCCGCGACATAGGCGATCTGAGCAGAGGTTTCGCGAATGATCTTGCCGGTATCGCGCGTTTCAAGCTCGGCTAAGGTCTGAGCATTTTCGGCGACCAGATCGGCCAGCCGGTACAACAGTTTACCACGCGCCGTTGCTGTCATGGTCGCCCATTCGGGGGCATTCAGCGCTGAACACGCAGCCTCAACCGCGGCGTTCACATCATGTGTTCTGGCTTCAGGCATTTTCGCCCAAACGGTGCCCGTCGCGGGATCAAGGCTGTCGAAATGCGCGGTCCCATCCGAAAACGTGCCGCCGATATAGTGCTGAAACTGCCGCATTTTCTCTCCTTAGGCGAAGGCGGGCATGACGTCCGCAATGAACCGCTCAAGCGAGGCTTTCTTGCGCTCAAAGCTCATCCCACTGTCGATCCAGAAAGAATACTCATCATATCCAAGATCGCTATAGCCCTTGATACGTTCGATTGCTTTGTCGGGCGTGGCGATCACGTTGTCCCGGATCATCGCCTCGGGCGAATAGAAGGGATGGTTAGCGATGTCGTCATCGCTCAGCGTCTGGATCAGACCCTGCGACACAGGGCGTTCGTTTTTGAACCACGCGCCGAAATAGCAATAAAAGCGATTGATCTCTTCAGCCGCGCGACGGGCATCCGCCTCGTCCGAGGCGATGTAGGTGTGGTTCAACAGCATGATTTCGGGGCGCGGGACGTCATGAAATTTGGCGCAAGCGGCATTGAACGTATCCATCAGCCGGGTGATCTCTTCGTCGCCCTGCCACAAAGGGGTGACCTGCACGTGACAACCGTTCGATACCGCAAACTCATGACTGTTGGGATCGCGCGCGGCAACCCAGATCGGTGGACCGTTTTGTTGCAGAGGCTTGGGTGAAGATGTGGTTGCCGGGAAAGAATGAAACTCTCCGTCCAGCGCATGATCGCCCTCCCAAAGACCCCGCAATGCCGGGACAAGCTCGCGCATACGCTGGCCTGCCTCCCAGGCGTCCAGCCCCGGCACCATCCGCTCGTATTCATAGCTGTAGGCGCCACGCGCGATGCCC
Source organism: Ruegeria sp. A5 (assembly GCF_056543005.1). Taxonomy (NCBI): domain Bacteria; kingdom Pseudomonadati; phylum Pseudomonadota; class Alphaproteobacteria; order Rhodobacterales; family Roseobacteraceae; genus Ruegeria; species Ruegeria sp. A5. Next base: position 323,677 of record NZ_JBQGAV010000003.1, read on the forward strand.
AGATCCAAACGGCCATTCGTGATCATGTCCGTCATTGCGGCCTCTCCGGCCAGCCGGATCGGATGCCAGAACGGAGCGATAACGGTTCCGGTTCCCAGACGCACATTGTTGGTCTGGCGTGCTAGATCGACGATATTCAGGAACGGGTTCGGCGAGATGGTGAAATCCATCCCGTGATGTTCGCCGGTCCAGACCGCATGCATGCCGCCCGCATCAGCGATCTTGGCCAGTTCTATGAAGTTTTCATACAGCTCCTGCTGGTCCTGATCGGGAGAGGTGCGTTCCATATGAACGAAAAGCGAAAACCGCATGTCAGTGACCTCCTCGTGTAATCGGGCGAACCTCGCCGCTGTTCTTGTTTCCGTAGTAAATGCCAAAATCTCCCAGACGGGATTCCTCGGACAATCGTTCCAGCATGGTTCGGGTCGCCGTGTCGGTTACAGTGCCAAAGGATACGACATCCAGCGGGACGAAATTACCTTTCTTCGGCTCACCATCAGCGGCCTGACACAGAAACGCGATGTGTTGACGCCTTTTCTCTGCATCTTCGTAAACCGAATAAACAAAGCCCGGCTCTGCGGTCAGCCCGGTGGCATCGATTAGCTTGTCCAATGCAGCCGAAACGCCCTCTGATCCAACCGCCACCTCAGGCGGTGCAAGCGCGCCGTCACCGGCATCGATCAACAGAACCTCACCTGCGCGTTCGATCAAGGCTGAAACGATCAGGCCGGTGTCCTGCATCAAGGCACCAGCAGCTGTTGATGGTGTTACATAGGCCCCCCTGACATATCCGAGACCGGGTGCCGGAGTATTGTCGAAGGCTTTGACCTCGCCGATCAGGATCACATGATCCCCCGCTTCGACGGTTTTGTGCATAGAGCAGTCAAACCAGGCCGACGACCCATCGATCAACGGCGATCCCGCAGGTCCACGCCGCCACTCGACGCTGGCAAACCGGTCTTCGACGGGCCGGGCAAAGGTATTGGACACCTCGATCTGTGTCTCTGACAGGATATTGACGGCAAACCCGTCAGCGGCAATCAATGCGTCATAGTTCTTTGAACTGTTGGCGAGACAAACCAGCACAAGCGGCGGGTCTAGTGAGACGGATGTGAACGAGTTCGCGGTAAACCCGATCGGGTTACCTTGGGTATCATGCGACGTAACCACGGTGACGCCCGTCATGAACGCTCCAAATGCATTTCGCAGCGTGCGGGGATCAAGCGAGGTCATTGCGCAATCCTTTCTTCGGCGGGCTGGCCGAGCCATTCAACCAGATGCGCTGTTACTTCATCGGATGCTGTCAAGTTCACCATATGTCGGTGGCCTTGGATCACAACTGCCCGACCGTTTTGAACTGCTGCGGCCATAGCTTGTGACATAGCCGGGGTTGAGTTCGAGTCTCCGTCGCCGGTGAGCGCCAGAAACGGGCATGAAATCCGATTCATCTTGCTGGCGTAGGTGGCATCGCCCCGCGCAAAAGCGGAATAGGCGATGGCGTAGCCTCGTTGATCCACAGACCCAAGCCACGACGCCACCTGCGCACGGGCAGCCAGATCACCCGGACTGTCACCAAACCAGCGCGACAACGGCGTTTCCAGATCAACTCGACCCGCGCTGATTTCAGCGGCCCGTTGGATGACTGCGGTGCGGGCTGAGGCATCGCGACAGAAGACGCCGTTCAACATAGCAACACGGCTAGTGATATCGGGGTGCTCTGCCGCAAAGCCGGCGGCGATCAGTGCCCCCATTGAATGCCCGATGATTGCGACCGGAGCCAGATTCAATGCGTCGACAACATCATGCATCCAGCCAACAAAATCCGGCAATTGGCTTCCAGATGGCAGACGGTCACTGCCTCCATGCCCCGGCAGATCAACCGCAATTATACGGCAATGCTGGCTCAGCGTGTCAAACTGAGGGCCCCAGGCCGCAGATTGCATGCCAACGCCATGGATCATAAAGACCGGTTGCCCTTCGCCCGCCTCTCTGAACGCGACTGATCGGCCCGAGTTAGACAGCTGCAGGGTTGTCAACGTCATGACCAAGTTCCTCGATGTCCTGATAGCGATCCCCGATCCGGTGGTGCGGCCGCCCTCCAATCGATGCACCCAGTGCAATCAGAATCTCATCTGCCGCAGGTGCATCTGCGACCGAAGTCTGGATCGTAAGGTAGTGAGAGCGACGACCGCCATCATGTTTGTCCATCAAGGGGATCAGCAGCGGCGCATTGGCCGGGCCGCGCGTATTGCAGAAGGAAAGGTAGGATTTCGCGCCGACTGCTTTGCGATAATGATTGCCAAAATGCAGCGTGTGGATCAGGGCCGACGCATGCTCGACCTCTCCGTTCAAGCCCACAATAGCGGATTTGCCATAGGCCTCGACCTGGTCGCCACCACCTGAAGCATCCAAAATCATCTTGGTCAGCAATTCCCCCAATCCGGGGGCGCAATCGCGGATCGCGGGGCCAAGATCTTCGACAAAACCCTGACCAGCCCAAGGGTTCCGAATGACAGCCATTGCGGCAATTAGCTTCAGCGGAGTGTCCGCCAACTTACCACCCTCGATCAGAGTGTCTTCGACATGCAGAAGCGTTTTTCGAATTTCGGCGGACATGGTGATTCCTTTGGCAAGCCTTTGGTCGAGAATATGGTATACCATAATACGATATGTCAATCATACTTGTTCCGGATCCGTACCACAGATATGAAAGCGTCGATGATGAACACCGACTCCACCCTGCAAAAGATCGAAAAAGCACCGCAAACCTTGCGGGATATCGTGCAAGCGCGCCTGCGCGAAGCGATCATCGCCGGGCATTTTGCCCCCGGTGAGCGGCTTGTTGAACGCCCGCTTTGCGATCAGCTTGGTGTCAGCCGCACCGTCATCCGCGAGACGATCCGGTTTCTGGAAGCCGAGGGTTTGGTTGAGATTATCCCCAACCGCGGGCCAATCGTCTCGACCCTCAGCTGGGACCAAGCGCGGCAAATCTATGACATCCGCTTACAGCTAGAAGGCTCAGCCGCCGCCGCCTGTGCACAAGCGCATGAGACAGGTTTCGCAAAGGATCTGGGCAAGGCATTGAAAGCAGTGGGCGCGGCGCAGAATGACACCGAATGGTCAAATCTGCTACAGGCCACAACTCGCTTCTATGAACTGATTTTTCTACAGGCTGGGCACAGCATCGCCTGGGATGTCGTGCAACGTCTGAACGGCCGGATCAGCCGCCTGCGGGCCTTGACCCTCGCAGCGCGGAATCGAGAGCGTTCTGGGATGAGCCACATGACTGCCATCCATGATGCCATCCTCAGTGGTGATCCTGCCAAAGCCCGAAAAGCAGTCGAAAGCCATATCGCGGATGCTGCACAGACCGCGCGCGGCTTTTTGGAAAGCTCTGAAACCTGATTGCTCGGCAATTGAGCCAGAATTCCAAGATTCTGATATCAAAGCTTTCAAAATCTGCGTATTTTCGTCAGGACCGCCCTGATCTCACGAAAGCACCGGAATGCCGCGTCAGTCTGCTCCCAAAGACCTCAGTCTCAAATGGCTGGAACTGTTTCAGATATGTGCGCAAAAGGGCTCGCTACAGGCGGTCGCCAAGGAAACAGGGCTGACGATCAGCACCGTTTCCCATCACCTGCGCAATCTCGAAGACCATCTGGGCGTTGAGCTGTTCAACCACACCCGTAGACCCATGGTTCTGACCCCAAAGGGCCGGGTCTTCCTGCGCAATATCGACGATGCGCTGCACCTGATCCGAAAGGCCAAGGCCGAAGCGTCTGCAGGAAGCATCACCGAGGCCAGCTATCTGCGTTTCGGCACGATCGAAGACTTCGACAGCGACATTATTCCAGAGCTGGCGGTCTATCTATTCGCGAATATGCCCGCCTGTGATTTCATGTACCACACGGATTCCAGCCACGCGATTATCGACATGCTGCGTGACAGGCAGTTGGATCTGGGGATTTCCACTACTCCTAGCGAACGTATGCGCGATCTGCAGGATCGCCCCCTTCTGCGCGATCCATTTGTGATCGTTTTGCCTGCGGTGAGTGACAAGTCTTTGCAAGATACTGTTGAGGGTCGAACCAAATTGCCGTTTCTACGATATACCAACAATCTGATCATCGCGCGCCAGATCGAATCCCAATTACGCCGGATGGGGATTTCGTCCTCTCACAGGTTTGAATGCAGCAACAATCAGACGCTGATGTCGATGGTGTCCTCCGGTGCGGGATGGACCATCACGACGCCGCTGCTGTATTCTCGGGCAAAACGGTTTCAATCAAAGCTGTGCATGCACCCGTTTCCGGGCAAGAGCTTTGCACGCACACTGGCACTGGTCGCGACGCCGGATTGTTCAAGATCGGTGATTGAGCTTGTGGATGCCAAAACCCGATCACTGATCAATGACCGCATCATTTCCCCACTGCGCGATGATATCCCGTGGCTGGCGGATAGTTTCAAACTGATCGAATAGCACTGGATCAGCCTTCAAAGAATGTTGAAGCGATCTCGGATTTGCCGATCCTGTTCGTCTGACAGGTATCTTGGCGTATGGGTCTGCAAAATTTCTTGCGCCCGATGTCGCGCGCGGCTCCAGGCATCTTGCGCTCCGTTTTCTGCCCAGGTTCGCGGCTCGTCCCTGTCTGCGAGTGAGGGATAAAAGTAATCCCGTTCCATGGCCGCAAAAGTATGCTGACCACCCAGAAAATGGCCCTCGCCCAGAACTGCTTCGCAGATCGCGTCAAAGCCCAGATTCTCGTGTGTCACCTCTATGCCCCTCAAAGCGCGGTAGGTGTACGAGTGCATCTCATCATCCAACACGAACGCCTCAAAACTTGCACCCAGCAACGAGGCCGTCATGCCTGAGCTTTCATAGATCAGATTACCACCTGCCAGCGCCGCCGCCATTGAGGTCAGTCCCTTTTCCATCCCGTATTGAGCGTCGATCGCCTTGGCATCAGACATCGAACAGGCCACGCCTGACGGCAGCCCAAGCCAATTTGATAATTGTGCTGATGCTGCATTCAGGACAGCCGTCTCTCCGCTGCCACCTGAGAACGCGCCGGTCCGAAGGTCAATCACCAGTGGCCAATTCGAAAAGACCATAGGAAACCCGGGCTGGATCGCGTGGACCATTACCAGACTCGCAAGGGTTTCTGCCAATGACTGCGCCAGAAAACCAGCCAAGGTCGCCGGTGCAGTCGCGCCGGCCTGAGCAGCGGTGATGCAAGAAATCGGAATATTGTGTTCGATGCAGGCGTAGACCACATCCACCGCGTCTTCACCGTAGCGCATCGGCGAGATCACCGGGCTTATATGTGCTTTCATGAACGGGCGTTTTGCGAATTCACCGGGTCCCCCGGCTGCGATATCCAATATCTCAACAATTGGCGCAACGTGCTGCGCCAATGTAAAAGACGTCGCGGTGGGCTTGGAGGTATTCTTCAACAGCGCATAGACGGTGTTCACATCCAGATCGAAGGTTTCCTCCAGATCGGTTGCAACGCAACAGCGGGTGAACCAGCTGACATTTGGCAAGACATCTTGAAGACGCGTGAAATCATGCAAGTCCTGCAAGGTTGAAGGCCGATAGCGACCACTGCGCAGATCAAGCGTCTGAACCGCCGCCCCTCCGGTTCCGAAATAGACGCGATTACCGCCAACTTCGATGGATCGGGCTGGATCACGCCCGTGCAGAACAAAAGTCTTGGCGGCCTGATCAATCGCCTGTTCCACAAGTTGAGGCGAAAAAAATATCCTTCCCTCCCCGCTATCTTGCGCCCCAACCGCCAACAAATCAGAACGCAAACGATCCGGCACCTCGCCGATGCCCAGCTTCTCAAGAAGATCCAGAGTTGTGTTGTAAATCCGCTCAAGCTCAACCCCAGTCAAGGGTTTGTAAGCGCCTCCCGGTTGACCTGGTGGACAGGGGTCGAGCGCAGGCTTTTCAGCCCGCTGTGCGATACGTCCTTTTCGACCGGACCTTTTCGCCTGCGGCGCAGCCATTTGTGATCCTCCAACCGCATCAGGTTGATCAATTCAACTAAACGCCCAGAGCCAATTTCAACCGCATTCGAATTACTACGAGTTAATGAGCTTTTATTTTCGATTTTTTACGTAACAATATCCAACCGCTTGTGAACCAACTGACAGTGCAGGCTTATCCCCAAAAGACTACGTACCGGAGGGTTCTTGATGAAATCGCGCACTAAAGTGGTCGTCATTGGCGGCGGTATCGCCGGCTGCTCGACTCTGTATCACTTGACCCGTGAAGGTTGGACCGATGTGGTGCTGGTCGAGCGCGATGAGTTGACCAGCGGCACAACTTGGCATTCGGCCGCGCAGGTGACCAATTTTGGCATGAACCAGACCATGGTTGGTCTGAAGACCCACTCGATCAACCTGTACAAGGAACTGGCCGAGGATCCGGACTATCCTATCAACTACCATCACGGTGACGGCGGCATCCGGCTTGCAAATACGCCTGAGCAGATGCAGGGGTACCACCATTTTGCGTCTATGGCGCGCGGAATGGATGTGCATTTCGAGGTCATAGATGCAGAGGAATGCGCCCGCCGGCACCCGTTGATTTCCACCGACAACCTTCTCGGTGGGCTATGGGATCCGCTAGATGGCGACATCGATCCGGCTCAACTGTGCCAAGCACTGGCACGCCGTGCGCGCAAAGCCGGGGCCGAGGTGTATCGCAATACTCCGGTCACAGGACTGACACAGCACAAGGACGATACCTGGACGGTTCACACGGAACACGGCAATATTGACTGCGATATCGTAGTTAACGCTTGTGGTTATCGGGTAAACGAAGTGGGCGCGATGATGGGCGTGCACCACCCTGTCGCTTCGATGGAGCATCAGTATTTTCTGACAGAAGAAATCGCAACGATCCGCGACGCAGGCCATCGGATGCCCCTGCTGCGCTGTCCGATCAGCGACTATTATTGTCGGCAGGAGAAGAACGGCTTGCTGGTCGGCTTCTACGAGCAGGATTGCAAAACCTGGGGCATGGACGGGATCGATCCGAATTTTGTGAACGCGCTGTGCCCTGACGATCTGGACCGCGTGACGGATGTGCTGGAAGGTGCCTTCGCACGCATGCCTGCACTGATGGATGTCGGCATTCATACAGTGGTGAATGGTCCGATCACCTACACAATTGACGGCGCACCTTTGGTCGGGCCAATCCCCGGAAAGCGCAATGCTTTCTGCATCATCGGTCTGCGCGCGGGTTTGGGCGAAGGGGGTGGCCATGGCTGGCTGCTGGCCCAACAGATCGTTCACGGCGAGGCCTGTTATGACACGTGGTGCCTTGATCCGCGTCGGTTTACCGGCCACACAAATGTGGAGCTGACCGCGCTGAAAGCCATCGAAGATTACCAGAATGAATTCCGCTTTCATTTCCCGCACGAACACCGGCCTGCCGGTCGCCCCGCCAAAACCACACCGCTGACCCCGATCCTCGCAGCAGAAGGGGCTGAATTTACAGTGGTCAACGGTTGGGAGCGGGTCGACTACATCAAGCCTGCGCCTGATTTTCAACCAACGCTGAGTTTCAGTTTTGGTGAGGCCTTTGACGTCGTCGCGGCGGAAATCAGAAACCTTCAGGAAAATGTCGGACTGGCCGAAGTGAACGGCTTCAACCGGCTGGAAATCACCGGAACCGATCGGCATCGGTTTCTGGATCGGATGATGTGCGGCGCGGTGACAAAACGCGACGGGCGGGTCGGCCTTGGTTATCTGCTGAACCACCACGGGATGGTCAAAGCCGAGGCCACCATCGCCAACCTGCCCGCGAGTGATCGCGGCCCGGCACGGGTCTGGTACGGGTCCGCCGCCGCCAGCGAATACCATGATATGGACTGGCTAAAGGCGCATCTGCATGATGGCGAAGATGTGCAAATCCGCTCACTCACCAATGATCAGACAATATTAGTGCTGGCCGGACCCAAATCGCGCGACGTGCTGTCCGCTTGTGCTCGAGGAGACTGGTCGCGAGAAGCTTTTCCCTGGCTGTCAGTTCGCGAGTGTTTTGTCGGGTTCGCGCCAGCAACTGTATTGAATATCAGCTTCTCAGGGGAACTGGCCTACGAGATACATGTCCCGAACGCCTCACTATACGCGGCCTATCTGGCGCTCAGAAAAGCTGGCGAGACGCATGACTTGAAATTATTTGGTGCTCGCGCCGTCGAGTCCATGCGGATGGAGAAAGGGTTCTTGCACTGGAAAGCCGATCTGCTCACAGAGTTCGACCCGTTTGAGACCGGTTTGGATCGGTTCGTGAAACTGACCAAAGGCGATTTCATTGGCCGAAACGCGTTGCAGAGACGCCTTGAGAACGGGCCTCAAAAGAAACTGGTAAGCCTGAAAATCGATGCAACCAAAGCACCGGCGCATGGTGGAGCCTCCCTGATGTTGGACGACATGGTTGTTGGTACGATCACGTCAGGTGACTGGGGCCACAGAACAGGGCTAAACCTTGCTTACGGCTTTGTGAATCCGGAATTTTCCGAACCCGGCAGCCGAATGCAACTTGACCTGTGCGGAGAAATGATCGCGGCCGAGGTGATTGCGCCGTCCCCGTATGACCCGGACCTCTCACGCGTGCGAGGCTAATCCCAAAGTTACTCCCCGTTTCGATAGGCTGTTGGTGTCTGCCCGAATTGCATCCGGAACGCCCGCGTCATTGCGCTTGGGTTCTCATACCCGCAGCGGCTGGCGATCTCGGCCACGGACTGCTGGGTCTCGACCGCAAGTTTACGCGCCAAATTCAGACGCAGGCGACGATAGAGCGCCTGCGGTGTTACACCCAGCTCGGACAAAACCCGGGTCTCAATCTTCTTTTGAGAGCACCCGAGCTGACGAGCGATATCCTTTATCATTACTGGCGCATCCAACGTGCCCTGCATGACGCCCAGCACCCGATTCACCAGCCTGTCTTCGGATTTCATCTGTGATGAAGCAGCACTTGGTTCACCACGGTTCATCAGAAGATGCGCCACCTCCATCGACAACAGCGGCCCGTGATCCGCAAGAATCAGAGCAGTCGCCAGATCATAAGCAGCCATCGCGCCTGAACAGGTGATCCGGTCCCGGTCGATCACAAAACGTTCCTGCACGACCTCGACATCGGTAAAATTTTCTTCGAACCGGGAAAGTTCATCCCAGTGAATGGTCGCGCGATACCCTTCCAACAGTCCCGCACGCGCGAGCAACCAACTCCCTGTGTCCAGACCAGCCAGTTTGCGATGACGGGTTGCGGCCCTGCGCAAAGCGCGATGAGTATCGGGAACCGAGTGTTCCAGATACCCATAAGACGGCATGACAACCAAAGCATCACCCGCCTCAATGCCCATCGCTCCATGCGGCGCGACCTGCAACCCGCTGGAGCTTTGGACTGGCGCACCATGGGGTGAATAAAACTGCCAGGCATAGAGATCCTGCCCCGCCAAAGTGTTCGCCGCGCGCAATGGCTCAACCATGTTGGCGAGGCAAAGGTTCGAGAACCCGTCGAACAGCAAAAAGTTATAGATCTGGATCAAATTTTTCTAACTCGGCATGATATCGTACGATTACTGCATGTCATTGCGTCAGGCAACTACGTTTCATTGCCAATCAGACATCAGGGGAACGCGTCATGCAATTTGGCTTAACCGAAGAACAGGAAATGATCGTCTCAACAGTGCGGAGCTTTGTTGAGAACGAGATTTACCCCCACGAAGCTGAGGTCGAACGCACCGGACAGGTGCCGCAAGAGCTGGGAGACGAAATCAAGCGGAAATGCATCGAACTGGGGTTTTATGCCTGTAACTTCCCCGAAGAAGTTGGTGGCGCAGGTCTCTCGCATCTTGATTTCACTCTTGTCGAACGCGAGCTCGGCCGAGGTTCGATGGCATTGACCCATTTCTTCGGTCGTCCGCAGAATATCCTGATGGCCTGCAACGCCGACCAGCGTGAACGCTATTTGTTGCCTGCCGTGCGTGGCGAAAAGATGGATGCTCTGGCTATGACCGAACCTGACGCGGGTTCAGATGTTCGGGGCATGAAATGTCAGGCCGTTCGCGATGGCGGTGACTGGGTCGTCAACGGTTCGAAACACTTCATCTCGGGCGCGGAGCACGCGGATTTCTTCATCGTATTCATCGCAACAGGTGTGGATGAAACTCCCAAGGGCCCCAAAAAACGGATCACTACATTCCTCGTAGATCGTGGCACGCCGGGTTTTGAAGTGCGCGAGGGGTACAACTCAGTCAGCCACAAAGGCTATAAGAACTATATCCTGTATTTTGACAATTGCCGCCTGCCCGATGAACAGGTTCTGGGCGAGGTCGATGGCGGTTTCGCCGTGATGAACGAGTGGCTCTATGCAACGCGCCTGACGGTTGCTGCTTTTTCGGTCGGGCGCGCGCGGCGCTGTTTTGATTACGCACTGAACTACGCGGCTGAGCGCAAGCAATTCGGCCAGCCAATCGGCAAGTTTCAGGGTGTTGGCTTTCAGATCGCTGACATGATCACCGAGATCGACGCTGCCGACTGGCTGACGCTCGCGGCCGCATGGCGTCTGGATCAGGACTTGCCCTCAAATCGCGAGATTGCCTCGGCCAAGCTTTATGCTTCGGAAATGCTGGCAAAGGTCACGGATACGACGCTGCAAATCTATGGTGGCATGGGTCTGATGGACGACTTCCCGATCGAACGGTTCTGGCGGGATGCGCGCGTAGAACGTATCTGGGATGGTACGAGTGAAATCCAGCGGCATATCATCAGTCGTGATCTGCTGCGGCCTCTGGGTGCCTGAGGCCCGAATGAGCAAGGATATCTCCCGTCTTCTACGCCCGGAATCCATCGCGGTGATCGGCGGCGGCGCGTGGTGCCAGCAGGTTATCCTGCAGTCGGAACGCATGGGCTACGCAGGGAAAATCTGGCCTGTTCATCCCAAGGCGGATGAAATTGCCGGGCACAAGGCCTACGCACGGATTGAGGACCTGCCATCGTCCCCGGACGCGGCCTTTGTTGGCATCAATCGTCACGCCACCGTTGAGGCAGTTCAGGTTCTGTCAGACATGGGCAGCGGCGGAGCAGTTTGCTTTGCCTCTGGCTTCTCGGAAGCTGCAGCCGAGGACCAGGCAGGAGGAGATCTGCAATCAGAGTTGATCAATGCAGCAGGCAGCATGCCCATTCTTGGGCCAAACTGCTATGGCTTTATCAATGCGCTTGATGGTGCGCTATTGTGGCCCGATCAGCATGGAGCCGCTCGGGTAGATCGAGGCGTTGCCATTCTGACCCAGAGCTCCAACATCTCGATCAACCTGACTATGCAGAAACGAGCTCTGCCGATTGCCTATATGGTGACTTGCGGGAACATGGCGCAGACCAGTCAGGCTGAGATCGCCATGTCGCTGATCGATGATCCACGGGTCACTGCCGTCGGTTTACATATCGAGGGTTTCAAGGATATCCGCGAATGGGAGGCCCTTGCTGCCAAGGCACATCGGAAAGGCGTGCCTCTGATCGCACTTAAGGTGGGCGCATCCGAACAGGCGCAGGCAGCAACAGTTTCTCATACCGCCTCACTGGCTGGGAGCGATGCGGGTGCGCAGGCCTTGCTAATCCGGCTGGGCATCCCGCGCCTGTCCTCGCTGCCCGAGTTTCTGGAATCCTTGAAACTGTTACATTGCTATGGGCCTTTGCCGGGGGGCAACATTGCGTCGATCAGCTGCTCGGGCGGCGAGGCCAGCCTGATCGCAGATATGGCGATCGGCACTGGCCTCAGATTTCCAGAACTGTCCAGAGACAAGCAAACCCGATTGCGCGATGCGCTTGGTCCGATGGTCGCACTAAGCAATCCACTCGATTACCACACCTATATCTGGCGCGATGAAGAGGCGATGGCGAACGCCTGGGCGGGAATGACTGGCGACGACATAGATCTGACATTCACGATCGTTGATTACCCGACCACCGATCCCACAGATTGGGCCGCTGCCACGCGTACAGCACAAAAAGTGCGGGCAGATACGGGTGCGCGTTTTGCCGTGGTTTCTACCCTGCCCGAATTGCTACCTGAGGATGTAGCACAAACCCTAATGGAGGCAGGTGTGGTACCCCTCATGGGTCTCCGCGAAGCCCTTTCTGCCACGCGCGCGGCGGGTCAGGTCGCCGTACCTGCAAGCGCGCCAGTCTGCTTGCCGGGTACGTCTGATGTCCAGCATACGCTGTCCGAAGCCGAGGCCAAGCAAGCTCTGGCTGCCCATGGTTTGCGCATCCCTCGAAACAGGTCCGTCCGAAGCGCAAAGGAAGCCCTCAGCGCGGCGCAAGAAATGGAAGCGCCATTTGCTGTCAAAGGTGTCGGCCTTGCCCACAAATCCGAACATTCTGCTGTACGATTGGGGGTTCAGGCTGCCGATGTGGCGGGTGTGGCGGCGGATATTGGAACCGATGAAATTCTGATCGAAGAGATGATCACGGGTGCGGTGGCTGAAATCCTCGTCGGCGTGGTGCGGGACGCGGCCCATGGCTTTGTACTGACAATAGGGGCCGGTGGTGTCTTGACCGAAATATTGCGCGATACCACCTCTCTTCTGGTCCCGGCAACATCCGACAGTATTCGCGCTGCTCTCGGCGAACTAAAGATCGCGTCATTGCTGGCAGGCTATCGCGGCCAACCAGCGGCTGATATGGATGAAATCGTTGCCGCCATTCAGGCCGTTCAAGACTATGTAATGCAAAATGCCGAAACGCTCGGCGAGGTCGAAATCAACCCGCTTCTCTGCACGCCCACCCGGGCGGTGGCGGTGGATGCGCTTATCAGAAAGGCCTGAGAAATGGACCCGATCAAGACCCGCCGTGACGGCGCAATTCTCGAAGTGACGCTGGATCGGCCAAAAGCCAATGCAATCGATCTAGCTACCAGCCGCATCATGGGGCAGGTATTTGCCGAGTTTCGCGATGATCCCGAACTGCGCATCGCAATCTTGACCGGAGCAGGTGACAAATTCTTTTGCCCTGGCTGGGACCTGAAGGCAGCCGCCGAAGGCGATGCCGTAGATGGAGATTATGGTGTCGGTGGCTTTGGCGGTTTGCAGGAGTTACGCGATCTGAACAAACCGGTCATCGCGGCCATCAATGGTATTGCCTGTGGTGGCGGGCTCGAGCTTGCGATTTCAGCCGATATGATCCTGGCCGCTGAACACGCAACTTTTGCCCTGCCTGAGATTCGATCCGGAACCGTTGCAGATGCGGCGAGCGTCAAGCTACCCAAACGCATTCCCTACCACATCGCGATGGAGCTATTGCTGACTGGACGCTGGTTCGATGCCGAAGAAGGTCATCGTTGGGGCTTGGTCAATGAAGTCCTGCCTGCCGATCAACTGATGGATCGTGCCTGGGAATTGGCGCGTCTGCTCGCCTCGGGTCCTCCGCTGGTTTATGCTGCGATCAAAGAGGTCGTGCGCGAAGCTGAAGACAGCAAATTTCAGGACGCCATGAACCGCATCACCAAGCGCCAGCTGCGCACCGTCGATATCCTCTATTCCAGCGAAGATCAGCTTGAAGGCGCAAAAGCCTTCGCTGAAAAACGTGATCCGGTCTGGAAAGGAAAATAAGTTCAAAACACCGCTGCCTTTATCGCATTGGCGCAGTTTTGCGCCAATCGCTCAGCTAAGCTTGTTTTTTGTCAGAAAACACTTTTACTATCCTGCAATTCAGGCCACAGCTACTTTAACTGGAAGAAGGAATGTCAAAGCGGCCCGATGCAGGACAAGAAAACAGAACCAGAACTTGAGATCGGGCGAACCCTGCAGCGTTTACGACAGGAACGTCAGCTCACGGTGACCGAACTTGCTGCGCAGTCAAAGGTTTCCGCGCCCATGATCAGCCGAATCGAAAATGGTCATGTGTCGCCGTCCCTTGGTACCTTACACGCGTTGGCAGATGCACTATCTGTCTCTCTGATGGCGATGTTCAGCCATACCGACACGACCTCGGATGTGCATCACGTTCAGGCGGGAACCGGATTGCCGTCGCGGCGTATCACACCAGACCATGCCCATGACTATCTACTGCTCGGCAAACACAGCGGGCCTAGCGGGTCATTCCAATCCGCACGCATCCGCATCTCAAAACAAGACCAACGCAAGTTGCCTAACTATCAGCACGAAGGCTACGTCTTCATCTATATGATTGAAGGCAGCGCCATCTATGGCTGTGGGACCGAAGAGTTCGAGATGTCAGAAGGTGACACGCTCAGCTTCGACGCCAAGCTCCCACATGGGGTGCGGGACATCCTGTCAGACGAAATTGAATTCGTGACCGTGTCGACGCGACCGCATTGATCTTTGCAGATGCCCTAGGTTCCACGCCGCGTTTGCCATCCGATCAGGCTGAAACACGCAAACACTACTGCAGCAACACAAACAATGGATGGCCCTGCAGGCGTATCAAATATGTAAGCAGCCCGTAGCCCGGCGATTGCGGAAAATGCACCAATCGCCGCCGCAATCAAAGCCATCGCTTCCGGTGATCTGGCCAGACTGCGCGCAGCCGCCGCCGGGATGATCAGCATTGCAGCAATCAAAAGAACACCTACGACCTTTATCGCCACGGCCACTGTAACTGCCAGAGACAGCGTCAGGATCAACTGCTCTCGCTTGGGGTCAAAGCCGCTGGCATAGGCCAACTCTTCATTCATGGTCGCCGTCAAAAGCTGCGACCAGCGCCATACGATCAGGGCCACGACAAGCGCTGCGCCCCCCCAGATCACAACCAGATCGGTGCGTGACACGGCCAGAATATCACCGAAGAGATAGGCCATCAGGTCGATGCGAACACCGGACAGGAACGATACGGCGACTAGACCGAAGGCAAGTGCAGAATGTGCTAGAACACCCAGCAGTGTATCCATCGCGTAGCCACGTCCGGACAACAGTGTCACGGTAAGTGCCATTGCAAGCGCAACAGCTAGCGCCCCAGTAAAGATGGACAGCTGAAACGTCAGCGACAAAGCGACACCCAAGATTGCCGCATGGGCGGTGGCATCCCCGAAATAGGCCATTCGACGCCAGACAACAAAACACCCCAGTGGTGCCGCAGCAAAAGCAACGCCAACACCTGCAAGCGTCGCGCGCGTCATGAAATCATCCAGCATTATTCTGCGGCTTCCTGAGAGGTTTCACAGTGACCGTGATCGTGATCGTGATCATGGTCGTGATCATGGCGATAGAGGGCCAGTGCGCCTCCGGTACCCGTTCCGAACAGGGCCCGATATTCCGGGGCCGAAGCTACGACTGCGGGGGACCCTTGGCAGCACACATGACCATTGAGACAGATCACCCTGTCCGACGCGCTCATGACCACGTGCAATTCATGGCTGATCATCAGTATGGCGCATCCGGTTTCACGCCGGACCTCTTCGATCTGACGATAAAACGCCGCAGACCCCGGTTGGTCGAGACCCTGAGTGGCTTCGTCCAAAAGCAGAACGTCGGGCCGATTGATCAACGCCCGCGCCAGCAAAACGCGCTGAAACTGTCCGCCTGACAATTGCGACATTTGGCGCTTTAGCAGATCCGGCACCCCAGCAGTTTCAAGCGCTTCTGTACATTGAAGCCTAGAGACACGATCCGTCAGACGCATGAATCTTTCGACTGATATCGGCAGGGTCGGATCAATGTGCAGTTTTTGGGGGACATACCCGATTTTTAG
The DNA here is from genome assembly GCF_056543005.1 of Ruegeria sp. A5. Classification (NCBI taxonomy): domain Bacteria; kingdom Pseudomonadati; phylum Pseudomonadota; class Alphaproteobacteria; order Rhodobacterales; family Roseobacteraceae; genus Ruegeria; species Ruegeria sp. A5. Next base: position 339,400 of record NZ_JBQGAV010000003.1, read on the forward strand.
CCCAGGCTTCAGCGTAACCTTACCTTCCGCAGGCTTGGTCGCGCCTATAACGGCCCGCAACAGGCTAGTCTTTCCCGATCCGTTTGGACCAACGATCGTCACGATTTCACCAGCCTCAATCGTCATGCCGACATGGCGCAGAACGGTATTCGCGCCATAACGCACGCTGAGATTTTCAACGGTGATCAGGGTCATGTCTACGCCTTCTCGGTGCAGTCTGGGCAGAGTCCCTCGGCTTCTACAACGGTTCGCTCGATTTCGAAACCCGCCGCGCGCGCGGCTGCGCCGAGGACGCCATTGGACGGTGCCGACTGAGCTTCGGCGACAGCGTCGCATTTTCTGCAGATCATGAAGGCCGGGGAATGGACCTCTCCGGGATGAGAGCAGGCCACAAAGGCGTTCAAACGTTCAATCTTATGGACGAACCCGTACTGGACCAGAAAATCCAGCGCACGATAAGCCACCGGCGGCTGCGAACCAAAACCGGCTTCGCGCAATCGATCAAGTATAGCGTAAGCCCCAAGCGACTTGTGGTCTTGCAACAGCATTTCAAGGACTTTTCGCCGCACAGGGGTTAGCCGCAACCCCTCTTCCCTGCACCGAGCATCCGCTGTGGCCAACGCCGTTTCGACGCAATTCTTGTGATCATGCTCCTGAAATCCTACCGGCGCATCTTCACCAACCGAAATGGGGTGCATCTCACTTGTCATGTTATACCATATCATATATGCCGCTCGTAACGTTATAAAATCACACAGAGGGTCTGATGTCCAGAAAGCTGCTCCCACTATCGATTACCGCTGCATTGATGGGCGGAACCGCCATGGCGGATGCACCCAAGGTTGCGGTTGACATCGCACCCGTTCACTCACTCGTGGCCCGGGTGATGGAGGGGGTAGGAACGCCTGAATTGATAGTGCAGCCCGGTGCCTCGCCACACGAATACAACCTTCGTCCGTCAGAAGCAGCCGCACTGCAAGAGGCAGATCTGGTATTCTGGATTGGCGAGGACCTGACCCCGTGGATGGAAGGCGCTGTCGAGACGCTCAGCGACGGGGCGACTGTTACGGTGTTGCTTGAGTCGGACGGAACGGTTCTGCTCGATTTCCGTGAAAGTGCTTTGTTCGAAGCGCATGACCATAGCGACGACGAAGATCATGGGGATGACGATCATGACGATCACGACCATGCTGAGGATGATGGTCATGATCACGACGACCACGACGATCATGCAAAAGACGATGACCACGATCACGAGGATCATGCCGAGGACAAAGAGCATGATGATCATAATCATGACGAAGAGCATGCGGATGAGCATGACCACGATGATCATGAGGACCACGCCGGACATGACGACCATGAGGGCCATGCGCATGGCGAACATGATCCGCACGCCTGGCTCTCTCCGGTCAACGCAGAAATCTGGCTGAAAACGATCGCGGCGCAGCTTTCTTCGGCTGACCCAGACAACGCAGGTGCTTATTTTGCAAATGCGGCAGCTGCGCGTGAAGAAATGGCTGCTTTGTCAGCGGAAGTGGCCGAAACGCTGGCGCCGGTCAAAGGTGGCAGCTTCATCGTGTTCCACGATGCCTATCAATATTTCGAAGATGCCTTTGGCTTCCCGGCCTCGGGTGCAATTTCCCTCAGCGATGCGACCGATCCAAGCCCGGCAAGGATCGCCGAAATTCAGGGGCGTATCCGCGACGAAGGTGTGGATTGTGTCATGGCTGAACCCCAGTTCAACCCCGGAATTGTCGCAACCGTTCTCGACGGCACCGAAGCTAAAACCGGCATCATGGACCCGCTGGGATCTGATCTGGAACCCGGAGTAAATCTGTACCCGCAACTCATCCGCAATCTGGCCAAAACACTGTCTGAGTGCCTTTGACTCAATCAACAGCCTGGTTGGGAGTTGGTTCTGGCCAGGCTGAAATCAGACAGAGTTCTCCGCTCATCGTTCCAACAAAGTCATCAGTATTCGGCTACCGGCCTCTCTAAGCTGTCCAATTTGGCGGCTAAGCTGCCGGCGCAAGTCAATCATCGCCAGCGAACTTTCGATGCCGCGCTCGACCAGAGGTTGGATCACGCCACGAATACGAAAGGGAAGGGCAGATCGACCAAAGCAACCAGCGAGACAGACGTAAAGAAATCCCTCACGACCTCAAAGTCCTGAAGGATCGAGGCCATGCGTCCATTCTGCCCGCCCCGGGCTTTCATCATAAGCGCCATCAACTGATTGAACAGCCGCTCGGTGATCTTCAGGTCCGCCCGTTTTCCCGCTGCATTGATGAACCGTGTCCGCAATTTCTTGATTAGGAAATCGAACAACAGTGCAAGGCCAACCCCGACGACCAGAGCCAGCAAGCTATCAACCACTTCGTTTGGCAGAATGGGGTCATGAACGACCATGGTGAACCGCGAAGTCACCAGCCCAAGCACGCTTGTCACCATCGCGGCCAATAGGATCTGAATCTAGACCCCGCGCAGATCGCTGAACGCGGACCAAAACCTATGACCTTGCGGCCTAAACGATTCTCGTTCCAGCGGCGCGAGCAATATGCGCGCAATATCCAGCGCGTCTTGCGCAGTCGTGTTTCCTGTCGCCGCCAGATCTGAAGTTCGCTGAATCCGCTGCAGGCATCGATCACAAGAAAGCGTCGGTGTCTTCTCGATCCAGAACCACTAACGGTTGAACATCTGGGGCAAACGCCAGGACCAGAAACAAGTTCAGGTCCAGTTTCAGCAACCGCGCTTTCCCGAAACCCGCCTTTAGCCCACCGCTTCCACTGCGCTGACCGCCTAGGCGACTTCATTGCCCTAGAACACCCGAAAGATATCCACCTCGGACAACCCAAGACCCAAATGCTCTGTCAGAAGTCGGAGGTGCGTATTCAGCGGGATAGTCGCAGTCGGGTTCATGACGGATATCACAAGGTTGGATCGGTCGGCTGTGCAACACCCAACGCATCCAGGATATCGCCCGTGACCGCCAGCACGGCATATTCTGCACGACGTGCCTGGGCCTCAAGCTGGATCACCCGAACCTGCGCAAGATTCAACTCGCGCAACGCATCCAATATCTGTACCAGCGTGCTGCGCCCGATATCAAACTGTCCACGAGCTGCATCCAGCGCTTGCTCATTGATCTCGACAGCGCGCCGGGCTGTGGCGAGCCGTCGCTGGATTGAATTGGTCTCTTCCAAGGCCTGGGAGAGATTACGTTGCAACTCGCGCCGCAATTCTTCTTCATCAGCCCGGCTTTGTTGAAGATTCGCCCTTGCGGTTTCGACATTGGCGCGCGCGGATCCCCCTTGGTAAATCGGGACCGTTACACCCAATCGGGCCTGCACACCGTCGTCGATACTGCCCTGGTCGAAATCTGTCTCAAGAATCGCAGAGAGTGTTGGGCGGGTCGCTCGTTCGGCAACCACGACCTCTTGTTCACGCACTTGACTGAAGGCGACCTGAGTACGCAGACGCGGGCTGCGTGCAACCATTTGCTGCGAGGTGGCCGCTGCCAGAATGGGTGCGGGGGGGATGGTCGGAATTATATCGGGTCGCGTTCCGAAGACTTCGACCCATGTTGCCGTCGCCAGTTCCACATCCGTCTGAGCCTGCGCTAATTCTGTCTCGGCGTTAGACTTCCGCCCCTGCCCCGCCAGCAAATCTGCCACCGATCCGGCCCCGGCATCAAAACGGGACTGGAGGTCGCTGACCAAAACGTCCGTACGATCCAGATTCTGCTGGGCTTGTTCTTCGAGGCGGCGATTTCGATCCAGATCAATTATGGTTTCGATGGCCTCGAAGCTCAGCGCGCTCAGCTCTGACAATTCGTTTAACCAGGTCTGCCGGGCTTCAATCTGACGCAAACCCACACGACCCGAGACTTTGCCACCATCATAGATGATCTGGCTAAGCCGCAGGATCGGTACTGTATCCCCATCGGACGTCAGGGATGTCTCGGCCTCGATCTGCGGCAGGAACGCGCCTTGCTCGGCATCAATGCGGGATTTCGAAGCCAGAACGCTGGCGGCTCCGGCTGCGGTGGTGGGCGATGTCGCGACAGACCTTCGCACCAACTCAGCGAATTCAGTGCGTGCGACATTTCCCTTCAGATTATTCCCCCCCGATAAGGGAGCGGGGGCTGGTGTCGCCCCGGGATCAAAGGACTTGGTTCCCTGTAAATCCTGACTGCAGCCCGCCAAAATAATAGTGGCTATCACAACCGACAACCATGCCCTCATCCCGCCAAAGCTCCTGATTTCAACTCTGAGATAAGCAACAAATTTCCAGTCAGTTAATCGTGGAACTTGTTGCCCGCATTTTGCGTTACAGGAGAAAGTGCGGTAAAAAAGTAACCATATTCTTTACGAGTTTAATGTTCTGGCACGACATCAGTTTATCAAGATGCGGGTCCAGAAAAATCAAGCGGAGCAAGGGCGCAGATCCCATCTGATAATCCGCGAGCTTTCGGCCGCCAGCCATGTTCTGTTCGGCAAGTTTGATTCAACCAATCACAACTCATCCAACCTTGTTGCCTTGGCTCCAGACACCGCGCAAAACTGGTGTTTGACCCATGCGACGCACACGCAGAACGTCACCACGCAGACCTACATTCAGGATGCCACGGTCATCAAGACCGACAGCCATTGCAGGATTACGTGTAACCGTGGCCACAGCACGTGGCAGGTCGTCCCAAACACTGGCAAGATGAAAAGCCGACAGCAGTAGCGCAGAAGGCACATAGTCGGAAGACACAATTTCCAGAAGATCGGCCTTTGCAAGATCTTCAGCCGCGACATTGCCGGAATGCGAGCCGCCACGGATCAGATTCGGGGCACCCATCATGACGGCGATGTTGCGGGTACGGCAGGCCTCGGCCGCCTCGAACGTGGTTGGGAATTCGGCGAAAGCCACACCATTTTCGGACGATTTTTCGACATGCCGCGCCGTGGTATCGTCATGGCTGGCCAGCGCGGCGCCAAGACGGGCGGCCTCGATCACTGCACCGGCTTCGTGCTTTTCTCCGAAACGCTGCTGTAGACCACGCAGGTTCTCGACATGTGCAACGAAATCGGCGTCGGTCATACCGCGCTTTTTGGCGACATAGGTCTTCAATGCACTCAGATCGCTGAATTGGCGTTGACCCGGCGTGTGGTCCATCAGACTGACAATGCCAACCCTGTCTTCCGGCCCGAAGGTCGCCAATTCCTCAAGCAGTGTCTCCGAGCAGATCTCGGCCCGCAGGTGAAGGAAATGGCTGATCTTGAAATAGCCTGCGGCGCGCGCCGACAACAGTTCGTCCGCGAGTTTGCGGGCATAATCGATGTAACGGCCCTTGCCGCTGTGAATGGAACCTACTCGCATGGCGTCGAACACGGTTGTGATTCCGGTCGAGGCCAGCTCGCTATCATGCGCGATCAGGGCCGGAAGATGAGGCCAGTCCACTTCCGGGCGAGGCTCGATATGACGTTCGATATTGTCGGTGTGCAGCTCGACCAGTCCCGGAAGGATGTAATCACCTGCACAATCGACTGCGCCGGTCGGAACATGATCCCCTTCGGTGATCTCGGAAATGACGCCCTGTTCGATTGTCACCGAACCGGTTACTACCCGATCGGGCATCACAAGCTGGGCATTCGCAAGGCACAGATTATCTGACATATCGCTGTCACAAGCCTTTGCCAAAGAGGGCGCGGGAAAAGGGGAATTCATGTCATACTCTCGATTTGCAATCTACTACGTGCCGCCCGAAGGACCATTGGAACAGTTCGGCGCGCGCTGGCTGGGATGGGATGTCGTGCAGGGCTGCGAGGTGCCTCAGCCCGATCTGCCCGATTTGCATGACGTTACGATGACACCGCGCAAATACGGCTTTCACGGAACGCTGAAACCACCCTTTCAACTGGCCGGAGGTTATTCGCTTGAAGCCCTGAAAGCGGCGGCGTCTGAGATGGCCGCTGGCCTGGCGCCTTCGAGCTGTGAAGGGCTGAGTCTGACGAGGCTGGGCCGGTTTCTCGCCTTGACCCCACAGGGCGATGTTAGCGGCTTGCAAAGAATTGCTGCGGCCTGTGTACGTGAGCTTGACCCGTTTCGCGCCCCAACCAACGAGGCTGAACTTGAGCGGCGGCGCGGTGCAAGGCTGAGCCAACGTCAGGACGCACTGTTGATCGAGTGGGGTTATCCCTATGTGATGGACGAGTTTCGGTTTCACATGACGCTGACAGGTCGGCTGCCGAATGGTGATATTCCTGTATGGACCGAGGCGCTGCGCCGCCATTTGCCAGCCTTGCCCGAGCCCTTCGTCATCGACCAAATTGCCTTGTGCGGCGAGCGCATTGATGGGCGTTTCGAGCTTATTCATCGGTACGCGCTCGCTGGTTGAAGGACCCCTGCGGCGCGCGCAACCGTCTCGGCCAGTGGGCCATCGTTGGAAATGGTGATAACGTCCAACCCATCGGGCAAGGGTTTTTCTGCCTGAGCAAGCCGATTTGCAATCTCGCTATCGCTTTCTCTGCCGCGAGTCGCCAAACGCCGTGCAAGAGTTTCCGGCTTCGCCGTGATATTCAGGACAATGAAGCGCGGGAAATTTTCTGCGGCCTCGAGCAGAGCTTTGCGCGAGAAATTTGCCAGACAGTCTGCGCCATCACTCAGCCGATCTTTGACGGCAACCGGTATCCCGTAGCAAAGCCCATGAGCAACCCAATGCACCGCAAAGGCACCATTCGCTGCCATTTCTTCAAATTCGGCGATTTCGACGGCGTCATAGTCTTCCCCGCCCAACTCTGGTGCCCGGGTGATGACGCGGCGCACCAAATGCAAATCGGGCAACAAGTCACAAAGCCCTAGCATCACACTGTCTTTGCCAGCCCCCGACGGGCCAACCACAGCGATGAGGCGACCCCGGGTCATGCCGCGACCTCGGGTGAAAACTGACTGGCGTCGATTTCGCGATCACAAACGCGCGCCCTAGCCGCTTCGTCATGGAAAATGCCGATGATTGCAGTACCACGCGCCTTTGCCTCTTCGATGAGCCTTAGAACAACCTCGCGATTGGCCGCATCCAGACTGGCAGTCGGCTCATCCAACAGCATCGCGGGATAGGAATGGGTGAACCCGCGTGCGATGTTGACACGCTGCTGTTCACCACCCGAGAAGGTAGTCGGTGAAAGGGTCCAGAGCCGCTCAGGAATGTTCAGTTGCCGCAACAGAGCTTCAGCCCGCGCCTTCGCGTCAGCAGCGGAAATGCCCACAGCCCGCAAGGGCTCGGCCACGACATCGACGGTGGGCACGCGCGGAACCACGCGCAGGAACTGGCTGACATAGCCCAGAACCTCGCGGCGCAGGGCGATAACTGTCCGAGGCTCTGCCTGCACGATATCCACATCACCGATGCGAATTTCTCCGCTTCGGGCCAGATAGTTGCCATAGATCATACGCATGAGGGTGGACTTGCCCGCCCCCGACGCGCCCGTCAGCGCCACGCATTCGCCCGGAGAGACCGAGAAGGATACATCGCTCAGCACCTCGATCACGGCCGCACCTTGATTATGGAGAGTGAAAGTCTTTGAGACGTTGTTAAGCTCAATCATTGCTCACACCTGTAAAACGGAACTGACAAGAAGTTGGCTATAGGCGTGTTGCGGGTCATCAAGCACTTGATCGGTCAGGCCTGCCTCGACCACGCGGCCCGATTTCATCACCATCAACCGATCTGCCAGCAGGCGCACCACGGCCAGATCATGCGTGACGATGATCGCCGACAAGCCCATGTCGCGAACTAACCCACGCAACAAGTCGAGCAACCGCGCCTGAACGGACACGTCCAGACCGCCCGTTGGCTCATCCATGAACACCAGCCGAGGACCGGTCACGAGGTTTCGTGCAATCTGCAGGCGCTGCTGCATCCCACCCGAAAAGGTCGTCGGGCGATCATCCACACGGGAGGCATCGATCTCCACTCGTTGAAGCCAATCCGTGGCCTTGTCACGTATGTCGCCATAGTGACGCTCTCCAACGGCCATCAGCCGTTCACCTACATTCCCACCGGCACTGACGCCCATGCGCAACCCGTCGCGTGCATGTTGGTGGACAAAGGCCCAATCGGTACGGCTCAGCATCCGGCGCTCGGGCTCGGACATCGTTACCGTGTCCTGCGGACCTTTTGCGCGGGTGTCGAACACAACCTCTCCGGCATCCGGGGTCAGATGCCCGGCCATGCAATTCAGCAGTGTCGACTTACCTGACCCGCTTTCGCCAACGATCCCCATGACCTCACCGGGATAGAGGTCGAATGACACATCGGCACAGCCAATATTTGGGCCATAGCGCTTTGTGATGTCCCGAACAGACAGCAAAGGTGTCATGCGGCGTCCTTTCCTTTGTGACCCGCCGCCTGGCGCGCCTCGCAATAATCGGTATCCGAGCAAACGAACATCCGCCCACCCGCGTCATCGATGATTACCTCGTCCAGATAGCTGTCCTCGGCACCGCACAAGCCGCAGGCTTGGTCGGCCTTGGACGCCTCAAACGGATGATCCTCAAAATCCAGTGAGACAACCTGCGTGTAGGGTGGCAGCGCGTAGATCCGTTGTTCACGCCCAGCTCCGAACAGCTGGATCGCAGCCATATCACCAAGCTTTGGGTTATCGAATTTCGGGATTGGCGACGGGTCCATCACATAGCGGCCTTCGACCTTCACCGGGTAAGCATACGACGTCGCGATATGCCCATGACGACTGATATCTTCGTACAGCTTCACATGCATCAGCCCGTATTCCTCAAGGCTGTGCATCTTGCGGGTTTCGCTCTCTCGCGGTTCCAGAAAGCGCAACGGCTCGGGGATAGGCACCTGATAGACAAGGATCTGACCTTCTTGCAGCGGCTCCTCGGGAATCCGGTGGCGAGTCTGAATCACGGAGGCGTCGCTTGTCGTTGTGGTTGTTTCAACCCCCGCAGTGCGCTCAAAGAAGGTGCGGATCGAGACCGCGTTTGTGGTATCGTCCGAGCCCTGATCGATCACCTTAAACGTGTCATCCGGGGTCAACACAGCGGCCGAGACCTGCACACCGCCCGTACCCCAGCCATACGGCATGGGCATTTCGCGCGAGGCAAACGGCACCTGATAACCCGGGATCGCCAGACCTTTCAGGATTGCACGGCGGATCATACGCTTGGTCTGCTCGTCCAGATAAGCAAAGTTATAGGCGTTCATTCCGCAGCCTCCTGCGCTTGATCAGCACTTGCTTCGCGGCGTAGTTTGCGCACCAGTTCCAGTTCAGACTGGAAATCGACGTAGTGCGGAAGCTTGATATGCTCTAGAAACCCCGTCGCTTGAATGTTGTCCGCGTGATAAAGGACAAACTCGGCATCCTGAGCAGGTGCGCCAACATTATCCTCACCCAGTTCTTCCCACCGCAGCGCGCGGTCGACCAAAGCCATCGAGATCGCCTTGCGTTCCGTCTGACCAAACACAAGCCCATAACCTCGGGTGAATTGCGGCGGCTCGGTTTTGGAGCCCTTGAACTGGTTAACTGTTTCACATTCGGTCAGAACGACTTCACCGATTTCGATGGCAAAGCCGAGCTCAGGGATCTCCATTTCCACCGGAACGGACCCGATCCGAAGCTCTCCAACAAAGGCGTGATTGCGCGCGTATCCGCGCTGTGTGGAATACGCCAGACCGAGGGTGAAACCTTCATCCGCGCGGGTCAGCGCCTGAAGGCGCAGGGCGCGATCGGCGGGCATTTCAAGCGGCTCGCGGGTCAGATCAGGTGGCGGCGTATCGTCATGCGGCGCTTCCTCGATCAGGCCTTCGCGATTGAGGAAATCCGTGACATGCGGCACATCACCCAGTTCAGCTTCGCGCGCCGGGGCTTTGGGCACCTCACCATCAGCAGCCAGTTTGAAATCCAGTAAGCGATGAGTGTAGTCGAAGGTCGGCCCAAGCACCTGCCCGCCCGGCAAATCCTTGAAGGTTGCCGAAATGCGCCGGTCGCAAGCCATTGCCCCGGTATCAACAGGCTCGGATGCGCCAAAGCGTGGCAACGTGGTTCGATAGGCGCGGATTAAGAAGATCGCCTCGATCAGATCGCCGCGCGCCTGCTTGATCGCAAGCGCGGCCAGATCAGGATCGAACAACGAGCCTTCGGCCATAACCCGATTGACCGCCAGGCTAAGCTGTTCGCGGATTTGCGCGATGCTCAGTTCCGCCACATCGGTATCACCGCGGCGTTCTTCGGCAAGCCAAGCGTGGGCGTTCTCAATCGCGCGCTCACCGCCTTTTACTGCGACATACATCAGGACACCTCGGTCGTTCTTGGCAAAGCCGCTAGGCGGCTGCTATTCGTGAAGATGAAGTCGAGCCCCAGTGGATATAGCGTCTGATTATGCTGAAACGCCTCAAGCTCGGGCAAGGAAAGCGCGGATTTGTCCTTGATTCCCGGACCTGTCAGCGTCGCCCCTGAAGCGATGAGTTCGGGGCATTCCACGATCAACGTGGCAGAACGATCCGGATATTCAGACGTCCCGATCGGGTATGCGTTCAATGATTCCAGATCCGACCACGCACCAATGGCAAACATACAATGCGACGGGCCGGTCAGCGGTGCGCCGGTGTGGAATGCAAGCCAGCTGCGTACGGCGTCGCAATCTAGCGCACCTGCCAGATAAACGGGCGTCTCAGTGTCGCAAAGCGTCAACAACACCGCACCTGCTGCTGGTGACATTGGGGCCGGAGGAACTGCGCCAGAAATCTCTTGCACGGTACCGGGACGCGCCATTGCTTCCATCACGCTGCGAAAGGCGTGGGCAGATTGGATCGCGGGATCCTTGAAACCGCCGATCAGGGCTTCTGACTGCATCAATCCTCTCCTCGTACCATGGTGAAGAAATCAACCTTAGTGGCTGCGGCTTTGGCGGCACGCGCGGCCTTTGCATTGGTCAGCTCATCTCGCAAAGGGGTCAGCACTTTTGTGCGCAACAGATCAGACACATCTGTCTGCATCAGTGCATCAACCAGCGCGGCGACTTCGGCATCTTCTTTCCGACGGCCTTGTATATAGGCATGCCCGACTTCGCCCGTGCCCAGCGTCAGCGCACAGCGTGTTACCGTCATTTCGCCCAGATTGAACGGCGCACCAGTCCCACCTGCGTGAGCCCGAACCATGGTGCTGCCAATCTCAGGAGCACGCAGCCATGTGAAGCCGGGGCGAGGCATCGCTGCATCCAACAGGGCGGCCACGCGTCCCTCCGGCGCTTTGGCTAGCAGGCTCATCCAAGCCTTCCGGTCCGCGTTTTCATCAAAAGTGTCTTTCATCTCGACAACTTTTCCATATACTATACAACTATACACATCTTATCATATTTGCCGCCGCCAGACAGAGGAATTTTGTGAAACTTGCGTGACACTCCCACCAAAACCCCGATCTGGAAGGCCATTGCCGACGCACTTCGCAGCGATTTGGCCGAAGGGCGCTATGGCCCGGGTGATAAGTTGCCAACCGAAGCGGCACTGGCAGAGCGGTTCGGTGTTAACCGCCATACAGTGCGCCATGGTATCTCAGCCCTTGTGGATGAGGGCCTAATCCGAACGCGCCGGGGCGCGGGCGCTTTTGTGGCAGCCACACCCACCGATTACCCCATCGGCTCGCGGGTGCGATTCCATGAAAACCTCATCGCTGCTGGTCGCAGACCAGAAAAGAGGGTGCTTCATGTTGAAGAACGGGCAGCGACCGAGGGCGAGGCCACCGCACTGACCGTTTCACCCGGTGATCAGATCTGTGCGTATCACGGCCTCTCATTGGCGGACGGGCACCCGATTGCCGTGTTTGAAAGCATGTTTCCCCTTGAGCGCCTGCCTGGCATCACTGCTGCGCTGCAAGCGACCAGCAGCGTTACCGAGGCATTAAACAGGTCGGGCGTCACTGACTATACTCGGGCCTCAACCCGGCTGACGGCCACGCGCGCGACGGCCACCCAAGCGCTACATATGCAGGTTTCAGAAGGTGATCCGCTGCTTAGATCATCCGGGGTGAATGTGGACGAAAAGGGACAACCGGTTGAATTTGGCCGAACCTGGTTTGTTGGAGATCGGGTGACACTGACCCTTGAGAGTTAAGGCTCGTATTTCTCCAGAAACGCATCAGCCGTCAGAGCACGGAAATCGTCGAGCGCCAACCGCAACTTGTCATGAGACCAATTCCACCAGGCCAATGCGATCAACCGATCGGCGATGTGTCGTGGCTGACGCAGTCGCAAGGGTCTTGCAGGTGTACCGGCAACAATTGTGTAGGGGTCTACATCCTTCGTCACCAAGGCACCCGCAGCCACAACAGCCCCGTCACCCAGTGTGACCTCGGGCTTTATCATCGCGCCTGCGCCAATCCATGTATCGTTCCCGATATGGACAATTCGGGATTTGCGGTGACTGAAAAACACCTCGTCCCGATCCGCATCGTCCCAATAATCGTTCGAGCGATACAGGAAATGGTGACAGGACGCCGTGTGCAGCGGGTGATCAGTCGCGCCGATCCGCGAAAACGCGGCGATGTTGGCGAACTTACCGACCTTCGCGTTGGCGATGTCGGCATAACGATCGCAATAGCTGTAATCGCCCATTTTTGTATGTACGACGCGGCTGCCCTTGCCGATTTCAACATAGGCCCCGAACGTACTTTCGGTAATCTCACATTCGGGGTGAATGCAGGGCTGTTCCGCTAAAAGCCGCGCCATCAGTCTTTCCGCCCGATCAGCTTACCGCGCAACCAGCCCGAGGCCCAATCCATGAACATCACCATGATGATGATCAGGACAATGTAATAGGCGACCTCTTCCCAATCTTTCTGCGTCTGGATGGCTTGCGTCAGCATCAGTCCGATGCCGCCACCGGTGATCGCACCGATGATCGTCGCAGAACGTGTATTGGATTCGAGGAAATATAGAATCTGGGCCAGCAGCACGGGAACAACCTGCGGGATCACCCCGAACCGGTATCGCTGTAGCGGTTTGGCCCCGGTCGAGGACACCCCCTCGATCTGTTTCTGATCAACGTTTTCCAACGCCTCCGAGAAGATCTTGCCAAACGTGCCCGTGTCGGTAATCAGAATCGCCAACGCGCCGGTCAATGGTCCGGGGCCAAAAGCCCGAGCCAGAACCACAGTCCAGATCAATGCGTCCACACCGCGCACAAAGTCGAAAAGACGGCGCGTTGCGGCGCAAAGCAACATGATCGGCGAAAACCGTTTGGCGGCGAGAAAGGCCAATGGCAGCGCGATCATCGCGGCACCCATCGTACCCAGAAATGCCATCAGGATCGTTTCTCCGATGGCCCAGGCCACATCCTTATGCCGCCACATCGCGTTGTTCCACCAGTCAGAGATTGCGCCTGCGATATTCGAACGGCTTGGATCGATCTGCGCGCCAAACAGGATCTCTCCAATCCCATGGCCGTGGTAGGGACTGTCAAGCGTGAACCAGAACAGCTCCCAACCCGGGAAATAGTTGAACACTTCAGTCCGAGCGCCCGTCATGGTGATCCGGCCCTCAGGCGTTGTGACGCCAACACGCCGTTCAGATGCGGAAATCCAGTCGGGCAGTTCAGAGGGCAGATTTGTCGTCAGGCGGCGTCCCTTGGCCTGCACTTCGATCAGCTGGAAATCGGGTATTTCAATCTCGGTCCGGTTGTCAGGCAGGAACCGCACGATATGATTGCGGCCCAGATCGATCGTCGTCACCTCTTCACCCGATACCCAGTCGGGACGTTTACCCTCGGGATAAGTGCCCTTACGCTCGCCCTCAACCGCATAGGTCACCTCACCGCTCCGATTATTGCGTGTGACATGCACTTTGTGTGACCAGCTATCAGAAGCCAGTGTAACGGCGTTGTCCAGATTGGCACGTTGCGCAAGGCCCGGCAGGTCGAAGGCGAAGAAGATGTAGGTGAGATAAACGAGGATCACGACGGGGATGCTAAAGCCGATCAATCGTTTACGCTGAAATAGCTTTTCGGCGTCAAGCTTGGCCTCGTCCAGCCCGAAGTTCCAATCAATTGTGGTCATTGGCCCTGCCCTTCGGTCAGACGGTTGCGGTAGCGGCTGGACACCTGATCGAAGAATACGATGGTGCTTAATAGCAGGATGAAAATCGCGCCGGCCTCGTCAAAACGACCCGGACCCCAAGCCATGGCATTGCGCAGTTCGTAACCCAACCCTCCCGCGCCGACGAAGCCCAGGATGGCAGAAGCGCGAATATTGATCTCAAATCGCAGCAACGTGTAGCTGATATAGTTTGGCGCGACCTGTGGCAGGATACCCAGCATCATCTGTTTCGACCAAGTCGCCCCGGTCGAAGCCAACCCCACAACCGGTTTCAGGTCAGCGTTTTCGGATACTTCCGAGAACATTTTACCAAGCGCCCCTGCGGTGTGGATTGAGATAGCGATCATCGCCGGCACCGGACCGCCCCCAAGGACGAAGATCAGCACAAGCGCGATAACGATTTCCGGCACTGCGCGCATAACATCCGAGATACGCCGGAAGACCGGGATTAAACCCGGCCATTTCGCCAGCCCGCGTGTGCCAAGAAGCGACAGGATCAGACCACCGATGGCCCCGATCAACGTGGAAACTGCTGCAATGTTCACCGTCTCAACCAGTGCAGGGAAGTACTTCACGATCAGGCCAGGCAGATCGGCCCGCTTTTCCCAAGCTTCAGACAGCACATCCGCCGGGTAATCACCGATCTGATGCAATCCGTCCCAGAACCCACCCGCGTTTCGGGAATCCGCAATGTTGAAACCTGATACCATCAGGACCACAAAGATCAGCAGCGTCAGCCCGCCATAAAGCCTGCGCTTGTGAACTTGTGCCATATAGCTGGATTGAATGGTCTCAACGCCGCCTGGCGCCGCACCGATTGATAAGTCTGCCATCCCGAGCCCCGAATGAATAATGACCGGCAACCCCAATGGGTTGCCGGAAACGTCATGCGCGCGCGTTAGCCACCGATTTTGGCTTTGCGGGCCTCAACAATCGAGATGTAGGTGTCATGCGATACCGGCTGGAAACCCAGCGTCTCGCCTGCCGCCACACCATAAGCGCAATCGGGGTCACGCTCGTGCAGGCCATCGACAAGATCTGTCATGGTCGCACGGACATCGGCAGGCAACGCCTTGCGCAGAACCAGAGGGCCTTCGGGGATAACGTTCGATTTCCAGATCTGGACCATGTCGTTCATGTCGACAAGACCTGCGTCAACCGCTTTGCGCAGGGCACCAGAATTGTATCCATCTTCCCAGTTGCCCTGACCATCGGCCCAGGTCACACCACCATCAATGTCGCCATTATTCACAGCGACGATCGTCTGCTCGTGGCCACCAGTGAATTTGACCTCACCGAAATACTCACCCGACTCCATGGTGATACCTTCTTTGTATTGCGGGATTTCGATCGACGGGATCAGATAACCTGAGGTCGAGTTCGGATCACCAAACCCAAACACTTTGCCTTTCATGTCGTCCAGTGAGGTGACGCCACTATCCTTACGGGCGAACCCGATCGAGTGATACCCGATTGAACCATCCACATTGACCTTGATCAGAACGGGCTCAACTGCTTCGGGGTCTTGCAGATAGGTGGCTGCGTAAGAAGAGGCACCCAGCCAAGCCATGTCGAGTGTCCCGCCCAACAGGCCCTGTATCACACCGTTGTAGTCCGCCGGGGCGAATAGCTTGGTCTCAACGCCTAACGCCTCAGAGGTATAGTCTGCGAGACACTGGTACGAGTTCATGCGGTCCTGGGCATTTTCACCACCAAGGATGCCAATGCGAAACTCGGTGATTTCTTCGGCAAGAGCAGCAGTGCTCAAAACGGTCGTGGCGGCAAACGCCAGTGCGAGGGTCTTTTTCATCGTTTTCTCCGTTCGGTTAGATGAAGGTGGCCCGCGACGGACGCGGGGGGAAACTGGCTCAGACGTAGGCTTCCGCTTCGCGGACCTCGGGCCTGTCCAGTGTTTCGATCTCGGTCGAGGTTGCGGCCTCGGAAAAGTCTGCGCCTGCACCGTAGATGTCGCGCGCTACGCCCGTGGTCAGCTGCGCAGGGGTGCCGTCGAACACAATCCGACCATCACGCATTCCGATGACCCGGTCGCAGTAGCGACGCGCGGTATCCAATGTGTGCAGATTCGCAATGACCATACGGCCGTCTTCTTCGTGAATGGCCCGCAGCGACTGCATCACAACCTGTGCATTCATTGGGTCCAGCGAGGCGATCGGCTCATCCGCCAGAATGATCTTCGGGTCCTGCATCAGCGCGCGGGCGATGGCGACGCGTTGCTGCTGGCCGCCTGATAAGGCTTCGGCTCGCTTGGGTGCTTGCTCGGCAATGCCTAGCCGATCCAGAATTTCAATCGCCTTATGAATATCCGACCGCGGGTATAGGTTGAACATCGTCGAAAAGGTCGATTGCCTGTTCAGCGTGCCATGCAAAACGTTCGAGACGACATCCATGCGCGGTACAAGATTGAACTGCTGAAAGATCATCGCACAGCGCGATTGCCATTCGCGTTTGGCAGCACCGCGAAGCGCAGAGATCTCTTCGCCTTCAAAAGCAATTGTGCCGGTCGTTGCATCGCTCAGACGGTTGACCATGCGCAAAAGCGTGGATTTTCCAGCCCCGGAGCTGCCTATAATCCCGATCATGGTTGGCTTGTCGACAACGATATTCGCCGAATCCACGGCCCGTTTGTCACCAAACTTTTTGGTCAGCTTTTCAATTCTCAGCATATCGCCCCCATCGTTGCGAGGCGGATAGAACGTCAAAACAAAAGCTTCGTGACGCTTTTGAATCGTTTCGTTTACATCTACGCGAAAGATTTGTGACAGGCGCGATGATTGCCTGGTTCTGCAGTGTGTGGCGTTTCTCGCAGGACTCTGCGCGAGTTTTATCCACAGGGCGTCATAAAACTGTTACGCTTGAGCGCAGAAAGAACTAACCTTCACCTATGACCCGTCCTCATGCCAGCCTTCTTCTTCTATGCCTTGCGGTGCCTTCTACTGCGCAGTCTAAAATGGCGGATGTCAGCTGTGATGACAGCGCGCGGATGGCACAGACACTGAAACAGGTTCTGGGGGCCGAACGTCAGGGCATGGGTTTGCGCGATCCCGAAACAATGCTGGAGGTTTGGGTCAAACGTACAAGCGGAGACTGGATGATCGTTCAGAACTACGCCAACGGTACTTCATGCATCGTCGCGATGGGGGACCATTGGCAAGGTGAGGTGCGAGACCCGGCTTAGGCAAGTGTCAGCAGACCCCACGAACTGCAGACGCGCAATCTCGCTGCTTGTGTTGTTCCTTCTGAAGATCTCGCGAAGGGATCAGGTCAGTCCAGCAGCCCACGTTCGGTCAGGACTTTGCGCGCGACACGGAAGCATTCAAGAGATTGCGGGACGCCACAATAAATGCCAATCACATGAATGATTGATCGGATTTCCTCTTTGGTGACACCATTGTTCAACGCGCCGTTACAGTGGATTTCCCATTCATGCATCTTGCCGAGTGCCCCAATCATAGCGAGGTTCATCATCGAACGGGTCTTGTGATCGATCGTGTCATCCCCCCAGCCGAAGCCCCAGCACCAAGCAGTCATGTTCTCTTGGAATGAGCGGGTAAAATCATCCGCCGCTGCCAGGTTCTTCTCAACATACTCGGCGCCCAGCGTCGACTTGCGCTGCTTCAGGCCATGTTCAAACAGGTTATCGTCCATCATTCTCTCCTCAGGTGAAACGACCGATCTGCAACTTAGTCGGTCCTGGCTCGATATTCCGCTAAAGCCACCGCCCCTGTCTTACAACCAACCCCACCACCGAAGGCAAGGGGCTCAATCGCGTCGTTCTGGTCGGGTGTGCCCTTTGGCACAGCGTTGGCTTCGGTGATGTCTTATCTGGCCCATCCACAGCACGTAACGTTATTCAATCGCCTCGCGCATCCATTGTTGAAGCTTCGCAACGGAATGCTCGCTCATGACGCCACAGGCCGGATCAAGCACCAGCGGTCCCGGTTTGTACCCTTTGGATTTCAGGCCGCGGTGAACGGATTCCACTAACCGAATATCCTCGGCCACAGTCGTTTCGCGATCCTGAGTGGCAAGGCCACGGATCACGTCGCTTTCATGACCGCCTTCTGTGTACCACCCGCGCCAGACGGTACAGCTGTCCACTGTATTTGCCCGCCAATGATAGGTGTTCAGAACATTTCCCGGATAGCATTGGAACGAGAACATCGGCCACAGGAACCAGCTTTGATAGTCGCCCGCGTGCTTGTTGCTTTCCAGATCAATCGGATAGGTCATCTTTTCGAGGCTTTGGCACTCGGTCGTGTGACGCAGCACGTAACCTCCCGACACATCGGGCTGAATGTCATAGGTTTCCGGTTTGATCACGCCTTCGGCAAAGGTCGGGTGATTAGTTGGGCAGTGATAGCATTCCGAGTAATTCTCGATCGAAACCTTCCAATTGCAGTTTTCGGGAATTTCCACCCACTCTAAGGGGGCCAGAGCGTTAGTGTTCGGCACGAACTCAGACAACTCGTCCCGGACGCCGGGATACCATTCGTCCATCGTTGCCGCGTTATCGTCCAAATTGACAAAGATGAACCCGAGGAAGTCTTCGGTCCGTACTTCGGTCAGACAGATTTTCGCGCGATCAAAACCGGGAACTTTCTTGATGTTCGGTCCAGACCGCAGGCCGCCAGTCAGCTCATAGGTCCACTGATGATAGGGACAGACCACTACACGGGTATTTCCGGTTCCGGTCACCATTTCATGCGCACGATGCTGGCACACGTTGTAGAAAGTCCTGACAAGATTGTCGCGTCCGCGAATGGCAAAAAGGTTCTGACCAGCGATTTCGAACGCAAAGTAATCGCCTACATTTGGGATATCTGCCGCATGACCAGCGTATTGCCAAGTTCTGCACAACAGGCCGTTCATCTCTTTGTCGAATATGTCAGGATCCGTATAGTACCGGGCCTCGAGCGAGTGGGTTGGCAGGACAGTCATATTTTTTCCCCTGATACAAGCCGGGCTGGTGTTTCAGTCAAAAAGATCGCGTCAGGATTCGTAACATCCGTACGCGTCAGAATACCACTTGAAACATCTGTACCGCACATTGCTTACCTCGGTATGTACATTTGTGCCATTTTTAATTGACAGTGGTACATATGTAGCAATAGGAAGTCCACAGAATTCCATGTCTCGGAAACAGGAAGTTGCGATGTCTAAAAAGGAACTGCCTGCACGCGCAAAGGTCGTCATTGTCGGCGGTGGCGTCATGGGTTGCGGACTGGCCTATCACCTGGGCCATGAAGGTTGGGGCGAAGACACGGTGCTGTTGGAAAAGGCCGAGTTAACTTCGGGCTCCACCTGGCATGCCGCTGGTCAGATTACTCACTCCACCAGTTCCTACGGGCTGGGCAAAATGGTCGACTATAACATTGGCCTTTATTCCAAGACACTTGAGGAAGAAACCGGTCAGGCGGTTACATGGCATGGCTGCGGTTCATTCCGTCTGGCCTATACCGAGGATGAGATGGACTGGCTGCGCCACACATTATCAGTTGGCCGAGCGCTGGGGTTCAACATCGAGTTGGTAGGGCCTGACTTCATAGCTGAAATGCACCCCTACTATAACCTCGACGGTGTCATTGGCGCGCTTTACACGCCAGATGACGGTCACGTTGATCCTTCGAACGTGACTATGGCCATGGCCGCTGGGGCCCGTCAGAAAGGTGTGAAGATTTTCCGCCACTGTCGCGCGACCAACATCACCCAGAACGATGCAGGTGAATGGGTGGTGAAAACCGAACAAGGCACCATCACCTGCGAACACGTGGTCAACGCCGGTGGCACATATGCCCGTCAAATGGGCGAATGGTCAAACCTGCAGTTGCCTATGACCTCGATGACCCATCATTATTTTGTCACTGAAGATGTGCCGGAATTCAAAGACCTGACAACTGAGCTGCCGGTGATCCGCGATGACAAGATGGTTTCGGGCTATATCCGCATGGAACAGAAAAAGGGCCTGATCGGGATCTATGAAAAGGAGAACTCGAACTCTGTCTGGCATGATGAATGCCCATGGGAGTACGAAAACTGGCTGTTCGAGGCGGATTATGACCGTGTCATGCCTTGGCTGGAAAACTCATTGGAACGGATGCCGATCTTTTCTGAACTGGGCATCACCCGCGAAGTCCATGGTGCAATCAGCCACCCGCCAGATGGCAACCCGATGGTCGGCCCCGCGCCGGGCGTCAAGAATTACTGGTGTTGCTGTGGCACGCAGATCGGCATCGGTTGGGGGCCTGGTCTGACCCGTGAACTGGCCAAATGGATGGTACACGGTGCTGCTGATATCAACATGCGCGACTATGATCCGCGCCGCTTTGGCAGCTATGCCAAGAAAGACTGGCAGGTCATCAAGGCGCACGAGGATTACAAGCTGCGGCACGAGATCCCCTTTCCGCATTTCAATCGCCTTGCAGGGCGTCCGATCAAACCCTCGCCGCTTTATGAGATCCTCAAACAAAAGGGCGCGGTCTATGAAGAGGTTTTCGGCCACGAACGCCCCCGCTGGTTCGCGCGCAATGGTGTTGAACAGCGTGACCACTATTCGTTCCGCCGTAACGAGGTTTTCGACATGGTGGCGCTGGAATGCCAGGCCGTGCGTGAGCGGGTCGGCATCATGGACGTGACCGCGTTCACCAAGGTCGAAGTTTCAGGCCCAGATGCCTATGCCTATCTTGACAGGCTGACGGCCAACAAGATGCCACAGAAAGATGGCTCGATCACCTTGACCCACTTTCTGAACCGCCGTGGCCGTATCGAGCTTGAGACGACCATCGTTCGCATGGCGGAAGACCGCTATTATCTGGTCTGCGCGGCGTTCTTTGAACAGCGCCTTGTCGATCACTTGAACCAGAACCTCGCGGGAGAGACCGTCTTTGTCAAAACGCTCTCTGAAGATTGGTCGGCTTTGTCCCTGAACGGGCCAAAATCCCGCGAGGTACTGGCCAGATGCACCGACGCAGACCTGTCCAACGCCGGGTTCCGCTGGCTGTCGGCTCAGGAAATCACCATTGCGGGGCACAAGGTCTGGGCCTTTCGCATGTCCTATGCGGGCGAGTTGGGTTGGGAATTCCACATGCCGGATGAAGCCTGCGTTGACGTCTACAACGCACTGTGGGCTGCCGGCGAGGAATTTGGCATCGAAAACTACGGCTCGTTTGCGATGAACAGCCTGCGCATGGAAAAAGCATTCCCCGGTGCTGGAGAACTGACCAACGAGGTCACGCTGCCAGAGGCCAATGTCAGCCGGTTCTTCAAGCTGGACAAAGAGTATCTAGGTGTCGAAGCAACGCGCGCCAGTGCCGCTCAGTCTGAGGCGGGCGAGATGCCTTGGATTTGCGCCTATTTGGAGATCGAACCGGATGGGGTCGAAGATGGTCATGGGGGCGAGGCTATTCGGATCAAAGGCGAGGTTGTCGGTGCAACAGCCTCGGTCGCCTATGGCCACAGCGTCGGCAAAATCCTCGCCTTTGCTTACGTCAAGCCACACGTGAATGTTCCGGGCACAAAGATCGAAGTAGTTATCGCTGGTGTACCCCGCAAAGGGCGTGTCCTCGGCGAAGCAGCCTATGATCCGAAATCCGAACGCCCACGCACGGACGCAGTTCGTGAACTGGCGTGATCTGAAAACCAGAGCATCGGCCATCGCGGAAGCCCTATGGTGACGCCATGAAGATAACCCGTATCCGTGTGTTCAAAACCCCCCTGCCCTATGTCGGCGGATCATACGGCTGGGGCGCGGGCAACGCGATCACAACGTCGATGTCTTCGGTAGTGGTGATCGACACGGATGCGGGTCAACAGGGCTGCGGCGAGTTTGCCCCATGCGGCGAGAACTACATGATCGCCCATTCCGAAGGCGTCGAGGCCTTTGCCCGCCTCGTCGCCCCGCGCTTGCTGGGGGAAGATCCCCGCCAGCTGTCCAAGATCGAACGGTTGATGGATGGCACGGTCCAAGGTCACGGCCACGCCAAAGCGCCCTTTGATGCAGCGTGTTGGGATATTCTGGGACGGTCCACCGGACAACCTGTTTGGATGCTGATGGGCGGCAAACTCACCGATGGTGCGCCGATGTACCGGGTTGTCCCGCAAAAGCCTGTCTTGGAAGAAACCATCGCCGAGATGGAGCAGCACCGCGCAGCGGGATACCGGCAGTTCCAGATCAAGGTAGGTGGCGACTGGGTGACCGATATCGACCGTATCCGCGAAGGCGTGCCCCTGCTGAAACCCGGTGAAAAGGCTATGGCAGATGCCAATCAGGGTTGGCGCGTTGACAACGCCATCCGTGTGGCCCGCGCAACCCGCGATCTGGATTTTATCCTCGAACAACCCTGCCACAGTTACCACGAGTGCCAGCAGGTGCGCCGCGTAGCCGAGCAACCAATGAAACTGGATGAATGCGTCACCGGGATTGAAATGGCCCGACGCATCGTGAACGATCGGGGTGCCGAAATTTGTTGCTTGAAGATTTCTAACCTGGGCGGCCTGTCCAAAGCCCGCCGGGTGCGCGATTTCCTGATTGATCACGGTATTCCGGTTGTCTCCGAGGACACATGGGGCGGTCAGATCACCACCGCCGTAGTTGCCCATTTTGCGGCCTCAACACCCCAAGAGATGCTGATCAATTCAACCGATCTGATGAACTACAACACCCGTAACACCGGGATTGGCGGCCCCACAGTAAGGGACGGTAAACTCTATGCCACAGATACTCCGGGGCTTGGGGTGACGCCGGACTTTGACAGCCTTGGCCCACCTGTCGCAACCTACGAATCCTGCGCCTGATGGAAACCGCCTGATGAAGATAACCCGCATCACCGCCTGGGAAGTCCCGCTGACCTCGCATGACACCTATTACATGGCCGAGGGCAAGACCTGCGATACGACGGTTTCAGTGGTCGTCCGCCTGGATACCGGCACCGGCGCATCGGGCTGGGGAGAGGTTTGTCCGATCCCGCATTATCTACCCGCCTATGCCAAGGGCGTGGTTCCAGCGCTTGAAGAGATGGCACCCGTTCTCATCGGCGCTAACCCGGTTGGTCCCGAAGCGCTGATGGAGCGCCTTAATAAGCATCTGATCGGGCATGGCTACGCCAAGTCAGCCATTGATACAGCGCTTTGGGATCTGACCGCACAGGCAGCGGGACTACCGCTATATGCTTTGCTCGGTGGGCGCGCCGTTGCCGATATGCCGCTGTATCATTCAATCACCTGTATCGCACCGGAAGAAATGGCGCGCATGGCGCGCAATGCCTTTGATCAGGGCATGCGACAGTTTCAGGTGAAGCTGGGTGCAGATAACAACTGGGAAGCCGACGTTGCTCGTTTGATTCAAGTGCGCGAGGCTGTTGGTGATGGACCGTTGGTTTATGGAGACTGGAATTGCGGGTCAGATACGCTGACCGCCACACGAGTTGGCCGCGCTGTCTCGCATCTGGACATAATGCTGGAACAACCTTGCGCCACGATCGAGGAATGCGCCCATGTCCGCGCCGCGACTGGTCTGCCGATGAAGCTGGACGAAAGCGCCTGTGACATTCATTCGGTTCTGGCAGGACACCGCGCTGGCTGCATGGATGCTGCTGCGCTGAAACTGTCGAAGATGGGCGGCCTTTCGGCAATGCGCCAAATCCGCGATCTCTGCCTTTCACTAGGCACGCAGATGTGCATCGAGGATACTTGGGGCAGCGATGTTACGACGGCCGCCTCGCTGCATCTTGCGGCCTCAACCCCAGCGCACGGCATTATGAATACATGCGATCTGTCCCACTATGTCAAACCATGTCTCGATCCGAATGCACCTAGCCGCCGGAACGGTCGCATCGCCCCACCCGAAGGCCCCGGCCTTGGCGTCAGGCCTGATGCAGACGCTTTGGGCCAGCCAGTAACCATCATCGATTGATCCCAACCCCGCACGCCAAGAGGCCTGTTATGGAAGACTTCAGCAACGCCTACCCCTCCCATGATCCCGAATGGGTCAAAGACATGCATGCGGATCATTATCTGCAAAGCTGGTCGAAACAGGGCAGCCGCCCGCGCGTCATAACAGGTGCTCAGGGCAGTTGGTTCTGGGACAGCGACGGCAAACGCTACCTCGATTTTCAAAGCCAGCTGGTGAACGCCAATATGGGTCATCAGCACCCCAAGATCGTACAAGCGATTAAGGATCAGGCGGACAAGCTTTGTTATATCGGCCCGGCCATGGGCTCGGATGTTCGATCAGAACTCGCGGCAATCATGACCGAGATCACACCTGCCAACATCTCATCAACCTTTTTTACAACAGGAGGGTCCGCCGCCAATGAAACCGCGATCCGTTTGGCGCGGCATTACACCGGTCGGACAAAGATCATTGCCCGCTACCGTTCCTACCACGGGGCAACCGGTGGCACGCTATCGCTGACCGGCGACCCGCGCCACCATCTGACCCGCGCCGATATGCCGGGCATCGTGCGGATGCTTGATCCTTACGTCTATCGGTTACCAACAGGCCACAAAGACCCGGCCCAGTGCCCGGTCGCCCAAGGCGGGCCGCATCTGGAAGAAATCCTGATGTATGAAAACCCCAACACCGTGGCCGCTGTCATTCTGGAACCTATTGTCGGCACAAACGGGATCATCGTGCCACCCGACGGATATCTGCAATCTATTAAGGCAACCTGCGAAAAATACGGCATCCTACTGATCGCGGATGAGGTCATGGCCGGGTTTGGCCGGACCGGAAAATGGTTCGCCGTCGATCACTGGGGTGTTCAGCCGGACATCATTTGTTCGGCCAAGGGCATCAACTCGGGTTACGTGCCGCTTGGCACCATGTCCGTCAGTACCGAGCTGCATGACTGGCTGCGCGATTACGCATTGCCCGGAGGCCTGACTTATGCCGGCCATCCGCTGGCATGCGCATCTGGCATTGCCGCGATCCGAGCCATGCAGGAAGAAGGCACGCTGGCCCACGCCACCGCGATGGGTGAGAAGATGCGCGCCGAACTGCACAAGCTGGCAAAGAAACACCCCTCGATCGGGGATATTCGCGGCAAGGGCATGTTCAACGGGATCGAACTGGTCAAGAACCGCGACACCCGCGAACCGCTGGTGCCGTTTGCCGCCAAAGGTGCGGACGCCAAACCCATGAGCGAGATGATGAGCTTTGCGATGAACGAAGGCCTCTACCTGTCATTCTTCTCGAACCTGATCCGCCTGACCCCACCGCTCAACATCAGTGAAGACGACCTGATGACAGGGCTGGCGATTCTGGACCGCACCCTCGACATCGCCGACCGGGAGTGTCTCTGAGAACTAGTCGGCGCGAACGCTCGCATCTCGGAAGTCTAAGGCCATCACATAGCCCTACGCCGCAGCCTCCGCTCGTTGCGAGCGCAATCACAAAATGAACGCTCTGGTCAGACCCTTCTACGCGTTGCTAACCAAGAAGGCCTGTGCGGCCTTCTGGAAGGAAGGCCAGGCAATCACGGCAGCATATCGGATATTCTGCTAAATCCCGCCAGATCGAAACCAAAGGAAATTGGATCGCCGACCCGGTTTACGCTTTCAATACTCAACAGATTGCCAGCGCGCATCTTTGACATCCAGTCCTGAGAAACAGGAGAACGGGCAAAACAACCCTGTGCTTCGCAGGTTAGAAAATCCAGCCGCGCGATCTCGGCATCATCCACTTTAGCAATCAGCCCTTCAGAGAACAGCAGGCCAAATGGCAGTGTCAGCACCGCTTCGATCTCGTCTCTGCCGGCAGGTTTGACGAACGCAATCGAGGCAAGCCTTTGATTGTTCTCGGTTAAGATAATGGTCTGGGTCATTTCACAAATCAATTCAGTTCCGTTGACCTGATTGCTGCAGTTGACCGACCACAATGGCGCTTCGTTTTCCTGTGCGCCAAGTTGAGTTGTCAAACCGAACGACGCCACCAAAGCGTAGATCCAAGTTTTCATACTGCTGTTCCTCATAAACTAGAATTGTATCCCAAGGCCAATGCCAACCTGCAGGGCTTGGGTTGAGTCTCCAAACATATGGTCCAGGCTCAGGTTGATAAAGCTGCTGTCATCCAAAGCAAACAATCCCAACCGCGCGGACACGACGCCGTGGGCGTCACCGATATAGCTGGTATTCACGAACCCTCCATCGGCGGCGCTGGCCCCACTGAAGCCAGCGGTTACCGACACCGTGTCGTCAGACGAGAGGATGGCACCGGCGCGCAGGCTCGCACGCAGTTTCTGCGAGGCGCTCAGTATCTGCTCGGTCCCGATCTCAATCGACGGCGTCAGCGAATAGATCATCTCGTTGTCGTCCTGCAAGACGACACCTGACAAAGTGGCATCGCCATTGCTTTCCGTCGCCAACCGCGTCGCATCGACGGCCAGTTCGGGGCGCAGATACGCTCCACCAGCGCCAAGTCTTTGATCATACGCCAGGCTGAGCCGCAGGTTCTGGTGGTTCATCTTGTGCTTGATCTCGCTGACACCAACGGTGTCCACAATAGTGCCATTGGGCAAAACGCCCCGGATCCCACCTGCACGGCTTGTATCGTAGTTCGACCAACCTGCCGACAGCATGGCCGCAAACTCCCACGCGCCCGTGTATTTGGTCAGCGATGCGCCCAGATTGAACCGATCGCCGGATGCATTGTATTGCGATCCGTTCTGCAGGCTGATCTGGTCGTAGCCCAGGGCAAACCCTGCATACAACTCATCCCCCACCGGTAGACGGACACCCGCCGACCAATTGGTGTTATTGACGTTCAGATCGTTGTAAATCCCGGTCTGCTCGCGGTCGAAGAAATAGCGGCCGCCGGTAAACCAGATACAGTTACGCGGATCATCCCCGGCTTGATAATTGGTGTAGCGTTCGCAGTTTTGCAGCGTATCCGCGAATACCCGCGTACCAAAATACGCATCCACCGCATCTGCGGCGTAGTCCGCTGTCGACAAGCTCTCAATGGCCGCGATCACATCGGCCTCGGATTGCATGTTCCCGATCAGCGCCAAAAGCTCGCCCTGGTCGGATGTTCCCCGCCCGTTCAGGACATCATTGATATAGTCACCGATCGCGGTCTGGTTGGAGTTCATCCTGGGCGTCGAATAGTCTGGTGTGATCACCAGATCGATCGAACTGCCGTCCGAAGTCGCCCCGTTCAAACCAATGGAGTAATCCAGAACCACAGTGTCCTGGATGGTCGTGCCAGCATCTGCGGCCGTTCCATCGGGATTGATGATGACAAGCGGCAATGCGCGTTCGAGCGTGTTCAACCGCGGCACCAATGTACCACCAATGGTGGCATCCCCGGTGACATTGATCAGATCGCTGTCTCCACCCGATATGCCAGTGGTTCGGAAATACACGTCGAACGTTGAAGTCGCAGTGCCGCCAAAGGCCAGACTTCCGGTCACGTTCGTGGTCTGGCTGACATTTTCGGTGAAGGAAAAATCATCCGCTTGAACAGCAGCCGTCAGGCCTCCGTCGACGCCCCAATTTGCGCCCAGAACCAAGTTGCCATCCACCTGCATGAGCCCGGCGTCGCCCAGATTCACGGTATCCAATGCATAGAAGGTTGCACCATCTTCCACGGTCAGGCCATTCGTCCCGTCACCAAGGTTCAGGTTCCCAAGCGCGCGTCCGGACAGCGTGATTTGTTCATTGCCATCGCCGCCGTTCACCAGTTGGTTATTGCCCGCGATCAGCACCGTGTCTTCTGATAGGGTCAGCGTGTTGTCGGTACCTCCTTCGACAATGATCGAGGCAACCGAGTTCGCTTGCCCGGTGCCGCCCATGACAACACCATCGAACCCAAGCATAATGGCGTCTGCACCGTCACGGCCTTCGGATTGTGCAAAGACACCAATGCCACCGTCGCCGACCGACAAGACATTGCCGGTCAGGGTCATGTCGATAGCACCGCCCGACCCGGCGCCACCTGCGGCACCCCGGAATATGGAATCGACGATGCCGCCGCCGCCACCCAACGACTGCGCGGCGACACCGATCGCGTTCTCTCCACTGGTGACCGTGTTACCAGTTTGCAAGAACAGAATGTCCCCGCCGTCCCCGCCATTCGCTGCTGACAGATTTACGGTCACCTGGCTGGGGTCCAGGTCTGTCGTGACAAGACCACCGCCGCCGCCGATGCTCTGGATCACGAACGCATGCGATCCGGTACCACTTGTGTTTACGTCACCGGTATTGGTGAAATCGACGTTGCCGCCATCTCCAGTTGAATCGTCCTGAGCCCCGAGGGTCACATCGACGCCTCCAAGACCAGCAACGACAGCTTCACCACCACCCGCGCCGATGCTTTGAACGCTTTGGCCAAAGGACCGGTCACCGCTGGTGAAGACATCTCCATTCAGATCAAGATCGATATCACCGCCGCTGTTGCGGAAGCTTGGATCGGACCCCAGGATTACCGAAGCAAACCTGTTGGTATCAGCCGTGCCCGTGCTGTTGAGCACCAGCTTACCGCCGCCGCCGCCAATAGATTGCGCCGTACCTGCCGAGGAAAACGCACCATCAGTGCCGACATCGCCAGTCCGGCTGCCGAACACATCGCCACCTGCTGCATCATTCGTATCAATCGCGCCCAGGCGCGCATCAATCTCGATACCGTCGCCATCCTGAAGGCTGATGTTGTTGGCCGATGTGCCACCACCGCCGCCAACACTCTGCAGCATCAGACCTGTCGAGCGGTCACTGGTGGTCGCTATGTTACCGACGTGCGACTGGGCAACCTGGCTGCCCGCCGTGCCCGAAACATCATCACCGCCCAGCGAGATGTCACTGATATAAACAGTGCCGGTTCCACCCGCGCTTGCCGTCGCGGTCGTAAAGTCGACCGATGTTTCGGAGTTGCCGCCGCCGCCATTGACGGATTGTGCGAAGATGGCCTCGCTGCCTGCACCATTCACCAGAATGTCACCGGTTGAATTGACAGTCGCGGTTCCCACCGATCCGGTGGTCCCTTCTCGCGCGCCCAACACATGAGAGATCGTGTAGTCCAGCGCCGAGACCAAGGGCGACGATACCGAATATCCCGCATTACCGCCGCCGCCACCAACGGATTGGGCATAGATACCGAACCCGTTTTCAGCGTTCACGACAATCGTACCGGTATGGTTGACCGTGACATCTCCACCATCCGCCCCGTCGCCACCAGAACCGCCAATGGCGATCTTCGAGTATGACTTGCCGGTCATTGTATTTTTGAGGTCATTCACATCCATCGCAACGGCCAATCCACCATTGCCACCACCGCCACCGACGGATTGTGCGAAGATACCGTAGGCACCTTCGCCATCAACGCGGATGTCGCCGGTATTGGTGACAACCGAGTTTCCGGCAGCATTGCCACTGCCACCCGAACCACCGATGTTCAACTGCGCGGTCGGAGAGCTGTTGTCCCCAGTCTTTAGCCGCAGCGTCCCAGTAATCGAACTCCCACCATTGCCGCCGCCGCCACCAACGGATTGAGCAAAGATGCCATGCGCACCTGCACCAATGGTGATGATCGTACCCGCATTTGTGACGGCCACGTTGCCTCCGGTTCCACCGGAACCACCCGAGCCACCCAGGCCAAACTGCAACGCCCGCCGAGTGCTCGCCTCGGCCCCGCCATAGCGACCATCAACCGAGATTGTCGATCCGCCATTGCCGCCGCCACCGCCGATAGACTGCGCGAAGATACCGTGGCTTTCGGCTCCGCTGGTCACGATCGTACCATCGGCTTCGTTCACAACAGTGGTTGTACTGCCAGAACCACCGGTGCCGCCGGTGCCACCAATAAGGATCGCGTTTGTCGTAGACCCCTCCGAGGACCGGCCCAGAATAATGTTTCGAACCTGCTGTGCATCACCGCCGCCACCGCCGACCGATTGCGCGTAGATACCAACCGACTTGTCGCCCGTGCTCAGGATCACGTCCCGGTTGGTCACAGATACCGCCGCCGACATCGCACCCGAGCCGCCGTTGCCGCCGATGGACAAGGTCGCGGTGTTTCCAATCTCTTTACGAAGGCTGATGATGCGGTTTTCCACGACACCACCCATGCCACCGCCGCCTCCGACGGACTGCGCGAAGATACCATGGGCCATGGTGCCTGCAGTGCTGATTATTCCGTCACTCACTACGGTAACGATGTCCGAGGTCATACCGTCCCCACCGGTACCGCCTATGTTGATCGATGCTGTGGTGCCGACTGTGGACGGGTTGACCACAGCTTTGATGGTATCGAGGTTCGATTGTCCGGCCTGTACCATGCCGCCAGTTCCGCCTGCGCCACCGATGGATTGCGCCATCAGCCCAATCGAGCGATCTCCTAACGTTGCGATCTGGGCAGTGTTGGTCACGTCCACCGTGCCACCAACGCCTCCGGTGCCGCCGGTACCACCGATGGACAAGGCAATTGAAGTGCCCTTGCCAGCCGAGTTGCTGGCCTTGCCACCATTGCCGCCACCGCCGCCAACGGACTGGGCAAATACGCCATGTGCGTCATCGCCCTGCGTGACAACAGTGCCCGCCACCACAGAAGTCACATCGCCTGCTGCGCCACCCGTACCGCCTTCAAGCCCGACTGACAGGCTGGCTTTGTTGCCTTTGCTGTCGCCGGATTTCGGGGTGCCGATGCTGACCGAAGTTGATGACGAGTTACCCCCGCCATTGCCGATGGACTGTGCAAAGAAGCCATAAGACCGGTTGCCCGTCGTGCTGATCGCGCCGTTCGAGCTGGCATAGACGTCCCCACCGCTGCCCCCGGTTCCACCCGTGCGGCCGATCTGGATGTTTACATTGCCGCCATCAACCGACGTCGATGCCGAATTGTAGCCAGCATTGCCGCCGCCGCCGCCAACTGACTGCGCAAACAGACCATGGGAATCTGCGCCCGAGGTCGCGAGGTCGCCTGTATTGCGCACATCCACCGAACCACCGATGCCGCCCTCACCCGTGCCGCCGCCAATAGCCAAGCCAAAGCCTTTGTTGGTCGCGTCGGAGGCAAGCTCATAGGTCATGCCGAGGTTCAAGGCGGCGTTGCCGCCGCCACCGCCGATGGATTGCCCAAACACACCGTGGCTGCCATCTTGCAAGGTGACGATATCACCATAGTGGTCAACATCGACCTCGCCACCGTCCCCTGCCGTACCTGCATCGCCACCGATGGCAACCACCGCCGACACTCCGGTTTTGTTGCCCGAGGAATCTGCAGGGTTCACCTTGCCTTCAAGCTCATCCAAAACCGCGTTGTAGTTGGCGATGACCGAGTCATCGACGCCGGTATTGGTCGGTGTCTTGCGATCCGTGGAATCGCCGGTGCCGCCGTTACTTTGATTGCCGGTGGTCTTGCTGATACCCACAACTGCGTTGATCCCGGCATCGCCGCCGCCGCCGCCAATGCTCGACGCCTCGATACCGTGCGATCCAACGCCATCGGTCGTGATTGTCCCCGCAGCAAGGGCCGCTGTGCCACGCGCGATGGTCACGTCACCCGCATCGCCGCCACCGCCGCCAAAGCCGCCGATCCCCATCGCGATCGGTGAGCTGTCCTTAGTACCAACAAAGGTTGCATTGATGCCGCCAGTGCCACCGCCGCCGCCGATGCTCTGGGCAAAGATTCCGCGCGCGTGATAGCCATTTGTTGCGATGTTGCCGGTCTGAGTGACCGACACGTCACCCGCATCCGCACCAGTACCTCCGTGGCCGCCAAGGCCGCCCACAATGCTCAGATCCGTTTTGCCGTCCGAGTTGTTGGAGTCGCCATAGTTCAGCTGCCCGGTCACGTTCAAAGCACCGTTGCCACCGCCGCCTGCGATCGACTGGGCCAAAACTCCATGTTTCCAGTTGCCGGCGACTGACACAGTTCCCGCGTGATTGACGCCCACATTGCCCGAGACATTGCCGTCACCGCCAAAGCCTCCGACGCCAAACGTAACCGAAGGGATCTTGCCATCTTTGCTGAGCGCAATACCGCCCGAGACATTCAGACCGCCATTGCCGCCGCCTCCGCCGATGGACTGTGCCAGCAGACCCGCCGAGCCATCGGTATCGGGTTTTTCTTCGTTGAAGACACCCATGTCGATGAACAGGCGTTCCAACCCGAAGTTCGACGCCAATTCCTCGGTCTCATCTACGATCGAGTCGCCCAGGAAATCGCGCAGTTTGTCTTCGAAGGTCGTTGTGTCGGGGATCGAGATATCGTCCGGGTTCGTTGTAACCGTAATATCCGCTTGCGAGGTGACCGTGACGTCTCCGGCCTGACCGCCATCGCCTGCGAAACCACCGACGCCCACGATCAGAGAGCTGTCGGATACGATCCCGCCTGACACGTTCAGACCACCGTTGCCACCGCCGCCGCCGACGGATTGGGCCAGCAGGCCGGATTGGCCAGTGCCGTGAGCTGTGATGGTGCTGCCTGCGCCGATGATCACATCAACATTCCCGGCGTCTCCACCGCCGCCACCAAAGCCCCCGACGCCCACGACAACCGCGTAGGATTTGCTGCTATCTGTCTGGCCTGCGCCGGGTTTGCCGCTTATCGCGAGGCCACCCGAGACGTTCGTGCCGCCGTCACCGCCACCGCCACCAAGCGACTGGGCAATGATGCCACTGGCCCCTTTGCTTTCATCAACGGCGAAAGTGCCATCCGATTGCTCGACCATCGGTACGGCCTGTACATTGCCGGTATAGTCCAGATCGACATCGCTTGCATCACCACCGGCCCCGCCAAAGCCGCCAACACCCGCTGAAACCGAAAAGATCGTGTCCGACCCCGATGGTTTGGTCAGCGCCAGAGTGCCCGAAATATTCACGCCCCCGGTGCCGCCACCGCCACCAAGGCTTTGCGCAAACAGACCATGCGATCCGTCACCCGCCGTCACTACATCGCTTTGAACATCCAACGTGACCGCATCGGCATTGCCACCACCGCCACCAAAGCCACCAAGTCCCAGGGCAACCGCTGCACCGGATTTGCCGGTGAGATTGACAGCGCCAGAAACGTTCAGACCGCCGTTACCGCCGCCGCCGCCGACCGACTGGGCTATGACACCAATACTGTCTACGCCAGTGGTTACCAGCGAAGTTGTGCCACTGCTGTCCGTTCTTGAGCGCAATGTGCTGTTCACTTCACCAGCGTTACCCGCCCCGCCACCGAAGCCGCCAACGCCCAGACTGACCGAGCCGCCATTTTCCTGGCTGATACCCAACGAGGCCGAGATATTAGTGCCGCCGTTGCCACCACCGCCGCCAAGGCTCTGTGTCAGGATCCCGGTGCTGCGATCGCCGGTCGTGGTCACTCCGCCGTTGATTGTCGATTGCACCAACGCTCCGGCATCAGCGCCGCCGCCGCCAAAGCCGCCCACACCGATGCCGACCGCCGCATTGGCTGATCGGGACAGAGACAACGCTGCCGAGATGTTGGTGCCGCCGTTGCCACCACCGCCGCCGAGGCTTTGCGTCAGAATGCCGACCGAGTCATCACCGGTTGTCATGACATCTCCGGTGACCCGCTGCGTGACGTTATCTGCCGCACCACCGTCCCCGCCAAAGCCGCCGACGCCGATCCCCAAACCGCCGGAATAGTTGCTGGCTACAGAAATGGCCCCGGAAATGTTTGTGGCGCCATTGCCGCCACCTCCGCCAAGGCTTTGTGCGATAATACCTGCCGACCGCGGACCCGAGGTGCTCACATTGCCCGAGAACGTGTTGTCGACTACCCCGCTGGTCCCGCCACTGCCGCCGAAGCCGCCCACGCCGATACCTGCCGCACCCGATCCAGTGCGTGCGATGCTCAGAGCGCCCGAGATGTTGACGCCGCCATTACCGCCGCCGCCGCCAACGGATTGGACCAGAACGCCCGTCGCGTTCTCACCACTTGTAGTGACATCGCCGGTGACCGAACCCGTCGCCGAGCTCGAAGCACCGCCATCGCCACCCGAGCCACCGATGCCAACCCCGACGGCGCCGCCCCCGGTCCCCGAGATGTTCACGGCTGCTGATACGTTCAGCCCGCCATTGCCGCCGCCACCCGCAGCAGATTGCACCAAGACGCCGCCAGAATTGTCACCGGTAGTGATAACATTGCCAACGACCGTGCCTTCGGCCGTATCCGCGTCGCCCCCGTCGCCACCGCTGCCACCAAGACCAACAGACGCACCACCGCTGCCGGTTCCTGCGACAGTGACTGTGGCCGAGACATTCATACCTCCATTGCCGCCACCGCCGCCAAGGCTTTGCACGATGACGCCGCCGGATTCATCGCCTTGCGTCGAGACGTTTCCGTTCAATGTGGCTTCAACTGTGCCTCCGTTGCCACCGGTGCCGGACGCGCCGCCAAGGCCTACTGACGCGCCACCTGATCCGGTGCCCGCCGCGGCCACTGCGACCGAGACGTTCATGCCACCATTGCCACCGCCGCCGCCGACAGATTGTGCCAAGAGACCGCTAGAGGTTTCACCTTGCGTGATCAGATTCCCGGTTACATTCGCCGTGACCGCCGAGGCGTCACCGCCGCCAGTTCCACGACCGCCCAAGCCAACTGCCGCAGCGCCAGAACCCGTACCTGCGCCACCGACGGAAGCAGAAACGTTGAACCCGCCATTACCGCCGCCGCCGCCGATTGATTGCGCCACAACTGCGCTGGACTGCGCACCTTCGGTTTGAACACTATTGGCAACCGTTAGGCCAACAACACCCCCCGTGCCGCCGCTGCCACCGGACCCACCCAGGCCAACGCTGATCGCGCCCGATCCGGTGCCGGCCCCAGCTAAAGCCGGTGAGACATTGAAGCCACCATTACCACCGCCGCCACCAACGGACTGCGCGAGGACACCCACCGAAGCATCCCCTCGGGTCACCACATTAGCTGTTGTGCTGGCCGTCACCAAACTGCCGTCACCCCCGGCGGACCCTGAGCCGCCCAGACCAACCGAAACCGATCCCGCACCCGTTCCAGCCCCGGACACGGTGGGCGAGACATTGAACCCGCCGTTACCACCGCCACCGCCAAGCGACTGCGCAACAAACCCGCTAGAGGCGAAGCCATCCGTCAGGATGGTGCCATTCGAGGTCAGCGTGACAATGCCGCCATTACCGCCGGTATCACCTGAACCACCCAGTCCTACACTCACCGCACCACTGGCTGTACCTGCGCCCGACAGAACCGGGGCTACGTTGAACCCACCATTGCCGCCTCCGCCACCGATGGATTGCGCTACGACGCCCGAGGACTGATCCCCCTGCGTTTCAACCGCATTGTTCGATGTGGCATCCACCGTGCTGCCATCGCCGCCACCGCCGCCGTTGCCACCCAATCCGACCGAGACGCCAGCCCCTGCAGTGCCCGATCCCTGAACCGATGCGCTGACGTTAAACCCGCCGTTACCTCCGCCACCGCCGATGGACTGCGCAAGGAATGCTGTCGCCGAGTCGCCTTGCGTCAGAATTGTCCCACTGGATCTTAGCGTAACCGACCCGCCATTACCGCCACCTGCGCCCGTTCCACCAAGCCCGACGCTGACCGCACCGCTTGCAGTACCTGCACCGGCCCCGGTCCCCGAGATATTAAACCCACCATTGCCGCCACCACCGCCGATGGATTGGGCGACGACGCCTGAAGAACGGTCCCCGACAGTTACAATCGTATTTGTAGTCGTCAGATTGACTGTGCCACCCGTCGAGCCCGTACCTCCGTCGCCGCCAAGACCAACTGAAACTGCACCGCTCGCAACCCCAGCCCCTGCAAGTGACGCGCTAACATTAAAAGCACCATTGCCACCGCCGCCGCCAACGGACTGTGCCAGAACGGCAGCTGAGTCCGCGCCACCGGTGCTTACGGTGCCTGTGACTCGACCGGTCACCGATTGACCGATTCCACCTCCTGAGCCGTCGCCACCAAGGCCTACGGTGACGGCACCGCCACCTGCCCCCGCACCAGCAACACCGGCCGTCACGTTGAAGCCACCATTGCCACCACCGCCGCCGATGGATTGGAAAACTACGCCGCCTGAACCTTCGGACACTGTTGTGACGTTTCCTGCAACCTGGCCTTCAACCACGCCGCCATTGCCGCCTGTATCGCCGTTGCCGCCGAGCCCGACGCCAATTGACCCAGCACCGGCTCCTGCCGCTGCCACTCCGGCGGTGACATTGAAACCACCATTACCACCGCCACCGCCGATGGATTGAATAACGACAGCCGTCGAGCGTGCACCTTCGGTCCGAACGTCGCCGTTGACGCGCACGCCGGTTACCGTACCGCCTATGCCGCCGCTGCCTCCGTCGCCGCCAAGTCCGACTCCAATCGTTCCGGCACCGCCACCGCCGGCCGCCAAGCCAGCAGCGACGCTGAAGCCGCCATTGCCACCCCCGCCGCCGATGGATTGCACCACGACCGCACCGGCATCATCCCCACGGGTGATGACATCCGCATCAACTTGGGCCGTCACTGTACCGCCCGCACCTCCACCGCCAGCTTTACCGCCGAGGCCTACACTGATGGACCCGGCAGCGCCGCCCGCAATATCGGCACTGGCACCGATGGCATAACCACCATTACCACCGCCGCCGCCAACGGATTGCGCAACGACACCGCTGGAGAATGCGCCACTGGTTTCGATTGAGGTCCCACCGGCACGCAAAGTGACGTTGCCACCGATACCGGCACCACCACCATCTCCGCCGACACCGACGTTGATCCCGACCGCAGCGCCTCCGCTTGCGCTGATACCGGCCGCGATGCTTCCACCACCATTACCGCCACCGCCACCCACGGATTGCGCGATGATCGCGCTGGAGCTTGTGCCAGTCGTGGTCACGTCAGCATTGGTATAGACCTGAACAAGTCCACCATTGCCCGCACTGCCGGCCTTGCCGCCAATTCCAACTGATACGTTGCCCGAAAATAGTGCCGAGGCGCCACCGGTCGCGGCGACCGCCAATCCACCATTGCCACCACCACCGCCGACGGACTGAAACAGCATACCTGTCGACCGGTTTCCGGTCGTGACGACAGTGCCTTCAAACCCAGCTGCTGTTGCGACGCCACTACCATCGAACTGGCCAACCGTGACCGGACCACCCGTGCCGCCCGTACCACCGTCACCGCCAACCCCAACAGCCAGCGAACCCGATACCGGACCTCCAGAGGCTGCGACAGATACGGCATAGCCACCATTGCCCCCGCCACCGCCAACAGATTGCAGCATCACCCCAACCGAGTCGTCGCCACCGGTTTGTACAGAAGCTGAACCGCTGCCGCTAAGCGTGACCGTCCCACCGTTGCCACCATTGCCAGCGGACCCACCAACCGAGACCGATGCCGCGCCAAATGCGCCAACCGCAACCGAGACCGCTCCGCCACCGTTGCCGCCACCGCCGCCGACGGATTGTGCAAATACACCTGCCGAGCGCGCGCCCGAAGTCCGGATAGCCGACGGCTGGCTGCCATCGGTGTTGGATAAGGTTACGTTGACATTGCCACCGGTCCCTCCGGCCCCGCCATCACCACCGATGGCTACCCCGACAAACGCACCTACCGAACCGGACGAACCACCATTGCCTCCACCGCCACCAATCGACTGGGCCAGAATACCCATCGCATCATCACCCGAAGTGGTGATGATCCCGTCATTCACGATCGTCACAGTGGACCCGCTGCCACCGCCGCTGCCATTGCCACCGACCGAGACCATTCCGCCGGACGAGCCGCCGTCACCGCCACCGCCGCCGATGGATTGCGCGATAATCCCGCGGGCGTTGTCGTCTTCGGTTACAATACGCCCGTAGTTGCTGACGCTCACCGCAGCGCCCGTTCCACCCCGAGACCCTGTGCCACCAATCGCAACAAGCCCATATGAATTTGCACCGGTTCCGCCGCTGCCGCCGATGGATTGCGCCATGACACCGTCAGCCCCAATGCCCGAAGTCAGGATGCTTCCCGAACCTTGCACAGTGACATTCACCGCGTCCCCGCTACCGCCGTTCGAGCCCACACCACCAAGAGAAAGTGATACCAGGCCGCCTGCAGTTCCGCCCGAACCACCGCCGCCGCCGATGGACTGGGCAACAATACCGCGCGCGAAATCACCTTGTGTTTCAATCGCGCCACCATGCGAGACGTTAACCCTGCCTCCATTTCCGCCATTATCGGCCCCGCCAATGAGCGAAACCAACAAGTTGCCACTTGTCCCCGCTGACCCCCCCGAACCGCCGATGGATTGGGCGTAAATACCGTTCGCATAGTCGCCGGTCGTCAAGATGCTACCGCTTGAGGTCGTGTTTACCGTTACGGTGCCACCGCTACCGCCATAGCCTCCGTTACCGGACGAGCCAACCAGCCCCCATTGTGACCCACCATTACCGCCGTTGTTCGAAACGCTCAGCGCATAGATGCCATCAGCCGAGTCGCCGGACGTAGAAATGTCACCCCGCTGCGTAACGGTTACATCGCCACCATCTGCCGAGTGGCCACCGGTGCCCCCACCCGGAGCCGCGAAGCCGCTGCCACCATCACCAGCCTCGCCGCTGCGGCTGAACGCAAATATACCGTCATAGCCGTCGCCCGATGTCTGGATCGTGCTGCTGGAGGATTGTGTTGCGTTTACCGTGCCGCCCTCCCCGCCGTCGCCGCCATCGCGCCCGTCCCAAAAGCTCAGATACGAGTCGCCGCCCTGACCACCGTCACCGCCAACGCTACCCACTTGCCAACCGACATTGCTGGTTGCGTTGACATTCCCGCTCAGGGTTTGAGTCTGGGTTGGGCCATCGGCACCGTTTCCACCTGAACTTGGTGGCACAACAAGCGCACCATCGCGCCCATTGCTGCCATCTCGCCCGTAAACGACCTGGCTCACACCGTTAGGTCCGGAGACGTTCACCGGCGGGGTGACAGAGCCAGGAGTACCCGAACTGTTGAAGTTGCTGTTGTACTGAGACAGGGTCAGCTGAGTGGACAAGCTGGCCGTTCCGGTCGCACCAGAATTACTGATCTGAGCCGTTGTTCCCGTTATCGATACAATCTCAAATGCCAGCGGGGGATTGTCGGAGTTGTAAATTGTATCGCCGGCATCTTTGACGAGAAACACATAGCCATCCGCCGTCTCAACAAAAGCCGTCGTCCCGGCTGTAGGTGTTGAAGCGGGATCCACAATCAGTGCAGTGACTGTCGTATCCAGACCAGTCACAGGGTTGTTAACAGTGTCTCCAACAATTGAATCTGCAGTCGGCGCGGCAAGCAAAGGTGTTGAATTAAATAGAAAAATAGAAAGCGCAAACAGCAGGTTTGAAAACTTTGACACCTTGAGACCCTACAACCCAATTCACCAGCACAGAAGGCAAAGAAGAGCTGCACCCAAAAGCAACACATTGCTTTTGGGAATTTCCCCATCACCACCTAAAGAAAGATATGCGCAAGTTTAAGGAGAGTGGATTTCTTAAATTTGTCTAAAACTGGATTTGGTTAAAATAGTGCTAAAATGCCACAACTTGGGTTCATCCCTAAGGCTGGATCAGTTCGGCTGAGTTGGTTTAGGTTCACACAACTTTTCGAAAAAATGAAAGAGCACACTATGAAGGCTGTCCTGTTCGAGAAGTTCCAACAAACCCCCAAGGTTGTCATAGTCGACGACCCTGCACCCGATACTCATGGCGTTGTTCTGAAGGTCGAAGCCACTGGCGTTTGTCGCAGCGATTGGCACGGGTGGATGGGGCATGACAGTGATATCGAGCTGCCTCACATACCCGGTCATGAGTTGGCTGGCGTGGTCGAAGCCGTCGGACGGGATGTAAAGAACTGGAAAGTTGGCGACAAGGTAACCGTGCCTTTCGTCTGCGGCTGCGGAACGTGCAGCGAATGTCACGCAGGGCATCAGCAAGTCTGTCTGTATCAAGAGCAACCCGGCTTTACCCATTGGGGCAGTTTCGCGGAATATGTGCCAATTCATCAGGCTGACCTTAATTTGGTCGCGCTGCCTGAAACCATGGAATTTGCAACCGCCGCCAGCCTTGGCTGCAGGTTTGCCACTTCATTCCGCGCGGTCGTCGATCAGGGAAGGGTCTCGGCCGGTCAATGGGTTGCCATACATGGCTGCGGTGGGGTCGGTCTGTCAGCCGTTATGATTGCTGCCGCCGTCGGGGCCAATGTCATCGGGGTTGATCTAGACGAAGCCAGACTCGAACTTGCGCAAGAACTGGGTGCAGTTGCGACCATTAACGGTACAGATGCTGATGTTCCCGAAGCGATCCGCGAAATCACCAAAGGCGGCTCCCATGTGTCAATCGACGCTTTGGGTCATCCCGTCACTATGACCAACTCAATCCTCTGCCTGCGTCCGCGCGGCAAGCACATTCAGGTCGGTCTGATGCTGGGTGATCACGCTTCGCCAGCAGTACCCATGCCAAAGATCGTAGGACAAGAGATCGAATTGCTTGGTTCGCACGGGATGCAGGCGCATCGCTATGGCGCGATGCTCGACATGATTAAAAATGGCAAGTTGGATCCGGCGCGATTGGTGGGGGAAAAAATCAGCCTGGAAGACGCACCCAAGGCCTTGATAGGGATGGATAAGTTTACCTCAATCGGTGCGACGGTCATCACAAGGTTCTGAGTCACAAACTGGATCCACCCCGTGCGAAAATGGCGCCACTAAACGGCGATTTCAAAATGCATCACTCAATTGGCAAGTTCTGTCGGTATCGCAGAAAAATGGGCATCGCCTGATCCCAAAAGGTACTTTCGGACCGCCAGGTCGATTGATTTACTCTGTTCTGAATAGACACCGCAGGCGGTGAGCGCTTCACGGGCGGTAATGCGCTCATCAAGCCGTTTCCAGATTGTTTTCGCCGCATAAGGGTGTGGAAACGGCCGCCAAGCCACACCCATTGTCATACCACGCAAGTATTTTAGCTGTTGGCGATGTGCGGAATAAAGGATGGTCTGCGCAATGCTTCCTTCCTTGCCGCATTCGTGTTCGGTGGCGAAGATCCTGTTACCGCGCAGGGCAACCAGCCCTTCGTAGCGCGAAATCTGCCGAACGCTTTTGTCCGGGGACGTGGCGTTTTCGTGCGAGCGGATCGTCACCACGCCATCCACCTCCTTAAGTCGGATCAGAGAACAAAAAATGCGCCCCTGCCAAGACGGGGTGCAAAAGAAAGAATGATAGAAGCCCACATAGCGTCTGAGATTCTTCACCTGATCACTGTACGGCTTAACAAACAAGCTGGCAGGAGTTTCTTTCCGACGGACGATCAAGTCTTTCAATGTTTCTTCAAAATCCGTCCGAGGCGCAAAAAGCTGCGCCTCAGGCAGATCGAAATACCGAGCGATACGGCGCAGGTTGTGGGCTGATGGCAAGCTTTCGCCGTTGAGGTAGCGATTAAACTGCTGCCTGTTCAGGCCGATTTCTCGACAGACTTGCGAGATATTGCCTCGCTCGGCGCACAAAGACCGTAAATTTGCGGAAAAACTTTCGGACATAAGCGTCATTTCTTTCGCGTTTTGACGCTATAATGCTAAAGATTGAATAAAAGCGCGTAAAGTAGCTCAGTTCAATAATTTTCGGAATGCGGGTTGGCTGTACCAAACGCAACAACGGGACCTCGCTCCGAATGTCCACAAAAATCATCGAAAACACCTGGATCCCCCTGCCGGATGGTCGGAAACTGGCTGCACGAATTTGGTTGCCCGAAACCGGGCCGTCACCCGCCATTCTGGAATACCTCCCCTATCGCAAACGGGATGGAACTGCGCCGCGAGATGCCACCACTCATCCAGTATTTGCCGAGGCAGGATACGCCTGCATCCGCGTCGACATTGCCGGAACCGGTGATAGCGAGGGGCAGTTCGACGACGAGTATTCGGAACAGGAACTCCGCGATGGTGAAGCCGTTCTGAGTTGGATCGCCGCACAAAACTGGTGCGACGGAAACATTGGGATGATCGGTATCTCTTGGGGAGGGTTCAATGGGCTGCAGCTGGCCTTTCGCCATCCGCCCGAGCTCAAGGCGGTGGTCAGTGTCGCCTCGACCGTGGATCGGTACGCCGATGACATACACTTCATGGGCGGCTGCCTGTTAAGCGACAATATCAACTGGGGCAGTCAAATGTTCGCCTATTTGACACGGCCCGCAGACCCCGAGCTGCGATCTGATTGGCGAGAAGACTGGCTTGCCCGACTTGAGAATGTACCATTCTCAGCAGCCGATTGGCTGCGTCATCCAACGCGCAGCGCGTTCTGGAAACATGGCTCGGTCTGCGAGGATTGGTCGGCGATTCAAGCTCCGGTTCTTGCGATAACGGGTTGGTCGGATGCATATGTCAACGCTCCGCCAGCGCTGGCAGCAAATCTGGCCGTGCCGTCAAAGGCACTGATCGGACCGTGGGAGCACCGCTATCCGCATATCTCGAAACTGGAGGCAGGAGATTTCCATTCCGAGGTGATCGGCTGGTTTGATCGCTGGCTGAAGGGGCAGCAGAATGGCGCCGAAGACCTGCCCGCCTACCGAACCTATATGCAGGATCATTTTGGCCCGAGCAAAAAGAACAAACCCAGGCAGGGCCGCTGGATCGCCGAGACAGAATGGCCGTCGCCCAATGTCAGCGATGAAGTCTGGCATTTGGGATTGGGTGGGTTTTCCGACGTCGCCATTACGGCCGAGATAACCGTATCGAATCCGGCCCATATCGGACAGGCTGGCGGGTATTTCTGCCCGGGCATGCGGATCGACAATGAGTTGGCCGAAGATCAAGCGGCCGATGACGCACTGTCGCTTTGTTTCGATACGGCACCGCTGGACAAGCCGCTTGAACTGCTTGGACGGGCGCGACTGAAACTGTCCTTCACCGTGGACAGACCGGTAGCCCAACTGATTGCGCGATTGTGTGATGTCGCCCCGGATGGGGTTTCTCAGCGGATCACCTATCGGGCGCTGAACCTGACGCACTACAAGAGCCACGAGACCCCTGAAGCGTTGATTCCCGGTCAGGTCTACAGTGCGGAAATTGCACTAAATGAGTGCGCGCATCGCGTGAAACCCGGTCATATCCTGCGTCTTGCGCTGTCTACCGCTTACTGGCCAATCGTTTGGCCCGCGCCAGAAGCGGCAGAGGTGACGTTACAACTGCAAGGCTCGGCGCTGTATTTGCCGGTTCGGACGATGTCTGAGGAAGCTGATCCTGCACATCCCGGACCAGCGCAGGATTATCCGACGTTGCAAAGCACCGAGCTGCGCGCGCCGTCGGGCCGATCCGAACGGCGCATAGAAGCGGATGGAACCGTCGTACTTGAGACATTCGACGACTACGGCAAAGCACAGGACCCCGGCCACGGCCTCATCGTCGGAAGCCACGTCGCCATGCGCTATGCGATCCATCCCGATGACCCAGCGACCGCGCAATTCACGGCAGGCTGGCGTTTCACGTTCGAGAGGGACGAATGGCAGGTCGAGATCAGCACCGAAAACGCGATGACCTGTGACGTCGAGAATTTCTATCTGCATCGAAAACTGCGCGCCACCGAAGGCGCGGACAAAACAGAAGTTCTGACAAAGGAATGGAACGAAACCATCCCGCGCAGGCTTCTGTAAACGATCTGACCCAAGGGAGAACATCATGAAAATCGAATGGACAAAAGCAAATGTCGGGCGCAGGGGCTTCTTGAAAGGGGCAACTGCGCTTGGGGCGGCATCCGCGCTGCCTGCAAGCTGGGCCAATCGCGCCTTCGCCGCTGATGACGGGGTGTTGCGGGTGCGCGCCTACGGTGATGCCCAGAACATGGACCCCGCACATTCCGTCGGTGTTGTCGAAGAAGAAGTGCATGCCTCGATTTACAACAAGTTGATCCAATACAAGCCCGGCGAGGAATGGGGTTGGCAGCTGGATGCGGCGGCGATGATCGAGCAGGTTGACCCGACCCATATCAAGTTCGCCCTACGCGATGATATCGGTTTCACCAATGGCTTCGGTGCGATGACCGCTGAAGACGTGAAATTCAGCATGGAGCGCATCGTGGACGATGCGACCGAAAGCCCGAACAAGCCCGATTTGGGTCCGTTCAGCCATGTCGAAGTGAGCAGCGAACGCGAAGGTACCATCGTTCTGAACGAGCCGTTTGCTCCGATTTGGTCGATCGCCCTGCCCTACATAACCGGCAACATCGTCTCGAAAGCTGCGGTCGAGGCCGCAGGGGGCCGCATCGGGGCTGATCCGGTCGCTGAATCCGGCCCTTATCTGCGGGACAGCTGGTCACCCAAAGAAAAAACCGTGCTTAAGCGCAACCCGGATTGGAAGGGTGACGCACCAACATGGGACACAATCGAAATCCTGCCGATCGACGACGAAAACACCGCCGAGATCGCCTTTGAGGCGGGCGAACTGGACATGACTCGGGTTTCGCTGGGATCGGTCGAACGCTATCGGGCCGGTGTTCCGAATGGCGGATCTTTGGTCGAGAAACCCTCACTGTTCTATGTCTGGTTGGGCATGAATCTGGATCACCCCAAGCTTCAGAACCCAAAACTGCGTCAGGCGATTCAACATGCAGTCGACGTACCAAGCATCCTAGAGGCGGCCTATTTTGGAGCCGCTGAACCCTCGACAGGCATCATCGCACCTGGCCTTGCGGGCCACCGCCCGCAATCTCTGGTCCCTCCGGCGGCAAACTTCGAGAAAGCGGCGCAATTGCTGGCGGAATCTGGCGAGACCAATGTGACGCTTACGCTGGACACGCTGAACAAGACCACTTTCACAACGACGGCTCAGATCATTCAGGCAACTCTGGCGCAGATCGGGATCACGGTCGAAGTCAACGTACTGGAATCCGGTGCATTCTGGGCAAGCGGAGACAACGAGAACCTGCAACTGGTTCTGAACCGCTTCTCGATG
Organism: Ruegeria sp. A5; assembly: GCF_056543005.1. Taxonomy (NCBI): domain Bacteria; kingdom Pseudomonadati; phylum Pseudomonadota; class Alphaproteobacteria; order Rhodobacterales; family Roseobacteraceae; genus Ruegeria; species Ruegeria sp. A5. The sequence continues at coordinate 384,397 of NZ_JBQGAV010000003.1, forward strand.
ACCCCCGATCCATATTATGCGACGGCCTGGTTCACCACCGAACAGGTCGGCATCTGGAACTGGGAGCGGTTCAGCAACGCTGAATTTGACGAAATTCACAACTCGGCATTCAAGGAAGCGGATGTGGCCAAACGCGCTGAGATGTATCAGCGGGCGCAGGATCTGATGGAAGAAAGTGGTGCCTACCGCTTTATCACCCACGAGGCGACACCGGTGATTCATTCGGCGCGTGTCACCCCCGCGCTAAGACCCGACGGTCTGGCACTGCTGCGGTACTTCGGCAAGGCGACCTGACCTCCCCAAGGTCGGTTATGTCCGGCGGGGTTTGACGCCCGCCGGACAAAACAGCTCGCCACCCATCCAAAAGGAGCCAGCTTTTCATGTTTAAGTTTGCAACCCGCCGCTTCGGGCTAGCGCTGCTTATCCTGTTCGTGGCGGTTACCGTCATGTTCCTGATGATCCGCGCCGTCCCCGGGGACCCGGTCCAGATCATGTTGGGGCCACGCGCAACACCTGAGCTTCAGGCCCAGCTCACCGCTGCGTTGGCGCTGGATCAACCAATCTGGAAACAGCTGGTCATATTCTATGGAAACCTGGCCCGTGGCGATCTGGGAATCGACGTATTCTCGGGCCGGTCAGTGACAGATATCGTGTTCCAGCAGCTACCCTACACTCTGGAACTGATCTTTGCGTCGATCCTGTGGTCCGCCACTTTGGGAATTGCACTTGGGGCATATGCCGCTGCCCATCCAAACACTCTGATCGATCGCATTGCGGCGGCGATTTCGGTCAGTTTTGTTGCAGCACCCGCCTTTGTCGTAGCACTTCTGTCGCTATTGGTCTTTGCCGTGCATCTTCAGTGGTTTCCAGCCATCGGCGCGGGCGAAGGCTTCTGGGGTCGCATTGATCACCTCGTTTTGCCCGCCTTTGCCATCGGGCTAAGCTGGGTGGGCTACATCGCGCGGTTGGTGCGCGCCTCGATGTTGGAAGTCTTAGGCGAAAACCACGTTCGGACCGCACGTGCCTTCGGTATCGCAGAGCGCCGCGTGGTGATGGTTTATGCCTTGCGTATCGCCATTCTTCCGGTTGTCACGGTGATCGGCGTCGGCATGGGTTTCCTGCTGAGCTCGGCCGTATTCGCCGAAATAGTGTTCGCGCGCCCGGGTCTGGGGAAGCTGGTGATCGACAGCATAACCACCCGCAATTACCCGATTGTCATGGGCTCGGTTCTGATCTCAACCGGTTTGTTCGTCGTGTCGACCGCACTGGCGGATCTGATCAATGCGTGGCTCGACCCACGCGCTAGACAAGCGCATTGAGGAAAGCCGAAATGGAAAAATCTCGTTCTGAACTTGGTCAGATCATTGTCGGCGTCGCCCGCGACCCTCTGGGTCTGATTGGTTTGGTCATTGTCGGCACCATCGTCTTCTGTGCGATTTTCGCCTATTGGATTGTGCCCTATGATCCTGTGGCCATGGATATCAAAGCCCGGTTGCAAGGCCCGTCTGCCGAGCACCTTCTGGGTACGGACCAACTTGGCCGCGATACGTTTTCCCGCGTGATTGCCGGCGGTCAGGTTGCGTTGAAAGTCGCCTTGCCTGCCGTCTTTGGTGCTATGGCAATTGGCCTAACCTTGGGAATGATTGCGGGGTATGGGCCAAAATGGCTCGACAACCTGTTGATGTTGTTCTTTGACACCATCCGATCCTTCCCAACCGTGATGTTCGCGCTGGCCGTTGTGGCCCTGGTCGGTCCCAGTTTGCAAACGGTTGTGTTCGTGGTGATGGCGACTTCGATCCCAACCTATGGCCGTGTGGCGCGAACGCAGACCCTGACGTTGCGCAACTCCGAGTTCATTCTGGCCGAGCGGTCGATGGGGGCCAGCATGGCCCGCATCTTGGGTGTGCACATGCTACCAAATATCGTGGGGGTTTTGGCCGTCCTAGCTGCTATGGACATCCCGACGGTAATCGCGCTTGAGGCGGGGCTGTCCTTTCTCGGGCTTGGCGTGAAGCCCCCAACCCCCAGTTGGGGCGCACTTCTGAAGGACGGGTATTCCCTGATCCGACAGACACCTTGGCTGGTGGTGGGCGGCGGTCTGCCGATCATTCTGGCAACCCTGGGCTTTACGTTTTTAGGGGAATCCCTGCGCGACGTGGTTGATCCCAAACTGAGGAAACAGCGATGACCGAAACTCTTCTGGAAATCGAGAACCTCAGCGTCGATTATGAAACGGCACGCGGAGATCTCAAGGCATTGCGAGATATCACCTTTGACATCCGCAAAGGTGAAATCGTGGGTATTGTCGGTGAGTCTGGTTGCGGAAAATCAACCTTGATCTCGTCGATCCTGCGGCTGACCGCACCGAACACGCGGTTCCGGCAAGGCGAAATACGCTTTAAGGGGCAGGATCTGTTGCAAGTGCCTGAACGCAGGATGCGTGATCTGCGCGGGGCCGATATCTCGATCATCTTTCAGGACCCGATGCAGACCCACAATCCGGTTCTGACCATTGGCCAGCAGATGGTCGATATTCAGCACCGGTCCAAGGCTAGTAAGCAGGAAAAACTGGCCAATGCGGCAAAGATGCTGGGGGCTGTCGGTATCCCGGACCCAGAGGCGCGGTTAAAGCAGTTCCCGCATGAGTTCTCGGGCGGGATGCGGCAGCGGATCGCGATCGCCATGGCGTTGATGTCAGAACCCGACCTGCTGATCGCGGATGAGCCGACCACCGCGCTGGACGCCACGCTTGAGGTGCAGATCATCGAACGCCTGAAAGAGCTGCAGCGCGAATTCCATTGCGCCATACTATTTATCTCACACCATCTGGGTGTGATCGCGGAACTGTGCGACCGAGTGGTTGTGATGTACGCAGGCGCCGTCGTCGAAAGCGGTGAAGTGCGCGAGATTTTTCACAATCCCAAGCACCCTTACACACGCCGTCTAATCGACTGTGACCCGGGCCATATCAAGGAACGCGCACGGGTCCTGCCAACCATTCCGGGCGAAGTACCCGATCTGGCCAACCTGCCCGGTGGATGTATCTTCCGCGACCGCTGCGACCAGGCGATGCCGCGCTGTGCAATGGACGTTCCCCCCTTGGATCTTCTGAAAGAAGGGCATCACGCCGCCTGCTGGCTGAACCATGAGGAGGCCGTGACATGAGCCTGCTGAATGTCCAAGAACTGCAAACCAGCTATGGCCCGGTCAACGTGCTGGCGGGCGTCAGCTTTGAGGTCGAAGCTGGCGAAACCTATGCGCTTGTCGGCGAAAGCGGTTCGGGCAAGACAACTGTCATCCGTGCGATTGCGGGCCTGGCCCCGGCGCAGGCCGGTTCGGTCGTGTTTGACACGCAAGAGATACGGGGTGCGCCGGAACGGGTCATGCGCCCACTGCGCAAGGACATGGCGATGATGTTTCAGGACCCTGTGGGCAGCTTGTCACCACGCCTGACAATCCGAAGCCTGATCACGGAACCCTATCGCATTCAGGGTATGAAAGATCGCGATCTGGATGCCGAAGCCAAGCGTCTGCTGGAAATGGTGAACCTGCCGGTGAATTTCGCGGACCGCTACCCCTATCAATTGTCCGGCGGCCAGGCACGACGGGTTGGTGTCGCCCGCGCCTTGGCGCTGGAGCCGAAACTGATCCTGGCGGATGAACCAACGGCAGGGCTGGATGTTTCGGTACAGGGTGAGCTGCTGAACCTGCTCAATGACCTGCGGGAACGCCTGGGCCTGGCGATGGTGATCATCACCCACAACCTGAACGTGGTGCGCCACGTGGCAGACCGCATGGGCATTATGTATCTGGGTCGACTGGTCGAGGAAGGCACGACAGAGGCGATCTTCGACGATCCGCGCCACCCCTATACCCGCTGCCTGCTAAGCGCCAACCCCGAGCCGGACCCCGATGCGCGCCTTGAACGGATCGCGCTCAAAGGTGAGCCGCCCAGCCTCTTGCAACGCCCGTCGGGCTGTGAGTTCCGCGAAAGATGCCCGTTTGCCAAAGACATCTGCACACAGACACCGCAATGGGAGGTTGCGGCGGGCCACGGGCTGCGCTGTCTCGCACCCTTGTCGGGTGCGCCTGCTCCGGGTCACTAAAGGATGAGGGAAACACTCTATTTCGGCGGTCCCATCCTGACGATGGACGCCGACAATTCCCGACCCGAGGCGGTGTTGGTGCGGGACGATGTCATCAATGCGGTGGGGGACGAAGCAACGCTGCGGCGGCAGATGTCATCCGATGCGGGTGTATATGACCTAGCTGGCCAGACCCTGATCCCAGCCTTCATCGACTCACACGGCCACTTCCCAGATCCCGGCTTCATCCAGTTGTTTCGGGTTGATCTTGCATCACCTCCGCGCGGCGCGTGTATGGATATGGCGCAAGCTTTGGAAAAGCTGCGCTGCCGGGCCGAAGAGACGCCTGAGGGCGATTGGGTGATGGGCGTTTTGTTCGACAACACCGCCATTTCAGAAGGCCGCATGCCTACCCGGGCCGAACTGGATGATGTCTCAACGGCGCATCCAATCTGGGTTCTGCATGCTTCGGGTCACAACGGCGCGGCCAATTCGATGGCGCTGAAGCTGCATGGCGTCAATCGCGACACCCCGGACCCGGCCGGAGGGCGTTATGGCCGCGACCCCGATACCGGCGCCCTGACGGGGCTGGTCGAAGGGCTGTTGGCCATGGGCGAAATGGGCGACACTGATTTTCTGATCGACCGGGACAGGTTCTGGCAAGGGTTCAACGCCTGCCGTGATGAGTATCTGTCCCGCGGGGTAACTTATGCACAGAACGCTTGGGCATCGCAGGTTATGCTCGACCACTTTGCCAGCCTTCCTGCCGATCAGGATCCCGGCATTGATTTGGAATTGTTGCCAATTGCCGATCTGGAACCGGCTCTGAGCCAGGGCTGGATCGACGATAACTGGCCCGGCAACCCACATTTTACGCTGGGTGCGCGCAAGCTGTTTACCGATGGCGCATTCCAATTGCAGACTGCCTATCTGTCTGCGCCCTACTACAAGTCGCTGGACCCCGATCACCCCTGTGGCATGATCTATGCCACGCAGGTCGACATGGATTTCGAGGTTCTCCGCCTACACGCTATGGGGTTTCAGATCCACTGCCATTGCAACGGGGATGCCGGGGCCGAGATGTTCATCGATGCGGTGGACAAGGCCTTGCTAGCGCATCCGCGAGACGATCACCGCCATACAATCATCCACGGCCAGGTTCTGCGCGACGATCAACTGGACCGCATGGCGCGGCTTGGAATAACTGTCAGCTTCTTTTCAGCACATGTGCATTTCTGGGGGGACCGACATTACGATACCTTCCTCGGCCCGGAACGCGCTGAACGGATTTCGCCAGCCGCAACTGCGGAACGATACGGTGTACGCTATACTATCCACAATGACGCGTCGGTTACGCCAACGCGGCCAATCCATCTGGCGCATTGCGCGGTGAATCGACTGACTGCATCCGGCCGGCAACTGGGTGAAAAGGAAAAGATCAGCGTACTGTCTGCGCTACGGGCACAAACCATCGATGCGGCGTGGCAAGTGTTTAAAGAAGATCAGCGCGGTTCGATTGAGCCCGGAAAACTGGCAGATTTCGCCATCCTTTCTCGCAATCCCCTAGATGATCCTGAACGGCTGCTCGACACATCGATTGTTGCCACCATCCGGCGAGGACAGATTGTGTTTGGCGCCACCAAATCCAGAAAAGAACTGGAATTTTAGAATGACAGCCAAACGCATTGCCATTGCCGGATTTCAACACGAAACCAACTGCTTCGGAGCGACCAAAGCGGGTCTGCCCGAGTTCGAGATGGCAGATTCCTGGCCCGAAATGTTGCATGGCGCGCGTGTCATCGCAGACACCAAAGGCATGAACCTACCCATCGCCGGGTTTTCTTCCGCCGCGAACCAGGCAGGTTTCGAGCTTTTCCCAATCCTGTGGTGTGCGGCAGAACCTAGCGCTCATGTCACGGATCACGCGTTCGAGAAGATATGTACTATGATCTTGGATGGCCTTCGCGGCGCGGGACCGCTGGACGGAGTGTATCTTGACCTGCACGGTGCCATGGTGACTGAAAGCCTTGCTGATGGTGAGGGAGAACTGTTGCGCCGAGTACGTGATCTGGTAGGGCAGGATGTTCCGGTCGTGGCGAGCCTGGACCTGCATGCCAATATCTCTGACCAGATGATCTCGCAGGCGGACTATCTGGCAATTTTCCGCACGTACCCGCACCTCGATATGGGCGAAACCGGTGCGCGATGCGTACCGGTTCTGCAAAGGCTACTGGCCGGAGAGAAACTGCACAAAGCCTTCCGGCAGGTGCCCTATCTGATCCCATTACATGCGCAATACACCTGGGCTGCACCGTTTGATGAGATTTATCAGTTGCCCACCCGGTTCGAACAGGCCCATGTCTATGCAGAAATCGCACTGGGTTTTACAGCGGCAGATTATCCCGATACTGGTCCGTCCTGCGTTGCCTACGCGACCAGTGCCGCGCAAGCGACCGCCGCAGTAGATCAAATAGTCGACCTTTTTCTGGCCCGCGAACCTGATGTGGACTGCTCTATGTTGTCGTTGGACGAAGCCGTTCTGGCCTGTCGTTCGCATCGCGACAAACCGCTCGTGTTAGCGGATGTACAGGACAACGCAGGCGCAGGCGGCACATCCGATACCACCGGACTTCTGGCCGCTTTGATCGAGGGGGAAGCGCAGGAGGTTTTGATGGGTCTCTTCCACGACGCCGAAAGCGCAGAGAAAGCGCATCGTGCAGGCCAAGGCGCAAAACTGAACCTGGCCATCGGCGGAAAATCAGGTCTGCCCGGGCTGCACCCCGTTGAGGCAAAGTTCGAAGTTCTGGCCATCGGAGATGGCATCTGCCGATACTCAGGTGAGATGTACGGAGGCGGCATCGCGACGCTTGGCAAAACGGCCGCTCTGAGGATGATAGAGTCTGGCGCGAAGATAGACTTGGTCGTCACCAGTGTGCGCAACCAATGCCTAGACCGCGCTCATTTCACCCATATCGGCCTGAATCCCACATCCTATTCAGTGATCTGTGTCAAAAGCACCACACATTTCCGGGCGGATTTCCAACCCATCGCAAGCGACGTGAAAGCCGTTGCCGCTCCAGGCACCTTTCTCTGCGATCTGGACCAGATCCCCTACTACAACATCGCAGGCAAACGCCGCATCGAAACACGTGGACCCAAAACCAGAACCCATTGATTTCCCACCCGCATCGCAGCTCGCAATCGACATAGCAGGCGCAGAAACTGCATTGATATCCCGCTTGTAAACTAAGAGATTGGAAACTTCTCGCTTCACGTTTTGACAATGCTGCGTCATCATTCGCTTCAAACCTACAGAAGATAGGGCTTAAACCGCTTCTGTTCGGCAGAAACCCAAGCCCATTACGACCAAGCTTTGATAGAGCAACCCTGCGGCAAATCCCGACCCAGCGAACGGACCTTGCTAGCGCGATTCACGGTTCGAAATCGAGCGGTGAAGATGTCTGACTTATATTGGTTGGCTGGCGCACATAAAGCGCGTCTTGAGCCCTTATTCCCCAAATCACACGCCAGTCATCTACGCGAGACCCGCGGAGTTACAGACCCAGATTGTGATGATCTGCTAAAACCCGCTTTTTATCGGAATAGTGAACGAAACCGCAACGCTGGGAAATACCATCACACCGGATACCTCCGCTCAAACAAACTGGTCTGAGATCCGGCCTGTTCGGCGTTGGATGTAGACGGCAAGTGTAGCTATCGATAGACAACTTCCAAAGGGTCAAACCGAAAACGAGGGCCCGAGGCAACCCAGGCAACAGGAAGAAACTATGAAGCGCTGTGCAATTGTACAATTTGAACCGCGCCATGAAGAAGTCATCCCCAGCTTGGTGGCCGCCTGTAATGCCAACGGGTACCGACCACGAATCTTTCTGCATCGCCGGATCTTAAAGCTGCGCGGAGATATCATGGCCTTGGTCCCGGGATTGGAATTTGATGTCGAGTATGTGCCTTTAAGCACGCCGGATTACCGGGCTGCGGATGCACCAAAACATATCAAGTCTACTATGGCTGCAATTGAAGCGGCCGAACATGACTTCGTCCTCATGGCCTCTTTGAGTCGTCCAAAAGCGGCAAGCTGGGCGCGTGGAGTGAAGAAGCCATTGATCATGGTCCTGCATAATCTGGATCAGTTCAGCCAGATGGCACCCCTGCGCGAGACGCTTCAGATGCCAAATGCGCGCTACATCAGCCTGAGTGCACATGTCACGGCTGAATGGATCAGCCGGGTGGGCAAAGCCCATATGGACAGGATCGCGACGTTGGAGCCGTTTTATTGGATCGATGATCCGGAACCAAAATTGGGCCAGCCGCGTCAGGTCGTGATCCCCGGCAACGTTAACATGCGGACACGTGATTACCCTGGCCTGCTGAATCTTCTTGGCAATCGACCGGACGCCTTTCAGAATCTGCATTTCATCCTGCCGTCAGGAGGCGGAGATCGCGCCAAGGTTGAAAGTGAGATCCAGGACCGAAAGCTTGACGCGCGTTTTAAGTGCGTGCCTTTGGACAACAGCGGGCAGGTCGGGCATGCCGCGTATTTTGACGCACTGGCAGGCGCTCAGGTGATACATCCGCTCATGCCATTTGACTATGAACAATATCAACGGATCAAGATCACATCTGCCCTGTCCTCATCGGGTGGATTCTGTGTGCCGATCGTCATGGACCGCTGGTCAGAGGCCTGTTACCGACCACCAATGCTGATTGCTGACAATGGGTTGGAGGCAAGCCTGACCCGCATTTCAGAGGCGAGTGATGCAGAACTCAGCGATCTGCAGGCAGCGCTGAAGTCTTACCGCCGATCTGCACTTTCAAACGGAGCTGTCGGGCTAAGACGGCTAATTGAACAATAAGTGCATCTATTCGGTACACTCTCAGCCTTTTAGATCCACCTACCTCCGAGTTGGAAATCGCCCAAGTTGGCAACATGATGCCGCGCCGTACTTTTTTCGTTCCTACGCGAAATTCGCAGTTCAGAACATCTGCAAAACCGTTATTCTCAATGAGCACCACATGACATGCGGTCTGGCGGATCACCAGACTGAAGCGTCGGATCAAAGGAATAGAATGACACGAATGCTAGCGATCCTGACGGTCAAAGATGAAGGCGCGTTCCTGTTGGAATGGCTCGCCCATCATCAGATGGTTGGTTTCACTGATTTTCTGATCTTCTCGAATGATTGCGCGGATGGCACCGATCTGATGTTGCACCGACTCGAAGAGATGGGGCAAATCACTCATGTCAGCCATGAAGCCAAGCCCGATAAGAGCGTACAGTGGCAGGCTATGAAACAAGCCGCCAAACATCCTCTATTGAAAGAAGCAGACTGGATACTGGCGCTCGATATTGATGAGTTTGTAAATATCCATATTGGCGACGGCTCATTAAACGCGCTCATCCATAGCTTCCCCGAGGCGGATGCGATCACGCTCACCTGGCGGCTATTCGGAAATGCAGGGATCGTTTATTTTGAAGATGCACCGGTGACCCAACAGTTCACTTCGTGCGCCCCCAAACCCATCCTTTGGCCGTGGCGCGCCTCGATGTTCAAAACGCTTTATCGCAACAACGGGATTTACCGTAAACCAGGCATTCATCGGCCAATTTCGCCTGATCAGACCCGCGTGGATGAGGCGTGCTGGTATGATGGATCAGGCCGTTTGCTTGGCGGCGATTATCGCCGCCAGCGGGTATTTTCCAACTATACCCAAGATACGACCATGAGGGTTCAGCTTAACCATTATGCTTTGGGCACGATGGACTCCTTTCTGCTCAAACGTGCGCGTGGACGTGGGGTGCATTTCAAAGAGAAAATCGGCATGGATTATTGGGTCGATTACAACTTTAACAGCGATCAGGACGTCTCTATTTCCCGCTACCAATCTGCACGGGCTGCTCGGGTTACCGAGCTAAAATCAGATGCCACACTGAAGAAGCTACATGACAAGGCCTGCGAATGGCGGCACAAGCGATTTAAGGAACTTTTGGAGTCAGAACCTGAACGCGCGTTTTTTGCTCGCCTGATGATGGCTGGCCAAACCACACCTCTGACGGAGCATACGGCCCGTCAGCTTATTTCAGTTGCCATGCGCGCGAACCAGAAAGCCGCCGCAGAGTCCGAGTAGGAGCCTTCCTTCGTGCCGCAATCATCAAAAACCCATCCTGAATATCTGTCTACTCGTGCAGGCCGTACGCGGCGGATATTTCAGGTCGGTTTCAACAAGTGCGGCACAAGGTCGATTTCCGCCTTTCTAGATAACAACGGCATTCCGACGGTTCACTTCAAGCGTGGCAATCTGGCCCGCGCGCTCGCTAACAATCTTAAGTATGGTTATGCGCCGCTCAATGGCATTGACCGTTGGGTCGGCTACACCGACATGCAGATGGTGAGCGGGTCACGCGTGATTGAAGGTTGCCGTTATTTTCGTCAACTCGCGGCATATTATCCCAATTCCTATTTCATATTGAACACTCGAGACAAAGACAGGTGGATCGCAAGTCGCCGAAACCATGGCAATGGGTTTTATGCCGAGCGTTATCGTAAGGGTATGAATCTCGAGTCGGTTGATCAGGTAATTGATCATTGGTCAGAAGAATGGGACCGGCATCATCAGGAGGTGCCCGAATTTTTTAAGGACAAGCCGGATAAACTATTGATATATAATATAGAAACAGGCAGACCTGACCAGATGTCCGAGTTCCTTGCGCCTGATTTTGAGACTGATCCGACTTTCTTCGGCCATGAGGGTAAAACGTCCGGAGGCAATGACGCCGACGATGCGGTTTCTCCGAATTGAGATGTCATGGCCTGCTTATTTGAGCAGCATAAGAAATCGAGTGTGGGCGAGAACGAAAGGTTCGGTCGCCAACTCTCTGACGAATGAATGCGACTTAAAACTTGCCCAGCTTAGCTGGCTAACGGAGTGACAAGACTGAACAGGCAGGCTGCGCCGCCGCGCACCTTTTGATTGCCTTGATTCCTATGGTGTGCGCGATGCTCTTGCCGTTGGCAATCTTTTGGAAAGGCCGTTGATTTCGATCGTTCGGGCAATGAACTTCGTGACTGTTGGCTTACTCTTGGCGCTGCGAGAGTACAAAATCCAGACCAATATCGAGGCAGTGTGCACTGTGGGTGATCCAGCCCATAGAAATCAAATTAACACCGGTGTTCGCCACAGCCCGCACATTATCTGGAGTTATCCCGCCTGAAGCTTCGGCAATGGCTTGACCATCAATCATGCCTATAGCTTCGCTTAAGGTTCTTGGATCCATGTTATCCAGAAGCACCGCATCAACACCGATTTTCAGAACTTCGGCCAGCTGCTCCAGCGTGTCGACCTCGATCTCGATCTTGACCATATGACCGACTGTCTCTTTGGCCCGAGTCAAGGCTGGGCGGACACCCCCGGCTATGGCGATGTGGTTGTCCTTGATCAGCACCGCGTCACTTAGGGAGTAGCGATGGTTCATGCCGCCGCCTGATCGCACAGCGTATTTCTCTAAAGCCCGCAAACCGGGCGTTGTTTTTCGGGTACAGACGATGGCAGCACGCGTGCCTTCGACGCGGCGAACCATATCGGCTGTCACACTAGCAATACCCGATAGATGACCCAAGAAGTTGAGCGCCGTACGTTCGGCAATCAGCAGACTGCGCGACGGCCCTTTGAAAGTGGCGATCACTGCGCCGGGCGCGACTGTCTCTCCATCCTCGACATGACGGATTACTTTGATCGCCGGATCTATCAGCTCACAAGCCAATTCAGCGCAGTCCAGACCGGAAATACATCCGGATTGACGCGCGCAAGCCACAACTTCGGAAACATGATCCGAAGGAATAACAGCCGAGGAGGTGACATCTCCGGCGAGGCCCAAATCTTCATCAAGTGCGCGGCGGATCACCGGCTCCAGCATCGTTCGGGGCAACGGGGCTAGGGGCATGATAGTCATTTCTCAAGCAGTCCTCAGAAAGGGTTCCTGACTGTTCAAACTCGCATGAGCAAGTACTTCGGTCAGAGTCATCAAAACAGATTGCGCGTTCGCCTCAGGATTGGGGAAGTCGCTTCGGTAATGTCCGCCACGCGATTCTCGGCGCAGATCGGAAAAGACCGCGATCGAAAGCGCGACTAGTGCCGGGTCAGAAGCGCAGGCAGCGGTTTCGAGCAACGGAGACAACTTTGAAATGACTTGACGCAATCCCACCTCGTCGCGGATCAAACCCAGATATTTTGTAGCCAAAGGCCGGACAGAGCTAGGGTCTGAACGAGGCAGAGCGGTAACTGTAGGAACAAATGACAGGTTTCTCATTTCTGCCTTGGCAACATCATTTGCGGCGCGGCGTCCCATCACCACCGCCTCCAGCAGTGAATTGCTGGCAAGGCGATTGGCACCATGCAGGCCAGTGGCCGCGCATTCACCTATGCCCCATAGGCCTGGCAGGGTGCTTCGTCCATACTCATCAACGGCGATACCGCCCATGTGGTAATGCGCTGCCGGAAGTATTGGAATGGGATCGCGTGCCGGATCAATTCCGCTTGCTGCGCACAATGCATGGATGCCGGGGAACCGCTGGACAAAATATGTACCAAGCGCGGCGCGAGCATCAAGAAACGCTCTCCCACCTTCTAATATGACCTGATGCACGGCACGAGCCACCACATCGCGCGAGGCCAGTTCCGCCCCCGGTATATGCGACATGAAGCGCTTGCCGGTTTGGTCGATCAGAATTGCGCCCTCGCCCCGGACGGCTTCACTGACCAATGCCAGAGGTGTCTGCTTGATATCCAGCGCTGTGGGATGAAACTGGACAAATTCCATATCGCGCAAGGCTGCCCCGGCGCGGGCGGCCATCATGACACCCTGGCCGAAATTACCTGAAGGGTTGGTGCTTGCATCAAACAGACCGCCGCAACCACCTGTCGCCATAACGACCTGAGATGTGCGCAATACCTCTGCTTGGGCATCTTTTTGCAGATGAACGCCTGTGACGTGTCCGTCTAGCGTCAACACCCGTCGGGCTTCGACTCCGGTCAAGCAAGTGATCGACTGGCATTGCAACACAGCACGCGCAAGGGCCGATGTGATTTCGGCTCCGGTGCGGTCGCCGCCTGCATGCAGTATGCGGCGGCGGGAATGCGCGGCTTCGCGCCCTAAGGCATATGTGCCGTCGGCGGTTCTATCGAAACGAACGCCATGTTTCTCTAAACCAGTAATCGCCTTTTGCGCTTCGCAGAGAATGGCCGACGCCACGGTTTCATCGCACAGCCCGTCGCCGGCCCGCAAAGTATCGACCAAGTGTTGCGCAGGATCACCATCCGCGCCTAGTTCGGCGGCAATCCCTCCTTGAGCCCAAGCGCTGGAACATTCCTGGCCCAGCCCTGCACGGGTGATTAGTACTACGGGTTGTGGAGCCAGTTCCAGCGCAGCCGTCAGCCCGGCGATGCCGCCACCGATGATGGCAGTTCGACCATGAAGCCCTTCGAGCCAGATCATTTCACTGCCAGCATCCGTTCTACCGCGCGGCGCGCATCTTCGGCGATGGCCGGATCGACGGTGACTTCGTGATGGCCCAGTTCCAATGCGTTGCGAATGTTGCGCAGACTAATGCGCTTCATATGTGGACACAGGTTACAGGGGCGCACGAATTCCACCTCAGGATGGTTCAGCGCCACGTTGTCGCTCATCGAGCATTCGGTCAACAGGCAAACCCGCGTCGGTTTTTTGTCGCCGACGAAATCCGACATGACTGCGGTAGAGCCAGAAAAATCTGCTTCGGCAACCACTTCGGGCGGGCACTCAGGATGGGCCAGGACCGTAACACCCGGCCACGCTTCGCGCATTTCACGTATATCGGCTGGAGTAAACAGTTCGTGCACCTCGCAATGTCCGTGCCATGCGATCAATTCGACATCGGTCTCTTTGGCGACGTTCTTGGCGAGATACTCGTCCGGGATCATCAACACGCGCGGCACCCCGAGGGATTCCACCACCTTTACTGCGTTGCCCGACGTGCAGCAGATATCCGATGCCGCCTTCACCGCTGCCGAAGTGTTTACGTATGTGATCACCGGAACGCCGGGATGGGCTTCGCGCAGAAGCGCAATATCCTCGGGTGTGATGGAATCTGCCAGTGAACACCCCGCCCCCAAATCTGGGATCAGCACCGTCTTTTCCGGGTTCAGCAGCTTGGCAGTTTCCGCCATAAAATGCACACCAGCCAACACAATGACATCGGCATCAACCTCGACAGCTTCGCGCGCAAGCGCAAGGCTGTCGCCCACGATATCGGCAACTCCGTGGAAGATCTCCGGCGTTTGGTAATTGTGGGCGAGGATGACCGCATTCCTCTCACGCTTGAGATCAAGGATGGCTTCCAGATCATCTTCAAACAGCATCCATTCGGGTTGCGGGATGATCTGCTTTACCCGGTCGTAGAGGTCTGGAAGGCGAAAGTCTTTCATTAGCTTCTCCATTTATACTCGCATCGAGTATATTGGAGCCATACTTATTCTCGATTCGAGATTATGTCAAGCGAGGTTCAGGACCGGGAGAGAGGTAATCTGACGCCCGACAGCATGCGAGCCTCTAGAATGGCCGGCCTATATCGGAACAGGCGCGCCGGGCGACCACCGGTGCCGCTGGACATTTCGCCGGTATCTTCAATCAATTCCTGCTGATCAATCTGGCGGCGAAAATTGGGTTTGTGCAGGTGTAGACCAGACAGCGCTTCGACTGTGCGCTGTAACTGCAGCAAGGTGAAGCTTTCGGGCATGAGCTCGAACACCACCGGAGAGTATTTTATCTTGGCCCGCAAGCGAGATATGCCGGTGGCGAGAATGCGACGGTTGTCCGCTTCCATGTGACGACCGAATTCAGGAGTGTCAACAAGCCCTGCTTCGTACATCAGCTCATAACGTTGCAAAACCAGTTCTTCGTTCCAAGTCTTCCCATTCAAACCAAACAGATAGTCCACACGCTGCAGTTTTAGCGGATCACTTCCTGCCCAAGCTGAGATACGTTTGATAATTTGCGGTAGCTCTTCTGGGCTGCGATCACGATGATCCTCCCATGGGAAGTACTGATACCAGCTACGCCATGCCGGACGTCCAGCACCGGTAGTATCCTGCTCCCGCACCAGACCGAGATAGCTGATCGAGATACGCTGAGAGTTGTCGGCATAACCCGAGCGTGGATCGCGATCCCTGTCTGCAAAGGTATAAAGCTGTTCAAGATATCCCACCGGATGGCCGGTCTGCGCCTCAATCCAGGCCCGCAAGCCGCTTTGTAAGCTGCGGTGTGAAGATTCGAACGGTCCCGAAGGTAGCGCGTTACCGCCACGCAAGGTCATGACACGCGGCTGATCATCAGTCACGGCGATTAGGATTGCGATCAGTTCGGCAGGGGCTAGTCCACTTGGCAAGGAATTTCCTGTTTGTAGAATGTCGCGAAGCGTTGGTTAGAATGTGCGTTCTAACCCAAATTTAGTACCTTGGCTTGAAGAAAAATACAGTGTGACGGGTGCTTCTTCAGAGAACAAGCATTTCTGGCCCAGTTAATCGTCCCACTGTTCTAACATCAGGTTACTACTTTCGGTCCAATGAACCTGAAATACAGTTTCGTCTCACGACTTGAGAAGTGTCGCAAGATATGGGTTCGGGCTGACCAAACAGCCCGTTGAGGTATTCGTTTCGCTAAGGTAGTTCTCAGAACGGTCTTACGTATGATCTTTTTGAAGGCTGCCGTTTCCGCAAAGACATTAATGATTACACTAAATACTTCGATTTGCGACACACAGTGTCTTATCGAAATTTGGAAGCGATCATAGCATATCGCAGCTAAGGTCTGACCACTTCACATTCGACAGTTGGGTTGTGAAGCTTCCTCCAGTTCGAAGATACCCATCCGACCCGCGGCGCTAAGCAGCCAGTTCTTTGAATCGTTGTACGGGACGGGGTCCAGGAGTGAATTGAAATCTACGGATCGGGACCTCTAGGTAGTTTGATATCTTGGCTGATGTTCACAAATTGCAAGTTTCAGAACATCCCAGTTTGATTTTTGCGTCATGCGCTTTGGCTTTCTTAGGCTGAAGATTCTGATCCCGCATTGACACCACGGATGAAAGAGTCCACGCACGGCGGTAACAATCCAGCAGTCGTTCGGGCGGGGCATTCTGCTGCTCCGATACCAGCACTACTTGTCGAAAACTTCTCCCGGTCCAATAGTCAGAAAGAGAGAGGCCCAGGGCAGCAAAACCCTGAGCCAGCTTTCAATCGGACGGTCCCGTCTCAGCCGCCACTCGAGTTTGCTAACCCGGGCTGGGCAAAATCATTGGCGGGTGGTGTCAAATCCTGTGCACCGGTGCCGGGCATCAACTCGAAACCCAAATCGAATTGATCCAGGGTCGAAGCCAGTTGCGCTACGATCTCGGCGTTGCCCTCAGACTGCGCGGTGCCATCAGCGAGCATCTCGGTCAATCTGCGCTCACCGGTCATGAGCTTTTCCAGGTCCGTGCGGCTCAGACTGATCGAAAGATCGGCGTCTTCCGCCACCTGATCGACGATATGAGTCAGAGTGGCATTGCTCATCTCGACAACGATGTTCTCGTCCCGATCGGGGATCGACAGGTTGATGGTGAACTCCATATCGGCGGCTTTGGCGCTATTGACACGAATGGCCAGAAAGTCGAGCCACATCGTGGTCTGCATCGCCCTTATCGTATCGGGACCGGTAGTCTCGATGGTAGCGCCCTGCGGAATACCGTTGCGCAGTTCGAACGCCGCGCCAAGGAACGAGTTGCGGACCGAAGGGCTTTCCTTCTGATACCCGATCTGCTCGAACGCGTCGGCCAACAGGTCCTTGGCGGCCTGGTTCTGTGGCTCGGCGTAGACCAGTTTGTTCAGAATCTCGGTCGCTTCAAGGTATTTGCCGGTGTTCACCAGTTCCTGCCCTTTTGTCAGGATCGGTTCGGCACCGCCCATCATCTCGACAAACAGCGGCGCGCTGTCTTCTGGCGACAGAGGTGTCAGCGTGGTGGGGTTGGCATCCCAGTAGCCCAGATAACGGTTTATCACCGCCCGGCTGTTATGCTCGACCGAGCCATGATAGCTGCGCGCGGCCCATTGCTGCTGCAGGCTTTCCGGCACGTCATAGACGTTGTGAATCTGATTAATGGTCACGCCTTTGTTGGCCAGATTCAGTACCCCGTTGTTAAGATTGGCGTAAGTGTCACGCTGCGCACGCATCACTTCTTGAATGCGCTCATTTCCGTAACGGGGCCAAGAGTGAGAGGCGAACATCAACTCGACATCCTGCCCAAACTTGTACAGCGCGTCATTGACATGCTTGGACCAGCTCAGCGCATCGCGCACCAGTGCGCCACGCAAGGTATAGATGTTGTGAATTGTGCCAGTGATGTTTTCCGCCGCCCAGAATGCCTTGAGGTCGGGGAAATAGGTATTCATCTCAGCAGGTGCTTCAGTACCCGGTGTATTCTGGAAGATCATACGCATGCCGTCTACGATGATCTCTTCATACGCGTCCGAGACATAGCGGGTCGGTTCGATCAGGCCCGTGGTGCCAGCCGAGATGTTCTTGCCGATGGACTGATCCACATGACCGAACGGGCTGCGTGGCAGCAATACGCCGTATTGGAAAAACAGACGGCGGTTCATCACGTTGCCCGCATAGATGTTTTCGGAAACCGCATGTTCCATGAAACCTTCGGGCGCGATCACCTCCACGCCGTTTGCCACGTCCTCATCGGTGATCACTCCGCGCACACCGCCATAGTGGTCGGCGTGGGAATGCGAATAGACAACCGCCTTGACCGGCAGTTCGCCCACGGTGTCGTTCAGCAGCTTCAGCGCTGCGGCGGCAGTTTCCTTGGAGGCCAGCGGGTCAAAGATGATCCAGCCGGTATCGCCACGAATAAAAGTGATGTTGGACAGATCGAAGCCACGCACCTGATAGATGCTGTCGTCGAGAAGCTCGTACAGGCCGAAATTCATGTTCAGGATCGCCTGACGCTGCAACGACGGGTGGATCGAGTCGAACTCTTTGCCCTCGAGCAGATAGTCATAGCTGCCGATGTCCCAGGCGACGGTGCCATCCTCGGTTTTGATCTGGCGGTATTCTGGAACCGCAATTAGCCCCTTGCGGCTTTCTTCAAAGTCACGCTCGTCATCGAACGGCAGGTTATTGCGTTGGGTTTGCTGGAATTCGATCGTGTAATCCGAGGGCAACTTGCCCTTCGGGTCAAAGTGCTGAGGACCATCTTCCTGCGCGACGGCAAGACCTGAGGTCAGCGTCAAAAGGGTGACGGTCAAGAGTAAGGTGGTTCGGCGTGGCATATATAATCGGTTCCTATCATGAACGCTTCAAAAGAGATCGCAGCGCAGGAGGTCTGACGGGACGAACCACGAGGTTGAAATTCGTCCCGCCGGTGCATTGACCTCCAGAAGTGCCGAGATGCGCGATCTTTTGGAAGCCGGGTGCCTGCCTGTACGACCAGCAGTGCGGCCCTCTTATCCGCAGAATTTTTCCCGAGAAGTGCAAACATGTTGCCACCTGTCGAAAAACACATGTATCAACGAGGCCAACATAATGGTTTTCCTTGGTTTTCCCGAGGCAGAGGGATATTGAAGTGGATACTACCGAGCGCGAAATTCGGGTACAGATGCAACGTATCCTGGATCATCCGGATTTCACCGCCAGCCCCAAACGCCGCGCATTTCTGAACTATATCATCGAGGAATATCTGGCCGGTCGTTCAGATCAGATCAAAGGCGTGTCGATTGCCATGTCCGTCTTTGACCGCGACGAAAGCTTCGACCAGCAGGTCGATCCGATTGTCCGACTTGAGGCGCGGCGACTACGGCAGGAGATTGACACCTATTATGCCGGGCCCGGTCGGGGCGATCCGATACGCCTCACCATGCCCAAAGGAGGATACGCGCCGCGGTTCGAAAAATCTTCACTGCCCGGCCCTGTTCCGGCACCTGCTGACGCCCGGCCCAATGCCGGGCTCAGAGGGCGACGACGCGCTGGGATTGGACTGGCTGTCGCCTTTGGCTTGGCATTGTTTGGGCTGATCTGGGGATTGGCCCGTTCAGGGACGCCAGAGGAACAGGCAAATCACAGCTTGCCCAAAGGGCCCGTCGTGGCTGTACTGCCCTTTGAAACTCTGGGAGAGGGCCCCGAGTACCTCGCCGATGGTCTTACCCGGCAGTTGACGACCGAGTTGATCCGGTTCCGGGACATCTGGGTCTTGCCCCTTGGCAGCACACTGCATTCTGGTGAAACTGAGATTGATACGGCAAGCTTGCGTACAGAATTCAACGCGGATTTCGCGCTGGAAGGCAATGTGATGGACAGGGGTGACACCTTGCGCCTGTCCGCACGCCTCATTGATCTGAAAGACCGAAGATATATCTGGTCGCAAAGCTATGAGGTCAGCAATACCTCCGAGGAAATCTATGCGGTACAGGACAGCATTATCCGAGATGTAATGGGTAAACTGGCCGGGAAATACGGGCTACTGACGCTTGGCGCGATGCGAGATGCCGATAGAATTCCACCCAACAATCGCGATGCTTATGACTGTGTGCTTGGTTATTACAGCTATCAGGTAACCATCAATCTGGATCGCCATGCCGAAATCAAATCCTGCATCCTGAACGCGCTCGAGAAGGCTCCGGATTATGCCGAGGCCTGGGCGGTGCTGTCGAACCTGTATCTGCAACAGATACGTTTTGGGCTGGGCGGAAATCGCGAACAGATTCTGGCCGCAGCCGATGCTGCAGCACGCCGGGCGGTCGAGATCGACCCAAATCTGGCGGCGGGACATCTGATGATGGCCAATATGCGGTTCGTGCTCGGTGATTTTGCCGGGTTCCGCGAGGCCGGGCAACGGGCGATTGACCTGAATCCGAATGCCACCGACATTCTGGCCCATTACGGGATGCGTCTGGCGTTCAGTGGCGAATGGGAAAAAGGACTTGCTATTGTAGACCGGGCAATCGCTCTGAACCCTGTGCATCCTCAGTGGTATCTGTTTCCGCGGGTTTTTTACGAGTTCGACCGGGGCGACTATGAAGCGGCGCTGGCACAATTGGAACAAATCGATATGCCAGGTTTCTTCTGGACCCATCTATGGCAGGCCGCGCTACACAGCAAACTGGGAAATGGGGAACAGGCCCAGGCGGCTCTACGCAGCTTGTTGGTTCTACGCCCAGATTTTTCATCTGTTGCATCGGATATACTTGCCATTTGGCAACTTGACGCCACATTTAAGGTGAACCTGTTGGCCAGCCTCCAGAAGGCTGGCTTGTCAGATTCTTGACCGGCTTATCCAGTTTCCGCACACTTATTCATCGGTGGGTTTCACAGTTATCTGGAATCGCATCACCCTTGTACGCAGCAATAAGTAAACCACGTCAGATGGCTGACTTTATATCATCAGATCGTCGTTCGATTTTCTAGCTTTCACGCAAGCGGGCCAACGGTCGCTGCCGGTCCATGTCTGGAATGGTTTGTCAGAGTTGGCGTATTTTTTTGGGGGGGCCGGCCTTTTACGTAGTTTCGGCATTGCAAAACACTTTGCTCATCGGTGCTCAACATGCGGAAGTTGATCACCTGTAGCCTGAAAGAAGCGCGCTTCTGGGTGGGATATGTCAATTCGATGCGCCAACATGCAAGGCAATCGAGACGCATCTTTGGAAGATCTGCTCGACACTGTTCACCCACCCAATCAGGCAGGTTTCTTTAACTGTAACAAATGAATCGTTTATTCGGCATCAGAGCACTCCCTCTCTGGTCAGAATTTACCCCAAAATTACGAACTCTGTTCAGACTCTTTTTTGAGTCAGGGCCAAGGCCCCGTTCGATAAACCACTGAGTAATCTGCAGCCATTACTAGCCCACCACACCGTGACCACGCACCTGCATGCAGTTCACAAGCACATGACGCCGCGCCATTTCGTCATTGTACTGGCCGCGCACAGATCCGACTATGCCACCTGCGATCGCACCTCCGATGACATCTTCCTTCTCGCCAACAACCCAACCAGTAACCGCGCCATCAATAGCGCCGAACGTAGCATCCATTTTACGCTGCCCAGGATTGAAACTCGCGGCCATCAATCGGCATTCAGCCTCATCTGTGTAGAAGGTCGCATTCCTGGTTCCGTCAACCATCAGTGGCTTCTGCATCGGGTACTGAGTGCATGCGGTAAGACCGATGAGAGCAACAAAAATGAACTTTTTCATCGCAGCTTTCCTTTCGGGAATCGAAGTAATTGCTTGGCGTACACGCTAAACTTGCCTGCCTAGGCAGATCTCATTTAGGAAGTTTACGATTGTCGAAAAATAGCCCCGCCATTTTACGCAGCGTAAAATTGCATTTGTTTCGCTGGCTCGGTCGCAAACTTCTCTGGCGCATGAATACAGCGCCTTTCTTGCGCAGCTAAGTTGGCTAACTAGGCAACTAGATTAACGCGAAAAAACCGTCGGCCGAGCATGCCGAAGGCGTGACGGCACGCAGACGCGTAGGGCTGCGGTACAAGAAAGTCGGCGGCCCGAAAGTCCTTTTTCATTTTTTATAGGGTCTTCTATTCAGCCGCGTAACGCTCCATGTCGGCAAGGCGCGTATATCCGTCCCGTGTCTGTGGTGTTTTAATGCCTAGAATATTTCCGGCGATTTGGGTCCGGAGAATCTGTGCGGTCCCGCCGCCGATAGTGAACATGCGCACATCGCGATACATCCGCTCCAGAGGTTCACGATCGCTGTAGCCGCGCGCGCCGAACATCTGCAGCGCATCGCTGACCACCTTAATAGCCATCTCGGACGCAAAAAGCTTGGCGCGGGCGGCCATGGTCATATCGGGATACTGACTGCCGTTTGGGCCACGCGATCGTGCCGCTTCATGGAGCAGCAGCCTGGCTGCATGAACTTTCGTGTCCATATCGGCCAGCATCCATTGAAGCCCCTGGAATTCTGCAAGCGGGCGCCCGAACTGTTCACGTTGAACGAGGTAGCGTTTTGCACGTTCAAGTGCCCCTGCCGCAACACCCATAGCAACTGCTCCCGCACCGACGCGTTGCGAATTGTAAGCGTTCATCAGGTCGGCAAAGCCACGCTTCAATCCTGAAGGCGGTTTGACCAGCCATTTCTCGTTGATCTCGACATTTTCGAACCGCAATTCTGCTTCGGGCATACCGCAAAGGCCCATCGTGTATTCGCGACCCACCACGGTGAACCCCTTGGGCATATCTCCTGACATCGGATCGGCAAACAGAATGAAACCGCCAATCCCCTGATCGACGCCCGCCTCATCGAGCACGCGGGCAAAGATCAGGTGCAGCTTCGAGACCCCTCCACCAGTGATCCAATGCTTGGACCCGTTGAGGATGTATGTGCGACCCTGCTTCAGCGCGGTAGTCTGCATTTCGGTCGCGGCACTTCCCGAGTCAGGTTCGGTTATGCAGATCGCGGGCTTATCTCCTGCCAGGACATGCTGAGCACAAAAAGCCTTCTGCTCGTCATTGCCGTACCCCATGACCGCACTGATGCCGCCCATGTTGCCCTCGACAACGATGCGGGCGGTCAGCGTGCAGGCTTTCGCGATCTGTTCGACCACCATGGTGACGTCCAGAAAACTCGCGCCCTGCCCACCATATTTCTTTGCAATGGTCATACCCATGATGCCAGCATCGGCCAATTCGCCAACATTCTGCCAGCAATACCTGCGTGATCTGTCCCAATCTGCGGCACGTTTCTCAAATTCTGGGGCCAGTTCTTTCGCAACGTTCACAAGCGGATGCGGCATGCGTGTCCCTCGTCTCTGTTTCTTAACAGAATACGCTTGAAGTAATACAACACAATCGAATAAAATTGGATATCTAATCCAATATACCTTAAGTTATGCAGACACGTTCTCTCAGAACCCTCATACGGGTCTCGAATGTCGGCTCCTTTGCAAAAGCGGCCGAGCAGCAAAACATGACATTGTCTGCACTTTCAATGCAGATGAAGGCGCTTGAGGTGGAGCTTGGCGTCGACCTCTTTGACCGCACCGTACGACCACCGCGACTTACACCAATCGGCCGGAGCATCGTCGCGGCATCGATCCCGCTCCTGCAGCACGAAGACAGCCTTCGCAAAATCTGTCGCCCGACGGACACGCTTTTTGGGCATTTCCGAATAGGATTTGTCACAACTGCTGCCGTTCGCTTGCTGCCGAACTTCCTGAACAACGCAAAACGTCAAGCACCGCAAGCGACCTTCTCATTCGAAACCGGCCTGTCCAAGGTTCTACAAGAAAAGGTTGTAAGCGGTCAGCTTGATGCCGCCCTTCTTACAGATGCAGAAGGTGTTCCCGACACGCTTGCGGAAAAGGTGCTTCGAGTGGAACCCTTTGCCTTTGCAGCCCATGAGAAATTGCTGAAAGACGGCCTCGCGGGTTTATTGAATGCGCAGCCCTTCTTTCACTTTATGCCCGACACCGGGATCGGAAAACTCATTGCTGGAGAGATGCTTAAGCACAAAAGACCAAAGGGTTCCGAAACCATTGTCCTTGATAACCTTGAAGCGATTATGGAGTGTGTTTCGGCAGGCTTGGGTTTTACGCTTCTGCCTGTCCCCGATGTTTTGCGGTATCGGTCTGACGACGTCAAAAGTATTTGTCTTCCACAATCGTCGGCTCGGAAACTTGTTCTTGCGACCGTGCGCAAGGGCGCGCTGGCTGGAAGTGAGGCGATGCTTGCCGCGCTATTTTCGACAGGCGAGGCCGTCGCTGCGAGCGAATAAGAAACACCTTTCCTGCACTCGCGGCTTCGGCTAGATCGACTATGATCTTGAAACGCACACGTGATCTCCGTTGCGTGTCCAGTCAGTTTGGACGAGTGCCCAAATAGAACCGGCTTCCGATCTTGAAGCCCTCAATTGGGTTCACACATTAACGGGCCGTTATTACCATTTACCTATGGTTGCCATTGCTGCGATTTGGCCCTTAGTATCGGTCATTCGCTGCATCTGCGATGGCAACTCCTCCAATTTGATATAGCGGCCATTTAAGATCGGGTGTGCAATATATTCTACGCCGCAGAGACGCTAAAATCAGCAACGCTATCAGCACAAGCATCTTTTTAGGTCCGGCGTAAGAAATCCGACAGCACAACATTGAAGATATCGGGTTTTTCCAGATGTACCGCGTGGGCGCAGCCGGGAACGACGGAAAGCTCAGCCTGATTGATCGACGTCCAAAGTTGTTTGGTCTGTGTCCACGAATACGTGCGGTCCATGTCACCCCAGATCACCAGAGAGTTAGCTTTGATGGCAGAGAGATAATCATCGGCGCGCCAAGCGCGCATTGCGTCCAGCCCCTTGAGCATCGCATCCGGTGTACATTGCGCTGCAATCTCAGCGCAGTCTGAGTAAGCTTCAGCAGACCGGCCATCCAAGAACCATGTCGCAGCGATGCGGCGAGCTGTTTCCTGGAAACCCTCGGTTTGGGCACGCCGTTTGCTTTCCTCGATTGTCTCGAAACGGTCGGGCAGGATGCCAACCGCGCCAGTGGAGTAAAGGATCAACCCACCTATCCGTTGCGGGGCACGATGTATCATTTCCTGCGCGATCATTCCGCCCATCGAATGTCCCAAGAGATTGAATTGTTCGACGCCAAGGTGGAATAGATGTTCCAGGACCCAATCAGCAAATCCGCCGATCGTGTCGATGCTAGGTAAGCCTGCATTCTGTCCGAACCCAGGCAAGTCGATCGTGATCAGCTTTTGTGTTTCTGAAAGTTGGTGCTGTTGCGGTGCCCATTGCGCGCCTCCACCCAT
Organism: Ruegeria sp. A5; assembly: GCF_056543005.1. Lineage (NCBI taxonomy): Bacteria > Pseudomonadati > Pseudomonadota > Alphaproteobacteria > Rhodobacterales > Roseobacteraceae > Ruegeria > Ruegeria sp. A5. Next base: position 409,339 of record NZ_JBQGAV010000003.1, read on the forward strand.
GAAACCATGGACTAGGACAAGCGGCCTCACTTTCGCTGTCCCTGCACAATTCGGTCAAGTATCATGGCGCAAAATAGGATGGCAAAACCTGCAAGGATTCCCTGCCCGACATTGGCGTATTGCAGCGCCTCAAGCACGTCTTCGCCCAGACCCTTGGCGCCAATCAACGAAGCTACCACGACCATGGCGAGCGACAGCATGATGGTTTGGTTGATTCCTGCCCGGATCGAGGGGCTAGCCAGGGGCAGATCGACCTTTGTGAGCAAGTACCATTTGTTTGCGCCAAAACTGATTGCCGCTTCGCGCACGCTTTCAGGCACGCCGCGCAGGCCCAGTACGGTCAGGCGCACCACAGGAGTACCGCCGAAAATCATCGTGACAATAACGGCTGCGGGCTTGCCAACGCCAAAAAACGCGATCACAGGCACCATGAAGACAAACGCCGGCATGGTTTGCATGAAATCCATAATTGGTTGGATGAAAGCATAAAAACGCGGGCGCCGTGCGGCGAACATTCCAAGTGGAATGCCTATCACGATTGAGAGACAAGCAGCAGTGCCTAGCAAAGCAAGTGTCGTCATTGCCGCCTCCCAGAAGCCCAAAAGGCCCATATAGGCAAGGAAGGCTCCTGAATAGATGGCCGTGCTGATACCTGCCGTTAGCCATGTTAGCAGAATGATCAGGCATGCAATTACAATCCAAGGAGTCTGGACAAGTATGACCTCCAAGGCATCGAGCAACGCGCGGATGCCAATCGTCAGCCCATCAAAAAAAGCTTCACTGTTGCGGACACAAAATGCGATGAAATCTTCCACCCAAGTTATGCCGGTCAAACGGATATCGGGATCTGTTGGAAAGTGACTGAGCAATGAAAAACGCCCGGGGAAGCTGTAGTGCATCATTGCCGCCGTCACGATCAGCGCCATAAAAATTGTGCTGAACACGATCTCTGAAACAGGCATAGCTGAACGGATCGAACGATCCGAAATCCATTCTGAAAACCGTGCCTCAAGCGCCCAGTTTGCCACAACCGATTGCACCGCTTTTATGACCAACAGAATAATAAGGCCCGACAATATGATCGCGGGACCTTGGGCGGCCAATGCTTCGGCTTCGGCTCGTATACCGCCGATATTGGCCTCAAGAGATTCGACAGTACGCTGGTAGACATCAACCTTGTCGGAATTTGCTTCGATCGCAGCAGCCAATTGCTGACGGCGCAACTCCAATGTTCCTTCAATTGAAGCGATACGAGCCATCGCGTCGGCTGCGAGATCTCCAAAAAGACCGCGGGCAATCTGCACATAGGCAAGTGTTTCAATGATTAGGAATGGGAGCGCCCATGACCACAAGCCACGCGCTCCGAACCAGATTGGACCGAAAATCCCGGCCATCGGATTGAAGGTCGCCGTAAAGCGAGCGGACGCGCCGATCTTGTCAAAGTTTTTGATGTAATAATCGGGGTTAGTACGTACAAATGTGCGAATGTTCTCGCGCCGCTCTTCAGCATAGGCCAGAGCAGCTTCGCTTTCGGTATCTTCCAGCGGGTTTACGCCATCAGGGTTCGCGTCGGATGTGCTCATGATACTTCCGTCCCCTCGATTACTGTGCGCAGCAAATCGGCGCGGGTAATCAAGCCCACATCCTTGCCGCCGTCCTCCACCAGGATGGCGCTGCTGTGGTCAATCGCCAAATTGATCAGAGTGCTAAGATTTTCAGCCTCATTGACGCGCGGTGCATCTGCGTCCAACGGGCCATGGGTGGCTACATAGTCTGAAATCGGTTGCATCACTGCGTGCGCGCGCACCACTTTGAGGCGCGAGATACCCGCTACGAAGTCTGCCACGTAATCGTCGGCAGGGTTCATAACGATGTCTTCGGCAGTGCCGATCTGAACCACTTTGCCGTCGCGCATGATTGCAATTCGATTACCGATGCGCACCGCTTCGTCCAGATCGTGCGTAATGAAGATGGTAGTCTTCTTCAAAATCTTACTGAGCCGAATAAATTCATCCTGCAATTGTCGTCGAATGAGCGGATCGAGCGCCGAGAACGGCTCATCCATCAACAGCACATCCGGGTTCGCAGCCAATGCGCGCGCCAAGCCCACGCGCTGCTGCATTCCACCGGACAACTCGTGCGCGAATTTTGACCCCCAGGCCCCCAACTCGACAATGTCCAGAATCGCGGCGGCCTGCCGCATACGTTCATTTTTGCTAACTTGTCTGATTTCCAGCGGTAAGGCGACGTTGTCCAAAACCGAACGGTGCGGCATTAGAGCGAAGTTCTGAAACACCATACCGATTTTGTTGTTACGGAACTGCTGAAGCTCTTGCGGCCCCAGTGCCATAACGTCGGTTCCTTCGATCTCAATCTTGCCACCGGTAGGTTCCAGAAGCCGATTGAAGTGGCGCACCAACGTGGACTTGCCACTGCCAGACAGGCCCATGATGCAGAATATCTCACCGCGGTTCACAGACAGACTGACATCGGCCACACCGACAACACAGTTGAATTCAGCTAGTACCTCGGCTTTGCTCAGCCCACGCTCACGGATTGCCTGTAACGCGACTTCGGGTTTCGCCCCAAAAATCTTCCAGACATTCGAAATTTCAATAACCGTATCGTCGCCCATGCGTCCCCCAGCGGCCTCGGAATGGGCCTTGTTGGCTCAGGGTGGCAGCGAAGTGGAGCTGCCACCATGGATGTTGCTTCAGGTTGGGCTCAAAGCCCCAGCCAGCCGTCTACGCGCTCGGGGTTCGCTTCGACCCATTCTCTTGCGACGTCCGCCGGGTCACGGCCGTTGGCACTGATTTCGAAAGCAAAGGCCGAAACATCATCGGCCGTTAACTGAAAGTTTGCAAAAAACTCAGCAATGGCTGGCGAGCGGTCAACGAGCGAGTTGGACCATGCGATTTGCACGTTCTTAAGCGCGTCCTTGGTGGCAACCGTCGACTTGTCATACCAATCCGGATCATCAGACGGTTGCACCATCACATATTTTTTGGGGTCAAATGTGGGTTCCGACAGCATTTCCACGTCAAACATGTACCAAACCGCGTGCGGTTTATAGCAATAGAAGGCATAGCCCTCGCCCTTGGCGATGCTATCCTTGATACGCGCTGTTTTTACGCTTTCTTCGGCACGAACCGGTTCGATAAAGTCCAGCAGGCCATAGTCGCGTACTTTGACTTCGTTCACATTTGCCGAAGCCCAGCCTGGCGCACCGATCCACATTTCGCCGAGGCCATTCCCGTCACTGTCCATCAGCGCGGCGACATCCGGACGACCCAGATCGGCAATATCGGTGATGTTGTTCGCTTCACCAAAGTCCTTGGATACACAAAAGCCTTGATTTCCTTCGTAAGGGTTGGACGACAAGGTGACCGTTCCCGCGTCATCTACGTATTTTTGAGTAAAACTTTGTTGATTAGGTAGCCAAACATCAGGGTGAACATCGATGTCGCCCTTACCTTGGTCCATCGCCTGGAAAATCGTAGCGTTATTGCCGGGTACATACTCGACTGTGCCTCCGATCCTCATCTCGACAACCGCGCCTAGAAGATGTGCGATTGCCTGAGCACCAGTCCAGGATGGGACTCCGATTTTTACCTCTTCAGCCGCAGCGGCGGGCAGGGCCAAGAGGCCCAGCGAGACTGACACTGTCAGGGATTTCATGCTTATATTCATAGTAACTCTCCTGCTGGTAAGTTGAATTCTTATGCGCGCGCCCGCTTTCGTTGCGGGTCTATGAATGGAATTTCTGTGACTTTCGCACCAAGGCGTTTCATGCGCCCGTCAAGCTGCCCGATTTCCAGCCTATTTTCAGTTTTCGAGTGTTCCACCGAAAGGCGTGCGATCGCGATACCGTGCTCAAGCAAAGGAGACTTGGTTGCAGAGGTAATCACCCCGACCTGTCTTTCTTTTGCAAATACCGCATCTCCATGTATGGGAATATCGTCAGTTTCCAAAAGTAATCCCTTGAGAACCTGCCGCGGACTCTGCCAATTACGCTCCAATGCTGCCTTGCCGGTGAATTCGGCCTTGGTCAGATCAACAGCAAATCCCAGGCCGGCCTCGAACGCGTCGACGCCTGGCGCAAATTCAGCATTTGCAGCTGCTAGGCCCGCTTCGATCCGGATGATCTCCAGCGCGGCTGATCCCATAGGGGTGATCCCGAAACCTTCACCTGCTTCCATGATTGCGTCCCAAATGGCTACGGCATCGGCCTTTGAACAGAAAATCTCGTACCCGAGTTCCCCAGTGTAGCCAGAGCGGGACAGCATAAAAGGTGCCCCTTCGCGACCATTTAATCGGGCAACAGTACAGCCAAACCATTTGAGCTGATCAAGGGAGGGCACATGTGGTTGTGTGAAAACGATTTTGCGCAAAACCTCTCGGGACTTCGGCCCTTGCAAAGCCAGGTTTGGTAGCGAATTCCGCAGATCATGGATACGCACTTGGAACCCGCGTTCCTCCGCCAATGACTGCAATGCCCGACCGCTCTCCTCGGCGCCACAACACCAGCGGAACAGGTCATTTGCGAGTCGGAACAACGTACCGTCATCTATTACCGCGCCGGTATCGTCACACATCAGCGTGTAAGTACCCCGCCACTCCGGCAGTTTGGCGACATTGCGCGTGGTTGCCAGCTGCAACAGTTTCTCAGCGTCTGGCCCAATGATGTCGAATTTACGCAACCCACTCATATCCTGCAAAGTTACTGCTTCTCTGCAGGCCCAATATTCGCCCAATGTACCATATGACGGAAAGCTAACAGGTGCCCACATGTCCCGCGCGGGCGCAAAATGTTGGGTCAGCGGCTCCAGACGCTCGTGAAAGGCCGATTCCTGACTTATGGACATGGGGGCATCTTCCTTTTCGCGATAAGCGACCGCACGGCGGATTGGAGTATCTGGACGGTAGATCCGCACGTGCACATCTGTGGGATTCCAGCCATTTATCGGGTCAATGTCGTCTGGGCACGCCGTGGAAGCGCATACCAAGTCTTCCATTGCTCGCATTGCGACGTAATCACCTGGGCGCGAATAGCTTTCATCTACCAGCAGTTCGTGGGAATTTTGATCAATCCAAGTATTCCAGAAGAAATTAACTGCAGGCCAGGCCGCGCGGCGTCTAACACCATATTGCGCCAGTGTTTCCGAAATGTTGTCAGAACAGTTGACATGGCCTGGAAAACCTCGCTCAGCGTATCCCCGTGCGGTGCAAGCCAACCCGTAAGTATCGTGTCGTCCGCAAGTGTCATGAACGACATTTAGAAGCGGGTTCATGTCACTATCGAAAAACTTGTCGAGCATACCAGGGCCAGGATAAGCGCGCCGGACCAAAGACCGAGTTGCGGTACTGTCGATCAGCCATTCCTCGCCTTTTTCGAGTTTATCTGCTCGCATTGCGATAAAGTCCGAGCATTGTTGGCCCTCGACATCAATGATTTGGACTATTTCGCCTTGCTTAACTTCATATGACAATCCAGTGCCGCGCTTTACGGTGAATTCCTTTCGCATATCACCCAGGGGTTCGGGCAATATCGAACTACTGGCATTTGCCATTTGATGAGAGATACTGACTGATCCACCTCTGGACCCGGTTGCCAGTTGATCACGATCCATAGCCCGCATGATCCAAGCTGAAATTGTAGCACTGGCTTTTAGAACGATCAGATCATCGTTTTCAGGAAGGTAAGCGATACCAATCTCGGATTCTGGTTTACCTCCCTGAGCTGCAATCCAATTGATCAGTTTTTCGCCATCTACTTTGGAGAAATCCAAAACTCCTGCTTTAATAAGCGCTAGCGACACAAGCGCATCTCCGCCCACTTCGTCAAAAGCAATGACTTGCAGTTGGTTTTTAGGCCAATTGCCTGTCACCGACAGAAGATCACCTGGTCGCATGATAACATTCAGTATTTCGCGCGGACCTAGCGTATATGTTTTTCCGTGCGACGGCTTCTGAAACCCTGGGTAAAAGCGTCCAGGCGTCATGTAACCGCTATTGCTGAACTCATGTAGTATCGAATAATCGCGCATCGTATTCCAAAGTGAGTCGCTTATTGTAACTAGTTACATAATCTTGATGAAACTAGTTACATGTGTCAAGGTAACTGTCGCGAGATCGAGGATATCCAAGGAATTCAAAGGAATTGACCGAGCAGAAATATAAGAAGCGCGCGAACCTTCGGGATGTTGCCAAGGCGGCAGATGTTTCCGTTGCGACGGTGTCGCGCGTACTGAATTCTCCGAAAACCGTGTCTGAAGACACGCGCCACCGTGTGCTTGATGTTATTTCGAAGCTGCATTTTGTACCAAGTGCTGCAGCCCGTGCGATCAATTCCGGGAGAACCCGAGTCGTTGGGGCCATGGTTCCAACTCTGGACAATGCAATATTCTCAAAATTTCTAGCTGCTCTTGAAAAAGGTTTGGCACTAAATGGTTTGTCACTCGTAGTCGCAACTACAAATGGCGACCCGGACGTAGAAACGAATAAAGCGCAAGGTCTGGTTGATATTGGTGCAGAAGCACTGATTGTTTCCGGCATCACACACAGTCAAGACTTCGAAAAGATCATCGAACGGACACGCCTCCCTGTGATCGCCACCTCCTACTATGAAAGGGACCACCATTTTCCGACCATCGGTTATGATAACGCCGGCGCTTCTTGCACCGCTCTCAATTTTCTTCTGTCTGCTGGGCATAGAAATATTGCCGTGATTCACGGGCCAACAAAAAACAACGATAGGACGCTGGCACGGCTTGATGGTTTGAAGAATCCGGATGTGAACCACACCCTGCAAATGTACGAAACGGAAATTTCAATAAAAGGTGGCTGCATCGCAACTCAGAATCTTCTTGCAGGGGACACGGCCTTTTCTGCAATTCTCTGTTTTTCCGATGTCTTGGCGATGGGCTCTCTTTTTGAGTTGCAAAGAAAGCGGGTAAAAGTGCCTCATGAAATGTCAATTGTTGGCATCGACGATCTGCCCTCTTCATCCTGCACCTTTCCTGAAATCACGACCGTGCATTTGCCCGTCACACGGATGGGTGAAGCCACTGCCGCGGCGATAGTTGAGTGGTTGGAAAACCAAGCCGTTCCTAAATCGAAACTTCTTCAGGCTGAACTGATTGTGAGGAACTCCACACGAAAATTGGCATAGATTGGCTTCTTGTACTGAAAATAGACTGAAGCGGTGTTAAAATGTGTGTTTTTCATCTAAAAGCTGACGCAATGAACATATGACTGCCATTGGGCTACTTCCAGTGAAAGGATGCTTTGTCCGATCAACCGCCATTCGTTACCTGGCATTGAGCGCCTAGATTATTAGGTTCGCGACGGGCCGAACTCGAAAAGAATAGACGCCAAATCGACGGTTGCTTTGGGTTCGTAGCAGACTTCAGAGGCGACACAGCAACTCGTGATATAGTCCCTTGTCAACGCCGGCTTGACGGTGTGGGCGGACATGGTGGATCGGATGGTCAGTCATAGAAACGCTACACTTACCTGCCATTCGCGCACTTTGCCAGTTTGGAACAAAGGGCTTGTCGTCAGTCAGAAACGGCCTTCTGCAGAAGCTCATTCTCCTTCTGCAAACGCTTGAGTTCCTTTAGTTGATCGGCTCCCATCCCACCATATTGCTTACGCCACCGGTAGTAGGTTTGTTCCGTAATGCGAACCTCGCAGATCGCATCTGCACGCATCATTCCCTAACCAACAAGCACATCAACTTGTCGCAGCTTCTGATCAATTTCCTCTGCCTCGTGTCTCTTGATCGACATTCTCGGTCCTCCGCGATTCAATCATAACGGTGGCCCAAATCAAATGGGGTATTCCATTGTCAGCTTTGCATATCCGCATCTATGATGGCGCGGATCCGTTGTAAATCCTCAAGTTCGATGCTGGTGATCTCGTCATAAAGGTTGCGAAACTCGGGCTCATCCATCAAAAACTCAATCTTAGCCTGGTGCCAGGCAACAGCTTTTTCGTGTAGCTGCGCAATCTGCGGAATGGCTAGCAACGCTTCCATCGCCACTGACAATCTGGCCTGGTTGCGTTGGATAGTGACGTCCTGATACTGGTTCCAATCCATCCGTATCCAATAGTTGCGCCCGACAGTGCGATCCACATGAAGGGCCCGTCCGCGTTGACGCTTGACCAAGAAAGACTGCGCAGATCTTAGTGCGTAGTGGTTTAGCTGGACCAGTTCATAACCGATGGTCTTGATATCGGATCTCCAGCCATTCTTTGCCACTTTGTGCGTGATATCCTGACCCGATCCATTGACCCATAGCACCTGTCCGGCTTTTGCTTCTTTCAGCTTATTGGGCCGGTGACAGCTTAGTTTACGATAGGCACGAATATTCCTGGTGGCGGTCTTGAAGCCCCAAGCGGTATGCGGTTTGGGCAGATATGACGCAGCGCATCGGTCAAATTGCGCCAGGACCGACCTGTCTTCGTAGGTCTTTATCCCGGCCGACCCAAATTGCCGCCAGGTCATGGCAATATTGCTGACCCCCTCGGGCAGGCGCTTATAAAGTTCCGGCAGTGTCCCGTTACCAAAGCGGATGTTGATAAACTCATCCACATCAATATGAATAACCCAATCAGCACGTTTGACCACCTTGAGCTTTGCAGACTGGTTCAGAGCCCACTGTTGCGGGGAATTGCCCTTCCATTTGTTGTTGTCGACATGCGTGACCAGACCGGTTTTGGCCAGCGCATCCAGCATCAGATCCGTGCCATCCTCGCAGCCATTGGTATAGATAACAAAGTGATGCACCCCGATCGATTGGTGGTATGCAATCCATTCCAATAGGAAAGGGCCTTCGTTTTTCATGCAACCGATCAGCACCGTGCCGCTGGTACCCTCTGGCGGCCTGAGGTCCACCGGCACCGTGTCACCCATGGGTCGACTTTCGTCAAAACTTGTAAGGTCATTGCGCGGCAAGAAGCGACGGGCAAATGGCAGCACTTCTTTTGGAGTGGATTCTTCTTTTGCAGAGGAGGCCAGGGTAGAGAATGCAGGAGGCTGCGCAGTCAGATCATCTGGCCATTCAATCCGGTTAACTATCGCATCGGCACCAAATTGTGTGGCCCAAATTCTGGCGCGATCAGATCCTGAATCAAGATCAGTCAAAATCAGGATGTCGGCCGCCAATTGCCCCAAAACTTCGTGGACTCGACCAACAGAGACTTCCGTGGTGAGGTTTTCTGCTAGCCCTGGCATGGCCAAAAGCATGAACCGCGGTCGCTCATTAGCAATCGCACTGGCGAGTGCGGGCAAAAAATCGGGCGGCTCGGCCTTTGCACGTCTTCGCCGTGTAATCTGCGCAAACGTAACCAGTTGCTGCTGCAAATCTGCATTATCGATACTCAAAACAGACGCAACCCCATTGGCTTGGCGCGCCTGATCCCGAGCTGTGTCGCGTATATCCAGGATTAGCTGCATTAGTCAGCGGGCTCTTGATGGATGGGAACCAGCTGGTCGCCAAGGGCTTTTTCCAGTTTTCGGATGGTTCGCCGCCGCTGCCGCCAGAACATTTCTTCCCAGGCCAGATCAGGTGAGACAAATCCTGCATCGGCAAGCATTTTATGCAATCTGGACATGTCAAGCTCTCCAAGTGAATGGCGGTTGGGGCGACCGCGCGAAGCCAATACCCAATCAGTGCGAATGGCATTGGCGACTAAAGGCTCTTGCCCGCAAAAGGCCGCTAGCTGAGCTGAGATATTGTGATGCACCGAAGAAGTGCGGCGCGGGATCATTGCAACCTGCTGATCTGGACGGCCTACCAGAGCAAAAAGATGCAGTGCCGACCCGTCTAGTGCAACGATCTGACGGGCGGCTTTGTAACGCGCGATCTGCTTTTCCATCGGGTGTTGTTCCGGATAGAAAATCTCGTACCCGTTCTGGCGCAAATTCTCTTCGAGAAACTCTTCTCCGATAACGCCACCCCGTCGTATTCCAAGACCCGCGCGCGAGATATAAAGCCGCTCCGGCCCTTCAGGGGAAACGTCGGCGCCAAAATTTTGATGGATCAAGGCACGATATTCAGGTGTTCCCGCCACAATCGGGCCCAGCCCAAACCCCTGACCGGGCACATGCAGATGTTCTATCTGAGTTGGCTCGGTCACCACTTTGATTGGAAGATCAATACCCAGAAGCGTAAAAAAATTATGCTGCATAGGGCGTGTTTCATCCCCATTGGCGGGTCGCTTGGGGGTAAAGAGGACCCCATCAATATCCTTCGCGATTGCCGGCAGCGGCCAAAGACGTGCGGTGCTTTCAGCCAGAAAATGACCAAAGTGTACCCATAACAGCCCGGCATAAAGCCAGCGACCCGACAATTGCGGCAAAGGGTCTGTTGGCGATACCGGCTGGGTGGTCATGGCACGCTTTCCCCGCCAAAGCGCCCCATGCGCGCAATATTCCCGGTCTTCAGTCAGAACACCGGCTTCCTGCACCGTATCGGAGACTGCGGGCGGAACCACAATAGCCCGCTCAAGTGCAACAAGTTCACGTGACCATCCTTGATCAGGCTGAGGAGGTTGGTTCAGATCATTATCGTTAAGCGTAGACATCTTTGTTCACACCCGGTCAGAGCGACCGGGTCGACAAAGACATGCTTTTAGTCGGTCTTCTGGTGTTAAAGGCCGGGATAGATGATCGGCGAATATCCTTGTGATCTGTAGCCAGCTTCTTTGACATTCGCCTATCCCATAAACTGGACCCCAGATTAATCCAAGATCTGTGTTCGGGCTTCATAACATTCGGCCCTATTCACCCCAGTATTCTGATATGGCCGTACCTGCGCCGCTGCAAGTAATCGTAGTGAAATTTCTACGCCAGAAAAAGTAAAGGCTCTATCCGTAGAAAGACAATCGAATATGTTGACAGCGTCGCAGTTTATCATCCTTGCCTGAAGCGACCGCCACTACTTTGATTGCCAAGTTATTGTCCGTTGTACTCAATGCAATGGCCGGTTGGGAAACCGTCCGCCAAACAACTTGGCACTACGGTATTAGCAGATGACACCTAGTGTTATTGATTGCGATCGTCCGAAAATTGGACACAGACTGGCGCTTTTGACTTGCCCGGACACTTTAGTCTTGGTCAACAGACTTCAGCACATCCTGTGGCATCGCCTTAGAGGGATCGATGTCATGTTTCTTGCATAGCTTGGCGACCTGGCTGTTGGGATGCGGCAAAGGAAACCCACCGTCCATATTGTATTTCTTGCGCATGCTTGAGCCGCCAATGTGATGAACCCCCAACGCGTTTTCATCGAGCGATATGCGGGAAAACCGCGGCCGGAAATAATTCAAGCGCATGGCCGTAGGTTCTTGGGAATAGAATGACTCGGGTGGCAGGGCGTGTTTAACTTCACCGTTTTTGCCCAGAAAATACGAGATAGCCTGAGGCCCGAACGTATAAAATGGCAGCTGCGACAGGTTTTCCAACGGTACCGAGAAAGAGCCGTCTTCATTGGACTTGCCGATGGAAACATCAATATTCTTTTTCCACGGCCAGTCATTGGGGATCACGATCTCGGACCCGTTCATAAAGTCATGCATACCCTGCAATGTTGGAGAACTGTGCGGCAGCCGGAGAGCCGCATTGTTAAAATAGCGTTTCTCTTTTGCGAAAATATACGGAATGTCGGGGATCGGCTGCATACACAACATATCGCAATCCATCCAGATTTCGTCGGATTCCCGAAGCATGTTGATCCTGAAAAAATCCGACAACGGGGCATAAGCGCTGTTTCGCTTTTCGTTTCGCCATATTTTCAGGTGGTCAGGCAAGAAAATACGTGCATCCGCATTTTCAACGCCCGGTGGTGTGTTCGTGATTTCTTTCAAAGAGTACAACTTGACCTTATGGCCGTGATCCACAAAGCTTTTGAGGCAGAGTTGCTCGAAAAAAGTCAGACTGGATCCATGCCAAAACGATGAAATTACTGGAGAAATATCCATGCTGGATCGATGCCCGTTATATTTTTCACTTGCTCCGCATTAGCATGGCTCCGATATTCGATCCACTGGTTTAATGATCCCGATACAAGCGTAATTGTGATGGTGACCCAACCGTCCAATATGAACTGTCTGTAGCGCAGGTCCGTTAGTCAGAATTCTCGCACCTTTGTGTTTCGCGAAAAAGAATGAGCGGTAACGATCAAACTTTAGGGGCTCGCAATAAGCAGTAATTTGTTTGGTTACCTCAACTTTGGTCCAGTTTTCTCAGTCTTCCCCGACAAAGGTCGCAAGATCACCCAAACTGTCTTAAATCGGATCGTCCAATAAGACCTCAGGATGCTCTTGCTTAAGTCGGAAAATTCACCGATCAAGGTTGCCACAAATCCAGACTTACTGGGCAATAGAGGAAGCCGGTGACTCTAAAGACGTGCAATCAGCGATTTTGGCCCTTCCCAAACACAGGACTCATTTGAAGATGGCCACCTGGGGTGTCGTTACCATGGTCAAAGAGCCGCCAGAGCTGGTGGCTATATTTGCTTCCTATTATGCGTCACTCGGCGCGCAAGAGATCTTTATCTTTCTTGATGGTTATGATCCGAAAGCGCGGCAACTTCTGGCTCAGATACCGAACTGTCGCGTTGAAGTGATGGATGACACGTTTTTTCGAAGAAACTGGGACTGTGCTTATCCAGAAAACAGTTTCAGACGCCAAAGGCTGATAGCGACAAAAGCCTATCGAGAAGCAAAAGTTGATTGGATGCTTTTCCTCGATGCGGATGAGTATCTGCAAGCCGATGATTTTGCACAAGAGCTTGCTGACCTGCCCTCGGATGTCGATACGATTTCAATTCCTAATGGCGAGCGTGTGTTTTCAACCGAGGACACCACACCCGGACTTTTTGGTGGTCTCATGCTGAAGCCTAAGCACACCCGCGGCTATGTCGCCCGAAGCTTATTCGGAGAAGAACGACTCAAGTACAGCGACAGAGGATTTTGTGCGCATCGTTTCGGAAAAAGCGCCACCCGAACGGGGAAAAACATCAAGTTAGGTGTTCATGCGCCACAGCGGTGGAGAGGCAACATCAAGCGACATGTTTCTCAACAATCGGTCATTTGTCACTTTGACGGACTGACCGAAATCCACTGGATGCTCAAATTGCTGAGATATCATGATATGGGCACATATGAATCACCTAAGGGCAGCAACGATTTCCGCTATGAACAGGTCCAATTCCTGAAAAATTCATCTTCTATGAATGCTGTTCAAGAGCTTCATGACATTATCCGAAAATACGACAAGGACACGGAAGAAAGATTGAGGGGTCATGGTCTTCTCGATGATGTGCAGGTCCGCCCTTTCCGGGGTTTGGATACTTATTATCCTGAACACGAGTTTGACTTGTCGGTTGAGTGGTTCAACGAGGTTCTGAAGACGAATATGTCGGACCTCTATGCGAGATTACCGACATGATGTTTGATGCAAATAGTCTGACCTTATGCAAAACATACTCTACCGACCGCTCATCCTTGGAATGGAGCAAGAATGACCGAAACGAACCCTGATGTTGCGATCCAGTACCGTGGATTGAAGATACCTTCATCGCCATTTCTGGACGAAACGATCATGAATCTGATCGAGCAGGACAACTATGAAAGCTGGGAAATGGATGGCGCTTTGAGCGTCGTTCAACCTGAGGATCGTATTCTGGAAATGGGCGCCGGGCTGGGTATCGTGAGTGGTGTTGTCGCGCTCGAGAACAAACCAGAGGCCATTCTCAGTTTTGAAGCCAATCCAAATCTAATTCCACACATCCGTCGTTTACATGCCCTAAATGGGCTTTCAGACCGGATCGAAGTCCGGAATGCGATACTAAGCGCCAATCCAAAGGATCCCGACTCTATTCCGTTTCATATTGACGCTTCATATCTAGGGTCTTCAGTTTTTGATAATGAAGGTGAATCAACAACATCAGTGCGCGTAGCTAAAGCGGACTTCGAAGCGGTGAAACGAGAGTTCGCTCCGACGGTTCTTGTGATGGATATTGAGGGGGCGGAACTGGATTTCTTGAGGAATGCGGACCTGTCGGGCATTCGAGCCATTGTTATTGAATTCCATCGCCTCATTTATGGGCACAAAGGTGTCCGGGCCTGTAAAAGGATTCTTTCTAACGCGGGTTTTCTACGGCTGGACGATTTGTCTTGGAGGGTCGTTTGGACCTGCACGCGAGATCTTGGCTGAGCCCTCTTCATTGCGATGGGCATTTTTCGGGTTAGGTGAATTGTCCAAGGCAGTAGAGCGCCCTGACATGAGACTATCGGCTGGCTTGTTACCTGAATTTGCCCATCGCAATTCACGCGCTGCAACTATCTGCATCTATGAGCAGTAACTTGTGACAGAACCTCAAAAAACCGTTTCTGCCTTCAATCTCGGATCGCGGGGCTGATGAAACGACCACGGTGTCGGCGCTGTATGTCCCCGTCTTATTGTGTCGTTCTCCGGTCATAGCATATGGAAACGCCAGCATTTTGCGACACCACCAAAACCCCGAGTTAATCGAAATACTCAAGGGGAGGTCGCAACCACCAAACTGTGTGCAACAAAATTGTTGACGAGACCTGATCTCATCAATAATCGGTAACCATCTGTTGGGGTGCCCCTCGGGGCTGAGATGCTGACTTGCAAACCCATTGAACCTGACCCGGTTAGGACCGGCGGAGGAAACAGGCATACCGGGCGCCCCGTGTCACAACTCGTGTCACAACGCAGGCTACGGGTCTTTCCACGCACATCCTGACCATGACAATGAGGGATGTGCCATGGTTGCGACAGCATTAACGATTGCCGGTTCCGACAGTGGGGGCGGCGCGGGAATTCAGGCAGATCTCAAATCATTCGGCGCAATGGGCGTGTTCGGTTGCAGCGTGGTCACCGCGATAACCGCGCAGAATACCTGTGACGTGACCGCAGTACATCCGGTACCCGACAATGTGGTCGCGGCTCAGATCAAGGCGGTCCTGGACGACATCCGCATAGACGCCATCAAGATCGGAATGCTGGGCACGCCATCATTGGTCGAAACAGTGGCCCGTGCATTGGAAGGTTTTTTCGGACCTGTAGTCCTCGACCCCGTCATGGTGGCGAAATCCGGGGTCGCCCTGCTTGAGGATCAAGCGATTGCCGCGCTGAAGCAGTATCTTCTGCCGCACGCTGACCTGCTGACACCAAACCTGCCCGAGGCGGACAAGCTGCTGGGACAAACCCATAAGGGCGAAAGTGCCGGACTGGTTGCGCCGTTGCTGGCGCTAGGTCCTAAGGCAGTTCTGATCAAGGGCGGCCATGCCGATGGCATTGAGTGCCTTGATGTGCTGGCAAAGTCAGGGTTGGTTGTCACGCTGGGGGCACCGCGGATCGCGACCCGTAACACGCATGGTACTGGCTGCAGTTATTCCGCAGCAATTGCGGGCTGCCTTGCGCGGGGCATGGATCTTGAAACTGCGGTGCGGCGGGCGCATGGCTGGCTGCACGCTGCAATAAAACGTGCCGACGGGTTGGAGATTGGACAAGGCCATGGCCCGGTACATCATTTTCACGAGATGTGGGCATGAGCGCTGTCACCATACTGGGTGCAGGGGTTGCCGGGCTTTGCGTTGCAGCCGAGCTGGTGTCACGCGGTGTTTCCGTACGGATGATCGACCCGGCAGGTCCCGTGAATACGCATTCCTGCAGCTGGTGGGCCGGGGGCATGTTGTCGCCGGAATGCGAGGGCGCAGTCGCCGAACAGCCCGTTGTGGAACACGGGCGTAAAGCAGCGGATTGGTGGCAAAAGCAGGGGGCGCAGTTCGGTCTGGATGTGACCCGGAACGGTACCTTGGTTGTCGCTCTGGGCCGGGATCAGAGCGAGCTGACGACGTTTGCACGGCGCGCCGAAGGCGTGGAATGGCTGGACCGCGAGGGCATCGCGCTCCACGAGCCGCATCTGGCCGAGCAATTCGGCAAGGTGTTGTTCATCGCGAATGAAGCGCATCTCAATCCCCGCCCGATGTTGACCGGGTTGCATGCACACCTGGTGGCTTCGGGCGTTGAGTTTCTGACTGCAGGCGAAACGCTGGGTCAGGTCATCGACTGCCGTGGTCTCGCCGCGCAGGATCGGCTGAGCGATTTGCGCGGGGTAAAGGGTGAGATGCTCATCGTGCGCTGCCCGGACGTGTCGCTATCGCGTCCCGTGCGGCTGCTGCATCCTCGTTTCCCGCTCTACATCGTACCGCGCGGCGATGGCGTATTCATGTTGGGCGCAACCCAGATCGAAAGTGGGCAGCGCAGCCGCGCAAGCCTGCGATCCGTGATGGAACTAATGAATGCGGCCTACGCGTTGCATCCAGCCTTTGGTGAAGCCGAGCTGCTGGAAATCGGAGTCGATGCCCGCCCGGCCTTTGCGGACAATCAGCCACGCATCCGCCATTTCGACGATCGCATCATGGTGAACGGGCTGTACCGCCATGGCTATCTGCTTGCTCCGGCGTTGGCAGGGATGGTGGCAGATCTGGTGACCTGCGGCACGCAGCCCGCGCTTTGGTACGAGAACTGCCAAAACACGAAAATCGCACACAAAACACCGGGGAGAACCACATGAAACTGATGGTGAATGGTGAGGCCGTCGAGGCCAAAGGCCCCAGCCTTGCCGATCTTCTGGTCGAACTAGGCAAAGGCAATGACAAACTGGCCACGGCGGTGAACGAGGTGTTCGTTCCGGCATCAACACGTGCGACGCAAATGCTTTCCGATGGGGACCGGATCGAGCTGGTTTCGCCGCGGCAGGGGGGCTGACATGCCGGAATTCTACGGCAAGGAAATAGCGTCGCGCCTGATGTTGGGCACCGCGCAGTATCCGTCGCCCGCAGTGCTCGCCGATGCGTTTCGACGTTCGGGCGCAGGCATTGCCACGGTGTCGCTGCGTCGCGAGGCGGGTGGTGAAAGGGCCGGGCAGGATTTCTGGTCTCTGATCCGTGATTTGGGTGTCGAGGTGTTGCCCAATACCGCCGGGTGCTACTCAGTACGCGAAGCGGTCACTACGGCGCAGATGGCGCGCGAACTTTTCGAGACCAACTGGATCAAGCTTGAGGTGATCGGCCATGCCGACACTCTGCAGCCCGACCCGTTCGGCCTTGTGGAGGCGGCGCGCATCCTTGCCGACGATGGGTTCGACGTCTTCCCCTATTGCACCGAAGATCTGGTGCTGTGCGAGAAACTGATCGAGGCAGGCTGCCGGGTACTGATGCCCTGGGGTGCGCCGATCGGCACCGGATTGGGGCTGAATAATCTCTACGGCCTGCGCTCGGTCCGGGCTCATTTCCCCGAGGTGCCTCTGGTGGTCGATGCAGGGCTGGGTCTGCCGTCGCAGGCGGCACAGGCCATCGAAATCGGCTATGACGCGGTGCTGCTGAACACGGCGGTCGCTAAGGCAGGTGATCCGGCGGCGATGGCCGAAGCGTTTGCGCGCGCGGTCGAAGCGGGGGCTTTGGCCTTCGGTGCCGATGCGATGGAACCACGCGACATGGCCGCGCCCTCGACCCCTGTTTTTGGAAAGGCCATGTTGTGATCTTGCCGTCGTTCTACCCGATCTTCGATGACATCTCATGGCTGCGCCGAATGCTGCCGCTCGGGGTGCGGTTGGTGCAGCTGCGCATCAAGGAACATCCCCTGGATGCGGTGCGCGCGCAGTTGGCGGAGGCGCGGGATTTGTGCCGCGACCACGGCGCGCTGTTGGTGGTCAATGACTATTGGGAACTGGCGATTGAGCTTGACTGCGACTGGGTGCACCTAGGGCAGGAAGATCTGGATACCGCTGACCTTGACGCGATCCGAGCTGCTGGATTGAAACTTGGAGTCTCAACCCATGACGAAGCAGAGCTTAAGCGTGCGCTGGCTTTGCGGCCTGACTATGTGGCACTCGGGCCCGTTCATCCGACCATTCTTAAAAAGATGAAATGGCACCAGCAGGGTGTCGAAAAGCTGACCGACTGGAAGGCGCGGATCGGACCTATTCCGCTTGTGGCGATAGGTGGCATGTCGGTCGAGCGCGCGCCGGATGCGTTCGCCGCCGGGGCCAACATCGTGTCCGCCGTGACCGATATCACCTTGAAGGACGACCCAGAGGCCCGTGTACGCGAATGGCTAAGGATCTGCCCATGATCCGCTATGCCCGCCAGATTGCTGTACCCAGCTTTGGAGCGTCGGGGCAGGAAAACCAGCGCACCGCGCATGTACTGGTGATTGGCGCAGGAGGGCTTGCCGCACCAGTGCTGCAATATCTGGTCGGGGCCGGTGTGGGACGTATCCGTTTGGTTGATAATGATATGATCAGCCTGTCGAACCTGCACCGCCAAACGCTGTTCCGTGAACGCGACATAGGGCAATCCAAAGTGCAGGTGGCAGCACGTGAAATGATGGCGCTGAATGATGAGGTTCGGTTCGAACCGGTCCAGACCCGCTTTGATCCGGCCAATGCCCCGCAACTTTGTCAGGGCATCAATCTGGTGCTGGATTGTGCCGACAGTTTTGCCGCCAGCTATGTGGCCTCGGATGTTTGCCTTGCTGTCGATCTGCCGCTGATTAGCGCCAGCGTTGTGGGCTCGGATGGCTATGTCGGGGGCTTCTGCCACAAGGCTCCGGGTCTACGCGCGCTGTTCCCGGATCTGCCTGCAAGGCTGGGTTCCTGCGACGCCGATGGCGTGCTTGGCCCGACGGTGGGTGTGATCGGTAGTCTGCAAGCGCAGATCGCGGTTGCGGTGCTGAGCGGGGACCTTACGCCAATGGGGCGTCTGGTGACCTATGACGCCACCAGCATGCGCTTTGGCGGTTTTCGCTTTGACGGCGCACCGGATCCTGCACCAGAGCCGGACTTCATTGCGCGCGAAATGCTTCGGGCCGACGATCTGGTAATCGACCTACGCGCCGCAGATGAAACTGGCCCGGAGCTGGCCGGGGCTCGGCGCCTCAGTGTCGATGAAATCGATCCGCGTGACCCCCTTTTGCAAAACAACAGACGCCTCATCCTTGCCTGCCGTTCCGGTCTTCGGGCCTGGCAGGCGGCGATGCGGATTTCCACGAAAAACGGGCCCGAAATCAAACTTCTGGCCCTAGGTGACAACAACTGAAACGAGGAAACCGAATTGAAACATTTTCTGACCGTAGCGGCGATGCTGATGGCTACACCGGCGCTGGCACAAGACAAGATGACTCTGCTGCTGGATTGGTTCGTGAACCCTGATCACGGTCCGATCATCGTGGCGCAGCAAAAGGGTTATTTCGCAGACCAGAATCTTGAGGTCGAGATTGTGCCGCCTGCTGATCCCTCGGCCCCACCGAAACTGGTGGCCGCTGGGCAGGGTGACATCGCCGTGAGCTACCAACCAAACCAGCACCTACAGGTAGCCGAAGGTCTGCCGCTGATGCGCGTAGGTACACTTGTGGCGACACCACTCAGCTGTCTTCTGACACTAAAGGACGGCCCGATTCAAGAGATCAGCCAGCTAAAGGGCGGCAAGATCGGGTTCTCAGTTGCCGGCGTAGAAGAAGCGGTGCTGAGTGCCATGCTGGGCAAGCACGGTGTCGCGCTGGACGAGATCGAGATGATCAACGTCAACTTCTCGCTCAGCCCCTCGGTCATGTCGGGGCAGGTCGATGCGGTGATAGGTGCCTATCGCAATTTTGAGCTGAATCAGATGGAAATCGAAGGCGTCGAAGGCCGATGCTTCTATGTCGAAGAAGAAGGCGTGCCGACATATGACGAGCTGATCTATGTCGCCAACCCCGAGCTGATGGACAAGGACAAGGTGCGCCGCTTCCTGCGCGCCACCGAGCTGGCCACGCAATACATCGTCAACAACCCGGATGAAAGCTGGGAGGTTTTCAAAAGCTACGCGGAAGAGCTGGACGACGAGCTGAATGCAAAGGCTTGGGTCGACACCCTACCCCGCTTTGCCTTGCGTCCTGAGGCGCTGGACGAAGGCCGCTATATCCGCTTCGAGGAATTTCTGGCCAAAAGCGGCCTAGTCGAGGGCACCCGCCCAGTATCGAAAATCGCGGTCGATCTGGGGGCACAATGAACTACGGCACCTCATTTGAGGCGTGGCGAGCGGCGGCCGGGGAAACCTGGCCTGCCTATACCCGCCACGCATTCGTGCGGGGCATGGGTGATGGAACCCTCCCGCGCGCAGCGTTTCTGCACTATCTCAAGCAGGATTATGTCTTTCTGATCCATTTCGCCCGCGCTTGGGCGCTGGTGGTGACCAAGGCCGAGACCGTCGCGGATATGCGCCTCGCCGCGGGGACAGTGAATGCACTGATCAATGACGAGCTTGCGCTGCATATCGGCATCTGCGCCGAGGCTGGGATTTCCGAGGAAGAACTTATTGCAACGCAAGAGCGTCAGGCTAATCTTGCCTATACACGCTATGTGCTGGATGCCGGGCATTCAGGGGATATGCTTGATCTGCTGGCCACACTGGCCCCCTGCGTCATGGGCTATGGTGTGATCGGGGCGGAGCTTTCGGTGGCAAAGACCTCAGAAACCTATGCCGATTGGATCAACACTTATGGCGGGGAAGATTACCAACAGGTCTGCTGCGATGTTGGCGCGCTGATCGATGGCGTGGTAGCGCGGCGCATCGGGGATGACCCGCAAAACTGCCCACGTTGGGCAAATCTTTGCGACCGCTTCCACAAGGCGACCGAGCTTGAGGTCGGCTTTTGGGGCATGGCATCGCAGCCATGAGCCCGGCCCCCGCCCTATATCTGCGCGGATCACTGTCGATTGGCGACACATCCATCGCGCACGGCATTGATCTGCGACTTGATGCTGGGCGGTGGACCTGTCTTCTGGGGGCCAGTGGTGTGGGCAAATCCACAATGCTCAAGCTGCTGGCCGGGTTGGGAGATCACGTGTCTTTGGACGGTGAAATCTGGGCCTCGGACGGCGGCACGCTGGTCGGGCGGGTGGCCCTAATGGCGCAGAGCGATCTGTTGCTGCCCTGGCTTTCCGCGCTCGACAACGTGGCCATAGGGGCCCGATTGCGCGGCGAGAAATTCAACCGGGACCGGGCCGAGCAGGTACTGGTGCAAGTTGGGCTAGGCGCGCATCTGAACAAGAAACCGGGCAAGCTGTCCGGTGGGCAAAGACAGCGCGTGGCCTTGGCCCGAACCCTGATGGAAGACCGCCCCATTGTGCTGTTGGACGAACCATTTTCAGCCCTTGATGCCCTGACCCGGGTGCAGATGCAGGACCTCACCGCAAGGCTGCTGAACGGCCGCACCGTACTGCTTATCACCCATGACCCAGCCGAGGTGGCGCGGCTTGGGCAGAATATCATGATCATGACGCGCGACGGGCTGCACCCGGTCGAAACTCCAAAGGGCAGCATCCCGCGCCCCGTTGACGATCCGGGCGTGCTGGGCATCCAGGCCGCGCTGCTTAAACAACTCAGGACAGATAAATGAGCGCAAGCGAAACACTCAGGGCGCGCAACCAAGATAACTGGACCGCTGCCACCACACATGACTTTACTGATGCGCTGGCTAACGGAACGCTCGATCGTGACAAGATGGCTGGCTATTTACAGCAGGACTACCTTTTCGTGGAAGGCTTCGTGCGGTTGTTGGCCTCGGCAGTGGCACATGCACCCAGCCTTGCCGATGCAGTGCCGGGCGCACGGTTTCTGGGCCAGATTTGCGGGCCAGAAAACACGTATTTCATGCGTGCATTAGACGCGCTGGATGTACCCCAGGCAAGCGAAGCTGCACCCGAAACCCTGGCGTTTCAGGCCCTGATGGACGAGGCCCACACATCCGGGCGCTATGAGCGGATGCTGGCGGTGTTGGTGGTCGCGGAATGGGTCTATCTGGATTGGGCCAGCCCGGTCGAATCTAACGCCGAAGATCTGCCGTTCTGGCTGGGGGAATGGATCACCCTGCACTCAGGCGACGGGTTCGAAAGTGTAGTCGCCTATCTGCGTGGGCAATTGGACGCGATCTGGCCGACCCTTTCGGACCAGGCACAGGCCAAGGTCGCCGCCACCTTCGGCAAGGCAGTCGCCCTGGAGCGTGCCTTTTTCGATGCCGCATGGGCTGGATTCTCGATTGCCCGATGACGGGTTGGCGTGCAGGTATCGCCGCCACCGCAATGGCGTTGGCGCTTTGGCAACTGGTGGTTTGGGCCACCGGCTTGCCGCGCTTTATCTTGCCCCCGCCAGCGCTGGTTTCCGAAACCATTTGGAACAGCCGCAACCTTCTGCTGGAGCATGGGCTGGTCACCGCGACCGAAGTGCTGATCGGGCTGGCCCTTGGCGCAGTGCTGGGCGGGCTGTCGGCCATTGGCCTTGCCGCCTCACCGCTAGCACGCGCGCTGGTGCGACCAATTTTGGTGTTTTCCCAGACCATCCCCGTCTTTGCTCTGGCACCGATTCTGACCCTGTGGCTTGGCTTCGGGCTCGAGGCCAAAATCGCCATGGCGCTGCTGATCATTTATTTCCCGGTTACTTCGTCTTTCTTTGATGCACTGATGCGCAGTAATCGCGACTGGCTGGATCTGGCTCGGGTCATGGGGGCGTCACCTGCCCGAGTAATGTGGCACATCCGTATTCCATCTGCTCTGCCCGGATTTGTCAGCGGCCTGCGTCTGGCTGCCGTCTATGCCCCGATCGGTGCCGTCATCGGTGAATGGGTCGGAGCGTCGCGTGGGCTGGGATATCTGATGTTGCTGGCCAATGGCCGTGCCAAAACCGATCTGATGTTCGCCGCGCTGATCGTGTTGGCGGTACTCACCATCATCCTGCACGCAACGGTCAACGCCCTGTGCAATCGGTACCTGGATCAGCGTGATCAGATATGAACAAAGTACTGACCATCAATATACGCGAACGCGGAGATCGACTTTAATCGTGCCACCAGCTGTGATGAAAGAGCTCAAAGCTAGAGTACATTGATTTCCAGAGCGCCAAGTTAAACAAAGCTAATTGGTCGAGCGGCGAACACAGAGTGTGCCGCAGTCACTTGTCCAAGAGTCCTACCTTAAGGATCAACTTGAATTAAGCCGAACCAGAACGCGTAGCGTCATGGTCTGAAGGTGGTTTATCATTGCCAGTGGCCACTACTTCCGCTGGTCAGGCCTCCGCAGCCAGAGAAGCCGAATGGTTTCCGTAATCTTTGCAACGCGGATCACATAGTGAACGCCCCACACACCAAAAGCCTGTTTGGTTGACAGATTCTGATTCCTCAGAAGGTTTTTCAACGTCTTGAAGGAAGGGATCAATTTCTGCACAGGCGGGATGTAATTTACGATGCCGCGCTTGGCATTGCGGCGCAGCCTAGCCCCCTCAATACGACGGGCTTTGGTGATGTGATCCTCAAGACTGTCGCGCGCCGGATGACGGACGATGGCGTCTTCGGCAAACACAATCGCTTCGCCCGCAGATTGAGCACGATCATTCCATTCCATGTCCCCGCCGGACAACACCGTGTCGTTGAACCGACCGATGCGATCCATAAGCTCCCGCCGTACGATCAGATTGGCCGTAACCGCACGCCCCCGTTCCACCCATTTTTTTTGCTCTAACCCCAAATGAACATCATAGAGTTCGGTCGTCTTCCAATCCTGCCCGTTCGGGATCAGCACAACATTGCCGCCAAAGCGATTAACCTCGGGGTGGTCTTCGGCTATTTTCAACCCGGCCTCTAGATAGAGCGGGTCAGGCTGACAATCGGAGTCGGTGAAAAACAGCAGCTCCGAGGCGGCTTCTTCGATTCCTCGGTTGCGCGCTGCGTATGAGCCGGGTTTTGCCTCACTTAGGATGCGGGCGTTGGCGGGCAGGCGAAACCCATCTGGCATGGGGTCGGTCGGATCATTGTTGACTGCAAGTATCTCGAACTGGTTTGTGTTCAGTGTCTGAGAGGTGAGCCCATCCAGACAACGCTGCAATTGGTCCCAGCTTTGATAGGTCGGGATGATCACTGACGCGCTCAGGGGCGAACGCGCCGGTGTAATGTCAGGCCGCTGGATCACGTCGGGATCATTCGGCATTGACGGCGTTCGAGTACTGATGGTCATACAGGGTTTTGAATGGTCCCGGCTTCTTCAGCAACTGTTGGGCGCTGCCCTGCTCAAGAACTTCACCAGCCTCAATCACGACGATCTTGTCCGCATGCATGATGGTTGAAAGCCTGTGAGCCACAATGATTGTCGTGCGCCCCTCGGTCAGGCGGCCCAATGCCTCCTGAACCAGATGTTCCGACCGCGAGTCCAGCGCACTAGTTGGTTCGTCCAGCAGCAGGATCGGGCTGTCGCGCAGAAGCGCGCGCGCAATCGCAAGGCGCTGTTTTTGACCACCGGACAGGAAGGCACCATTTTCACCAACCAGAGTGTCAAAGCCTTTCTCAAGCGACATGATGAAGTCATAGGCATTCGCGGCCTTGGCAGCCTCGATCACGTCGTCTTGCGAGGCACCCTCACGGCCAAAACGGATGTTGTCGGCGATTGAGGCCGAAAACAGAAACGTCTCTTGCCCGACGAACGACATGTTCTGGCGCAGTGATTTGAACGAGGCGTACTTGATATCCTGACCATCGATCGATACCGAACCACTGCTCGGGTCATAAAGGCGCAGGGCCAAATTCAAAATGGTCGACTTGCCGCCGCCGGACAGACCAACCAGAGCGGTGGTCTTGCCAGCTTCGAACGTCAACGAAAGCCCTTTCAGGATCGGATCGCGACGACGGTAGCCGAAAGTGACGGCGTCGAACACCACCTCTCGCGGACCATCAGGCAGGCTTTTGGGATTGGCCTCTTCCGGCAGAGTTTCAGGCTCGTCCAACATATTGAACAACATCTGCACCCGGCGCAGACCCAGCTCCATCTTCACCCGCACCTTCGTCAGGCGCTTCGCGGGCTCATAGGCCATCATCACAGCGGTCACGAACGACATCAGTTCACCCGGAGTGGACGCTGCAGCGCCAAACAGCTTACCAGCGCTCAACCCGATGACCGAGGCAATTGCAAACCCGGCCAGGATATCCGTCAGCGGGCTCGTCGCAGCTTGCAAACGCGCAAGCTTGTTGCGGCGCTTCTCAACGCTTTTCACCGCCGAATTCATTTCGAGGGCCATGCGCTCTTCCAATCCGAAGGACTTGACCACACGTATACCAGCCGAGGTTTCTTGAATGACCTTCATGATCGCGCCCATCGATTGCAGCTCCATATCCGCAATCTCTCGCACTTTGCGAAGCAGCATGCGAACACCCAAGATCGCCAAAGGGCCGACGATAAGCGTAAACAAAGACAAGATCGGTTGCTGGTAGAACATCACGGCCAAAAGACCAATCAATGTAAGCATATCGCGCACCGCAGTGGTCACCATGATCTCGATCACCGTGCGCGCAGCCTGGGCGGTTTGTGTCACCTTCAACAACAGATCCGAGCTTTCGGTCAAATTGAAGAATGACACCCCTTGCCGCAAAAGTTTGTCGTAAAGCTTGATCTGCTGTTTCGAGACGATCCGGTTACCAGCACGGGTCAGAGCCACAATCTGGACGTAAGTCGCAATCCCTTTGACCAGGAAGATCGAGAATACAGCCATCGAAACGCCGAAAATCTTGGCTGAGTTTTCACTGTCAAACAGCGAATCCACCACATCACGCATGATAAAGGCGATACCTGCAGTGGTTGCCGCAACAAATACCATCGCGATGATCGCGATTGTATAAGGGACCGCTTGCTCGCGCATATTTTCGGAGAGCAGTCGCCACAGGACGGAATCACTCAATACGGCCGCAAATTTTGATTTGATCTTTTGCAATGCACATGTCCACTGTGATCAGGATCGAGCTATGTCACATCTGACGCGCTCATAAACAGTTTCCGCTAGATAGTCGCCTGTTGCCAGTTGAGCAAGCCCGCGCCCTATTCTGCCGCTTCAATGCGAATTGTTCGAACCGAAGGGTCGACACGTGAATAAGCGGCCAAAACCCTCCCCGACCATTTCTGTGCAATGTAATCCGCCATGAAACGCGTTGGCGCAATCAGAGTCGCCAGGCCCCCTGCCCTTTCGGCTTCGTCCAAATGCTTGAACCAACTGGACCAAAGTTCTGGGTCACGCCCATGTAGGATCGATTGAACCTGTGCCCAAACGTCTTCACCCTTTGGCGGCGGGATCGATGGCTTTGACTGAAATGGCACAACATTGGTATCGCGCTCTGGCTTCTGCTGCATTCGTTCCTGGAAATCCGTTCCGATCACGGGCCAGGCTTCCATTGTGTCCAGCATGATCTGCTTGAGGTCGAGTTCATAAACCGCAACCCGACCCCGAGCGGCGGGTCGTTTGACCGCAATCCAGCCTGCGCTGCGCAGCTTAGCCATCTCACGTTTAACTGTGCGTTCGTTCACGGACCACAACCGAGCGATCTCTTCCCGGCCAATCGACAGTTCATTGGAGCGCCAGTTATAGCGCGTGGTAATTAATGTCATGATGCGAAGAACACTGCGATGACGATGCTTGTCACCTGATAAGGCGTGAACGGCGAGCGCCGACAAGATATCGTACTTCAGTGCAGGCGCATTTCGCCCGACCGGTTTCGCAACCTGCATCCGTTTCCTCACCGCTCTTTTTTTGCCTCATGCGGGTCGATCCCGCCGTAATCGCGCCGTTTCCCAACGCTTTTCGTGATTGTTCACTGATTAGCGTCCAATACTTCGATTCTGTCAAGAGTTCGTTGAGATCACGCTATTTGGTAGCTGCTATTCGCTATCAAACAATAAAAGAAATAGGTGAATTTATGGTGATGGGGGACATACTGGGTGTCCCCTTATAGAGCAATAATGTCCCCCTATATGCCGTATTTGCTTGAGTTTTGTCCCCCTAAATCTGGTAGGATATCCGAAGTCAAGACGATTGCAGAGAGCAGCAGCATTCCGAATCGGTCAGCACTAGATACGGCCATATTTTCTTACCCGTGGGTAACATCACAACCTTACAATAATTTCTTTTGCCAAATATGCAAATCGGGCGTAAATAACAAAAGAGAGAAAAATAGCGTCCAGAAGAATGAGAACTGAGGCATGTACACGCACGAAGACCTGAATGCATTGCGCACCCAGTCCCTGAAATTGCAGGGCTGGATTCGCCAGCAGACTTTCAGCCCTGAGATGGAGAAGACGCTAAGGCGGTTCTCAAGCTGGGAGGTGTCCGAACTGATCTTTAAGGTGAACCAATCGACATTCCGAGGAAAGCTGGCCGCCGATCCTTCATTGCCGGGAGGCGAGGTCGAGCCTGATGGGCGGCAGCGTTGGTTTAGTCTGGAAGAGGTAAATGAGCTCAGGCGGCGGCTTAAGGTTAATCGCAAAGCGCTCACTCCCCCACGCCCTGCGGGCAAGCGGGCGGTTCGGGCCGCTGTTGCCAATTTCAAAGGGGGGGCCGGCAAGTCGACCGTGGCGTTGCATCTTGCGCACGCCGCTGCTCTGGACGGCTACCGAGTATTAGTGGTGGATTTTGACCCTCAGGCGACGCTCAGCCATTCGATGGGTCTGACCGATGTCGCTGAAGATTTCACCGTCTGGGGTATCATGGCGCGGGATCTAATCCGTGAAACCGAGCGCATGAATAACCGCCCTGTGGCTGCGGAGTCAGGAACCGCCCTGCCCCGCCGAGAATTACCACCTTCTATAACGGATATGGGCCTCGGCGAACTGCGCATTTCTGATTTTATCAAGCAGACCTCATGGTCAACGATTGATGCGATCCCTTCTTGCGCCAACGCTGCTTTCGTCGAATTCGCATCAGCACAATATCGGCACCTGAATCCTGAGTGGTCTTTTTTTGCAGCTGTGTCCCGCTATCTGGATCAAATACCGAATGATGCTTATGACCTGATCCTGTTCGATTGCCCGCCTGCGATAGGATACCAATCGATGAATGCGGTGTTCGCAGCAGACATGTTGTATATCCCGTCGGGGCCCGGATACTGGGAATACGATTCAACCACCTCATTCATTGGACAGTTGGCTGAAGCCCTCGAAGATCTGGCCTATGGTTTCGACAAGACCTTACCCACGGGTAAGATTGGTTTACCCAAGACATTCTGCGAAATTCGGTTTTTGCTTACGCGCTACGAACCGGGGAACGCACTGCACACAGCGATGTATGACGCATTCCGCAAAGTCTTTGGTGAGCACCTCGCCGAGCACCCGGTCGAGATGACGCGTGCGGTCGAGCAATCTGGTCGGTTCCTGAGTTCAGTTTATGAGATGGATTACCGTGAGATGACGAGGGAAACCTGGCGTCGCGCGCGTTCGACATTTGATAATGTTTATGATGAATTCCGGGGCGTCATGCTATCGGCCTGGGACAAGCTGGAGGATGACGTATGAGCCGAAAACGCAGAATGTTCGATATCGACATGCCAGCGATGGAAGAAATCCCGGTTGGCAAGGTTCCGGATAAAGCGCTTGAGAAAAGGCGCGGACCAATGGCTACTGCAATCTCCGAGAACGCTAATGCGCTACGCGACCAGCAAACTACCGAAGATGCAATCAGAGTTGAAAATGACAGGTTAGCGCACGAGCTTGTGCGACTACGATCAGAAGGGTATGTTACTGAACAGATCGCATTGGCGGATGTTGTTACCGAGCGCTTGACGCGCGACCGCAAGCCTGGCCCTGATCCTGAGTTGGATGAGTTGAAGGCTTCTATTCAGGATGTGGGTCTTTCGAACCCGATCCGGGTCGAGCGTCGCAACGATGGACGCTTTGAGTTAATTCAAGGAATGCGCAGATTATCGGCATTTCGCGCATTACTTGAGGAAACTGGCGACGCGCGATTTGCGACGATTCCGGCCGGTGTTTCTGACGTTGCCGAGCTGGATGATAGCTATCGTCGCATGGTCGATGAAAACCTGATCCGAAAGGATATCTCGTTTGCGGAAATGGGCGCGCTTGCGCGTGCCTATGCGGAAGACCCCGCCAATGATTGTCCGGATGTCGACAAAGCGGTTTCAACCTTGTTCAAATCTGCAAGCTACACCAAGCGCAGCTATATTCGGGCGTTTGCGAGTTTGCTGGCCATGTTGGAAAAGGTTCTTATGCACCCAAACGACATTCCACGGAATGTGGGTGTTGAACTCAAACGAAAGCTCGACTCTGATCCTGGATTGATCCGACAAGTCAGTGCGGCTTTGGTGAGTGAACCAAATCGCGACAGCGTGCGCGAAGTGGCCATTCTTCGCGATTTTCTCACAATCGAAAATGCGACCGCCGCCAAGCCAAAGGCTGAAGCCGTTGGTAAACCACGCCGCGCGAAGACAACGTTTCAGGTAAGGGGCAGGGCAGGGATTGCAAAATGTTCTGCATCCAGCGGAAGGATCGAACTTCGCTATGATCTCGATTTTACCCGTGTCGATAGGGCGAAATTAGAACGTGCTGTGGCCACCTTGATCGAGGATCTGCGAGAAGAAGACGATCTTACCCACGGGTAAGGCGGGCTTAGCGAGATAGATCCGAAGCGCGGCGCTGGTTAATTTCAGCGCCGTTTTTTTGCACAAACTGGACAGCTGTTTGAGTCAGAACCTCAGGAGGTTATCTGAACCATTTGATCGTACCACCCGGATTCAAACGCTTGTTCTGTGCTTCGGACGGCTGCATTCCGAGCAGAGGCGATGACATCAAGTCCAGTCAATTAATATAAGGCGTCGCGCCGCATTGATGTTAAACTGGGGCAGGTGATCTGCAATTTATTTAGTTTGTCACGGCGGAACTGATGCAAAGTCTATGGGGTAGGGCAGGGACCACGCGACTGCCTCATTCTTCGAG
Source organism: Ruegeria sp. A5 (assembly GCF_056543005.1). Classification (NCBI taxonomy): domain Bacteria; kingdom Pseudomonadati; phylum Pseudomonadota; class Alphaproteobacteria; order Rhodobacterales; family Roseobacteraceae; genus Ruegeria; species Ruegeria sp. A5. The sequence goes on from NZ_JBQGAV010000003.1 coordinate 439,173, forward strand.
TGCACCGCCGCTGCTTTTCATCAAGAAGACTATCTTGGGGTGCGGTAGCATATTCAAAGCACTTGAGCATACGACGGGGTGGCGGTGAGTACCTATCAATGATGCGTATAAACGTGCGGTGGATTGCCAGAGAAAGCGCGGCGATCGGTTGAATGATCGACAATAGAGAACATCGCGTATGAGTAGTGCGCAAAATGTACAAATAAGTACTATTAGTAGCTCTGTCGGTCTGTAGTTTCATGCAGTAAGAGAATGTGAGTTCTGTGACATACTTCTTCGCAAGTTTCCTAGGCTGAACAGGCGGTGGTTCTGTCGTAAACTCTGCCCCCACTTGTCAGATCGAACGCAGTCCTGTTAACGCGGGCTGGGACCTGACAGGAGAAAACTGTGACGATCACTTTGAAAGGCGCGCATTTTCCAAGATCAATGGTTGTCGGAGGATCGGCAGCGACCGCGCAAACAGCGGCATATGGTCAAGCGGATCTTCGAGCAGTAGCGCGATGAGCATGGTTTCGAGGGTGGTTACACCATCATCAAGAACTATGTTCGGGAGCATGGTCGACGGTATCGCGAGATGTTCTTACCGCTTCACCATGCATCCGGCTATGCTAAGGCCAATTTCGGCGAAGCAATGGTGGTGATCGGCGGCATTGAGCAGAAGGCTCACTTCTTTGCATTGGATCTACCGTATAGCGATGCCTGCTACATCCGCGCCTATCCTGCGGCGGCTGCCGAGGCCTGGATGGACGGGCACGTCCATGCCTTTAGGTTCTTTGAGGCCGTTCAGCGGTCGATCCTGTACGATAACGACCAGTGCCTTGTAGCAAAGATCGAGCCCGACGGAACTCGCAGGCGTGCGCGGCTGTTCAGCGAAATGCTGTCCCACTATGTGATCCAGGCCCGCAACGGGCGTCCTGGTACGGGCAACAACAGGGGATCCGTCGAAGGGCAGGTGGTTATTCCCGGCGCAATTTCATGGTGCCAATCCCGAACTTTCCAAATTGGGATGCCTTCAACGACAGGCTTGAGAGGCAGTGCCAAAAACGACGGCAGATCGGACCAGCGCCGTTCCGTTATGAGCCCCAAAATTGCGGGTGTTTCAAAATCAAGCAGAGGTGTGGCGGTTAGCAGCGGGTCACTGTTCAGCATTTGGTCTCTCGTCGAATCAACTCTGAATGATTTGTAATTGCTATAGTGACTATAGCTTCAAGGGGCTAGTTCCAGTTCGCAACGACGCTGCCCAGGGTTACGCGCCGATTTCTTCGTGATCAGAGCGGGCATTGCCAACTTGTTTGCACGCGGCTGACGACGGTCTTGTCTGCGTCTGTCAGGTGGTCATTTCGAGAGCGTAACCGTCCCAGAGGCCGAAAGCATCGGTTCTGGCGTGACGGTATGAGACG
>NZ_JBQGAV010000004.1:0-439268 GCF_056543005.1 Ruegeria sp. A5
CGTTCAGCCAGAAAAGGTCGCTCATATCACCGCTCCGTTTTCCAGCTCGTGAATCACGCAGCGCTGCCGAAATCAATGCATCCTGACCCTAGAAACTTGGAAAAGTAACCAAGATCTTTCCTACACAGAAGCAAACACGTGTAGCCTGAGCGGGTACTCACGCTTGGTTCGGCACGTCTCTTTCTGCGACAGTAAAGCGTTGATTTTTGAAACAAGCCCTAAGGTAACATCCGGGATAATCTAAGATTGTTTCGGCCTTAGCACCGATTACCGACATTCGGAACTATGCTCCAAAAGTCTCATATTTGATCTGATCGCTCATGACGCCTGCAGCCTCCAATCCAGTTTTCAAACCGGTCATAAACTCCAGAGGGCCGCAGATCATATAGTGCGCGTCCGGCCCCGCCCTGATCGCCAACAAGTCCTTAGCAGTGATCCGGCCATGGACGTCAAACGTCTCGCCTAGAAGATCGGTCCTTTCCGGTGAACTGAAGAATATCAATCGAGTGGCATTCGGGTTTCCCGCAATCAGTTTATCAACCTCACGGCCAAACGCATAGGCGCGCCCACTTCGAGCTCCATGGACATACCACACTGGCCGATGGTTTTCTTCTGCTGAGGCTTCGTAAAGCATTGCAAGCATTGGTGTCAGGCCGACACCAGCGCTGATGAGAACTAATGGATTGTCATCTTTGGGGAGTACAAAGTTACCAGCGGGCGGCTTTGCCTCGATCACATCGCCCACGTGCACCTCGTCATGTAGGAATTGCGACCCGATACCGCCTGCCTCGCGTTTTACGCTTATCCTGTAGTTCTGAATCGCGACCGAGCCAGATAGTGTGTATGTCCGACGTACCTTCGCCCCATAACCTGGGATGTCCAAGGCAATCGGCAAATGCTGTCCTGCAAGAAAAGGTGTCACCGCCTCGCCGTTCGTGGGTGCCAGATGGAAAGAGGTGATGTGCTCGGCTTCTAAGACCTTGTCGATCACGGTCAGTTTTGTCATCGTCGCAGGGTCTGCAGACCACCTCAGAGAAAGCGCGGCTGGTCTGTCGATGACAGATTCTATCTCTACATCAATCACACGAAGGATGCTTGGATCGCGCGCTTCCTCCGGGTCCCACTCGACCGAAGCCCGACCCGTCAAATGCAAAAGCCCGCCAGTTGAGAAGTCGACAAAGAGCAACCCAACACGCGGATCTTCGAGCAGGTTCCCGATCGTGTTGAAGAAGTTATTGCCGGTATAGTCGGGGATGCGCAGGCGCTTCGGCCCAACTACCCGGACGAATCCAGGGTCACCGCCACGATGGGAAGCGTCATAGCCGTCGGAGTGCGCTTCGTTAGAGCTTTGTCGCCCCGATCCGATGAATAGAGTGTCAGCGGCGCCTATGTGTTTGATTTGTTCGGAGCTGAGTTGAGTAGACGTCGTCGCTTCAATCGTCATCGCCCTATCGGCTCGCCACCAATTCCGCTCGTTGATATACTTCGGACAATTCCCAAAGGTCTGATGGATATCGACTGCGAAGCCATCCTTGGTTGGACGCGACTTACCGCTGAAGCGGTTGCGGCGGCGCGTAGCGAGTTCGATGCCAACCACGCCGATATCGGTGCCAGCCATAATCGATTCGCTCAGCGGATCTTGTGGATCAATCCGTGTTGCAAGCGTCAGCGTCTGAGAGTCTGGTGACCCAATGAATCCTTCCTCGCCTTCGATGATCGTCGCCCACACTCTTCCCTGGATATCGCTGGAGGCAGCAACCAGAAACGGTTGTGCTTGATAAAAAGCGCGGTGTTGATCTGGCATGTGATTTCGGATGAAGGGCGCCACGCGTTTGGAAAGCCCCCTAACACCTGCGCGTTCTTGTGCAGCCAGTTCACCCGGATGAAATGGGGTTTCTTCGTCCAACATCGTTTTGTCCTTCTTTCTCAATCTTGTCATCAACGACGCTGTATACTCAGGTCCGGGTTATCGTCCGCAAGCAACCCCATGACCCAACAGTCCAAGCAACTTTCGGGGTGCTCTGCACGGTTGCGTCAGTTGCCGCCTAGCGTTTATGCGGGCGCGACCTTAGCTACGTTGCGTCCGTTCATGCCGACTTAGTCAAGGCGCGCGTTTTCAATCACGGTTTCCCGAGTCGATGATGAGACGGCGATTCGTTCGCCTTCGCAAATGTCCATTGAACTACTCGGCAGCAAGACCAACGGCGGTGGCTGGCATCGCTTGAAAACCGGTCAGTGCTTCGAACCTTGCAATCCAGGCACGGACATTCGGGTACGGCGCGAGCGAAATATTCCCTTCTGGCGCATGGGCTGTGTAGGAATAGGCCGCAACATCAGCGATGGTCGGTTGATCACCAACAAGCCAGTCGCGACCGTCCAGCCCAAATTCCAGTTTTTGCATTGCTTTCGTGGCGGTTGCAGCTGCAAAGTCCACGTCCAGAGGTGCGCCAAACACCGTAATCAACCTTGCTGCACATGAGCCAAATGCAATTTCACCTGCAGCGAGTGTCAGCCATTGCTGAACGTTCGCTTCTCCTACGGCATCACTTGGTATCCAGTCGGGTGCGTATTTGCGGGCTAAGTAAACTAATATTGCGTTTGAGTCAGAAATGACGGCGTCGCCATCTTCCAGCACGGGCACCTGTCCATTCGGGTTCATGGCAAGGAAGTCAGGCGTTTTGTGCTCACCAGCGGCGAGATCTACAAAGACAGCTTCATGGGCAATCCCTGCGAGCTTAGCAAAAACCAAAGCGCGATGCGCGTGACCTGATTTGGGGAAGTGATGAATACGAACCGGGTTTGACATTTAAGGGCTCCTGCTGGGGTTGGTCATTTACCAAAACAGATACGACTTGCACAATTGCGCGATAATCGTCAATTTTTGAGAAAGTTTAGGCCCTGAGGGGGCGGAATAAGCTATGGATAAGATTGACCGCATGCGAGCCTTTGCGCTTGTCGCAAAGAACGCCTCTTTCACACTTGCCGCACAGCGTATGGGACGATCCGCGCGGCAGGTTAGCAAATACGTCGCGGATCTGGAAGAAGCGCTAGGCGTTCAGCTTCTGAACAGAACCACACGCAGTGTATCCCTGACGGATGTCGGCGCCACGTATCTGGCGATGTGTGAACCACTTCTTGACGGGTTCGACGAGTTGGAAGAAACCGTCAGGAACCAACAAACGGCTTTACGCGGTGTCATCCATATCTCGGCTCCGACGGGATTTGGATCAGTGCGGCTCGCGCCTTCTCTTGCGGTATTCGCCGCACAGCATCCGGAAGTTGAAATCGACCTTCGTCTCTCGGATCGAAGGGTGTCAATTATTGACGAAGGTTTGGATCTCGCGATCCGCATCGGACCGATGAGAGACAGTTCACTTAAAGTACGCCAGCTTGGCCCAATGCCTTTGCTAGTCTGTGCATCTCCAGACTATTTGAAGCGCACAGGTATGCCGGCGCATCCGCGTGCACTGGAGGCGTATGAGTGCATTTTAGACGGCAACATGACGGATCCTACGATCTGGCGCTTCGATTTAGAAGGTCGGGAATTTGCGGTCCATGTTAACGGTCGGCTTCGCGCCAATGCACCGGCAGCATCAGCACGGCTGGCAGCCACGGGAATAGGGGTTGCCCGTTGTCCGGCGTACACCGTTTCAGAAGCTCTAAAGACAGGAGAATTGGTCGAGCTCTTCGCCGAGAATCGCGTTACACCCTATGTGGTCGCCGCACTTTTTCCGCAGAATCGCCGACTGACGACCCGCGTGCGCGCACTTATTGATCATCTTGCAAGCGACACGTCGCTTTGCTCTGACTTAAAGGGGTGATGAAGCAAAACCGTTAATCAAAAGCCGTTACGATGTGCAGCTTCCTTTGAAGCTCCTGCTTCTCAATGTAACTTAATGAGCTCCGCCTGGACTGAGACCCGCCAATTGCAGCTTAAAGCTGCGTTCAGGATCACCGCGGAGAATGACTGCAGTGGAGAACCGGTTGATTGCCATCATGATCGAACGGCCAGACAATTTGGTCGCGGCGGCTATCGTCGGATTGCAGTTTTGCTCGAACCAGTCTTCCATTTGAACGCGGTCGGATTGTACCTCGCATCCAGCCTGAACCGGATCGTTGGTCGATGGGTAACGGCACCTAGCGTCATTTTCCTGGGATTGCGCCGCGATGCACCAACCTGAGCCGAGCGTTCAGATGCGTCAACCCGCTTTTAGTTCAGGTTGCCATTTGTGCCAAAATCCCTATCGACGGAAAGTCTTTCGTACAGCTCCAACAACCGTTTCGCCTGCGCGTTCCAGCTATACTCTTTGTTAAGTATATCGAGGGAGGTATCCGTGAGTTTATAGGCTTCGCGGTTCTCAGCAACTTTCTTTATGGCTACGGCGATAGCAAGTGGGTCGGTTTGATCCATAGCGACGCCATGACCCAATACTCTGACAAATTCCCTTTGATCAGGGCGATCTGGAACGCAAACCGGTAGCCTAGCAAATGTGGCCTCAAACAGTTTGTTCGGCATCGAATGTAGATAACTTAACCCGATGTTTTGTGAAGCGCTCGCTGCAAGCGTAGCATCTGATACAACGTAGGGTACTGCTTCGGCAGGAACGGGCGCCAGCAAGTGAATTCGGTCAGCAACGCCCAGTTCCTCGGCGATACCCATAATCCAAGCGTCGTTGGGTTCCTTGCGTGGCCCAAGGTTTGCAATATGAAAACCAGGTAAGTGGACTAATGCTGCAGCGAGTTTGTCCACGCCACGGTTTTCTCGTTGGATCCCACCAATGTAAGCGATCAATGGAACGTCTTCTGGCAAATCTAGCAGATCACGTAGCCGGTTTCCGCCTCGGTTAGTTTCACTTCGAGCAATGTCGGGTGAGTTATAGATTAAAGTAGGCTTACTCTTTGTGAAGCGCTTAGAGTAGAGTTCAGCAATTCCCTTAGAAACTGTGATCACATGATCTGTTTGCTTCAGGCAATCGTCTTCCAGTTTCTTCGTTAGTTCCTGCACATCTGTATGGAGTCCGGCACGTTCGGCTTCATACTCATGAGCGTCATAAATAAGTTTACCATTGCCTCGCTTTGCGAGCGCGACACCTGCAGGCAAAGTTAGCAAATCGTGGGCATGAACTATGTCGAAAGTACTGTCGTCCAGCACGGGTAACAGGTTTTGCATGAATACCAGCCCCCGAATTGCGCCGAGGCTCACCCAACTTGCGGCAAGTTCTTTTTTTTCGCGGTCAAGTTGGGCGATAAGTTCATATTGCCTTGCAACACCGGGCGCGCCGATGCTTATTTTGCTTAAGCTTCTCATAACCTTGTGATGCAGTTTGCGCCGCATTCGAGCGGTACCGCGCGCAGATTTATAATAGTATTTGTTTAACGGAGATTGTACGCAGCAAAACTGAAGGCGTTCTAGCTGACGCTTCTTCTCAAGATAGTCGTCAAACCGTTTTGTTACTTCTGCTCCCGAGTACTCTAAAAATGGAAGTTTGTTGACAATTTCTCTGTCCAGAGTGGAGCGTTCGAAACAGCGGAAGCGCTTAATCTTGATGTTCGAGATCGTTTCGTTTTTCTCTCGGTTTCCAAGCTGGTTGCAAAAGACATGAACATTATGCCCTGCATCAGCAAGAACGCGGGCTTGTTTAAAAACACGCGCATCTTGCGTTACTTCGTTGTAATTCAAGATTGCGATGCGCTTCCGATTGACAATATTCATCGCTGTTTTTGCTCGCTTTAATGTGGTGAGGTCAATTGCTGAATTTTGGATTTGTTTGTCTGATTGGCCAATCTTTTTACTGTAGTCAAACTATCTGAAGTTATGATTTGGATCTAGAGATCACCCTAATATGGTCAGAAAAACTTCTCTTCGTCCTAATCCGAATAGACCCATTGGTGTGCACACCACTGCCTAGCAGAATCGGTAACATCCCAGCCATGTTACTTCTCATTTCCGATGGGCGAAGGCATAAGATGGAATATCTTGGGAAGAGAAAAATATAATCCCCATCCTAATCAAACGGGGTCAAACTGCGGATCATAGACGGTTCCGAACGCTTCGTCAGGGCTCGGCATTTCCTTTTCGTAAGTCTCTACTAGCACAGTTTTGTTAACAAAATGCTTGATCGAAAGATTCTCTGATATGGAATTTTTTCCCCAAGTCCCACACCCCATGGTAAGCGTGAATGGTAGTGCATTATTCATCCCGCCGCCATTTCCGAATGTGTGAGCCTGGTTCACGAGAACACGCGCAACGTCAACTTTCTCAGCGAGCGCCACCGAGCGTTCTTTTCTAGCGGTATGAATGCCTACGGAATGTCCGGCACCCTCGTAGTCAAGAATATCGTTGCAAATATCGATGGCGTCGTCAAAGTCTTTCGCTTTGTACACCGAAAGTACAAGTGCAAGCTTTTCTCCGGAAAGAGGAGCTTCTTTTCCGATTTGAGACTGAGGAACCAATATGAAGCGCTTCGAATTCGGGAGCTTCATTTCAAACAGTTTCTGAAGGGTAGAGATGTCTTTCCCTACGGCTTGACGGTTTACGGCACCATTTGTAAACAACTTTTCCTCAATCCTGCCTACTTCTGTAGGAGTCGCGAGGTAACCCCCAGCAGTCTCTAACTCTGAAATCATTGTTTCGTAAACACTTTCGAGCAAAATGACCGAGTTTTCCGAACTGCAGGATGTGGCGTTGTCGAAAGTCTTTGACGCCACAATTTTCGCGGCCGCGTCTTTAATATCCGCGGTCTCATCGACAATTACAGGAACATTGCCTTTGCCGACGCCTATACAGGGTGTGCCACTGCTGTAACCTCTCCGAACGTTTGTCTGGTCACCAGTGACCAGGAGAAGGTCGACATTTCGTGCAAGATAGTCAGCCTTGTCGAATGATATAGGTGCATGTAGCACTTGGAACAATTCAGTAGGGGCGCCGATAGCTCGCAATGCGTCATCGAAATATGATTTCAGTTTTTGAGCAGTGCGCAAACCGGCAGGGGAAGGGCTGATTATGATTGAGTTTCCACCCTTGACCGCCATGAGTGCCTGATTTGCCGGAGTTGCTGCAGGGTTAGTCGAGGGTGTTAGGCTACCGATGACGCCAACAGGCTTTGCCCATTCCGTTATGCCGCGCTCTGGATCTTCAAAGATCTTTCCAACTGTTGGAGTCGCGAGTAAGTCGCAAAGTGTTCCAAATGTTTTCCGACGGTTCTTTAGTATTTTATCCTCAATGTTTCCAAGGCCAGTATCGGTAACTGCCATTTCCGCCAGGGTGCGCGCATGGTCCTGTCGATAGATCGCCCAAGCTAGTGCTCGCACAACGTTGTCGATCTGGATCTGACTATATTTTGCAATTTCCTGCTGCGCGTCATGAGCTGCGGCCAGCTGTTTATCTATCTCTGAAAATGCCAAACGATTTGTCCTGAGTTTGTCGGGTTACTTCTTATTGAGGGGAGTTCAACATTGACACTATATCGTCAAATTTACGAGGCTGTTAGAGCTATCCTAAGCTTAAGCACCGCTATCCATAATTTATTTCGAGTCACGAAGGCCTGCGTATATTTCGAGATTTCTCTGATGAGAGATTGCAAAGTTCCCCGATACCACCGTGTTGTCAGGGAGATGCGAAATGACGATGCTGCCGATCTTGATATTGCAATTGCGTCCAATCCGCCGATTGTTCGATATCGTCGATCCAGCCCAGATTTCAGTTCCGCTACCGATCTTCGTGCCACCGGCGACCTGGCACCTAGTTCCTATCAAGCAGTCTTCGTCAATTTCGACATTATGTGCGATCTGAGTAAGGTTTCCGATGCGAACACCATTGCCAATCATTGTGGGCGACAGGCCTCCACTATCAACACAGGTGTTCGACCCAATAGAGACATCGTTCCCGATTACGACACCACCGAGGTGTGGAAACGGCTTAAGGGCACCATTTGGCTGACGTACATGTCCGAAGCCAGGCGCCCCGATGACGCAACCAGAACAAATCTCGACGTTGTCGCCAATGCTTACACCTGGGTAGACGGTCACATTTGGATGAATAATTACATCTGCGCCAAGTACTGCTTCTTTTGATACAGATGCAGAATGAGCAATCCAGGTATTCTCGGACGTTTGGGCAAACATAGTTTCGTCGTGGAGGCCCTTTGAGAAAGCGATTTCATCGTCGTAGAGTCCAGCCAGGATCATTCTAAAGGTGTCACGGGGGTTATCCACCAAAATCAATACCTTATCGCTCTGAACCACCGCATCTTTTGCTTTGGCTTCGGGCAGAATCAAAACACTTGCCGAAACAGAGATTACGTCGGCAGATACCTCGCGCGACCAGGTAAGATTTATTTTTTCACTTTTTCCAATCGGAGCAGGGCCGATAAAGTCGCGATGGTCTCCGACAACGGTATGGGCAACCCCAATTTTTGTTAGAAACGAGCAAAGATCTTCGGAATTAATTGATTGGAATTGCACGGATCAAACCTTTAGCGTAATCAGTTCAAATGCTTCTGAGTATTTGACACCTTGTTGGATGCCACGAACGGCGGCCAGCCCCCGAATAAATTCAGATTCAAAATAGTTGCGGTTCTTCAAGATCTGAGACTCATATGACTGTAACGCTCTTTGCTTCGCCGCCAAATGCTCTTCCGTTACGTGCACAAAAACCCGGCTCTCAAAGCGGAAGTTGTTCCAAGGCAATTCATAGCCCAGCATGGTGGTCGTTTTAAAGGCGCGCAGTGACTCATTGTGAACGACTTGATGATCCTGATGAACATCACCACCGGAAGGCGTAAAAATTATGTTTGGTTTGATTTTACTTCGGAGTTGCACCAGATCTTCGAGAACGTCTTGGCGCGAATAATTCAAGCGCCTTACTTGATAATCAAATACGTGCAGCCGCTCTTTGGGAATATCATAAGTTTCCATAGCAGCAAAAAACTCACGTTTTAGGTGGTCCTTGTCGAGGCCACTAGGCAAGGATTGCGCGGCCGTGGAAAACACTGCGACATCAACGGTTTCGCACTCCTCCATGCATCGGGCAAGCGTCGCTCCACACCCAAGCTCTACGTCGTCAGTATGTGGGGCGAGAAACAATACTCTCGCACCGCTGAAAAGACTCATGTTGCCCTCCGGTACAACGCTCTGGGTTCGATCAAAAAAGTGTTATCGGCGTTCTGGCTAGAAATCATAGGGCATTAAATATGTCTAGCAGAAAACCTCTGACTTTGTTGGAGAGATGCCATCAACCATTTCCGATCAATAAGGTTGGGTCGTTGAGAGTCGCGCGCAAACAGTTCATCAAGGGCTACGAACCTGAATTTGCGCGAACAGTTGACAGCGCTCTTCAGGTTGCCTTCGGCAATTGCTGAGTCAGTTGAATGTTGTGGCAAGGCTTGTTTCGAATGCCGCTTAGCCTTGCGCTGGAAAAGCCCATTGGCCTGCGAACCAAAGGTCGCTTAGGCGAGAAATCAGAACGGCAACAATTCGTGACAGGTCCACAATGGCCAGATGAATGACAAGTAACGAGCCAAATCATTGCGATGGTTCTACAAGGTTGCATGCCACACTGAGATTAACGTAGATGCGATTGCATCTGAATTTCTAGGAAGGGAACCATCTAATCTGGTTTGGACGAAGATCCGATTTTTAAGGGCTTGTCAATGAAAAGAACTATCGCTGTCGGTCACCGTCTCCCTTTCGTCAAGATTCCCCTCTTCGGTGATCGCGACCGCTACGGTTTGATTTCGGACCGTAAAGATCCAATGTGGGACGAATTGGAGAAAGCGTGCGCGGATTTTTATCGGGCCAACCAGCGATGAGGGCTCGGAAAGTCTATCAACGACGCGGGTTGCCGTGTTCTAAGTACATTTGATTTCGCCGGAAAAACTGTGATCGAGATCGGGTCCGGTTACGCGCCACATTTGCCATTCTTTATGACGAATCCTTTGCACTACATTCTGATTGATATACGCGAAGAGTTTCTACTGAGCGCCGCTGAACAATTGAGCAAGATGGGAATTTCCTACGAAACTCGTCTGATCGATCCACAAAATCCGCATAAACTACCTCTAGAGGCTGATGTGGCAGATGTTCTGCTGACATTCAATTCTCTCGAGCACCTCTATCCATTGCAGAGTTTCGCTGAGGAATACCAACGTGTTTTGCGGCCCGACGGCCATGTTGTTGGTGCGATTCCAGCTGAAGGCGGGCTTGCCTGGTGCCAGTTACTCGCATTTTGCCGTTCGGACCAAATTCGCACCCGCCCTTATTGAGAACATGGGTAAGAATGGCGTCCAATGGGGGATCTCATCGAATATCATTGCCCTGATCACCAAGCGTTTAAAGCAAGGCGCTGCATCGGGCCACGTCATGCTGCAGAATGGCCAGGGAATATGACTAATTTGCCATCGCAGCGTGATCTCAAGCTAGCTGAGGCGTCAGAAATCGCAGAGTTGATCACAGGTTGTCTGCTGAGAATACGCGCGAAGGCCCAGTGAGCCTGCGCGTTAAAGTAAGTTCGATCCAGATGTTCTTGAAGATTCAATACAGCAACCAGCATGGGATGTTTGACGCAGAACGTCCTGCTCAGCTTTGCGCAGTTTGTACGAGAGGAGACCGCAGAGCACATTCGAGACAAGATTGCTGCATCCAAACGCAATGTGTTGTGGATGGGTTGAGATGTCGCCATCGGATACATCGCAAATGGAAGATCGCTAGGGGTGGATGAAAAAGAGGCAGAAACGCCCCGAATGCTCAACGCGCACCACGCGCGGCACGGATATTTGCGCAAAGTCAAGATCGAAGCCGCCCGACTCGGTCCGCGGAGCAGCAAAAGGGAGAGAGGGCTTGGTCAGATCATGGGCGGTGGCGTGTTTGATCGCGACCATACCCACCACATCCTAACGAACCCCATCTAGGCGGGTCGTATACGCCACAAGAATAAGGTCAAAGAGGGGCTACACCCAGCGATTATTGATCCGATGGACAGGGACGAGGTGCCGCAAAAGCAAATATCTATGCATCAACTGAACGCGGAAAGGCACTTCTGATGATGGCATTCCATCCGTGATTTGTGCAGTCAGGGCTGATAGAAGGCGAACTTCAATGGAACAGCGCTGAGAAGTTCGCGGGTTTCTGAGTAGAAGCTGCTTCGCATCCCAAGGGTTCAGCCCCGACAGGCAAATCAAATCATCGAATGTTTCCGGCGCAACTGCGGGCGCGGTTGTCCACGATCAATTGGGACAAAGAAGGTTTACAACACACTCACTATGCTGAATGACCGAGTACGCTGGCAGATCGTCTTCGGGGCGTTTCAATGGCTCGCATAGCGGATAAGAAGGCGTTGTAAGGGCTCTCTGCCAAACTTGGAACGTTCACAGCACCGAAGTATAACCAGACCTTCATTTAGAAATGGCGATGCTGCGTTGTAGCAGGTTGGAATGGCATAAATTGCTATCGAATCGTTCTCGGTCGATCAATATCGAGCAACGCGGACGCCAGCATTAAAGCCGCTGACAGCGATACCTCAAAACCAGACTTATTGAAAATCAGCAGCACTTTAGCGCAGAATCTGTGACTAACTTGCTAGCATTAACCGCAAGTGTAACCCCCCAGCCCGCATTGGACATACACTACTGCCAGTTAATTCCCCTGATTACGAGCTTCCAGCCGTTCAAGGTTTACAACCGTCGAAAGCATAAGACGATCATGGCTCCAATCCTGAGTTTGACGAACCGAGGCCGAACCAATTGCAAGCACAACAACAAGGGAAAGCGCCGACCCAACGAAAATAGCCGACAATTGGGTCGTCGTCACTGGTGCATCGGTCAGGGCGATCACACGCTGTCGCAGAACATGCTTTGCTTTCGGCCCGTTAACCAAGGCCACATGAAGAATGCGAGGGCTTTTTAGCTTAACCGATCGTGTGCAGTAGTCCAGTAAACAGGCGGTATAGTCGGTCGCGTCAATCCCTTTACGCGAGACGACAGACTGATCGCAGGCCAATTCGCGAAGCCGGTCAAACTGATGCTTCATAGCCAGATAGGCCGGGTTCCAGAACAGCAACGGGCGTAAAAGCTCGAAACCCAGTTCCCATTCCACGTCCAATGCGCGGATGTGCTGAAACTCGTGCGCCAGAGCAAAGCGCAGATCGCGTGGCGAGTTCAGTAGATGGCTGGGCAAAACAACGTGGCGGCGACGAAGGCCGCGTACTGCAAAGGGTACGGTCACGCGATCCGAAAGACGAATGTCCACTTTGGCCGATTGTCGCCATAGAAAGCTGGAGCTTACAGCGTTGCGAATTGCAAGCGCGTTGAGGGCAACCCGAATTGCCAGAACAGCCGCCACCAAAACCAGTGTAATCAACGCACAAGTCACAAAAACAGAGCCGCCTGACATGACATGATCAACCCAGCGTTCGCGCGTGTTCAGAAGGGTTTCGAACTGCGCAGCCGGCATTGCGATTTCGCCGCGCAAATAGGCTGCCACTGCGATATCCCCCAGCGCAACAACCCGTCCGGGCCATACCTGAGCAACAAAACCCGAAACACCCATCGCCAGAACCGGGCTGAGCATAACGCCGATGCAGAGTATCTTGAGCGAACGAAGCTGAGCAACAAAGCCGTACCGCATGGGCGTCAGCGCAAGGCCTCCGCGCACGGCCAGCCAGATCAGCGCCGACAATCCAAGCACTATGTTGAACTCGAGAAACGCATCGAGAACCGGTTTAACCGCTGTCATTTTGCAGTCTCCTCTCTACCAGTGCTCGAATCTCCTCTAGATCATCTTCTGTCAGCCCCTCATCATCGACCAGCCTTGCCACCAGAGTTGCGGGCGTGTCGTCAAACAGGGTCCGGGACAAATTCTGCAACGACCGCGACTGATACCTGTCCTTCTCCAGAAGGGGTCTGTAGATCAGCGACTTGCCGTTCTTCTCGCTTTCGACAAAGCCCTTTTCATCAAGAATACGCAAAATTGTGGCTCCGGAAGTGTAGGCCAGATTGCGATCAGGTGGCAGGCGATCAAGGACTTCACGGACCGAACCCTGACCAAGCGCCCAGAGTTCGTTCATGAACTCAAGTTCCACGTCGGTCAGAAGATTTGTTGTCTTTTTCTTTCGCATCGATCTCGGTGTCGCCATTATTTAGTATGCCTGACAGACAAGCATCCTTTCGCTGTTTCTCAAAGCTTAAACTTTCCAGAAGACGAAGACGCCCCAACCGATGGACAGGAAAAGTGGCGTCCATACAGGTTGGCCTACCATCCCAAGCCAGGCAAGGAAGATATAGGTCGAGCCGAGCAGTGTTATGAACAACCGATCGCCCAACGTGGTTGTCAGACCAAGTGCACCGCGACGTTCAAGGCCGTCGCGGAACTTGAACCCTTCCAATAGTCCAATTAGTGCGATGGCCGCGAAGATACCCACGAATACCGCCAACGTCGCCGGGGTCCAGGCCATCCAGAAATCAGGCCAAAGAGGGGCGGTCCACGAGAATCCCTTTTCCTCTTGCTGGCCAACATTGCCCCATCCGGCTTGCTGGGCGAATGCCATCGAAGGCAGGAAGGGGAGGGTGAGAAGAAGTCTACGCATATCGAACCTCACACACGGCCCATCGCGAAACCGCGCGCGATGTAGTTGCGGACAAACCAGATGACAATGGCACCAGGGATAATGGTCAGTGTTCCCGCGGCTGCCAGCAGACCCAACTCATACCCCGCGCTGGAGGCGGTGCGGGTCATCACGGCGGCGATGGGCTTGGCCTCGACCGCGGTGAGGGTCTTGGCCAGCAGCATCTCGACCCATGAAAACATGAAGCAGAAGAAGGCCGCGACGCCGACACCCGCTTTGATGTTGGGCAGGAAGATCGTCACGAAGAAGCGTGGGAAAGAATAGCCGTCGACATAGGCTGTCTCATCCAATTCTTTCGGGATGCCGCGCATGAAGCCTTCGAGAATCCAGACCGCCAGCGGCACGTTGAACAGCGTGTGCGCGAGCGCCACGGCCAGATAGGTGTCGAACAGGTGGATTGACGAATAGAGCTGGAAGAAGGGCAGCGCGAACACCGCCGCTGGCGCCATCCGGTTGGTCAGCAGCCAGAAGAATAACTGCTTGTCGCCCAGAAACCGATAGCGCGAGAACGCATAGGCCGCTGGCAGCGCTACACAGACCGACAGCACCGTGTTGATCGTCACGTAGATTATCGAGTTGATATAGCCCCAATACCACGTCGGATCGGTGAAGATGGTAATGTAGTTCTCCAGCGTGAAGGTCTGGGGGAACAGGGAAAAGCCCGACAGGATCTCGTTCGTGGTCTTGAAGGACATCGCCACCAGCCAATAGATCGGCAGCATCAGGAACGCGATATAGAGGATCGGGATAAGGGACCGCTTCTTCATTGCGCGTCATCCTTTGTCATCAGAGTGTAGAAGACCCAGCTGACCAGCAGCGTGATGGCGAAGTAGATCAGGCTCATCGCGGCCGCAGGGCCAAGGTCGAACTGTCCCAGCGCGATCTTTACAAGATCGATCGACAGCAAGGTGGTTGAGTTGCCGGGGCCACCGCCGGTCAGAACGAAAGGCTCGGTATAGATGTTGAAACTGTCCATAAAGCGCAGCAGAACGGCGATGGTTAGGACAGTCTTCATCTTGGGCAGCTGGATATAGCGAAACACTGACCACGGGCTGGCACCGTCGATCTTAGCGGCCTGATAATAGGCATCCGGGATCGACACGAGGCCCGCATAACACAGCAGCACAACCAGCGACGTCCAGTGCCAGACATCCATGACGATCACGGTGATCCAGGCCGACAAAGGTTGCTGCGTCATGTCATAGTTGATGCCCAGGACGTCATTCAGGAAGTACCCCAGCAAGCCGATCTTGGGCAGAGTGAAGATATTCCACATCGAGCCGACCACATTCCACGGGATCAGCATCGGCAGGGCCATCAGGACCAGACAGACCGGCACCCAGAACCCTTTGCGCGGCATGGAAAGCGCCACGATGATACCAAGCGGCACCTCGATCAGCAGGATCAGAAAGGTGAACAGGAACTGCCGTCCCAGAGCTGCCTGAAACCGGTCGGAACGCAGGATCTGTTCGAACCAGCCCAGTCCTTCCCAGAAGAACTGGTTGTTACCGAAGGTCTCCTGCACCGAATAGTTGACCACCGTCATCATCGGCACCAGCGCATTAAACGCGACCAGCGCCAGCACCGGCAGGACAAAGAACCATGCTTTTTGGTTTTCCGTTCTCATCGCGTCCGCTCCTCGGTTGCGATCCAGCCGTCGCGGTAGACGCGAGATTGTTCGGGTTTGAATTGCAGGTACACATGTGAGCCAGGGTTGGGCGCATTGTGTTCTGCTACGGCTTTCACCGGCGTATCACCGACCATGGCACTGACCACATAGTGTCGCCCGATATCTGCGACCTTGGTGACATGGGCAGGGATGCCGGTTTCGCCAAAGCTTATATATTCAGGCCGGATACCCAGATCGGTGCGGCCTCCGTCACCGTGGGTCTGGCCTTCCAGCATCACTTCATGGCCTTCGAACAGGGCCCGATCGCCCTTTGCTTCGCACGGCAGCACATTCATGCCAGGAGAGCCGATGAAATGGCCGACAAATGTGTGCTGAGGGCGTTCGAACAGTTCCACAGGGGTGCCGATCTGCACGACTTCGCCTTCCTGCATCACGACTACTTCGTCCGCGAAGGTCAGCGCCTCGGTCTGGTCGTGCGTGACGTAGATCATCGTGGCTTTGACGCGCTGGTGCAGCTCTTTCAGCTTGGACCGCAGTTTCCATTTCAGATGTGGGTCGATAACAGTCAGCGGCTCATCGAACATCACCGCGTTCACGTCGTCGCGCACCAACCCGCGACCCATCGAGATTTTCTGTTTGTTGTCCGGGCTCAGACCTGAGGCCCGGGTATTCAGCATATCCGTAACGTCCAGCATCTCTGCAATCTCATCGACGCGACGTTTGATCGTTGCAGGGTCGACTCCCCGGTTTTTCAACGGGAAGGCCAGATTTTCGCCCACAGTCATCGTGTCGTAGATCACCGGGAATTGGAACACCTGCGCAATGTTGCGTTGATCTGGGGGCAAGGCAGTAACGTTCTGACCATCGAACAGAATCTGTCCCTCGGAAGGCGTCAGCAACCCCGAGATGATGTTCAGCAGCGTTGACTTGCCGCATCCTGATGGCCCCAGCAGCGCATAGGCGCCGCCATCGCGCCAGGTGACGTCGATTTCCTTCAGGGCGTAATCCTGTGGCCCGTTGGGATTGGGGAAATAGCTGTGTCGCAGGTTTGCAAGCTTGATTTGTGCCATGTCAGGCTATCCTTTTGCCGTCTTGGCCGAAATACCGGCAATGGGCCGGGTTCATGTAGAAGCTGTGGTCTTCACCCACCTGATAGGGATGGACACCCGAGGCCAGGGATACCCACGCCTCATCCCCATGTTGGAAGTGCGCGCTGGAATCCGAGCCCGAAAGCTCGGTCACGATGACCCGCCCAGTCAGCTCCACGTCGGCGTCGGAAGAGCGGAACGGGGTCACCCGGTGAGGACGCACGGCGACCAAGTAGTCACCATCGGCTATATCGGTGACTTTCCAGCCTCCACCGCCGACCAATTGCGCCTGCGCATCAGACACAGTGATGCGCGCCACGTTGATGGGCGGGTCAGAGAACACACGAGCTGCAGAGATGTTCTCGGGGTTGCGATAGATATCTGAGGTGGGGCCAAATTGGGTGACGCGCCCGTCCTCCATCAAAGCGGTGTAGCCGCCAAGCATCAACGCCTCTTCCGGTTCCGAGGTGGCATAGACGACCACGGCCCCGCGCCCGGCGAACAGGTCGGGCAGTTGTTCACGCAGTTCTTCACGCAGCTTGTAATCGAGGTTGGCCAGTGGTTCGTCAAGAAACACTGCGCGGCTTTCCTTTGCAATCGCGCGGGCCAGCGCGGTACGCTGCTGCTGGCCACCTGACAACTCATGCGGACGGCGCTGTAGCATTGGGCGCAACTGCAGCAAGTCGGCGGCCTCTTCGACACGGCCTTCGATTTCGGATTTTGCCATCCCAGCCACGCGTAAGGGCGAGGCGATGTTGTCGAAAACGGTCATATGCGGGTAGTTCACGAAGAACTGGTGTACCAAACTGATCTGCCGCTTTTGCGTGTTCAGCTTGGTGACGTCCTGCCCGTCCATCAGAACTTTGCCTGAGGCGATCGGGTCCAGCCCTGCCATCATCTTGATCAGCGAGGTTTTGCCCGACCCCGTAGCGCCCAACAGCACATTGAAATGGCCAGTCTTGAGCGTCAGGTTCGTAGGCTTGATATGGATGACATTGCCAACCCGTTTGGTGGCGTCTTTAAGTTCGATCATGTCCGTGGGTTCCGGTCCTTCAGTGCGTCGCACTGGCCTTGGGGTGGGGATGCCGCACACGGCACCCCCGGTTTCGTTTGCTTACTGAGACTGCCAGCGCTGAACCAGTTCGTCATAGTTGACGGTCTGGCCCTGCGGCTTTTCGTTCTCAAGCTTGGCCTTGGGCGAGCCCGGCTTTTCCAACCAGAAGGCGGCATCCTGCGGCTCGTTCAGACGCGGACCACAGCCACCGTAGACACCGGCGCTTTCGTCAGCGGCCTGCATCCGGGCCATAGTGATGTCCATCTCTTCTGCCAGACGGTCCATCGCCTCTTGCGGGGTGAAGGCGCCCGAGTTCACGTCACCGATCTGCTGCCACCAGATCTGGGCCAGCTTCGGATAGTCCGGCACGTTGATGCCGGTCGGTGACCATGCCACACGGTCGGGTGAGCGGTAGAACTCGACCAGACCACCCAGCTTGGGTGCGCGCTCGGTGAACGACTCGTGGTTGACCGAGCTGTCGCGGATGAAGGTTAGGCCCACATGGGATTTCTTCACGTCGACAGTCTTGGACGTCACGAATTGGGCATAGAGCCAAGCCGCCTGAGCACGATCCGCAGGCGTCGACTTCAGGAAGGTCCACGACCCCACGTCCTGATAACCAACCTTCTGGCCTTCTTCCCAATAGGGGCCGTGCGGGCTGGGCGCCATCCGCCACAGCGGCGTGCCTTCGTCATCCACGGTGTTGTTGCCTTCGGACTTCGGCTTCACCATGTCTGCGGTGAAGGCGGTGTACCAGAAGATCTGCTGAGCCACGTTGCCTTGGCTAAGCGCTGGCAACGACTGGTAGAAGTCATAAGACGCCGCACCCGGAGGCGCATAAGCCCGCAGCCATTCATCCCACTTGCGGATCGCATAGACCGCAGCCGGGCCGTTCGCAGCACCACCACGCGAAACGGACGCGCCAACAGGGTTACAGGTGCCCGCTTCCATGCGGATGCCCCATTCGTCGACGGGAACGCCGTTCGGTTCACCCACGTCACCGGCGCCGGCCATCGACAGCCAGGCGTCAGTCATGCGCCAGCCGAGGTCAGGCGCGCGCTTACCATAATCCATGTGGCCATAGATCGTGGTGCCATCGACTTCTTTCACGTCATTGGTGAAGAACTCGGCGATGTCTTCGTAGGCCGACCAGTTGACCGGAACGCCTAGATCATAGCCGTATTTCTCTTTGAACGCGGCCTTGTTGGCTTCGTCATCGAACCAGTCCTTGCGGAACCAATATAGGTTCGCAAACTGCTGGTCAGGCAATTGATAAAGCTTGCCATCAGGGCCGGTGGTGAACTGAATGCCCATGAAGTCATCCAGATCCAGCGTTGGCGAGGTTGTCGCCGCCCAATCACCTTCCATCATATCGGTCAACGGATAGGCCAACTGCAGGCGCGAATGTGTCCCGATCAGGTCGCTGTCGTTGACATAGCCATCATACAGATTCCGTCCGGTTTGTAGCTGAGTCTGTACGGCCTGAACCACTTCGCCTTCGCCGAGAATCTGGTGATTGACCTTGATCCCGGTTATTTCCTCGAACGCCTTGGTCAGAACCTCGGATTCATAGGAATGCGTCGGGATACCCTCGGACAGGACATTGATTTCCATGCCCGAGTACGGTTGTGCAGCTTCGATGAACCACTTCATTTCGGACAACTGTTCATCCTTCGACAAGGTCGATGGCTGGAATTCGTCGTCGATCCAACGTTGTGCTGCGGCTTCGTCGGCCCAAGCAGGACCATGCCCCGCAATGACGGCCGCTGCCGCCACGGCGGAAAGTAGATGTCTCCGCATCTGTCTCCTCCCAAAGATTATGTGATCCGGTGCAGACCGGATGGCAAACAGCATCGGTGATATTCGGCGCTGCTGTCAAACTAAAATTTTAGTAATAAGAGATATCAAGTTTAAGTACTTGATAAATATTAATAACCCCTGGTTGCGGTGTGTTGGAAGTAGAAGATACGTTCAAACAAATGGTGTCCGTTGGTGCTGAAAGCATCGCGAAACACCCAATTCTGAAGCGGGCTTAGCGCTTGCTGTTCCAATGCAAATTGGGTGGAACCCAACGCTGAACCGACCATAGCAGCGCTATACCGGATGCACCGGAAAGGCGTGGAATTGAAACTGCATCTTGGCGATGAGCCGCCCCAGATTGATCAAATACCTGTTCACAGTGTCATCAAAGTGCGTCAGTGGCTGGTGATGATCGTCGATGGCCAACGTTTTCTGAGATTGTAGAAAAAGAAGGTACCTCCAAACGCCGGGTGCAGGATGTGGTCGATCTGGCCATGCTGGTGCCTGATGCTCTGGATGCCATCGATTCAGGCGAACAAACTGATGGCCTGACAATGGACTACCTGATCAAGTCGGGATTCCCGGTGATCTGGTCATATCAACACAAGCGCTTCTCTGCCCTCTGATCTGCCGCCTCTCCGAAACACACCAAACTCGTACCGTCGGAATCGCGACCTGGGACTGTGGTCGGAAATCGACTACTGTTGCGCACACGCTCGGATCTCAGTTGAAGTTGCTGGATCTTAAGCCGCTGAAAACACGCTTTAATCGGCGTGCAACTTCTCGGTATGTGATTTCCGGGAAAATCATGGCTGGGGTGGTAGGATTCGAACCTACGATACACGGTACCAAAAACCGCTGCCTTACCACTTGGCTACACCCCAACGGTGAGCGGCTATCTACGACTGTTGCTTTCAGGGTTCAAGGGCTTTTTTGGACAATTTTGATGTGGATATGCAATTTAGTTTGATGGCGGTTGGATCGTAGGGATGGTCGAATATGGGTCAGGCGATTGTTTGAGGCGAAGCTAGATCTCTAAAACGAAAATCCAACTGGCAATCCTTGGTTTTGCGATCGCGAGATACAATCCGCAATGCGCCACAACTTTCGTTCCTGCGACTGCGTTTCAATAGCACAAGAATTGGAGTAAATTATTGATTAATAGCGATAAAAATTACCTTTATCAGTTGAATGTCTTTGGCTTCGGACCTAGCTAGATAAAGTCCGCTAACCAGCACGAAAAAGGAGCGAGCAATGAAACTGAACCCGCAAGTTGCAGAAGCATTGAATAAGCAGATCAACAATGAGCTCCACGCTTCGTACACCTACTTGGCGATGTCGGCTTATTTTGAAGCGCAGGATCTGCCTGGATTCGCCAGTTGGTTTCGGGGGCATTCTGCCGAAGAGGAAACCCATGCAATGCGTATATTCGACTTTATCGCCAAGCGGGGTGGGAGGGTAAATCTCGACGGCATCGCAAAACCGCAAACGGACTATGAATCACCCGTTGATGTACTGGAGCAGGCGCTGGCGCAGGAGCAAACCGTGACGGGCCAGATCAACGCGTTGTTTGAGCTGGCGCATGAGGTCAAAGAATACAGCACACAGAATATGCTGAACTGGTTCCTGTCCGAACAGATAGAGGAAGAAGACCTGTTCACATCGATCCTGGATAAGGCCAAGGCGGCCAGCGGGGACCGATGGAACCTGCTGTTGTTGGATCAGGAACTGGCCAAACGCGGCAGCGCTGCAGGCGCGGAGTAGCTCAGTCGGCGCTGTCGCGCACGCACGTCATTCCCGAATCTCGGCGGGTTCGACCCCCCAAAGATTGCTTTTCAGGGTCCAGCCCCGATAGCCGCCTGCCGAGATGCGGCACCAATCGGGTGAGCACTTTTCAAGCCGGGCGACGACGCCGGTTTCAAAATGCGCGTTCACCTGCGACTTGGGATCGGGCATCGCGTAAACCGGCAGCAAGTCGGCTTCGATTAGGACTGTCCGCACACCTGAAAGCAGCGCGTAATGCACCCAACCCCCGGCACCGTCGCGATCCTGAACCTTGCGCCAGTTTCCATATTCGGCCGTGATCTGCAGCGGCATGCCACGGCGTTTGAACACCCAATCGATTCGGTGAGTCAGCGAAGGGCCGCGACGGACATTACCCTCGGCGGCTTTCATCGAGACATATCGTGGAAGCGGTAGATTCGTCACTGGACCGCGTTTTTCCTGCGCGGACACGGCCACTGCGCCGAGCACGAGCAGGAAAACCGATATCAACACCACAAAATGGCGATTCACTGAAAAACTAGCACTCACTGCCTGTCTGCTCTTATGCCTGTGGATCGTATGCAAAAAAGGTTGAGACGATGCCCAAGGGGTTCTTGTGCCCCGTGTAATCCTGCGCCACGATGCCATGGCGCGCGGCAGTTTGCAAAGCGGTAGGAGGGTCAAGGTGCCAAGAGAACGTCTGAGTGTTGTCGTTACGCGACGGTTGCCCGAAGCGGTGGAAACACGGCTAAGCGAGCTTTTCGATGTAAAACTGCGTGACACCGACGATCCCATGACTCGCGAAGAGCTGGTGGCGGCAGTGAACACAGCAGATGTGCTGGTTCCGACGATAACCGATACAATTGATGGCGGTATCCTGGGGCAGGCTGGTGAGAAATTGCGACTGATCGCCAATTATGGTGCCGGTGTCGACAATATTGATGTGGCGACGGCGAGGCAGCGCGGGATCCTTGTCTCGAACACACCAGGAGTACTAACTGACGATACTGCTGATATGACTATGGCTCTGATCCTGGCGGTTACACGACGTATCCCCGAGGGGTTAGGTGTGATGCAAAAGGGCGATTGGGCCGGTTGGGCCCCGACGGCCTTGCTGGGTGGCCGGGTCGGTGGTCGCCGCTTGGGTGTTCTTGGGATGGGCCGGATAGGGCAGGCCGTTGCGCGACGTGCCAGCGCGTTTGGAATGCAGGTTCACTATCACAACCGCCGCCGGTTGCGCCCCGAGATTGAACAGGAACTTGAGGCGACCTATTGGGATAGTCTTGATCAGATGGTGGCGCGGATGGACGTCATCTCGATCAACTGCCCGTCGACCCCTTCGACCTTTCATTTGATGAATGCGCGGCGTTTGAAATTGATGAAACCCACGGCCGTGATCGTGAATACATCACGCGGTGAAGTCGTCGATGAGAACGCCCTGACACGCATGATCCGCGCCGGTGAGATCGCGGGCGCTGGTCTGGATGTTTATGAACAGGGCACAGATGTGAACCCACGCCTCCGGCAATTGCCGAATGTGGTGCTGCTGCCCCATATGGGCTCGGCGACGCTTGAGGGTCGGATCGAGATGGGTGAGAAAGTCATTATCAACATCAAGACCTTCGAAGACGGTCATCGCCCGCCAGATCAGGTTGTGCCTGCAATGCTTTAGGCTGTGGCCTGAGAAAAGGGGAACGCAATGGTGCAGGCAACTGCTTTGCCGCGAAACGAGGCCGGGATCGACACGGCGCTGGGAATTTTGAAGCAGAGGTTCGCAGACCGGCTGCAATCTGGTGCTGCGATCTGCGAGCAGCACGGGCACACGACAACGTGGATTGAAAACCAGAGTCCGGACGCAGTCGTCTTCCCGCATTCAACCGAAGAAGTGGCCGATATCGTCAGGACCTGTGCCGAGCACAAGGTGCCAGTCATCCCATTCGGAACAGGCACCTCGCTCGAAGGTCATGTGAACGCTCCTGCTGGTGGCATATCCGTCGATCTGAGTCAGATGAACAAGATATTGGCGGTTAATGTCGGTGATCTAGATTGCGTTGTCCAACCGGGTGTCACCCGAGCCGAATTGAACACCCATC
The DNA here is from genome assembly GCF_056543005.1 of Ruegeria sp. A5. Lineage (NCBI taxonomy): Bacteria > Pseudomonadati > Pseudomonadota > Alphaproteobacteria > Rhodobacterales > Roseobacteraceae > Ruegeria > Ruegeria sp. A5. Next base: position 23,048 of record NZ_JBQGAV010000004.1, read on the forward strand.
TGCGGGATCAGGGGTTGTTCTTCCCGATTGATCCGGGCGCGAATGCGTCGCTGGGTGGAATGGCCGCGACACGCGCGTCTGGCACCAATGCTGTGCGTTATGGGACAATGAAAGATAATGTGCTTAGCCTTGAGGCCGTGATGCCGGACGGGCAAGTGATCCGCACGGGGCATCGTGCGCGAAAATCTTCGGCGGGTTTTGATCTGACCCGCTTGCTAATCGGTGCCGAAGGCACACTGGGAATAATCACCGAAATCACATTGCGATTGCAGGGTATCCCCGAGGCCATCAGTTCAGCTCGCTGTTCGTTTCCATCGGTGGATGCAGCCTGTCAGGCTGTGATGATGACTATTCAGTATGGTATCCCGGTTGCGCGGATCGAATTGCTGGATCAGATGTCGGTCAAAGCGGCAAACGCTTATTCGGGACTGGATTTGCCAGAAACGCCACTGCTGCTGCTGGAATTTCACGGTTCGGACAGCGGTGCAGCGGAACAGGCAGAGACCTTTGGCCAAATCGCGGAAGAATTTGGTGGCAGCGATATCACCACCACTACGACAACCGAAGAGCGCAACAAGCTGTGGCAGGCCCGGCACGATATGTATTGGGCCAGCCTACAACTGCGCCCAGGCGCGCGGGGCATTTCTACGGATGTATGTGTTCCGATCTCGCGTTTGGCCGAATGTGTGACCTCCGCACAGGATAAGGCCGCTGAATTGGGTTTGCTGGCCCCAATCGTGGGTCATGTTGGTGACGGTAACTTCCATACACTTCTGTTAATCGACATGGATGACGCAAAAGAGGTCGCAAGTGCAGAGGAATTCGTCGGTTGGCTAAATGATCTTGCAATTGCGATGGAGGGCACCTGTACCGGAGAACACGGAATCGGGCAGGGTAAACGCCCCTATCTGGTGAAAGAACTTGGTGCGGCGACAAATTATATGGCGGCGATCAAAGCAGCGCTGGATCCCGATAACATCATGAATCCGGGCAAGGTACTTTGACCGCGATTGTTGGGTTCGGCCATAACAGCGCCTCAATCTTAGGTGAATGATCTAGGAAAGAGCAGTATTTGATTCCGAGGTTATTCATGGGCGCGTTGCGTTTCATTGGGTTTTTGTTGATTGCCGTCGTGGTTGTCGTAGGTCTGGATTATTATCAGCAGGATAAGAAAGTCGAAGGCAGGTTGTCCTTCAACGGATATGTCGACACGATTAATCAGCGGTTCAACTTATATCAGGCGGAGCTAGTCGCGGAAGAAGTTGAACGCGAAAGGCAGAAGCGTTGGCGAGAGGGGGCCAAGCCGTACCTGCCGGATTCGGGCGAAGGCTGGGTGCGTCGTTCGATCGTGGATGCAGATTTTACACGCGATGCCCGAGAAGGTGTTTTGCAGGACGGAATAAGTGAAGCTGCTCGTCCAATTGCAAAAAGAGTTGCTGTGCAAGAGACCGAACAACTGGTCAGAAAACTCGATAATTCTAGTTGGGTCTACGAAAGCGGCGAGCATACGGTCTGGCTACAGGCGAAACTCAGGAAAGACGCTAAATCCAATACACTGACTGGCAACATCGTCAGGTCTGTCGAAGGGTTGGGCGCAGGATCGAGTGGCTACACTCCATTCGGCATAATTGGTGGTGCTGCGTATTTCAGGTTTGAAAACAGCCGATACAAACCCGTCACAGTGAAAAATCGAAAGTTTTGGTCAATGATCACGGCGAGCCTGACGGACCTTGAGGTCGAACCTCGGTTTGAAATCTACAAGGCTACAATCGGACTGGGCGAAGAAATTCGTTTGCAAGTCTATTCCGATGCACCAGCGCCTATGCTGCGAGCGTTTCTGGATCGACTGGATTATGACGGATTGAACGCACTGCTTCAAAAGCAAGTGCCTGGCGTCGGCAACGATACCGTTTTTGATGCTGAACGAGAAAGTGAACTGGCGACAAACATGGCCGCCTTGCGCGGCGAGTTTGTCAAGCTTCGCAGCGAGCTGGCGCGTTTGAAGCTAGAAAACATTGATGGGTTGTCTCTTGTCGCAAATACTTTGGCCGCGCAATACGGTTTGCCGGCAGACACCTTCGACTTGACCGCGAACAGAATCGAATCTGCGGATGATTTGGTTCAGGTCGGATACCGCAAAGGACTGACAGATTTGCTTGAAGACGAGATGCAGCAGGCAGACAGAGATGACGAGGGTTTCTTTGGAAATTTGTTCGCCAAATTCAAAGATCAGGAAACCTCTGAAGAAGTCGCATCTGTAAACGAAAATGAAGGCTTCCTGTCCGGACTGTTGTCAGCCTTTGGTAGCTCTGATTCCGAAGCAGAAACTGCCGTGCGGGTAAACCGAGGCGGTTCCGGAACGGGCATTGATTGCGCAACCACCGGAACGTTCAAAAGGTGCAAATTGGGGGGCGGATAACACGTCAGATCGACTGTTGGAAAGCGACCTGGTGCAACGCTCAGGTCGCTTTTCTTATATCACTGGTCGGATGAATGTCGCGTCGAGCCCCTCAAATGCGCCATATGGTGTCAACTGAATTCAAGGGGAGACACCCGGCTATGAAAACCCAAGTCAAAGCACTGGTCGTTGGCGGCGGCGCCGTCGGGACCTCGATTGCCTATCACCTTGCCAAAGCGGGCTGGGATGATGTGATGCTGATCGAGCGGGACGAACTGACATCCGGTTCCACCTGGCACGCAGCGGGCCTGTTGCCGTTGTTTAACATGTCGTATGCCACGACCCACATCCACAAGTACTCAGTCGATTTCTACAAGACACTAGAGGAAGAAACCGGCTTGAATGCAGGCTTCGCCGTAGTCGGAAACCTGCGTATGGCACAGACGCAAGAGCGTATGGATGAATACATGCTCTATGCATCCACAGCGGAAACTTGTGATGTTGCATATGAGTGGCTGACGCCCGAGCAAATCAAGGAACGTTGGCCTCTGATCGAAACTTCCGACTTGAAAGGCGCGATCTATCACACTGAAGACGGCTACATTAACCCTGCGGACGTGACCCAGGCGATGGCCAAAGGTGCGCGTCAGCGCGGTGTCGACATCGTTCGCAAGATGCAGGCCGATGCGTTCCGCTGGAACGGTACTCACTGGGAAGTCACCTGCACTAAGATGGTCGAAAAGGGCGGCAACCTCATTCCGTCAGATGAGCAGGTTGTGATCACCGCCGAACATGTTGTGACCGCGTCAGGCAACCACGCACAGCGGACCGCGAAAATGCTGGGTATCAAGTTGCCCGCGATCCCGGTCGAGCATACCTTCATCGTCATGGACAAAGACCCCGAGCTGGTCAAATGGCGTGAAGCGGGCAACCCCGAGCATCCAGTTGTGCGTGATGCCGACAACGAGTCGTATGCGCGCGAAGAACGTGGCGGCTGGATTCTGGGTATCTACGAACATGGCGCTCCTGCGCAGTTCGAACACGGCGTGCCGGACAGCTTCCGCGCTGACCTATTCCCGCTGGATCTGGATCGGATCGCCGATCAGTACATGGCGATGGCCGAACGCGTGCCGTCCTGTGCTGAGTCCGGTCTGAAAGACGATTTCAACGGCCCGATCTGCTACACACCTGATGGCAACCCGCTGGTCGGTCCCGCTCCGGGGCTGCGCAACATGTGGCTTGCTGAAGGCTTCAGTTTTGGCATCACCGCTGCGGGCGGCACCGGTTATTATCTGGCTCAGATGATGGTCGATGGCGAAGCCGAGATCGACATGGCTTCGCTGGACCCCAAGCGGTATTCGTCGAACTGGATGACCACCGAGTTCGCGGCGCGCAAGAACGAAGAGTGCTATGAGCACGTCTACATCCTGCACCACCCTGACGAAGAGCGCGAAGCCTGCCGTCCGCTGCGCACCGTTCCGGCCTACGACCGTCAGAAAGCTCGTGGCGCACAGTTTGGCTGGGTCAACGGCTGGGAGCGTCCGAACTATTTCGGCCCGCTGGATGCGCCTGATAACTTCGACAAAGAAAGCCGCAGCTTCCGCCGCGGTGGTTGGTGGCAGTATGCCGTCGAAGAAGCCAAAGCGATCCGAGAAGGCGTTGGCCTGATCGATGCGTCGGCCTTCACCAAGCATGTCGTCAAAGGCCCCGGTGCGACCCAGTTCCTGGATTGGTTCACCTGCAACAAGCTGCCCAAGGTCGGTCGCATCAACCTGACCTACGCGCTGACCGCGCACGGCACCACCCGCACCGAATACACCATCGTCCGCAATGGCGAGAACAATTACTACATCGTCTCTGCCGGTGCCTGGACCGAGTACGACGCCGACTACCTTTGCAAGGCGGCCGAGGACAAGATGGAGGAGTTCGGCTACATCGAAATCCAGGACGTGACCACCCAGTGGGGCGTCTTCGCGATCGCCGGACCCAAGTCGCGTGACGTTCTGAAAGAGGTCATCAAGGACGCCGATCCGGAAACCGCGCTGTCCAACAAGCGCTTCCCTTGGTTGTCGGCCCGTCAGATCGAACTGGGCATGTGCCCGGTCAACGCGATCCGCGTGGCCTATACGGGTGAGCTGGGCTGGGAACTGCACCACCCGATCGAGATGCAGAACTATCTGTTCGACCTGCTGGAGAAGGCCGGTGAAAAGCACGGCATGAAACTGGTTGGTGCCCGCGCCCAAAACTGGCTGCGCCAGGAGAAATCCTATCGCGCCTTCGGCACCGAACTGGGCCGCGACGCGACCCCGCTGGAAGCTGACCTGCCGCGCTTTGTTGATCTGTCGAAAGACTTCTACGGCAAAGCCAAGCTGGAAGAGACCGGCGTGCGCGTGAAGTGCTGCACTCTGCTGATCGACGGACCGGACGATGCCGACCCCTGGGGCCGCGAGGCGCTGTACACGCCGGAAGGTGAGCGCGTGGGTCGTTTGACCTCGGGCGGGTACTCGGTGGCGTTCGAGAAATCCATCGGTATGGGCTACGTCAAGCCCGAGTTGGCGGTCGAAGGCACCAAGCTGCAGGTCAAAATTCAGGACAAGCTGTGGGATGCGGTCGTGACTTGCGACAGCCCCTACGATCCGAAGAACGAAACAATCCGCAAAGACGGCTGACGCTTCCAAGAAATAAGGCGGTACTCACGTAGCACCGCCTACTAAAAGCCCGCTCTCGGTGGGCTTTTTTCATGCGCTTAATTCATCAAAGCAGTCTAGTGCCTTGGCGGCATACATCATGGACGGCCCACCGCCCATCTGGATGGCCATTGCCAGAACGTCCGAAATCTCGTCGCGGGTGGCTCCTGCCTTGGCCAACGCCTCGGAATGCAGGGTAATGCAAGGCTCACAACGTACTGCGATTGACATGCCTAACGCGATGAACTCTTTGGTTTTGTAGTCCAGCGTCCCGCCTTCCTTGACAGATTTTCCCAGCGCCCCGAAGGCACGCGCCGTATCAGGAATGGCTCCGTTAAGGTTACGCAAGCTTTTGCGCGTTTCGTTCAGTGAATCCTGCCAGCTCATTATCACGTCCTTCTTGATACATATGATAATCTGCATATGAATGATGAAGAGCAAAGCAGACTTTGATCCTGATCAGATTCCAGTTTTTTGGGCGACAAATGCCAAGTTGTTCGCAGGCATCTTTACGATTTCGACCAGTTCGAGGGCGTTGTCCTTTAACATAGACAATATATGTGTGTCGTCTTTGTACCCGATCTCAGGGTCTTGTTGGACCAGTGCGTCGTGAAATCGCTGGTCGCCATCGCTTGTCAGGTGTCCGTCACGTTTGAAAGGGCCATAAAGCACCAAACGCCCATCCGTTTTCAGAGCGCACGCTGCTTCGGCAACGAGGGTTTCAGCCTCGGGCAAACTGATCAGGTGCAAGAGGTTGATCAATAAAACCAAATCTTGCTGCGCCATTGTTTTGTGCCAACCCTCCGCAGTTGCATCCAGATGAGCGGCTGCGGCGGTGTTTGGTAAACCCTTGGTGTACGCATCGATGCTGGCGCGCCGTTCGGAGGTGACTTCGCTGGGTTGCCAATGCAACCCGGGCATCCGCTGGGCAAAGGCCGAAATGTGTTGTCCGGTTCCACTGGCCAGTTCCAGGGCCTGACCTGATGACGGGGCGACCCGTGCCAGAAGATCGCACAGCACAACCGTGTTTCGGCTGGCGGCTGGGGCGACGAGTTTGCTGCCGTCGCCCTCGGTGGCGACGCTGGCATTTGGGGGCAGTTTGCGTTTTGACATCGTTACAGCCTACCGGGTGTCAGCGCTTTCACAATCGCCGCATCAAGGCGCGGCGACGCGCCAGTCACAAGATCCGCCACAAGTTGCGAGGCAGCAGGAGCGGTCTGAAACCCATACCCTCCCTGTGCTGCCGACCAGATAAACGATGGATCGGTTGGATCAGGTCCGAGCACCAGCGTGCCATCGGCAACAAAACTACGTAACCCCGCCCAATTGGTTTCTACCCGAGTTACAGTTTCAGTAACCATCGCTTCGTATCGTGCCAGTCCTTCTGCGAGAACCATGTCATCGGCGTAAGCGTCATGGGGTGTGGTTGGGTCCGCCTCGCAAGGCGAGACCAGTAGCTTGCCCGCATCAGGTTTGGCGTACCAGCTCTCGCCTGCGCCCAGCATCATTGGCCAGTTTCGCAGGTCATGTCCGCCCGGTGCGGGGATGCGCGCAATCGATCGACGGTAAGGTGTGATCCCGATGCGGGAAATCCCCGCCATCTGCGCCACCTCATCGACCCAGGCTCCGGCGGCATTTACCAGATTGCGTGCCTCAAAGGATTCTGAGGTTTCGACGGTCCAATGAACCGATTTGCGGATGCTGCTGACCCTCTGACGGGTCAGGACTGAACCGCCATTCTTGCGGACGGTTCGCGCAAAGTCCTGCAGGACGCGATCTGTATCGATATCATATGCGCTATTACTTATGGCTGCATAACCGACAGTTTCAGCATTCAGGACAGGAATGTGTCCGATGGCATCATCCGGCGAAATCTCTTGCACACCAAGATCTTGGGCGTCTTTTTGAAACAGCGCCTGTTGATCCCTTCCGCCAATCAGCATCAGGCCGCGTGGTGTTAGGTACGCATTTGTTTCAAAAAACGCAGCACTTGCCTCGTTCAATGCCTTGACCGAGTTTGGACCGTAACCCTTTTCGAACAGGGCGGCTGAACGACCCGAAGTATGATATCCCAATCCCTCCTCGGCCTCTAACACCGTAACTCTGCCGTGCTCTGACAGGCGCGCACCTGCGCTTAGCCCGGCGACACCGCCACCGATTATCAGAAAATCAATCATGCGTTTTGTTCCGTTTCCGGCCGCCAAGTGATCGAGCCGGTGGTAAGTTGACTGGCGACATTGGCGGACCATGGCACGCGTACTGCCAAACGAAAAGACACAAGCCCACCGCAATGGAAACTTGATCGTAGGCGGCCAGCCTGCTTTTAGTGCAAACAACATAAGATTCGGAGGCGGACGTGAACGCGGCAGATATTCACCCGATGGCAACGGGGCACATTCCGTCATATGTGACACAGGCAGATGGTAGCGACTTCCTCTTCACCTTCATGTTGTTTTTTACCGTCGGGATGGTCGTGCTGATCGGGGTTGCCTACTTCACGTTGCATTCGATCCCGGAAAAAATGGCGCATGAAACCAATCACCCGCAATTCCAATTGGTTGGGATTCTGGCGCTTTTGGCTTTGTTTACGCATAACGGCCTTTTCTGGGTTGCCGCCATCCTTGTGGCTGGGTTCCAGTTCCCTGATTTCGCGGCACCGCTGCGCTCGATTGCCGATGCCATCCGATCTTTGGCGCCTGGGCAGGACAAAGAACACGCTTCACCCCCTCCTGAGCTGGAAACTGAGCCCGAACAATCCAAATCTTCCGAACCGGCAGCACAGGGGCACTGAACAATGATCGAGACGATGCTGTGCGCCCTGATTACCGTGCTTCCTGACTATCTGTTTCGCCGCTTTGTGCAGGGCAAACGGATCGGACACGAGATCACGCTGTTCACCATGTGGTACGAGTTGCGCTGGGGGCTGACGACTTGCGCTATTTTGGCGCTAACCGTTATCACAACGCTGTTTTATTTCCACCCGTCCAGCAAAACAGCGGCTTCCTACTTCCGGACGGTAACGATCCTTCCGCAGCTAGGGGGGCGCGTTTCCGAAGTCTACGTGCGCAACAATGAGCAGGTGACAGCTGGACAGCCGATTTTCCGGATCGAAGACTTCACGCAAACCGCGCAGGTCGAAGCGGCGCATGCACAGATTGCTCAGGTTCAAGCCTCGTTGAAGGTGGCGGAAACCGATCTGGCCGAGGCTGAGGCCGGGATTGCTGGCGCGCGCGCAGCTCTGGATCAGTCGCTCGAGGATCTGGAACGCAATACCACCCTACGTGACGAGGGATCCAGCGCGGTGCGCTTGGCCGAGATTGATCGGTTGGAAAATCTGGTTGCCGAGCGTGAAGCGCAGGTCAAAGCAGCCGTCTCAAAGCGCGCAGCGGTTGTACAACAGATCGAAGAGCTGATCCCGGCCCAACTTGCCAGTGCCAATGCGCAGCTGGATGCGGCATTGACCGAGTTGGACAAGACTGTGGTCAACGCTGGAGTGACGGGCAGGGTTGAACAATTCGGGCTTCAGGTCGGCGACTATGTCAGCCCTTTGCTGCGCCCGGCGGGTATTCTGGTGCCATCCTCCTCCGGACATGACCGATTCCAGGCGGCGTTCAGTCAGCTTTCGGCCCAGGTGGTCAAACCGGGTATGATTGGCGAATTGGGCTGCATGACCAAGCCCTTTACCGTTATCCCGGTGGTTGTCGTCGAGGTGCAGGATGTGATCCCATCGGGGCAGATCAGGCCATCTGATGAGTTGCGGGACGTGCAGAGCAACACTAATCCGGGTTCGATCCTTGTCTACCTTGAACCGCTCTACAAAAGCATGGCCGATGATGTGCCTCCAGGCAGCAACTGTCTGGCGAATATCTATACGGACAATCATGCAAAGCTGGAGGATGAGAGCCTCGGCTTCTGGGAAAAATCGTTCCTGCATGTGGTAGACACGATTGGCGTCGTTCATGCGGCAGGCCTGCGCCTGCGACTGATACTGATGCCGGTGAACACTCTGGTGCTGGGAGGACACTAATTTCACGCCCTAGAAGCTGACCATTGCGGCGTTTCAATCGCTTGAAGTCCTGACCCGACGACAGCTGGGTATCAAAACGCTCGTGGCTAATATTGCCCACGGGCCGATGGTGTTGGGTCTCCAATAAGACTGGCCACCAAGTAGACCTTCGCGGTGCGTGCAGCATTTGCTTTCTTTGAATGCAGCTATGCGGACTTAGCGGCTGTTTAGCGATTTGCTCATGCTTTTGAGAACTCGTTGATGGAGTTCGGTTGGTGCATCCTCAACTGCAGGTCTTTCGACCCATTCCAAATCCAAGTTCAGTGATCCCGCAGGTACGATTTTTCTTGCGATTTCGGGCGGCGTGGTATCGTCAGTCGTTCCATTCTTCCAGTCGTGAAAGGCTGATGAGTATCGAACGATCGCTCCACTGGTCGACAATTCGAGCAATCCGCCCTCGGCAAAGAACATCAGCCCATCACCCATTTCCTCACCAATGAGTTTGAGCCTGTTTCCCAATCGATGTTTGAGGATGGCTACAAACACTATCGCTGCGGAAAACGTGAATTTATCGACAAGCATAACAACCTGCTTGTTTGCGCTTTCTGAGATCGCGTCGATCAAGGGCATCGTTAGAAGAAAGTCGCCACCAGTGTTTCCGCGAACATCAATTAGTAGTGTTTTGTTCGAGGATGCGCGCACGCATTCCACCGCGGCTGAGATGGCTTTAGGCAGCGCATTTTCCTTCGGATCAAAGAAGCTTGGTAACGCTATTGATAGCCCTAGCTCTTGCCAGTCCTCTATCTCTACAAATATCTCGGGTTCCCAGGCTGGATCAGCCTTGCCGTGCTCGTTTCTCGGATAGAGCATCGATCCAGGAACTGTATGTTCATTGGCCACTTTCAGATTGGCTATCCGCCCATTTTCGTCCTGCACACGGAACTCGGTCGTGCCGCCGTTTGACGAAAAACCCAAACGTGCCAAAGCGTACGGCCAAGCCAGTAGAATCGGGCCGATGACCCGTTTCCTTTGGCACGTTCCCGCCAGAAATTTCTCTGCAGTGGCTTCAATCTGGCTCAAAGCTGAGCCGTTGACCGCTATCAACTCTCCTCGCGGTGCGGCTATCTCTGGCGCCGCGTCGATGAATTGAACGGAACGTCCAACGCTCACGAATCTCAGCGGTAGCACCGCGATCGCATCATTCGGGATCAGCCGTGTGTGCCCATTGCCGGGAAGTGCCAATAAACGCATCGCTGACAACAGGAAGGCTTCGACAGAGCCCTCTGAGGCATATTGCCGGGTTTCACCAATACAGTCGTCAATCACGGCCTTTTCGATCTGTCGAAAACTGGGATCGGTCGGCAGGGCAGTTTCTAAAATTTGGTTCAGGTCTTCCGTGAGCGACATGTTTCACGATGCGCATAGCCATTCGTCAATGTCCAGATTGGGCTCAGGGCGACTAAAAAGGCCCGCAAAAACATGCGGGCCTTGTTGTTAGTTTCCGGGTCAGTTTCTACTGCGGGATTTCGCCTTCCAGCCCCTCAACGTAGAAATTCATGCCCGCCAGCGTACCGTCATCGGCGGTCTCGCCTTCGGCCAGCCAGTCACTGCCGTCCTGCTTTTTCAGCGGGCCAGTGAAGGGGTGGTATTCGCCGGCTGCCATCGCGGCTTTCAGCGCCAGTGCTTCTTCTTTAACGTCGGCGGGAACGGCGTCCGAAATCTCACCAATTGCTACCATGCCTTCCCGGATGCCATCCCATGTGTTGGCACTTTCCCATGTTCCGTCCATCACGGCCTGGGTCCGCGCGATGTAGTAGGGAGCCCAATCGTCGATGATTGAAGACACACGCGGGAAGGGTGCGTATTCGCTCATGTCGGAGGCCTGGCCAAAGGTGACAACGTTTCCTGCCTCTTGCGCGGCTGCCTGCGGTGCAGTCGAGTCAGTGTGCTGCAGGATCACGTCCGCGCCCTGTTCGATCAAAACTGTGGCGGCGTCAGCTTCTTTCGCAGGATCGAACCAAGTGTAAGCCCAGACGATCTTGAACTCGACGTCGGGGTTTACCTTCTTGGCGTGGATGTATGCCGAGTTGATGCCGCGGATCACTTCAGGGATCGGGTAGGAACCGATATAGCCGATGATGTTCGACTCGGTCATTTTCCCGGCGATGTGACCCTGAACGGCGCGACCTTCGTAGAAGCGGGCCGAGTAGACCGAGACGTTGTCGGCGGTCTTGTAGCCGGTTGCGTGCTCGAATTTCACATCCGGGAATTTCTTCGCGACGTTGATGGTCGGATCCATGTAGCCGAACGAGGTGGTGAAGATCAGGTCCGCGCCTTCCAGTGCCATCTGGGTCATCACGCGTTCTGCATCTGGGCCCTCAGGCACCGACTCGACGAACACGGTTTCAACCTTGTCGCCAAAGTGCTCTTCCACGGCCAGACGGCCCTTGTTGTGCTCATAGGTCCAGCCGCCGTCGCCCACTGGGCCGACATAGACGAAGCCGACTTTGGTCTTGTCTTGGGCCATGGCCCCCGAGGCCAGACCCAGCGCCATTGCGGCGCTTGCCAAAAGTGTAGTGAATTTCATGTGTTACTCCCCAAGTTGGTTCAGTTGGCCTCGCTTAGTGCGAGGCATGGAAGGTCCGGCCCAATGCGGCAGGTGCGCTGCTCTTGTCGGCCGAAAGGATCACAAGCACAAGGATCGTGATGATGTAGGGCGACATTGCCAGATACTCGACAGGAATGGCAACGCCCGCTGCCTGCAAATTAAGCTGCAACACAGTGATGCCGCCGAACAAATAGGCGCCCAGCAAGACACGCCATGGTTTCCAGCTGGCAAAAACCACCAGCGCCAAGGCAATCCAGCCGACACCGGCTGTCATGCCCTCGGTCCACTGCGGCACGCGGATCAGGCTGATGTAGGCGCCGCCCAAGCCAGCGCAAGCACCACCAAACAGGATCGCCATGATGCGAATCTTGATGACCTTGTAGCCCAGCGCATGCGCCGCATCGTGGTTTTCGCCAACGGCGCGCAATATCAGGCCGATGCGTGTGTATTTCAGCGTGGCCCAGACGGCGGCCGTCAGGGCAATTCCGACGTAGAGGATCGGGTCGTGCTGAAACAGGATTGGTCCAATAACAGGGATATCGCTGATCACAGGGATATGGATTTCACCCATGCTGGGCGGCTTGATTCCTACGTAGCTCTGCCCCATCAGCGCGCTGAACCCGAGGCCGAACAGTGTTAGGGCCAGGCCGCTGGCAACTTGATTGGCCAGCGCCACCTGCGTCAGCAGCACAAACAACAGCGATAGCACCGCGCCACCGATTGCTGCCGCAATAAAGCCCAGCCAGGGCGAACCGGTCTCGACCGAGATTGCGAAGCCGCTGATTGCGCCCACGATCATCATGCCCTCGACACCGAGGTTCAGGACGCCTGCTTTTTCGACCACCAATTCTCCGATTGCGGCCAACAAAAGTGGGGTTGCGGCCACCATTAGCGAGGCGACCAGAAGGACGGGGTTAATTTCACCAAGGTCCATATTACGCTACCTCGCTACGGGCCGCACGAATGCGGTAGTTTGTCAGAAGATCAAATGCCAGCAGGAAGAACAGAAGCATCCCCTGGAATACCTGAATGGCTGCGGCGGGCAGACCCAGCTGAGATTGGGCGATTTCACCACCAATATAAGTCAACGCCATCAGACCTCCGGCCAGCAGGATGCCTACCGGATGCAAACGGCCAAGGAAAGCCACGATGATCGCGGTAAAGCCGTAACCGACGTTGAAATCGATGCTGACCACGCCAGCAGGGCCCGAGACTTCGAACATCCCCGCAAGACCGGCCAGCGCGCCGGCCAGACCCAAACAGAACAGGATCAGGCGGGCAGGGTTTACACCGGCGAACTTCGCCGCACGCGGGGCCTCACCTGTCAGGCGGATGTGGAAGCCCAGCATGTGCCGGTTCAGCAAGACATATGCAAAGATAACAGCGATCAGGGCAGTGACTACGCCCCAGTGCATGCCTGAACCCGCAATCAGCTCGGCATTATACGCGCTGTCGTAGGATTGCAGATTGCGCGAACCCGGAAAGCCGAACCCTTCGGGATTCTTCAGCAGGCCTAGCGAGACCGAGGCCAGCATCTGTTCGGCCACATAGACCAACATCAGCGACACAAGGATTTCATTGGTACCGAAGCGCACTTTCAGGAAGGCTGGGATCATTGCCCATAGCCAGCCGCCAAACGCGCCTGCAATCACCATGATCGGAAAGATGTAGAATGCATCCAGCGGATAGAATGCCAGACCAGCGCCCGCACCGAAAATGGCCCCCATAATGTACTGACCCTCGGCCCCGATATTCCAGATACCGGCGCGGAAGCCTAAAGACAGGCCGATGGCGATCAAAACCAGGGGCGCGCCCTTAACCAGCAATTGCGGCCGATAATAGAAGGCGAACTCGCCAAACAGGGGTTCCCAGAAAATGGTTCCAATAGCCTCGACCGGGTTTTTGCCCAGAATGGCGAACAGTATGCCACCAAAAACCATCGTCGCCAGGACCGCGACCAGAGGGGTGGCATAAGACCACGCCTTGGACGGCTGAGGCCGTTTCTCCAACACAATCATTTGCTCATACCCCCGCGTTTCTCTTTTCTTGTAATTGTTTAGACATGGGCCACCTCCATGCCATGCGCGCCGCCCATCATCAGGCCGATCTCATCGACCGTCAGACCCGTAGTTTCACGCGGGGCGCTTAGTCGTCCTTCGTTCAAGGCGGCAAAGCTGTCTGAGATTTCCATCAGTTCATCGAGGTCTTGCGAGATACAGATGACCGCAGTTCCCTTGGCCGCCAGATCCAGAATGGCCTGCCGGATCGAGGCCGCCGCCGCTGCATCCACGCCCCAAGTCGGCTGGTTCACGACCAGAACATCCGGGTTTTGCAGCACTTCGCGACCAATCACGAACTTCTGCAGGTTCCCGCCCGACAGCGACCGGGCGGCATTTTCAGGACCCGGCGTACGCACGTCAAAGGCGCTAATGATCTTTTCGGCAAAGCTCTTGGTCTCGGACCACTTCAGAAAGCCGTTATTCTCTAGCCCCTCGCGGACCGACCCAGTCAGCAGAGCGTTTTCGGTCAGGCTCATATCAGGGGCAGCCGCGTGGCCCAGCCGTTCTTCGGGCGCGGTCAACACGCCCAGCTTACGCCGCGCGGTCGGGCCGAGTTTGCCGATGGGTTGACCGCTGAATTTGATCGCATCTGCGGTGGTCGGAATTTCGCCAGAAAGCACACCCAGCAATTCATCCTGACCGTTCCCCGCGACACCCCCGATCCCCAGAACCTCGCCCTTGCGGACGGTCATGTGGACGTTGCGAAGCGCGGTTCCGAATTCCGACGGCGACGGCACTGACAATCCGCTGACATCCAGCGCAACGTCACCGAACTCCCGGCCGGAACGTTCAGGTGTCTGCAGGGTCGAGCCCACCATCATCTCAGCCATATCGCGCGCTGAGGTTTCAGCTGGTACACATTCGCCCACATTCTTACCCAGCCGCAGAATCGTGGCGTGGTCGCATAGCGTTCGAATCTCTTCCAGCTTGTGCGAGATATACAGGATCGATGTCCCTTCCGAGCGCAATTTGTTCAGCGTTTTGAAAAGGATTTCAACCTCTTGCGGCGTCAGAACCGAGGTCGGCTCGTCCATGATCAGCAACTTTGGGTCCTGCAGTAAGCAGCGGATGATTTCGACCCGCTGACGCTCACCCGCAGACAGATCACCCACCGTACGGAAAGGATCCAAGGGCAAGCCGTAGGTTTCGGATACTTCGCGAATACGCGACGCCAGATCTCCCATCGGGGGTGGGTTCTCCATCCCCAGAGCGATATTCTCGGCGACGTTCAATGCATCGAACAGCGAAAAATGCTGGAACACCATCGCGATCCCGTCCGCACGTGCGGCGCGCGGTTCAGGCGGTGCATAGGGCTGCCCTCGCAGCAGCATCGTGCCGCTGTCGGGCTTCACCAGCCCGTAGATCATTTTGACAAGCGTGGATTTGCCTGCGCCGTTCTCGCCCAACAGTGCGTGAACTTCGCCTTCACCGATGTCAAAGGACACCTGATCATTGGCCACGACGCCGGGATAGGCTTTGGTCAGCCCTTGCAAGCTCAGAAGTGGAGTGGTCACGCGCTCAGGTCCTTCTTCAATTCGTTCTGTCGGGCGGGGCGTAACAGTTGCGCTGCCACCCCAACGGCGATCATCTGCGGGTGTTTGCCCAAGCCCGGATCGCCGATCGGACAGGTGATCCGGCTGATCCGCTCGGGCGGATGTCCAAGGGCCGCAAGCCGCGACCGGAATCGCGCCCATTTCGTAGCCGAGCCGATAAGCCCCGCAAAGAGGAAATTGTGCGAAAGCAGCCGGTTGCACAGTTCCAGATCCAGATTGTGCGAATAGGTCAGCACCAGATGCTCGGCATCGGTTGGCGCGTGGCGAACCAGCTCGGCGGGTTTTGCGGTCGGAACCGGGGTTACACCGGTTGGAACTACATCGGGAAACCGCTCGGGTCCGGTATCGACCCAGGTGATTGCCAGATCGGGTAGGGGGGACAAAACTTCCACCAGCGCTCGGCCTACATGGCCTGCGCCCCAGATCCACAGATTACGCGTCGGTTTGTGAACGGGTTCGACCATCCAACCTTCGATCAGTTGGGGCTTGGGTGCGACACCCTGTCCTCGCGCTGCCGCCAGCAGACGTTTGACCGATAGCGGCATCTCTCCGCCCGAGGCCGAACGCGCGATGACGGTATCGTCCAGTGCATTCAGCGTTTCATGATCAAATACTTCACTCAGCAATGAAACTGCACCACCGCAGCATTGCCCCATGTCGGGGCCAAGAGCGTGATGCGTTAGTCGGGTGGCGGTGGTTTGGGATCGCGCAGCTTCGGCTGCCTGATACTCCAACGTGCCTCCACCGATGGTGCCACTTTGCCCGTCCTTCCAGACTAGCATCGCAGCCCCCACTTCACGTGGAGACGACCCTTTGATGCCGGCGATGACCACCCGGACAACTGTTCCGTGGGTTTTGACCGCCTCCCTCAAAGCCTCCAAGTCAATTCCCATCAGATGCCTCCCTTCATCTTTTGGACGCCGCGCCAGACTTCTTCAGCCGTGGCTGGTGCATCAAGAGCGGGGTAGACCTCTCCACAGGCCGCGACCGCATTCGACAAGGCCAGCCATGCTGAAATACCCAGCATGAACGGAGGTTCGCCCACCGCTTTCGAACGATAGATCGTGTCCTCACGGTTTTCGGCATCCCAGAGTGCGACGTTGAATACGTCGGGTCGATCTGAGCAGGCGGGAATCTTGTAGGTCGAGGGTGCGTGTGTGCGCAGGTTGCCCGTGCCGTCCCAGACCAGTTCCTCGGTCGTTAGCCAGCCCGCGCCTTGCACATAACCTCCTTCAACCTGCCCGATATCCAACGCCGGGTTCAACGAAGCACCGGCATCATGCAGGATATCGGTGCGCAGAATGCGGTTCTCACCAGTCAGAGTGTCGACGGCCACTTCGGTGACCGATGCTCCGTAGGCGAAGTAGAAGAACGGACGGCCTCGTCCGGCGATCCGGTCCCATTCGATCTTGGGTGTCTTGTAGAAACCGGTCGCCGACAGGCTGATCCGACCCTGATAGACCAGCGCCGCAGCTTCAGCGAAGGTGTAGCGTTCGGCGCCAACCGAAACATGGCCATCAGAGAAGGTGACAGTCGACGGATCGGCCTGATGCCGCTCGGCCAGATAGTCCGCCATTCGATCGCGGATCGTATCGCAGGCCGCCTTCACTGCCATGCCATTCAGGTCACTGCCCGAGGATGCTGCCGTGGCCGAAGTGTTCGGCACCTTGGCCGTGTCTGTGGCGGTAATTTTGACCATCTCCAGCGGGATGCCAAAGCGCGAAGCCGCCACCTGCGCGACCTTCTGGAACAGGCCTTGACCCATCTCGGTGCCGCCGTGGTTCAGATGGACCGAGCCATCCTGATACACATGCACCAAAGCGCCTGCCTGATTCAGGTGGGTCAGCGTGAAGGAAATCCCGAACTTAACTGGAGAGAAGGCGATGCCCTTCTTGATCACGCTGTTCTCGGCGTTCCATTTCGCAATGGCGGCCTTGCGCGTTTCGTAATCGCTGGATTTCAGTAGGGCCTGAGTCATCCCGTGCAATTCGAAATCGCTGACCTCCATTCCGTAGGGTGTGGTATTGCCACCAGCGGGCAGAGGGCGCACGGCGGCGTCCCCGGTTTCGACCGCGCCGCGGCTTGTTAGGTCCTCATGCGGGTCGGGATGACCCAAAGGCTTCTCGGACGGCGTGATCTCGGCAATCGCATGGGCCGGTTCGTAATAGTTTCGGCGGCGCAGTTCCACCGGGTCCAGACCCAGCTCATACGCGGCGTGGTCCATCACGCGTTCGATGCCAACCATGCCCTGCGGGCCGCCGAAGCCGCGATAAGCGGTGGCGGATTGGGTGTTGGTCTTCAGCCGGTGGCTTTCGATCCGTGCATTTGGCAACAGATAGGCATTGTCCGAATGCAGCATCGCGCGGTCGGCGACGGGCAGGGACAAGTCCTGCGCCCAGCCGCAGATGGCGTAGTGGTGGAACGAGACGCCCTGAATATGGCCGTTTTCGTCAAATCCGGCCTTATAGGCGATGCGGAACGCGTGGCGTTTGCCGGTGATGGTCATATCATCGTCGCGGTCATAACGCATCTTGCACGCCTTGCCAGTTGTGCAAGCGGCGACCGCGCAAGCAACGGCCAGCGCATTGCCCTGGCTTTCCTTGCCGCCAAAACCGCCGCCCATACGGCGCGTCTCGACCCTGACGGCGTGCATCGGAACGCCTAACGCATCGGCCACCTTGTGTTGGATCTCGGTCGGGTGCTGGGTCGAGCTGTGAACCAGCATATCCGCGCCTTCATTCGGCACGGCCAAAGCGGCCTGACCTTCCAGATAGAAATGCTCCTGCCCGCCAAGCTCGAATGACCCTTCGATCACATGGGCGGATCCTGCAATAGCCGCATCAGCATTACCTTTGGCATAGATGCGCGGGCCGTCTTCGAACCGACTGTCGGCGGCCAGAGCCTCTTCGACGGTTAGGATCGGGGTTTCCTCGGCATAGTCGATCTTGCCCAAACGGGCCGCCTTGCGGGCGGCCAGATGGCTGCTGGCGATGACCAGAAACACCGGTTGACCGATATAGTGAACCGTGCCGTCCGACAGTAGCGGTTCATCATGGATCGAAGGCGATACGTCGTTGGCGAAGGGCAGATCATCCGCGGCCATAACCATCACGACGCCCTCGGCAGCCTTCACCGCAGACAGGTCCATTGCGGTGATCTTGCCTTTGGCAATCGGGCTGAGGCCAAAAGCCAGATGCAAACTGTCCCTGGGTGTTGGGATATCGTCCACATACCGCGCGGTTCCTGAAACGTGCAGCGGTGCTGCGTCGTGGGGGAGGGGTTTGGTCACGCTCATGCCGATACCTCCAGCACATTGGTCACTTCGCCCTGATCTTCCAGGAAGTATCTTTCGAGCATCGCTTTGGCGGTTTCCAGTCGATAGGTGGCCGAGGCGCGCATGTCCGTGAGTGGTGAATAATCGTCAGCAAAGGCAGGCAGCGCGGCGTCAATCGTCTCGCGCGCCCAAGGTTTACCGACCAATGCGGCCTCGACATGAGTTGCCCGTTTCGGGATGCCGGCCATGCCGCCGAACGCGATGCGCGCCTGCGTGACGATGCCGCCCGAGACGGTGATGTTGAAACACCCGCAGACGGCCGAGATGTCCTGATCGAACCGCTTGCTGAGTTTAAAGGCCTTCAGGCGATCCAGCTGACGGGGGAAGCTGACAGCTTCGACGAATTCACCGGGAACGCGGTCCTGTTTGCCATAGTCGATAAAGAACTCTTCCAGCGGAAGGGACCGGCGGGTGTCGCCTTTGCGCAGATGAAGGGTTGCGTCCAGAGCAATCAGCGCAGGCGGGTTGTCCCCAATGGGCGAGCCATTGGCGATGTTGCCGCCCACCGTTGCAGCATGGCGCACCTGAACACTGGCGTAGCGGCGGATCATTTCGGCGTAAGAGGGGTGAAGATCGGCCAGAGCCTCACCCATCCGATTCATATCGACCATTGCGCCAAAGCGAATTTCATCGTCGGTGATGGTGATTTGCTTGAGATCATCGCAACGGTTGAGGAAGATTACTGGATCCAGATCGCGCAGTTGCTTTGTCACCCACAGGCCGACATCTGTTGCTCCGGCAACCAGTGTGGCATCCGGGTTTTCAGCATAAACAGCTGCCAGTTCATCGGAAGATTCTGGCAGCATGCGCGACGCAGCAGAAAATGCGAGTGGCTTGTCTTTGACCCAGACTGGCACGGGACGGTCCTCGACTGCTTTCGCAGCGCGAATAATCGGTGCATAGCCAGTGCAGCGGCAAAGGTTTCCGGCAAGCTGGGTGTCATGATCCGTGGCGCCCGTCGCATGACTGGCGACCATCGACATGACAAAACCCGGAGTGCAAAAACCGCATTGCGAACCGTGCAGGTCAACCATTGCCTGTTGAACGGGATGTGCTTCGCCATCCGGGCCGCTTGCCCCTTCGACTGTACGAACCGCTTTGCCATGCAGCTGGGGCAAGAACAGGATGCAGGAGTTCAGAGCTTTTGCACCCTCTTCGTCCGTCACCATGACCGTGCACGCGCCGCAATCGCCTTCGTTGCAGCCTTCTTTGGTGCCTGTCAGACCGCGATCTTCACGCAGCCAGTCCAGTAGGGTGGCCGTCGGATCGACATCCGGCAGCTCCACTGTCTCTCCGTTCAGAAGAAACGTGATGTTCATTCGAGAAACCCGTCGCGTTACCCGGTTGCGCCCGTTCGGCCCTCCTTCGATGCGACGTAGAAAGAGTGGCGGGCGGTAGCTTGCCGTCAGATGTTAGAAACAGCGCACCTTATCTGGCAAGAAAAACTGCCTATATGATACACCATTGCACCCGAGTGGCCCATGATTGTAGCGTATGTGTGAAACTTAATAAATTGAAAATAAACACTTT
Organism: Ruegeria sp. A5; assembly: GCF_056543005.1. Taxonomy (NCBI): domain Bacteria; kingdom Pseudomonadati; phylum Pseudomonadota; class Alphaproteobacteria; order Rhodobacterales; family Roseobacteraceae; genus Ruegeria; species Ruegeria sp. A5. The sequence goes on from NZ_JBQGAV010000004.1 coordinate 43,224, forward strand.
TTGAGAAGGTGTGCGTTCCTGCGCCCGAAGCACCTTCTGAAAAAGCCGAATAATCACCGATGATTTTTTCGGCATTCGATGGTGCCGGTTCCCGCTTTTGCAACGTCGCTGGCTGAGATAGCTTAGCCTGTATGAGCAGTTCCCCCCGATTCATTCACCTCCGCGTTCACACTGAATATTCGTTGCTGGAAGGCGCCGTGCGGCTGAAGAAGCTGCCGGACCTGTGCCAGAAGATGGAGATGCCCGCCGTCGCGGTGACGGATACCAATTCAATGTTCTCGGCCTTAGAGTTTTCGGTCACCGCCAGCGGGGCAGGTGTGCAACCGATCATGGGCTGTCAGGTCGATCTCAGTTACGTTCAGGCGCAGCCGGGAGAAAAGCCCAAAGCACCCGCGCCGTTGGTGCTGCTGGCACAATCCGAGGTGGGATATGAGAATCTGATGAAGCTCAGTTCCTGCCTGTATGTAGACAAAAGCGGGCAGTTGCCGCAGGTCACTTTGGACGAATTGGCGGAACGATCAGATGATTTGATCTGCTTAACCGGCGGTCCAGACGGGCCCGTAGGGTTGCTGTTACAGCAAGGTCAGCGCCCTGCTGCCGAGGCTTTGGTGGATCGTTTGTCCGCGATTTTCCCGGATCGCCTTTATGTTGAGTTGCAGCGTCACCCAGGCGAAGGAGGCCAACCTGAGGCCGAGCGCTTGACCGAGCGCGGTCATGTCGAGATGGCGTATGACAAGAACCTGCCGCTGGTGGCCACCAATGACGTCTATTTTCCGACTTCGGACATGTACGAGGCCCACGACGCGCTGATCTGTATCGCCGAGGGGGCTTATGTCGACCAGCAGGACGGACGCCGACGTCTGACCGCGCAGCACTATTTCAAGTCGCAGCAGGAGATGGTGACGCTGTTCGCCGATCTGCCCGAAGCCGTCGAGAATACGGTTGAAATCGCGCAACGCTGCGCCTTCATGGCCTATCGCCGCGACCCGATCCTGCCGAAGTTTGCAGATGATGAGGTCGCCGAACTGCGTCGCATCGCCAACGAGGGTCTGCAAAAACGTCTGGCTGTGATCCCGCATGCCGTGACTTCCGAAGAATATCAGGAACGGCTGGATTTCGAACTTGGCATCATCGAAGGGATGGGCTTCCCCGGCTATTTCCTGATCGTTGCTGACTTTATCCAATGGGCCAAGGATCATGACATTCCGGTGGGTCCGGGGCGAGGCTCGGGTGCGGGATCACTAGTGGCTTATGCGTTGACGATTACCGACCTTGATCCGCTGCGGTATTCGCTTCTGTTTGAACGGTTTCTGAACCCCGAGCGGGTTTCTATGCCCGACTTCGATATCGACTTCTGCATGGATCGCCGCGAAGAGGTTATCCGCTACGTGCAGCAGAAATACGGGCGCGACAAAGTGGGGCAGATCATCACCTTCGGTGCCTTGCTGTCGAAGGCGGCTGTGCGCGATATTGGTCGTGTATTGCAGATGCCATACGGACAGGTTGATCGCCTGTCCAAGATGATCCCAGTCGAAGGCGTCAAACCCGTTTCCATCGAAAAGGCACTGAAGGATGAGCCGCGCCTGAGGGAAGAGGCACGCAATGAAGAGGTCGTGGACCGTCTGCTCACATATGGCCAGCAAGTCGAGGGGCTGCTGCGCAACGCCTCGACACACGCTGCCGGCGTGGTGATCGGAGACCGGCCGCTGGATGCACTGGTTCCAATATACCAGGACCCGCGTTCGGACATGCCTGCGACCCAATTCAACATGAAATGGGTTGAACAGGCCGGGCTTGTAAAGTTCGATTTCCTGGGTCTGAAAACACTGACCGTGATCCAGAACGCGATGGATTTGATCTTTAAGTCAGGGCGTGACCTTCACATAGCTCCCGATGGCACGGAACTCTATGAACCCGCCGAAGGGGCAATAAATCAGATCAACGCCATCCCGCTGGATGACGAGGCGACGTACAAACTCTATTCGGCGGCCAAGACGGTGGCGGTGTTCCAGGTTGAATCCTCGGGCATGATGGATGCGCTCAAGCGGATGAAGCCGGATTGTATCGAGGATATCATCGCCCTCGTCGCGCTTTATCGACCCGGCCCGATGGAGAACATCCCCAAGTTCTGCGAGGTCAAGAACAAGCTTAGCGAACGCGACACGCTGCACCCGTCCATCGACCATATCTTGGATGAGACGCAGGGCATCATCGTCTATCAGGAACAGGTGATGCAGATCGCGCAGGAAATGGCAGGTTACAGCCTTGGGGGCGCGGACTTGCTGCGCCGCGCGATGGGTAAGAAAATTCAGGAGGCGATGGATGCAGAGCGGCCCAAGTTCCTCAAAGGTGCTGCCGAAAACAATGTGGATGAGGCCAAGGCGACCGAAGTCTGGAACCTGCTGGACAAGTTCGCCAACTATGGCTTCAACAAATCCCACGCCGCCGCCTATGCGGTGGTCAGCTATCAAACCGGCTGGCTAAAGGCGAACCATCCGGTCGAGTTCATGGCAGGCGTCATGAACTGCGATATCCATCTGACCGACAAGCTCGCGATCTATTTTGAGGAAGTCCGCAAGGGGCTGCAGCTGCCCTATGTTCCGCCGTGCGTGAATCGATCCCAAGCGACCTTTGATGTGGCCGATGGGCATTTGGTCTATGCGCTGGGCGCGCTCAAGAACGTAGGCGTCGAGGCAATGAATCTTGTGGTTGAGGGGCGTGGCGAAAAGCCTTTCGTAAACCTGTTCGACTTCGCCCGCCGTGTTGACCTGAAGAAGGTCGGCAAACGCCCGCTTGAGATGCTGGCTCGCGCCGGTGCATTTGACGAGCTCGATAAAAATCGTCGCCGTGTGTTTGAAAGCCTTGATCCGTTGGTTCAGTATTCGGCGGCGATTCACGAGCAGAAGAATTCCAACCAAGTTTCCCTGTTTGGCGAGGCAGGCGATGACTTACCTGAACCGCGTCTTTCCCCGTCGCCTGATTGGTTACCTGCCGAACGCCTGAGCGAGGAATTCAAGGCCATCGGATTCTACCTGTCTGGCCATCCGCTGGATGACTATATGCCGGCCCTGAAGCGCAAACAGGTGCTGACACTGGACCAGGTGACTGAAAAGGCGCGCTCTGGCCCATTTATTGCCAAGATGGCAGGCGTCGTTGCCGGACGGCAAGAAAGGAAATCAGCGCGCGGCAATCGGTTCGCATTTGCCCAGCTCTCTGACCCCACCGGAGCATTCGAGGTCACGTTATTCTCGGAAATACTGGAGAAATCCCGAGAGTTTCTGGAAACCGGCGCACAGGTGGTACTGACGGCCGAAGCGACCATGGAGGCCGATCAGCTGAAACTGCTGGGCCGTTCCGTTGGTCCGGTTGATACAGTTGTGGCCGATGCGGGTGCAACGGGTTTGCGTGTGTTTGTCGAGGATTCGAAGGTTTTGCCGAACATGGCCACGGTACTGGAAGGCGCAGAGGCTTCAGCCAAAAGGGTGGCCAAGGGACCTGTTTATGTTTGTCTGTTCGATCCCGGACTGCCAGGCGAGGTCGAGATGGATCTGGGCCGGGAATTTCCGATCAACCCAGAAATCAAAGGCGCGCTGAAGTCGCTCGAGGGGATATCGGAGATCGAAGAAATCTGATCCCGAACCGTAATGTTGCCACACGCGATGGACCCCGCTAGGCTGGGTGAACATCCTCAAAGGTCATTTCACAGGAGGGTTCCGAAATGGCAAGTTCAGGCAATGTTTTCAGGATATTTACACTCGCCGCGGCATGTTCACTGGCATTGGCCACTGCGGTACATGCAGACGACAAAAAGAAGAAAAACACTCTTACCGGGGCCTTGGTCGGCGCGGGCGTTGGCGCGCTGGTAGGCGATGGTAAAGGGGCTGCGGTCGGTGGGGTGGCCGGTGCGATTATCGGACATAACTGGAAGTGAAGCTGATGCAGTCAATTCTCGTAAAATCTACTTTCTGTGCCACGCTCTTTGTCGTACCCACATTCGCGCTGGCTGACGACTCAGCAGAGCAGATGGTACAGGATGCCTTGCCTGTGATGCACTACACATGTGCGTCGATCGCAGAGGAGGCTGATGGCGACGAAGAATTTGTCGTGGCCGTTGTTGGAAAAATGACGGCCTTGTCACTTTACAACCGCCAGATCAATATCGAAGATCATGCGGCCACTGACGAGGAAAAGGCCCAACTGCGCGAAGCCTTCATCGCCGCTCTGTCCGAGGGCTGTGCCGCCGACAAGAACGCCCTTCTGGGCGGTGTGGTCGATAACGCGGTGAAATCGACGTTGGGGATGTAAGCGAGCGCTGGTTATTGCGGGCGCTAAAGCCTGCCAACGGGGCAACGAATGAGGCCCCAGCCCTTGTCCATCTGGGCCGCTTTCAGGCCTGAGACGAGACGGTCGGACAAAAAGAAGAGTTTTGGAACTTTCGGGTCCAGCCAGATGTCCGGTCCGCCCAACGCTTCGGGTATGACTACCAGTTTGGTTTCTTGACTGCTTCTAGGAAGGTAGGTTCGACCATAGCGATTGCTAAGTGGTGACCGAACATCTCCCTCTGGGCCCAGCACATCATAATTACCCATGGGTCGTTTGTTGCACACGTTCAGAAAGTAATACCGCTCGGACGTGGTCAGATGGTTTTCAGTTGAATCCATCAGCGTCAACGGATGAAATACCGTGCCCCCCAGATCGAACTGTTCCAGAACGGATTTGGCGGATTGGGAAACCATAGGCTTGCCACCGCCATTGATGAATGGAGCCGTATAATACTCGGCTTTAGAATTGTAATGATAAACGCTACCAACCTGTTCTTTGGTCAGCAGATCACCGCGTTTCCAGCTTTGAGAGGCTTGACGGAGGATGCTCTTCGACCATTCGACGTCTTCGGCAGATTGTTTTTTCCGCCAATTGTCTGTGTATTCTCTGCGCGATACACCCTCTATGACGTTGATATTGTTCACCGTCGTAGCAATCCACACGCATTGAGCGTTGCTGTCCTCACTCGCCATCAGCTTGCCCTCAATAATGCGGCGGGCGTTCGTCTCCGAACACAACTCCGCCTGAACCTTCTTGCGCGCGTTCTGCTTCACGCTGCAGCAACATCTCGACGCGGCGGGTCAGGCGGTCGATCTCGTTCTGTTGGTTTGTGACGACCGAGTTCAGCTCTTCGACCGTGCGGGTCAGATGGGCGATCTGCTCTTCCAGATGCTGCATGGGGCTCTCCTTATAGGCGTCTCATAGCGACCCTGTGACGCCCTGACCAGAGAAACCCCGCCTTGCTCCGATGCGGGCCATGGGATAGACCGCGCGCGGAACACTAAATCCCAAGGACGCCCCACATGGCCAAGCCCAAGAAACAGCCCCGCCCCAAGGCCGTAACGCCGAAAGGGTTCCGTGACTATTTCGGCGAGGAAGTCACGCAGCGCACCGAGATGCTGCGGACGATTGCGGGTGTCTATCATCGTTACGGGTTCGATGCCTTGGAAAGCAGCGCGGTTGAAACGGTTGAGGCGTTGGGCAAGTTCCTGCCCGACGTGGACCGCCCGAACGAGGGCGTGTTCGCATGGCAGGAGTTTGACGAAGGCGGCTCAAAAGGTTCCGGGGGCGACTGGATGGCCCTGCGCTATGACCTAACTGCGCCTCTGGCCCGCGTCTATGCGCAGCACCGCAACGACCTGCCGACGCCTTATCGCCGCTATGCGATGGGTCCGGTCTGGCGGAACGAGAAGCCGGGGCCGGGACGGTATCGTCAGTTTTATCAGTGCGATGCGGATACGGTGGGCACGGCCTCAATGGCTGCGGATGCCGAGATTTGCGCTATGCTGTCGGACACGCTGGAAACCGTTGGAATCCCGCGCGGTGACTATCTGGTGCGGGTCAACAACCGCAAGGTTCTGAATGGAGTGCTCGAAGCGATGGGTTTGGGTGAAGACGCCGCCGCCCGAGATAACGTTCTGCGCACGATCGACAAGTTCGACAAGGTGGGCGAGGCTGGTGTGCGTGAGCTTTTAACCAAAGGCCGATTGGATGCCTCTGGCGCTTTTATCGATGGTGTTGGTCTTAGCGGTGATCAGGCCGAGCCGGTGATTGCCTTCCTGACTTCTAAAGCTGCAGATATCGCCGGAACGCTGGCCAACCTGCGCGCCGCTGTGGGTGACAGCAAGATCGGTGCGGACGGGATCGCTGAGTTGGAGCAGATTGCTGCGCTGCTGGATGCAGGCGGGTATGGTTCGGACCGGATCGAGATTGATCCTTCGGTCGTGCGTGGCCTCGGCTATTACACCGGGCCGGTCTATGAGGCCGAACTGACCTTCGAAATATACGACGAGAAGGGCCGCAAGCGGCAATTCGGGTCGGTCTCGGGTGGTGGTCGCTATGATGATCTGGTCAAGCGGTTTACCGGACAGGAAGTACCTGCGACCGGCATCTCCATCGGTGTTGACCGATTGCTGGCCGCTTTGCGCGAAAAGGGGCGGATCGCGGCGCAGGCCACCGGCCCAGTGGTTGTGACCGTGATGGACCGCGATCGCATGGCGGACTACCAGGCGATGGTGGCGGAACTGCGCAATGCCGGAATCCGGGCCGAGGTCTACTTGGGCAACCCCAAGAACTTTGGCAACCAACTGAAATATGCGGACAAGCGGAACTCTCCAATTGCGGTGATCGAAGGCGGTGACGAAAAGGCAAATGGGATCGTACAGATCAAGGACCTGATCCTTGGCGCCAAGATTGCCGAAAGCGCCACGCTTGAGGAATGGAAAGAACGGCCCAGCCAGTTCGAAGTGCCCCGCGGCGATCTGGTCGCTAAGGTGCGCGAGATTCTGGACAATCAGGACTGACCCATGCCGAACCGTTCCCAAATACAGGCCCGCGCCGCCATGATGCGTGTCCGGTTCGAGGCGGCGGGCGCGCAGGTGGTTGATACGCCTCTGCTGCAGCCAGCCGGGACGCTGTTGGACCTCTATGGAGAAGATATCCGCGCCCGTGCTTACGTAACCTCGGACGCGCTGCGGGGTGAGCAGATGCTGCGCCCGGATTTCACCCTGCCGGTGGTGCAGATGCACATGTCCGACGGGGCTGAACCAGCAAGATACACCTATTCCGGCGAAGTGTTCCGCCGTCAGGAACACGATCCGGATCGTGCTAATGAGTATATCCAAGTCGGCTACGAAGTATTTGATCGCGAAGACCCCGCCGGAGCCGATGCCGAGGTGTTTTCGTTATTTGCCCTGCAATTGCGCGGGCTGCCTTTGCGGGCAGCGACAGGTGATATCGGTATTCTGATCGCCGCTGTCGGGGGTCTCAAGACCACTAGTCGTCGTAAGGCTGCACTGATGCGGCATCTCTGGCGGCCTCGCCGGTTCCGCGTTTTACTGGACCGATATGCCGGACGCAAAGCTAGTCTCGAGGGGCGCGATGCTCTGCTTGACGCGGTCGACCCATTGGCGATTGACGTGCCCATGATAGGCAAGCGCCGCACGCCCGAAATTCTCGAACGGATTGATGCCCTGCGCGAAGACCGCGCTGCGCCGCCGATCTCGGACAATGAACTGGCCGGTTTGGAGACGCTGCTTAATGTGCGCGAAACCATGCCTTTCGCGCTGGAACAACTGCGTGACATTGCGGTTGATCTGCCACAGATCACATCTGCTTTGGATCGTTTGGAAGCTCGTATCACAGCCCTGCAGGCGCGTGGCGTGGATGTGGATACACTGGATTTTGAGGCGTCTTATGGCAGGACCTCGATGGAGTATTACGACGGGTTTGTATTCGGCTTTTACGCCGAAGGCCGCCCTGATCTGCCACCGGTTGCGACCGGCGGGCGCTATGATGCGCTGACCAGGCAATTGGGTGGTGGGGCCGAGATTCCGGCAATTGGCGGCGTGATCCGCCCGGACCTGATGCTCGAAATCGAGGAGGCTGCGCAATGAGCCTGAAACTCGGTGTGCCCTCGAAGGGCCGGTTGATGGACAAGACCTTTGCATGGTTTGAAAAGCGCGGCATTACACTGTCGCGCAGCGGATCAGACCGGGAATACGCGGGCAAGGTTGATGGGATTGGTGGCGTCTCGCTGATCCTATTGTCTGCAGGAGAGATTCCGCGCGAGCTGGCGGCGGGACGCATTCATTTGGGCGTGACCGGCATCGATCTTGTGCATGAAAAGCTGCCGCGCTGGGAACAGCAGGTGGAAGAGGTTGCACCTTTGGGGATCGGCAAGGCGGACCTTATCATTGCAACCCCAGCCTGCTGGGTCGACGTGGACACTCTGGATGATCTGGATGCGGCGGCGGCAGGTTTTCGCAGGGCGCATGGCCACCGGCTGCGCATCGCTACCAAGTACCATCGTCTGGTCCGCGAATTCCTGACCGAAGCGGGAGTGGCCGATTACACGCTGGTCGACAGCCAGGGCGCAACCGAGGGGACGGTGGTGAATGAGACAGCCGAGGCGATTGCCGATATCACCTCGACCGGGGAAACACTGCGGGCGAACCACCTGAAAATCCTGTCGGATGGGTTGATCCTGCAATCGCAGGCCACGCTGTGGCGCAGCCGCGTGGCCAAATACGATGCGGCTGAAAAGACGGCTTTGAATGAGCTGCTGGACAGGTTGGCCTAAAGCACCCCAATTTCCGCTAATGCGCGGTTCAGATCGTCGGGCAGGGCATCGTCCTGCTCGCGATTTTTAGGCAAGTCGGCAGGGGTGTCCTCAGGCTTGAGATACCGCCAGCCCTGGAATGGACGCTTCAGAGCGTTCTGCGTTCTGTGTACTTCGGGGTCCAGGACGATGGCGCAGCGGCGGATGCCATCCTCGCCTCGGACTTCATCCAGCCGCAGGATGCGCTGGCGGCACTGAACCACACCTTTGATCACCCAATAGATCGACCCGCCATTCAGAATTTCAGCGTCGCGCTTGGGCCACATGCGGGTGACGTGGCGCGGGTATCCGTCCTCATAGAGTGGTTTGCGGCTGTCTTGCCACGCCATCAGCGTGTCGACGCTTTCTGACCCAACCGAAAGTTTGATGAGGTTTACGTACTTATCCACAGCTTTCCCACAGAGTCGTCCCAAGGATGATCCCTATATTGTAGCCCTCATGCGCTTGTCATCAAGGTGTTGTGGTTTAGATGTGATCTGGGCTAATCTGAATGCCTCTTTCAGCACAGGGAATCACCAATGAGCCGCTTTGCCGCCCCCATCGCCGAGCAGATCTGGGATATGAAATACCGCTTTAAACAGGCGGATGGTACGCCCATCGATCAGACAGTCGAGGACAGCTGGCGGCGCATAGCTCGTGATCTGGCGCGTGTGGAAGAAGACCCGGCGCATTGGGAAGAAAAATTCTATGAGGCGCTAGAGGATTTCAAATACCTTCCTGCTGGCCGCATCACCGCCGGGGCGGGCACCGCGCGACAGGTAACCCTGTTCAACTGCTTTGTGATGGGGACGATCCCCGACAGCATGGGCGGTATCTTCGACATGCTGAAAGAGGCCGCGCTGACCATGCAGCAGGGCGGGGGGATCGGTTACGATTTCTCAACCATCCGTCCGCGCGGCGCGGATGTGAAAGGGGTCGCAGCGGATGCCTCGGGCCCGCTAAGCTTTATGGACGTCTGGGACGCCATGTGCCGCACGATCATGTCTGCAGGCTCGCGTCGTGGTGCGATGATGGCGACCATGCGCTGCGACCATCCGGATATCGAACAGTTCATCACCGCGAAATCCGACCCGGCGCGTTTGCGCATGTTCAACATGTCGGTTCTGGTCACCGATCCATTCATGGAGGCCGTCAAGGCCGATGGACCGTGGGATCTGGTATTTGACGGAAAGGTCTATCACACCGTTCAGGCGCGCGATCTTTGGAACAAGATCATGCAGGCCACCTATGATTATGCCGAGCCGGGCGTGATCTTTATCGACCGGATCAATCAGGCGAACAATCTGAATTACGTCGAGACGATCTCGGCGACCAACCCGTGCGGAGAACAACCTCTACCGCCTTATGGTGCCTGTCTGCTGGGTTCGATCAATCTGGCACGGTTGGTTGCCGAGCCGTTCGAGGATGCCGCGCACCTGGACGAGGAGGCCTTGCAAGAGCTGGTGGCCACCGCCGTTCGCATGATGGACAACGTGGTGGACGCGTCGAAATTCCCGCTGGCCGAACAAGAAGCCGAGGCGCAGGACAAGCGCCGCATCGGGCTGGGCGTGACTGGTCTGGCCGATGCGCTGTTGATGTTGGGTCTGCGCTACGGCTCGGACGAGGCGGCGCGTCAGACCGAACGCTGGTTGCACGCGATCGCGCGCGCCGCGTATCTGGCGTCGGTCGATTTGGCGAGGGAAAAGGGAGCTTTCCCACTGTTTGACGCCGAGAAATATCTGGCCAGCGGCACCATGCAACAGATGGATGACGATGTGCGCGACGCAATCCGCGAACACGGCATCCGCAACGCGCTACTGACCTCGATCGCGCCGACGGGTACGATTTCGCTGTATGCGGGCAACGTATCTTCGGGGATCGAGCCGGTTTTTGCCTATGCCTACACGCGCAAGGTGCTGCAAAAGGACGGTTCGCGCACCGAAGAAGAGGTTGTGGACTATGCGGTGCAGATGTGGCGCGACAAGTTTGGCGACGCCGAATTGCCCAAGTATTTCGTGAATGCGCAAACACTAAGCCCGTCCCATCACGTAAAAATGCAGGCGGCGGCGCAAAAGTGGATCGATAGTTCGATATCGAAGACGATCAACTGTCCCGAAGATATCAGCTTTGACGCCTTCAAAGACGTCTATATGCAGGCCTGGGATCAGGGATGCAAAGGCTGCACTACCTATAGGCCAAACGATGTGACCGGCTCGGTTCTGAGCGTATCGGAAAGCGACGACAAAGCGCCAGGTGAAAGCGCGGATGCCCCGCATGAGGTTGACGGGGGCGAGGTCGTTTATATGTCCGAACCGCTTGATCGCCCACAATCGCTTGAAGGGTCGACTTACAAGCTGAAATGGCCGGACAGCGAGCACGCAATCTATCTGACAATTAACGATATCGTCATTGGCGGACGCCGTCGTCCCTTCGAGGTGTTCATTAACTCGAAGAATATGGAGCATTATGCTTGGACGCTGGCTTTGACCCGGATGATATCGGCCGTGTTCCGACGCGGTGGCGATGTGTCCTTTGTGGTCGAGGAACTGAAAGCTGTGTTCGACCCGCGAGGCGGGGCCTGGGTTAAAGGCAAGTACATTCCGTCCATCCTGGCCGCGATTGGCGGCGTGATCGAGCAACACATGGTCAATATCGGCTTCCTTGAGGGCGAAGGCATGGGCCTGAAATCCGACCCTCAGGCGCAGGTGGTCAACATGGACGCCCCGCGTGGCAAGGCTTGCCCATCCTGTGGTCAGTTCGACATGGTGATGATCGAAGGCTGCATGACCTGCCGCAGCTGCGGTCATTCTAAATGTGGCTGATTTGGCGGAAGAGGACTTGATGTTGTGGGGCTTCAGGCGACACGGCCATTATTGTCACCAAATGACCTCTAACTGCGATCTGCCGACCTGCTGACGGAACCTAAGAAGCGCTAGTTCTTTTACGTTTCTTGTCTGAAGGAAATTTACTGGCCTTGTCGACCGAAGCACCTCTAGCGAGTTGCTTCGGCATATCTGTACGACTTAGTGTATGGCATTTGTTCCAAACATTTGCTTTGGAGTACTGCGCAGTTCTTCAAGCGTCAGGTGCAGGTTTAAACCATGAACCTTTAATAGAGCAGCACCCTAAACTCATTCGTCGAGTGGCATCGGGACAGCGATAGATTTTGAGTGAGCCTCCTTAGCTGAACTGGTCCACCACTATGTTTAAGGAACGGATACCCAAGAAGGGCCAATAAGCGACCAAAGCCGGAAAAGATTGTTTTGAAACTATGACAGTTTGAGGTGCTGATGGGACAAGGGATATTCCGTCTTGATGCAATCAGACAAAACGGCGTTGTTGAACAGACCTACTGCCGCTGTCGCAAGCAATGAGCTGTTGAAGGCGTCATTGGTTCGAGCCCAATGGCGAATGCGGAATGGGTGTAGATCAATTGAAGGAACTGAAGCGGCTCCAGAAGGAGAACGAGCAGCTAGTACCTGCCGTATCTGATCTGACGCTGGGCAGGCTGACCCTTAAGGAGGAGGCAAAGGAAAACTACAAAACTCGCTCGTCGTCGCGCCTGCATCGAACACCTGAGTAGCGAGTTAAAAGTGTCTGAGCACAGAATCTGCCGAGTATGGCTGCAAAAAGCGTGTTAGAACAGCTGGAAACGGGAACTCCGCTACACTGCAGCAAAACCTCCGCAAATCAGCTAAGTCTTTCCCGCACCGCAGCAAACTGCAAAAACTGATCAGAAAGGCGCTTGTGTCTTGTTCAGATCATTGCATTCTGCGTCAGAAACATATTGTTTTTATCAAAATCAGCAGGAAGCGGAAGTTCGCGGTTGCTGCAGTTATCAAGGCTCGAATACCTGAAACGGACCCTGCGGTCGTAACTGTCTAAGAAGTAACATGTGTCCGGGACAGATTAATCGGAAACTCGAAGTTAATGGGACGTTGAACTGTTGGCTAAATATTCAGTTAAAACTGCCCGGCTGCCACTCTGCCAGATCTCGGCTAGCCACCAGGAAAAGGTTTCGGAAAACTGTGTGCCGCGGCCCACTATACCACAGTATAGGCGTTGATCGAGCCAAAGCCCTGGATCGGTTCTAGCCGCTAATGCGGTTTTGTGCAGGTTTTTCCAAAGGGGGTCATTGGGGGCGATTTCGGAGCCATCTTCACGGTATCCTGCACACATCCGGCACCAGAAAGCTTCGGCCAGCGCGAGCCCGCTTATGGAAGAGCCTGCCGCAAGTGCATCACGAAGTGACGGCAGCAAGAACCCGGGGTGTCGCGCCGATCCATCGAAAGCAACCCGGCGCGTCGTGTCGTGAATGGCCGTATTTGCAAATCGCGTCTCAACCTGCTCAAGGTATTCATTTGCAGTCGCTCCGGGGACGGCTGCGACATGAGGCAGAATTTCTTCTTCTTGGACCTTTCTGAAAAACGCCAGGATATCCCGGTCCTGCATGCAATCAGAAATTGTCGGGACATTCAGTATTTCGCCGACATTAGCAAGCAACTGGTGACCGCCGTTCAAAATGCGCAGTTTCATCGTCTCATAGCTTTGGACATCACGGGTCAGCGTGACGCCAACCTGTTCAAGGGGTGGGCGCCCGGCGCAGAAATCGTCCTCGATCACCCATTGGCGATAGTTCTCGTGCGATACGGGTGCTTGGTCATCGACGCCAAGTGCGTGGCATTGTGATATCACTTGGTCTGTTGTAGCAGGCACGATGCAATCCACCATTGAATTGGGGAATGCGCCGTTCTGGTTTATCCAGTCGGCCAGAGCAGGGTCAGACAGGCGTGCTAGACCGACAACGCAGTTCCTCAGGATCACGCCATTATCCTTAAGGTTATCGCAGCTCAGCGCGGTGAAGGGTTTGATGCCCTGTGCCCTGCGCTGCTTGAGCGCCGCAATGATCGCACCGAAGGCCGTGCGCGGCTGGTTTGGATTTGCTGCATCATGAAGAATTTCTTGGTGATCTGTGTCGAGGGCACCCGTGTTGGCATCTCGGTAATATCCACCTTCGGTCACTGTCAGAGACACAATCTTGATAGAAGGCTCGGACATCTTGCGGATCAACGCTGCATTGCCGGCCTCGACCGGAAGATAATCGATCATCGGACCAATTACCTCGGCGGACATCCCTTTCGGGTCCAGTTCGATCAATGTCGTCAAGCAGTCCTGCGCCAGCAGACGCCCTCGCATCTCGGAATCGTAGCTTCGCACACCGGCTCCGATGATTGCCCAGTCGTGGGCCTGACCTTGCTGCATCAACTGGTGGATATACCAAGCCTGATGCGCGCGGTGAAAATTCCCGAGACCGATATGGACAATGCCGGGCGTCAGGTCCGAGCACCTGTAAGATGGGGTCCTGACAGTTGTCGGCAGGTTTGAAAGGTTATCTCGCCTTAGATGCACTGCAGGATTTGCGTTTGCCACAGGGTTCATCAGCTCATCCAGTTTCCGCCATCGACGTTATATGTCTGGGCGACAATGTACCTGGCTTCGTCAGAGGCCAGAAACACAGCCATCCCGGTCAGATCCTCTGCGCGACCCATCCGCCCGTAGGGAACAGCTGCCGCCACTTCGCGTTTCTTTTGGCCGAGCGGTTTATCTTCATGTTTTGCAAAGAACGCATCAACGCCATCCCAATGCTCGCCATCAACAACACCCGGAGCAATTGCGTTCACGTTGATCCCATGAGCGATCAGGTTCAGCCCCGCCGATTGGGTCAGCGATATGATCGCCGCCTTGCTGGCGCAGTAAACTGCGACCAAAGGTTCCCCCCTTCGCCCAGCCTGAGATGCCATGTTGATGATCCGACCTTTGGTCCCGTGCTCGATCATGTGCCGGGCGACCGCTTGCATCGTGAACAAAGCACCCGAGACGTTGATGTCAAAAACGCGGTTGTAGTCTTCCCGCTCAATCTCAACGATTGGGGCGGCGGTGAAGATTGCCGCATTGTTGATCAGAATGTCGATAGGGCCGAAATGTGTAGCGGCTCTTGCGACGGCCTCATCTATGCTTTGTTGGTTTGTCACGTCCATCTCGATGGCGAATGCAACCTGACCCAATTCTGCGGCGGCGTCTTTCGCACGCTGGATGTCGATGTCGGCGATGGCAACACGCGCGCCTTCTGCAACATAAGCTTTGGCAAAGGCCAATCCGATGCCTCGCGCAGCCCCGGTGATCAGGGCGGTTTTGCCTGCCAAGCGTGTCATTCGATCCGCAAGCCTTTCGCGTCAAACCGATGGATGACATCTGCACGCGGTGTCAGGTGAATTCGATCCCCATGGCGGAAGCCGACCTCACCATCTGCGCGGACGGTAATGGTTTCGGCCAGGCCGGTCTCGTGGACGTGAAAAAAGGTGTCCGATCCCAAGTGTTCTGAAACGCTGACGATCCCGGACCATTCACCTTCAGTTTCCGAAACCGCGATGTGTTCCGGGCGAATACCGATTGTTTGTGCACCGTGTTTCGCCGCCTCTGGTCCTTCGATGAAGTTCATTTTGGGCGAGCCGATGAACCCTGCAACAAACAAGTTGCGCGGCGTCCGATATAATTCAAGCGGGCTGCCGACCTGTTCGATCACACCGGCCTGAAGCACAACGATCTTGTCGGCCATTGTCATGGCTTCAACCTGATCGTGCGTCACGTAAATCATCGTTGTCGCCAGACGTTCGTGCAGTTCGCTGATCTCCAGCCGCATGCCGACGCGCAGCGCCGCGTCTAGGTTTGAAAGGGGCTCGTCGAACAAGAATGCCGCGGGCTCACGAACAATGGCGCGACCAATGGCAACGCGCTGGCGTTGCCCACCGGAAAGCTGTCCCGGGCGGCGGTCGAGATAATCGCTCAGGTTCAGGACGCTTGCCGCGCCTTCGACCCGCTTGTCGATTTCGGCCTGATCCAGCTTGGCCATACGCAAGGGAAAGGCGATGTTCTTGCGCACACTCATATGCGGGTACAGAGCATAAGACTGGAACACCATTGCCAGACCACGTTTGGCGGGTGGTACGTCGGTTGCATCCGCGCCATCAATGTCGATGGAGCCCGAAGTGATGTCCTCTAGCCCCGCAATGAGCCGCAACAGCGTGGACTTGCCACAACCAGAGGGCCCAACGAAGACGGTGAATTCACCGTCCTCGATAGTCAAATCTAGTGGTGGAATGACCTCTACGTCGCCGAAGCTTTTGGTCACTGACTTGAGTTGGATACGTCCCATAGTCGTCTTCCTTATTTCACAGCGCCGAAAGTCAGGCCGCGGACAAGTTGTTTCTGGCTGAACCAGCCAAGGATGAGGATTGGTGCGATCGCCATGGTCGATGCCGCGCTGAGCTTGGCGAAGAACAGGCCTTCGGGGCTGGAATAGCTGGCGATGAATGCGGTAAGCGGCGCTGCGTCAACGGCAGTCAGGTTGAGCGTCCAGAATGCCTCGTTCCAGGCAAGAATGAAGTTCAGTAGCACGGTCGAGGCGATGCCGGGCACGGCCATGGGTGTCAACACATAGAGGATTTCCTCTTTCAGCGTGGCACCATCCATCCGGGCGGCTTCCAGAATCTCACCGGGGATTTCACGGAAATAGGTGTAAAGCATCCAGACGATGATCGGCAGGTTGATCAGCATCAGCACCACGACCAGCCCTCCGCGCGTGTCCAGTAGACCCAACCGGATGAACAGCAGATAGATCGGGTAGAGAACACCCACCGCGGGCAGCATCTTGGTGGACAGCATCCACAGCAGGATGTCCTTGGTACGCTTGGACGGCACGAAGGCCATGGCCCATGCTGCGGGCACTGCGATGATCACGCCCAGAATGGTTGATCCACCTGCGATGATCACCGAATTCCACAGGAACCGCATGTAATCCGAGCGTTCCTGTACGATTGCATAGTTCTCGAGCGTCCAATCGAAGTTCAGGAACAGCGGTGGGCTGGCGATCGCCTGAGCTTCGGTTTTGAAGCTGGTCAGGATCGTCCAGAGGATCGGGAAAAAGATCAGCAGACCAACGGCCCAGGCAAGGGCGGTGTTCAGCGATTTACGACGGGATGTGACGGCGCGGGCCATGGTCGTTCCTCCTCACGCGTCCAGGTTTTTGCCGACGATGCGCATCAGGAAGATGGCAACGATATTGGCAAGGATGATGGCGTAGACACCTCCGGCTGATCCAAGGCCGACATTCTGGCTTTCCAGCACGCGCTGGAATATCAGGTAGGTGAGGGTTCGGGTGCCGAAGGCGCCGCCGGTGGTCACGAAGATTTCGGCGAAGATCGACAGAAGAAAGATCGTCTGGATCAGGATCACGATGGTTATCGCGCGGCTCAGATGTGGCAGGACGATGTGATAAAAGCGTTTCAGGACTGGCGCACCATCCATTTCGGCTGCTTCCAGCTGTTCACTGTCCAGTGACTGAATTGCGGTCAGCAGGATCAGTGTCGCGAAGGGTAGCCACTGCCATGAGACGATCATGATGATCGAAGTCATCGAGGCCTCGGATAGCCATGAGATCGGCTCGGCCCCGAAAAAGCGCCATAGATGGGCCAGCAACCCATTCACAGGATCCATGAACATGTTCTTCCACACCAACGCAGACACCGTGGGCATGACAAAGAAGGGAGCGATCACGAGGATACGGACAACGCCCTGACCCCACATGGGTTGATCCAGCAGCATCGCTAGTAGAATGCCTAGAATTACGGTGATCACCAAGACGCCGCCTACGATCATCAACGTCGCTTGCACCGCGGGCCAGAAGGAGCTGGACGAGACGAACCGGACATAGTTGTCGAACCCGACCCAGCCCAAGTCGCCACCGCGAAGGGGCAGATACTTCTTGAAGGAAAAATACAGCGTCATCGTCAGGGGCACGAGCATCCAGCCAAGTAGCAGGACCACTGCGGGTGCCATCATCAGGCGCGCGACGGATCGGGAATGTTGAGTTGCCATGACGCAAACCCTCTCTGTTCAGGCATAACCAAAGCCTGCGAGAAAAACGCGAGTTGTGGAAGGGTAGAGCGGGGGGCAGACCTCTGCCCGCCCGCCGGGGAGGGATGCCTCAGTAGCCTGCGGCTTCCATTTCTTCGGTGGTGAAGGCCTGCGCTTTGGCGAGTGCTTCGTCCACTGACTGCTGTCCGGCATAAACTGCCGAGAACTCCTGACTTACTTGCGTAGCGATACCGGCAAACTCGGGGATCGCGACGAACTGGATACCCGTGTATGGCGTCGGCTGTGCGCAGCAATTCTGTGGATCGGCCATCAGGATCGACTCTAAGGTCATGTTCGCAAAGGGAACTTCCTTGTAGTTCGGGTTCTCATAGAGCGAGGTTCGCGCACCCGGCGGCACATTGGCCCAGCCTTCATTTTCGGCCACCAACTCAATGTAGTCTTTCGAGGTCGCCCATTCGATGAATTGCTTTGCCGCGTCCTCTTGCTGCGTGCCCGCTGGGATCGCTAGCGCCCAGGCCCACAACCAATTGGCGCGTTTATCTACGCCTTCCGAGTTCGGTGCCAGTGCAAAACCAACCTTGTCTGCCACTGTTGAGTCGTCAGGATTGGTCACGAAGGATGCCGCGACGGTTGCGTCGATCCACATGCCACACTTGCCCTGCTGGAACAACGACAGGTTTTCATTGAACCCATTGGTGGCGAAGCCTGCCGGGCCAGATTCATTCATCATGTCGACGAAGAAAGTGAGCGCTTCTTTCCATTCCGGCTGATCGAACTGGGGCTTCCAATCCTCGTCAAACCAGCGCGCGCCGAAGGAATTGCCTGTCACGGTGATAAAGGCGCCGCCTTCACCCCAACCAGCCTTGCCACGTAGGCAGATACCGTTGATGTCATTGTCCCGATCCGTCATCGCAGCGGCAGCTTCGCGGATGAATTGCCAGGTAGGCGCGTCGGGCATTTCAAGGCCGGCCTGTTCCATCAGGTCAGTGCGGTACATGATCATCGAGCTTTCACCATAGAATGGCGCTGCGTACAGCGTCCCTTCATGGCTTAGGCCCCCCGCCATTGCGGGCAGAATGTCCCCGACATCGTAGTCTTCGGACAAACCATCTAGCGGAACCAACCAGCCATTCGCGCCCCAGATGGGCGTCTCGTACATGCCGATGGTCATGATGTCGAACTGACCGCCCTTGGTCGTGATGTCGGTGGTGACGCGCTGACGCAGCACGTTCTCTTCCAGCGTTACCCATTCGACGTCGATACCGGTCGCTTCGGTGAATTTGTCAGTATAGCCCTGCATCCGGATCATGTCGCCATTATTCACGGTGGCGATCGTGATGGATTGCGCGTGGGCTGCGGCCGTAGCGACGAATGTCAATGCAGTCGCCGCGCGAAGTGCGTGCTTCAGATACATCCCTGTCCTCCCTGAGCTTGGATGTCGTGCAGAGAGCGTAGAGTGTAAATTGTCGCGCCGTCAATAAAAACTTTACGCGCGTTAAAATTATCGAGCTATGCCGAATTCCTTAATACGAGCCGCGCAGGGAAAAGGGTTTCTGTTCGCGCCTCAAATTCTCCCCCGTTTTCAATGAGTTCGAACAGCGTTTCGACACTTCTTCCGGCTACGTTGTCGTAGTCATGCGCAGCTGTGGTCAGAGAAGGGCAGGTGAATTTTGCGAACGGATGATCGTCATTTGAGGCCACGCGCAGCGTGCAATCGTTCTTGCGTCCGACCCGAATCCCCTGTTCGTAACAGGCCGCAAGAAAGCCAATTGCCAGTCGGTCATTGCTGCATAGAACTGAATTCGTCCTCAATTGACGCTCGTCCAGAACTTTCAACGCGCCCCGGTGACCGATTTCTTCAAATGCCCAGCCTATGCCGTCGACTTTGATGATATGAGGCTCGAACCCGAGACGCTCCATCACCTCAACATAGGCTTTTCGACGTTTGTTGGCGTTCGGATTCGCAGGCGTACGCATTTCAAAGAAAGATGGCGGTTCGCCCGTGCGGGTCATGTATTCGACCGTTTGTGACACAAAACTGAAATTGTCCGATCCAACAAAGGCAGCCCCCAAACCATCCAGGTTACTGTCAAATAAGACCGTTGGCACGTTGGCACAGAATTTCTCGATCGCGGATCGGTCCGAGATACGCCCCAAAGGGGCTAGCAAAACCCCGGCGGGTTTCAGGGATTGCAGGCCGTCCAGAATTTCGTTCTCGAGCTTTTGCTCGCCATGTGAGCTGAAGAGAGACGGTCGATAGCCCGCCGCGATGCAGGATTGTTCCAGATACCGTGCGATTTCTGCAAAGAAAGGGTCAGACAAATAGGGTACGACGATGCCGATATTCTTGGTCAGCTTTCGGTTCTGGTTCACCGCATAAATGTTAGGGCGGTAATCAAACCGTTCGAGCGCTTCTTCGATGCGCGCCCTTGTCGTCGGGCGAACACTTTCGGGATCATGGAAATATTTGGATACTGTGGGCCGCGAAATGCCGCTGAGGGCCGCGAACTCTTCCATATTCTTAATCTTGGTCATGCTAGTCTGCCTGCGGATCATAGCCGCCTTGATTTTATCGTATCTTTACATATTCTTTGCGCGCGCTAAAAAATCAATAGCCAGACGGTCTCCGAGTAGTTGAACGGGGCGAGGGGTTTGAGTGTATCTCGGGATCGATATCAGAACTTCGGCTGTCAAGCTTGCCTACGCGGATAGGGACCGGATTCTCGCGACATCTTCGGTGGGGATACAGACATCTTCACCCCAGCCCGGCTGGTCTGAGCAGCACCCGGACCTTTGGTGGAAGGCGACAGTAGACGCTTTGAACCAACTTGTAGGCCGAATTGGATTGTCCGAAATCAAGGCCGTCGGATTGTCCGGTCAAATGCATGGTGCCGTTTTGCTGGACCGCGATCTGCGTCCGATCCGCCCGGCGATCCTTTGGAATGACAGCTGATCAGCACGCGAGTGTGATGAACTGCGTGCGGCCGAACCACAGATTGGACAGATTGCGGGTGTCCTGCCCTTGCCAGGCTTTACCGCACCTAAGATTGCAGGGCTTAGACAACATGAGCCCGAACATTACGGTCGACTTGCCCATATCCTGCTGCCCAAAGACTACATCGGCTTATGCCTGCATGGAGAATTGGCAACCGATACGTCCGATGCGGCCGGAACAATGTGGCTCGATCAGGCGTCGCGCAAATGGAATGCCGCTGTCACCGAAGCCACATTTGTAAAGCCCGACTGGTTACCGCCAGTATTCGACGGTCAAACGGTTGTTGGGAAAGTGACCGCACGTGCTGCGGCAGAGACAGGGCTGAAACCCGGTATTCCCGACGTGGCTGGAGGAGGGGACGCGGCAACAGGGGCGGTGTCATTGGGTGCTACCGAGCCAGGGCGTGGGTTCATCTCACTTGGGACATCCGGTCAGCTATTTGTGGCTAATCGAAGTTATAAGCCTAACCCTGAACGCTATGTTCATGCTTTTGCACACACGCTGCCCGATCGTTGGTATCAAATGGCTGCGATGCTGAACGGGGCAAGGCCCATTTCATGGATTGGGGATCAGTTGGGGCTGACTTCTACCGAAGTTGTCGCGCTTGCTGAAACGGTCAACGGTGATCGCGTTCCGATTTTTCTGCCCTATCTGACGGGTGAACGCAGCCCGCACGGAGACCCAAGTATTCGGGCCAGTTTCTTTGGACTGGAGGATTCAACAACACGTACTGACATCTGCCGCTCTGTAGTTGAGGCAATTGCGTTTAGCTTTGCCGATGCAGCGCTCAGTTTTGGTGACACAATTGACGACCTGCCCGAATTGGCCGCCATAGGAGGAGGCAGCCGATCAGAATTGTAGCTGGTTTGATCGCAACGGTGATTGGAAAACCCATTGTACGATCCGAAGGTGCGGATTCCGGTCCGTCATATGGCGCAGCCCGGCTCGTGGCGTGCGGTGTCAATGCGTTGACCCTATCCGATCTTGGCGATCAGCCTCCAACAACGGACAGGTTTGAGCCCGTCCACATAGCTGGACTGTACGAGCGATTGGCGAGGTTTCGTAGGTTTTACAATGCAGCGAGCGCGGCTGGATAGCTATCTTCTTAGTTTGCTAAGTACCTGCGTCGCCTCTTTCCCTACGGTGGGTGATGCAAGTAATAACTGTCAAGGAAGTTCAAACCCATTTGATCGACACAATTACAAGTTCAAATGCTAAAACGCGAGGGATTCATTAAGCACGTTATCGGTAAAGCCGCATTAAATGGAGTTGCCTCAGCTTGCATCGACTCTGATTCGGTCGATGAATTTCTCAAGTAGCACGATCGCAAAGCAAAACCTGTATCTCTTCTTTTGAAGAGTGTGCGCCCCATATAAAGGCCGCTGATATCTCAACGCGGTCCTCGCGGGAGGTAATCAATTGGCTTCTTTCTGGGGAACTTGAAGAAGCCGAGATTTCGATAGGAACACTTGGGTGTTATGCGGTTCACCTCGGTCCAACATAGATAATCAGGAAGCTTCCAGACTCGAACACCCAATTGAGACGCGAAGAACCGGCGCAAGTACTGAGGTTTAGTCCTATTGCGATGAAGCGGTTGAGCGAAGGAACTTATGAACGACGATCGTATAGTCCTGAAGCCGGTACCAGTAAGCTCGGCAAGCCCAAGAGCTATTCCAACGATGAGGTCGATCAGTCTCATTAACGTATGCGACGTTGGGAGAATGGATCAGGGATTCAGGGCTATGTCATATTTAGTATCTGAAACGATTCCGCGGAAAAACATCAGACAAGTCGGGGATCCAGAGAAGATCATTATACATCTTTTCAAATGAAGGGTCGCATTAGCAGCCTTAAAAAGCTGATAGATTGCCGAAACGAGGTTGGGTTTTGTGAGGCTTCTTGTGTCCGCAGGTTGGATAGTTGCAACATTTTGCTGGTCAAAATTGCAAAGTACTTCGCGTACAACGGCTCATTTGGGCTGAAAACAACGGTTATTGGTAGAGTAGATTGTCTCGAGTTGCACACGGATGCTGGTTTTTATACCGACAGTCATAAGCTGGTCATCTTCGCGGCCTTCGGATCGAAGCGAACACAACACTGTGCGCCAGACGTTCAACAACATTCGACGAAAAGTATCAATATGAGGCTGTTCTTTAGCAACATTTTCGTGATTGCTACATTTCGGTCTCTTTTCCGCCCATTTTTTCGTTGATACACAAGCACAGTTACTTGTGGGATGAGTAAAAGTGCGGGCGGACAGATGAGAACCGGTTGTAACGGTCGGATAGCAATATTTTGGACACAGACGGAAGTTGACGGGCTTGAGGCGGCGCCTTTGGCCCACTTGCGCGTTGGTAGCTCTTGGTCCTGGAGGGGGCGAGGGGTCCAACTCGCCGCAAGTGCTGACCAAGTTGCGCTGCACGCAGGCTCCACCGGTCTGGGATCTATTTTGGCGGCCAGAGCCAGTTTCACCAACCCCGGCGAGATCAACGAATGTGCCAAGATCGAGTTGTCAAACGGGGCTCAGACTTTTGTTGCCGAGCTGGTGCGTGAGGTGAACGAAGCGTCACTGGTGCTTGTGTTTGAGGATGGATACCCTGAGCCTGATCAAGACTTCTGGGTCAGTTCGGCAGCTTCGCATATTGAACCTGTTGAGATTGACAGCGGTTATGACGACAAGGTTGTCGTGTTCCCGGCGGCTCGTGCAAATGCAAGTTCAGTGCCGGTAAGTCTATCAAATACTGCCGGTTGGGCCGCTGAATAACGGATACTTCTCAGAAAGATTCCAACTCTAAGCAGAAATCCTACCCTTTGCTTGCTCTGGCGTGTTGACTCTGGCCGAAGCAGGGATATAAGCGCGGCTTCATTGGTGTTGGTGGCCCCCGCGAGGGGATGCCTGTCATGGGGGAAACCTCAAGAGGACAACGCCCTTCATAGTGGCCCATCGGGGCCTCGATCTAAAGAAGGAGATCAGCCGTGACCAAACGCACGTCTGCCAAGTACAAAATCGACCGCCGGATGGGCGAAAACATCTGGGGTCGTCCGAAATCCCCGGTTAACCGTCGTGAATACGGCCCCGGCCAGCACGGCCAGCGCCGCAAGGGCAAACTGTCTGACTTCGGTCTGCAGCTGCGTGCCAAGCAGAAGCTGAAAGGCTACTACGGCGACCTGACCGAGAAGCAGTTCCGCCGCATCTATGCAGAAGCTGAGCGTGTCAAAGGCGACACCGGTGAAAACCTGATCGGTCTGCTGGAGCGCCGTCTGGACGCAGTTGTTTACCGCGCCAAGTTTGTTCCGACCGTGTTCGCCGCACGTCAGTTCGTGAACCACGGCCACGTTAAAGTGAACGGCAAGCGGGTCAACATCCCGTCCTACCGCGTCAAAGAAGGCGACGTTATCGAAGTGCGTGACAAGTCCAAGCAGTTGGCCGTTGTCCTGGAAGCTGTCGGCTTGGCCGAGCGTGATGTGCCTGACTACATCGACGCCGACCACTCGAAAATGACCGCGACTTTCGTGCGTGCACCGGGCCTGAGCGATGTGCCTTACCCGGTTATGATGGAACCGAACCTGGTCGTCGAATTCTACGCGAAGAACTAATCTTCGCCGACCTGTTGAGTTTAAGGGCCGCGCTTTCAGCGCGGTCTTTTTTGTTTTGATGGGGCTCTGCCCCAGTCGCTGCGCGACTCCCCCGAGATATATTTGGCCAGATGAAGAGGCGGATCAGATAGGAAGCGGGCGACTTTCGGCAATGGCCTCCATTGCGAAATAGGAGGTGACGCTGTCCAGTTCGATCTTATCGATGAGGCGTTGATAGACTTTGTCGTAAGAGGCCATATCTTCTGTAACGACCTTGAGTTGATAGTCATAGTCGCCGCCAATGCGATGGAAATCGACCACTTCAGGAATGGTCAGGACATGACTGCGAAAGGCCTGCAACCATTGGGCAGAGTGGTGGCGCGTGCGCAGCATGACGAAAACCACCAGATTCAGCCCAAGCTTTTCACGCGCGATGCGCGCCGTAGAACCTTGCAGGACACCTGTGTCGTTCAAGGCCTTTATTCTTCGCCAGCAGGCATTTTGGGACAGGCCGACCCTATCTGCCAATTCTCGCTGGGAAAGTGTTGCGTCTTTTTGCAGTTCCTTCAGAAGACGCGTGTCAATTTGATCTAATTTTTTCTCCATATAATCTCATATGACACAAAACTCGGACATATAAAGCATAAAATTGTGAGGTTTCCACAGGATGGATCAATCATATTGGAGTTAGCAATATGGAGCCTGTGTAATGACCTTGTCCAACTTTCGCGCAGAAATTCAATCTGCTGCTCACGGAAATACTCTGCGTGATGGGCTGATCGGTGAGGGGGTACTCATCCCGGGTCTGCATGGGGACGTGCCGCTTGTGTATGCGGACTACGTTGCCTCGGGTCGCGCGTTGCGACAGGTCGAAAATTTCGTGGCTGAGCATGTGTTGCCGTTCTATGCCAACAGCCACACCGAAGCCTCCTATTGCGGTTCCTATATAACCCGTTTGCGCCGCGAGGCGCGGGCCGAGATTGCCCGCATAGTTGGCGCCAAGGAAGAGGACGCGGTGATCTTTACCGGGTCTGGCGCTACAGCGGGTCTCAACCGGCTGGTTAGTCTGCTGGGAGTGCAAGAGGCTAATCAGCCGGTCGTTTTGATCGGTCCGTATGAGCATCATTCGAACATTCTGCCGTGGCGTGAAAGCAAGGCGCGGGTGATCGAGATTTCAGAAGCCGTTGACGGCGGTCCCGATATGCGGGCGCTAAAGGCCGTGCTGATCGAACACGCAGATTCCGATCTTGTGATTGGGTCATTCTCAGCGGCGTCAAACGTCACCGGCATCATCACCGACCCTGATCCAGTGACGCGGATGCTGAAAGAGCATGGTGCGCTTGCGGTATGGGACTATGCGGGTGGTGGACCTTATTTGCCAATGGACATGGGGCCGGAAGATGCGCGGAAGGACGCGATCGTTGTCTCTCCGCATAAGTTTCCGGGTGGGCCGGGGGCGTCGGGTGTTCTGGTCGTTAACCAATGCGTTGTGAAGCGGACGTGTCCGAGTTGGCCCGGAGGTGGGACTGTCAGCTTTGTCTCGCCTTGGCGGCACGACTACAGCGCCGATCTCGCGACACGGGAAGAGGCGGGTACACCAAATGTGATCGGAGACATTCGTGCGGCCCTGGCCTTCATTGTCAAGGATGCGGTCGGAACGGATGAAATCGCACAGCGTGAGGCGCAGTGTAACCGCATGGCGTTGGATGGGTGGTCCGACAACCCACATCTGACATTGCTAGGTGCCGAGAATGCACACCGCCTGCCGATATTCTCGTTCCTCGTGTGTGATCGGAATGGGCAGCCGGTGCATCAGCAGCTGTTTACCCGGATGCTCAGCGATATCTACGGCATCCAGGCACGTGGCGGCTGTGCCTGTGCCGGACCCTATGCGCATCGTTTGCTGGGCATTGATCGGGCAACGTCGGAAGAATTGCATGCGGCCCTGTCGGAGGGTGAGGAAATGAAGAAACCGGGTTGGGTGCGGTTGAATTTCTCTTACCTCATGAGCGAAGAGACCGTTCAGTTCATTATCGACAGCGTTAACGAGCTGTCGCGCCGGACCGAGGAGTTCGTCCCATTCTACAATGCCGATCCGGCGACGGCGCGCTTCAAAGCGGCGTAAGATAATTGCCGCTTTTCTCAACCCGTTGAGAAAGGTATGAGGGGCCAAGCTAGTGGAGCCCCTCATGAACCAGATCACACCTCAACCCGGCATAATGGACATCGCGCTGTATCAGGGCGGACAGTCGCATGTTGACGGTGTTGCGGATGTCATCAAGCTGAGTTCCAACGAAAACCCATTTGGGCCAAGTCCCAAGGCGATCGAAGCGGTGCGCGAAAGTGCCGTTTCGCTGCATCGTTATCCCAGCACCGATCATGCCAGCCTGCGCGCCGCAATTTCTGAACGGCACGGACTGGATGCCAATCGGGTCATCTGCGGTGTCGGCAGTGATGAAGTGTTGCAGTTCGTAGCGCAGGCCTATGCTGGTCCGGGTGATGAGGTGATATATACCGAGCATGGATTCTCCATGTATCCGATCATCGCGCGAATGGCTGGCGCGACCCCGGTCATGGTGCCCGAGAGAGATCGCCGTGTAGACGTAGATAGCATCCTTGCTGCGGTCACTGGGCAGACACGGATTGTCTTTGTGACCAATCCGGGAAATCCTACTTCAACCATGATCTCTGACGCCGAATTGCAGAGGTTGGCGGATGCATTGCCAGCCGATTGCCTGATGGTGCTGGATGGTGCGTATGCCGAATTTGTCGATGGTTTCGATGGAGGCGCAGGGCTGGTGGACCGGTTTAGCAATGTCATCATGACCCGGACTTTTTCGAAAGTGTACGGTCTAGGTGGGATGCGCGTTGGCTGGGGCTATGCGGCGAAAGAGATTATTGATGTGCTGAACCGCGTTCGTCAGCCGTTCAACCTGTCGCTGACGGCTCTTGCGGCGGCCGAGGCCGCCGTGCGGGATGAGGAATATCTGCGGTTCTGCCTATCTGAAAATTCACGCCTCCGGATTTGGTTGTCTGATGAACTGGCGAAGGTTGGCGTCGCATCTGATGTGTCATGCACGAATTTCATCCTCGCCCGCTTTGCTGACAGGGCCGAGGCGGAAGCCTGCGATGACTATTTGAAAACGCAGGGTTTGATCGTGCGGCGGGTCACGGGCTACAACCTGCCAAACGCGCTGCGGATCACCGTAGGTGACGAAATCGCCTGCGGCCGCGTGGTTGCAGCGATTACTGCGTTCAAAGGGGGCGCTGCATGAGCCAGATTTACGACCGTGTTGCGCTGATCGGGTTGGGCCTGATTGCATCGTCCATGTTCTGGGCGATCAAACGGGCTGGGCTTGCGGGGGAAGTGACGGGCTATGCGCGATCCGAGGCAACCCGCGAGACGGCCCGCCGGATCGGCCTTTGTGACCGGGTTTGCGAGACCGCGCAAGAGGCGGTCGAGGGTGCTGATCTGGTGGTTCTGTGTGTTCCGGTTGGCGCAATGGGACCGGTAGCGCAGCAGATTGCGCCGGTTCTAAAACCCGGTACCACCGTGTCCGACGTAGGGTCGGTAAAGCGTCACGTGATTGACGCAGTCTCACCACACATACCTGATGGCGTTCATTTCATTCCGGCGCACCCACTGGCTGGGACCGAGCATTCCGGGCCTGAATCGGGATTCGCCGAACTGTTCGACAACCGTTGGAGCCTGTTGGTGCCGGTCGAAGATTCCGACCCGGATGCGATCGCTCGCCTGCGGGCTTTGTGGGAGGGTCTGGGATCGAATGTCGATGAGATGGACGCCGCGCATCATGATTTGGTGCTGGCGGTCACCTCGCACGCACCTCACCTGATTGCCTATACGATGGTGGGAGTTGCGGATGATCTCCGGCGGGTTACAGACACCGAAGTCATCAAGTATTCGGCAGCTGGTTTCCGCGACTTCACCCGCATCGCGGCTTCGGACCCGACGATGTGGCGTGATGTGTTTCTGACCAACAAAGACGCAACGCTGGAGATTCTGGGCCGGTTCACGGAAGAGCTCTTTGCGCTTCAGCGGGCCATCCGCACAGGTGACGGAGAGCAATTGTTCGATTACTTTACGCGCACAAGGGCGATCCGCCGCGGCATCATTGATGCGGGCCAGGATACGGATGCGCCAGATTTCGGGCGGGGAAAAACATCGACATGAGAAAGATCGGTTGCAGCCATTTGATTTTCTGCGTTGCTTTGGCAGCAACGACTGCAAATGCGGCGGCGCCTGAAACTTCTATTGTGCCGTTGACGCGCCCGGAGACCACCCATGCGATGGTGGCAATCGTCACCCCCAACATCCGGCCGGTGCTACGGCCCGCTTCGCCGCAGGTAACAGCCGCTGCAGCCCGTCCCGCTGAATTACCATTGCTCGGGCCCGAGAATTCGATCCGTCCGTTTGTGCGCCCGGAAGCGCTGGAACAGCGCGTCTTCCTTAAGAAACGCAAGCTGCGCAAGGGTTCGGTCTGTGGCGATATCGACATTCAGGGCAAGGCGGTTGGACGTGTGAAGGGCAAGATCAAAGCCTGCGGGATCAAGGATGCGGTGCAGATCACTTCGGTTTCAGGGGTTAGGCTGAGCCGCCCGGCGACGATGGATTGCGGTACGGCGCAGGCGCTCAACAAATGGGTCGATAAAACCGTCAAGCCCACGTTCAAACGCCGCGGTCCGGTGATCGAGCTGCAGGTTGCCGCGCATTATGCCTGTCGCACGCGGAACAACCGCAAAGGGGCGCGGATATCAGAGCACGGTAAAGGGCGTGCCATCGATATTTCGGGCTTCAAGATGGCCGATGGCGAGGTGGTGACAGTTCTGAATGGCTGGCGCAAAAACCCGTCCAAGAAGCAGCTGACCAAGGTCTGGCGCGGCGCGTGCGGGCCGTTTGGAACGGTTCTCGGACCAAACTCAGATCGCTATCATCGGGATCATTTCCACCTGGATACCGCGCGCTATCGCAGCGGTACCTATTGCCGTTAACGCAGAACCAGCCGCGGGGCGGGGCCAAGGGGCAATGGGCCCAAAGCAACGAATCCGTCTCGGAAATTCAGTTGTAGATCCAGCGCATCTGGGTTGCCCCCCAATCCGGCCATGAACCCCAATGCGCGGGTTACCGGATCGACGGCTTGATCTGGCAGTGCACCTGCGGCGTTTGCCATCGCGATCATATCGCGCCAGTTTTCCGCCTTCATCGCGATTTCACCTGTCGGGATGCCCTGTTCGTCAACTTCCAGTTCTCCGGTGGCGAATAGACGCAGCTCACCCCATTTCATTTCTGCCAAACGCAAATCAATCGCAATGGGTTGGGGGCGGCGCTGCTCAAGTGCGGTGCGGTCCCAGGGTTTGTCGAAAGTGACAAACATATCCATTTCCAGCGTTTCGAACGATTGCGGCAAGGTCGAAGCCGAACGCATCAGGCGGCGAAGATCGTCGCCGGGGGTGAATCCGTCGATCTTAGCCGCGATCCCGTAGCTTTCGGGCGCTCCGGATTGCTCCATCACAAGGCTCAGCGTCTGGCCCCCGGCTTGCGGATCGCCTTCGGTGGTCAGCAGCCAGCGCTTTGAGGTCAGCGCCATTTTCTCAAGCACCAGCGCGACGCCGGGTTGAAGATGCAATTCGGCCTGTAGCTCTTCGGCCTGAACGGTCGTGGTCTGGTCGAAATAGGACAGGCGCTGCGGCGAGCTGGCAAATCGCAGCATCTGGCGACCGGGCCAAATTGCCGGGCTTTGGAATTCGATCCAGTCCGCGCTCCATGCTGTTCCGTTAACCGGATCGGCCAAGGCGGGATTGTTCAGGCGCGTGATGTGCTGAAACGGATATCCGGCCGTCGTGACATCCGAGAAATCGGCCTGCCAGCCCAATTCCTGTTGCCGGTCAAACCAACCGGTCAGGGCGTTTCGCAGCCCATAACCGGCGACAAACCAGTAGGCGCTCCACGCGAGGGCGACAAATACAAAAACGCGTATCAGACGGCGCATGATGAATGGCCCTTTTTCCTGCCTCGGATTTGATGTTTATAGGGCCAAACAGGCAAGGACCAGTGCAATGACGATGTGGGTATTCGGATATGGATCGCTGCTGTGGAATCCGGGTTTCCCGGTAGCCCGCAGTGAACGTGCCACTTTGCATGGCTATGCCCGGTCTTTCTGTATGCGTTCGATCCACCATCGCGGCACCGAGGAAGATCCAGGCCTGGTGCTGGCGCTAGACGAGCAGCCCGACGCGCTCTGCACTGGTTTGGCACTGTCTGTCGAGGCGGGCCACGAAGAGCGCACGTTGGCGGAACTGCGTGAGCGCGAGCTGATCTCATCAGCCTATCTGGAACGCATGTTGGACGTGCATCTGGATTGCGGGCAGATCGTGAACGCGGTGACTTACGTCATCGACGCTCATCACGTTCAATATTGCGGCGGGCTGCCTCTAGAAGAGCAGGCCCAGATCATCGCCCACGCGGTTGGCGGGCGCGGTCCAAATACCGAATATCTCTACAATACTGCCTCGCACTTGACTGAGATTGGACTGCATGATCCTGATCTTGAGTGGTTGTCGCAACGGGTACGGACAATCAGTGCATAAACTCTTGGCGTCACGGGGCGAACTTCGATAGGTTCAGCCCAGAGCAGACAATACCAGGAGCCACGCGCATGGCGCAGGCACAACAGGGCGTGAGACCACATTTCTCACAACCGATCCGTCAGATTTTGATGATGCTGATCGCAATAGGGCTGTCAGGACTTGGCGTGTTCATGGCGTTGCCTTATGTGCTGCCTGTTATTCAGGCCAATCTGTATCTTAACGGGTTCATTCTGCTGGTCTTTGTCATCGGTGTTGCGGCCTGTTTTCTGCAGGTCACACAGCTGATCGGTTCGGTTCGCTGGATCGAAGCCTTTGCCGGAGGGGTCGAGCGTGACGATGTACGCCCACCGCAGTTGCTTGCTCCGCTGGCCTCGCTGCTAAGGGAACGCGGCGCGCGGTCGCAGATCAGTTCCAGTTCCACCCGATCGATCCTCGATTCCGTCGCCGAACGGGTCGAGGAAGAGCGTGAGATCACCCGCTACATCACCAACGTGCTAATCTACCTAGGCCTTCTGGGAACATTTTTTGGCCTGGCCACCACCGTTCCTGCCATCGTTGATACGATCCGCAGCCTGAACCCGCAGGAAGGTGAAGAAGGTCTGGCCGTCTTTAACCGTCTGATGACAGGATTGGAGTCGCAGCTGCAGGGTATGGGCGTTGCTTTTGGGTCGTCATTGCTGGGTCTGGCCGGTTCATTGATCGTCGGCCTGCTGGAACTGTTCGCGGGCCATGGCCAGAACCGGTTCTATCGCGAGTTGGAAGAATGGTTGTCCTCGATCACCCGCGTTGGCTTTGCTGCGGGCGATGAGGGCGGTGCGGAACTGGCCGTGCTGACCCCGGTTCTGGACGCCATGTCCGAGCAGATGGATGCACTGCAGGATATGTTCTCGGCGCAAGAGGTTGATCGCACGAACGTCTCGACCAAACTGGGACATTTGGTCGATGTCATCGGGGAAATGAACCAGCGGCAGGCCCAAACCGAAGGTGTGACGGCTGCGCTTGAGCGTGTGGCGCTGGGGCAGGACGCATTGCTTGATCACATGCGCGAACATGGCGCGGGTGAGGGGATCGATGCGGAAAGCCGCATGCGCCTGCGGTCGATGGATGTACAGTTGCTGCGTATCCTCGAAGAGATTTCCGCGGGTCGCCAGGACAGCATGAACGAGCTGCGCAAGGATTTTGAGCTACTGGTCAAAGCATTGACCTTGCCACGGGGCGCCGTACGTACGCCGCCAGAAGGAGAGTAACCCATGGCGCTGTCCCGCCGCACAGGTCAACGATTCTCGGGCTCGGTCTGGCCCGGCTTCGTGGATGCGATGACGGGATTGTTGATGGTGCTGACCTTTGTGCTGACCATCTTCATGGTCGTGCAATTTGTGCTGCGCGAAACCATCTCGGGGCAAGAGGATGAACTGACGGCCCTATCCGACGAAATCGCCGCGCTTGCCGGGGCGCTGGGTCTGGAAGAGCGGGAGAACAACCGCCTTCAAGCGCGCCTTGGAAACTTGAACGCCACTCTGAATCAGGTCGAAGATGATCTGGCGCAGGCACAAACCCGAATAACCGATTTTGAAGCCCAGGTTGCTGCTTTGCTGGCCGATCAGGCACGCGCGCAGGGCGATATTGCTGCGCTGGAAACGCAACGAGATGAGTTGCTGAATGAACAAGATGCCCTGAATCTTGCACTTACCCAAAGCCGACAGGAAATCGACGCTCAGGCCGAAGCCGCCCGCCTTGCTGCGGCTCGACGTGAAGCACTTGAAGCTTTGGTGGCCGAGCTTGAAACCAATGAAGATGCACAGGCAGCTCAAATTTCCGAGTTGGAGCAGCAACTGACCGAGGAAGAGGCCGCCCGCCTGGCCGAAGCCGCCGCTGCCGAGGCGCTGCGTGATCGTCTGCAAAATGCAGATGCCGAACTGACAGCGATGACCTTGGCGCTGGAGGCGCAGCGAAAGGAAGCCGAGGATACCCTGACTTTGCTTGCTGCGGCACAGGCTGCCAAGGCAGAGCTTGAGCGTCAGTTCGGTGAGATCAATGCCGAAGAACTGAGGGCACAATTGCAAGCCGCATTGGATGCCCAAACCCAGGCGCGGGCAAATGCAGACGAACAAAGATCGCTGGCCGAAGAGCGCGCGGCGCTGCTGGCGCTCGCTCGGGATGCGCTTGCGTCGGAACAGGAAATCTCGACCGAAGCGCAACGTCAGACTGCGCTGCTGAATCAGCAGATGGCCGCCTTGCGTAGCCAGTTGGGATCGCTGCAAGCTCTGTTGGACGATTACGAAGACCGCAACGCAGCCGCTGAGATCCAGATACAGACGCTGGGCCAGGATCTGAACGCCGCTCTGGCGCGTGCGGCCTCGGAAGAGCGTCGTCGCCGACTGCTGGAAGAGGCTGAACGCATCCGGCTGGAGGCCGAGGCCGAGAAATTGGCGGGCCAAAATCAGGAACTTGCGGCGCAGGCTGAGGATTTGCAGCGCTATCGCTCGGAATTCTTCGGACGGCTGCGCGATGTGCTGGGTGATCAGGATGGTGTGCGCATCGAAGGTGACCGCTTCGTGTTCTCGTCGGAGGTGCTGTTTGCCACCGGGTCCGCAAACCTGTCTGCGGAAGGCCGTCAGGAGGTTGCCAAAGTTGCCAATATCCTGCGAAGCGTTGCCGCCGAAATACCCGAGGGTTTGAACTGGGTCATTCGTGTCGATGGGCATACCGACAATGTGCCATTTGCAGGCGGCGGACGATATCGCGACAACTGGGAGCTCAGCCAGGGCCGAGCACTTTCTGTGGTGCGCTATATGGTTGATGCACTGGGCATTCCACCTGATCGGTTGGCGGCAAACGGGTTCGGAGAATTCCAGCCTGTTAATCCCGCCGACACACCCGAAGCGCGCGCCCAGAATCGTCGGATCGAGTTGAAGCTGACAGAGCGGTAAGGCTGGTACGAACCACCTCGGATTACCTGGCAAACATGAAAAACGCCCACCGAGGAGGCGGGCGTTTTTCGTTATAGAAGCCGTGGGTTAGTCCGCTGTTAAAAGCGGGGGCTTGTCGCCCGGAATGCGGGGCTGATCGGGGCCTAGGATT
Organism: Ruegeria sp. A5; assembly: GCF_056543005.1. Classification (NCBI taxonomy): domain Bacteria; kingdom Pseudomonadati; phylum Pseudomonadota; class Alphaproteobacteria; order Rhodobacterales; family Roseobacteraceae; genus Ruegeria; species Ruegeria sp. A5. The sequence goes on from NZ_JBQGAV010000004.1 coordinate 77,057, forward strand.
TCCAGGTTCAGCTCGCCCTTCTTCATCGAGACGCGGACCACCCCGCCTTTGGCCAATTTGCCGAAAAGCAGTTCCTCAGCCAGAGGTTTCTTGATGTGTTCCTGAATGACACGACCCAAAGGACGCGCACCCATCTTGTCATCATAGCCCTTGTCGGCCAACCATTCGGCAGCGCGGGGCGTCAGATCGATGGTCACGCCACGATCCAGCAATTGCGCTTCAAGTTGCAGGACAAACTTCTCAACGACCTGCAAAATGACCTCTTTCGGTAGTGGTGCAAATGAGATCACAGCGTCCAGGCGGTTGCGGAACTCCGGCGTGAACATACGTTCGATCGCTGCGGTATCCTCACCTTCGCGCCGGTCGCGGCCAAAGCCGATGGCGGCTTTCGCCTGCTCCTGCGCACCTGCGTTCGATGTCATGATCAGGACCACGTTGCGGAAATTCACCGTCCGGCCATTGTGGTCGGTCAATTCGCCGTGATCCATCACCTGCAACAGGATATTGAATACGTCCGGGTGCGCTTTTTCGATCTCATCAAGCAACAAGACGCAATGTGGGTGCTGGTCGACACCGTCGGTCAGCAAACCACCCTGATCAAACCCGACATAACCCGGAGGCGCACCGATCAGACGGCTGACCGCGTGCTTCTCCATGTATTCCGACATGTCGAAACGCAGCAGTTCAACACCAAGCGTGTCAGCCAACTGTTTCGCCACCTCTGTTTTGCCAACACCGGTGGGGCCAGCGAACAGATAGTTGCCGATGGGTTTTTCGGGCTCACGTAGACCGGCGCGCGCCAGTTTGATCGCACTGGATAGCGCTTCGATCGCTTCATCTTGACCAAACACCACGCGTTTCAGCGAGGTTTCGAGATCTTTGAGAACCTCGGCATCATCCTTGGTGACGTTCTTGGGTGGGATACGCGCAATCTTGGCAACCACCGCCTCGATCTCTTTGACGCCGATGGTCTTGCGACGTTTGCTTTCGGCCAGCAGGTGCTGCGCTGCCCCGGCCTCATCGATCACGTCGATGGCCTTGTCGGGCAGTTTGCGGTCGTTGATATAGCGCGCCGACAATTCGACAGCTGTCTTGATCGCGTCGGCAGTATATTTGATCGAGTGATGCTCTTCGAAATACGGTTTCAGACCGCGCAGAATTTTGACACTGTCCTCGACCGACGGCTCGTTCACGTCGATTTTCTGGAATCGGCGGCTCAGCGCGCGGTCTTTTTCGAAATGCTGACGGAACTCTTTATACGTGGTCGAGCCCATGGTGCGCAGTTTGCCACCCTGAAGCGCTGGCTTCAGCAGGTTCGACGCATCCATCGCACCGCCCGAGGTTGCACCCGCTCCGATCACAGTGTGAATCTCGTCGATGAAGAGAACCGCATCAGGGTGCTCTTCCAATTCGGTCACAACCGCTTTCAGACGCTCTTCGAAATCGCCGCGATAGCGAGTTCCTGCAAGCAGGGCGCCCATATCAAGCGAGTAGATGGTGGTTTCCGACAACACGTCCGGGGCCTCGCCTGCAACGATCTTATGCGCCAGACCTTCGGCGATGGCGGTTTTGCCGACACCGGGGTCACCTACCAGCAGCGGGTTGTTCTTGCGTCGGCGACACAGCACCTGAATACAGCGTTCAACCTCGTCCGAGCGTCCGATCAGCGGATCTACATCACCGGCGCGTGATTTGGCGTTCAGATCAACGCAATATTTGCCAAGCGCGCTTTCTTTCTGCTCGGCGTCACCAGAGGTCGTCTGAGCCTCTTCTTCGGCTTCATCAGCACCCGTAACAGGACGATTCTCTCCATAGGCCGGGTCTTTGGCCACACCATGTGCGATGAAGTTTACCGCGTCATAACGGGTCATGTCCTGCTCTTGCAGGAAATAGGCTGCGTTGCTTTCACGTTCGGCGAAGATGGCCACCAGTACATTGGCCCCGGTCACCTCTGTGCGGCCAGAGCTTTGAACGTGGATCGCGGCGCGCTGAATGACACGCTGGAAGGCTGCAGTCGGTACTGCTTCTGACCCGTCGATATCAGTGACGAGGTTTGACAGATCTTCGTCGATGAATTCGACCAAGGTGCTGCGTAACTCGTCTAGATCGACGCTGCACGCTTTCATGACGCGCACCGCATCGGGTTCTTCCAACAGCGCCAGCAGCAGATGCTCTAGCGTTGCGAATTCATGTCGCCGTTCATTCGCCGCCGCAAGGGCCGCGTGGATGGCTTGTTCAAGTGTGCTCGAGAATGAAGGCACGCGGGTGCTCCTCTGTATTGGGCCGGAAGGGGGCGGGCTGCAGGCCGGATCCCCATCCCAACCATGTCCTCATACTATTAGAGTTTGGTTGATCCCGCCCCGGCTTCAAGGGTTTTCTTTCACTTGACAGTCACATTTGTTGTGACCGTGGCCGTGATTGGGGCTTGAAATGGGTTAAAAGCTGTCTTTTTGGGCTCGAATTTCGGCGAATACGGACACGGGATCAGAGTTTTCCATGCCCAGATGGGCCTGAATCGCCGGATCAGTGGCCCTTAGAAACGGATTTGTCGCCTTTTCCAGGCCTAAAAGCGAAGGCACAGTAGGTTCTCCGGCAGCGCGGGCGCGATTAATATCGGCCACGCGGTCAAGCAAGGCTGGGTTGTCGGGATCGATGGTCAGGGCGAACTTGGCGTTTGCCTGTGTGTATTCGTGGCCTGAGCACACGATTGTTTCATCGGGCAGGGCCGCCAACTTGCTGAGAGAGGCCCACATTTGCGCAGGCGTGCCCTCGAACAATCGCCCACATCCCAGCGCCATCAGGCTGTCAGCGGTGAATACAACGCCAGTTTGGGGCATGTAGAATGCAATGTGCCCAATTGTGTGCCCGGACACATCAAGAACCTCGACCGGCTCACCGCCGATATAAAATGTGTCACCTTCAACCACCGCCTGATCGAGTTTTGGCAACCGATGCTCATCTGCTTTTGCGCCGATCACACGCGCGGGCTGTTTCGCCAGAATGTCGCCCAGCCCGTCCACATGATCCCAATGATGATGGGTCAGCAACACATGGCTTAGCTGCCAGCCGCGCGAATCCAGTTCAGCCAGAATCGGAGCTGCCTCTGGCGCATCGATCAAGGCAGTCTCACCGCTGGCCGGATCATGGGCGAGAAAGGCGTAATTATCGCTGAGGCAAGGAATGGTGACGATCTCAAGAGGCATGGCCTTTTGCCCTTTCATTGCTAGACTGCGCCCAGCTAAGCCGATTGACCGGGTGTCCGCAATGCATCTTGATGTGCAGGATCTGAGGAATTTCTACTATCGCAGCACCCTGGGGCGCGCGGCCCAGGCAGCGATCCGTGGTCGGTTGGTGGATCTTTGGCCCGAAGCCAAGGGGCAAACTGTGGTCGGATTTGGTTTTGCCGTACCTTTATTGCGGCCTTACCTCAAAGATGCGCGCCGTGTGATTGGTCTTATGCCTGGTCCGCAGGGTGTAATGCCATGGCCTGCGGGGATGCCCAATGTTTCCGTTCTGACCGAAGAGACGATGTGGCCAATCGAAACTGGCCATGTGGATAAACTCGTGGTGATGCATGGTTTGGAAACTTCAAACCGACCCAGCCAATTGCTGGAAGAATGCTGGCGCGTTCTGGGGCCCGGAGGGCGTGTGCTATTTGTCGTACCGAACCGGGCCGGGCTTTGGTCGCGCTCAGACCGGACGCCGTTTGGCTTTGGGCAGCCCTATTCAACTACCCAATTGGAAAACCAATTGCGCGCGCACCACTTCGTCCCTGAAAACCATTGCTCGGCGCTTTACCTGCCGCCTTCGTTCCGTCGGTTCTGGCTAAAATCAGGTAGCCTGATCGAGAAGACTGGACAACGCATCCCAACCGTCATGGCCGGAGGCGTGCTTATGGTTGAGGCCAGTAAACTCATTCGCCCGCCTAGCGGGAGCGTTACCAAAGACACAGCGAAGCGCCCGATCAAAGCGTTGGATGGTTTGTTAAAGCCTGCGTGACAGTCCGGCGCATTTTGAACGGAAAAAATGCGGGAAAAAGGTCACAGGAATCGCAAAAACCTGCATATTCGTAACATTTTTCAACTGCCTCAATCGGTCCAAAGGGTCGCAGTTGGGTTAAGTGTATGAAAAATAATAATTTGTGGATAAAACTGTTACCGCTATAGCGTATTGCTTGGTTGGAACACCTCTGCTACATCCCCGGTGATTTTGATCCCCGCCCTAAATGGACGGGGTTTCCTCACGCCCCAAGGTAGCGGCCGCTACTCAAAATCGGGGCCTCAAATATCGGAAGGGTGGACGTGTCCGAACCAGCTTCGATTTCCACTGGCATCGCCGAGCGCTATGCCACCGCGATCTTCGAGATCGCCAAAGAGAATAATGACCTTGCAGGTCTGGAAACCGGAATCAACGATCTGGCAGCAGCATTGGGTGACAGCGCTGAATTGCGCGACCTGATCGCATCGCCTTTGGTTTCGCGCGCCGAACAGGAAAGCGCAATCACCGCTGTTGCGGACAAGATGGGCCTGCATGCCATCCTGCGCAATACGCTGGGTCTGATGGCGCAGAAACGTCGTCTGTTCGTTGTACCGCAACTGGTGCAGGTTCTGCGCGACATGCTGGCTGACGAGCGTGGCGAGGTGACCGCCGATGTCGCCTCGGCCAAGGCGCTGACCAAGACCCAAATGGATAAACTGTCCAAGACGCTGTCCGAGCGTGTGGGCAAGACCGTGACAATCAATGCGACCGTTGATGAAAGCCTCATCGGCGGTCTTGTCGTTAAAGTGGGCTCGAAAATGATCGATAGCTCGATCCGTTCGAAGCTGAACTCCCTACAGAATGCAATGAAAGAGGTCGGATAAATGGGAATCCAAGCTGCAGAGATTTCTGCAATCCTGAAGGACCAGATCAAGAATTTTGGTCAGGAAGCCGAAGTGGCCGAGATCGGCCGCGTGCTGAGCGTCGGTGACGGGATTGCCCGTGTATACGGCCTGGACAATGTGCAAGCCGGTGAGATGGTCGAATTCCCCGGCGGCATCATGGGTATGGCGCTGAACCTGGAAAGCGACAACGTCGGTGTTGTTATCTTCGGTTCCGACCGTGACATCAAAGAAGGTGACACTGTTAAGCGCACCAACTCGATCGTGGACGTTCCGATCGGTGACGAGCTGCTGGGCCGCGTTGTTGACGGTCTGGGCAACCCGCTGGACGGCAAAGGCCCGATCAACGCGACCAAGCGTGGCGTTGCAGACGTTAAAGCGCCGGGCATCATTCCGCGTAAATCGGTTCACGAGCCGATGGCAACCGGCCTGAAATCGGTTGACGCAATGATCCCAATCGGCCGTGGCCAGCGTGAGCTGATCATTGGTGACCGTCAGACCGGTAAAACCGCCGTTGCTCTGGACGCGATCCTGAACCAGAAAGTTTACAACGACGCAGCAGGCGACGACGAGTCGAAGAAGCTGTACTGCGTGTACGTTGCGATCGGTCAAAAGCGTTCGACCGTTGCTCAGCTGGTGAAGAAACTGGAAGAGTCCGGCGCGATCGACTACTCAATCGTTGTGGCGGCAACCGCGTCCGACCCGGCACCGATGCAGTTCCTTGCACCTTACGCCGCAACCGCGATGGCCGAATACTTCCGTGACAACGGCCGCCACGCGCTGATCATCTATGATGACCTGTCGAAGCAGGCTGTGTCCTATCGTCAGATGTCGCTGCTGCTGCGCCGTCCGCCCGGACGTGAAGCCTATCCTGGCGACGTTTTCTACCTCCACTCGCGTCTGTTGGAACGTTCGGCAAAGCTGAACGAAGACTTCGGTGCGGGCTCGCTGACCGCTCTGCCGGTTATCGAAACTCAAGGTGGTGACGTTTCGGCGTTTATTCCGACCAACGTGATCTCGATCACCGACGGCCAGATCTTCCTGGAAACCGAACTGTTCTATCAGGGTATCCGCCCCGCCGTGAACACCGGTCTGTCGGTTTCGCGTGTGGGCTCCTCGGCTCAGACCAACTCGATGAAGTCGGTTGCCGGTCCAGTTAAGTTGGAACTGGCTCAGTACCGCGAAATGGCTGCCTTTGCGCAGTTTGGTTCTGACCTCGACGCCGCGACCCAGCAGCTGCTGAACCGTGGTGCGCGTCTGACCGAGCTGATGAAACAGCCGCAGTACTCGCCGCTGACCAACGCTGAAATCGTCTGCGTAATCTTCGCCGGTACCAATGGTTACCTCGATAAGATCGACGTGTCCGATGTTGGTCGTTACGAAGCTGGCCTGCTGGCGCACCTGCGTGGCAAGCACGCGGATCTGCTTCAGTGGATCACGGACGAAGATCCCAAGATCAAGGGTGACGCTTCCGACAAGATCAAGGCTGCGCTGGACGAATACGCCGCAACCTTCGCTTAAGGGAGAGGCGGGCATATGCCAAATCTTAAGGACCTTAAAAACAGGATCGAGTCGGTCAAATCGACCCGCAAGATCACCAAGGCCATGCAGATGGTCGCGGCTGCAAAACTGCGTCGCGCCCAGGAATCTGCCGAAGCCTCGCGTCCCTATGCCGAGCGGTTCAATGCCGTGATGGCGGGGCTGGCGGCTTCGGTCGGGGGCAGCGACAGCACCCCCAAGCTGCTCCGTGGCACGGGCAGTGATGATGTCCATCTGCTGGTTGTTATGACAGCTGAACGCGGCCTGTGTGGCGGCTTCAACTCGAACATCGCCAAGCTCGCTCGCCAAAAGGCGGACGAGTTGCGCGCCAAAGGCAAGACGGTCAAGGTTTTGACCGTCGGCAAAAAAGGCCGCGACGCGCTCAAGCGTGATTTTAGCGATCTGTTCGTTGGACATATCGACCTGAGCGAGGTCAAGCGTCTGGGGTATTCCAACGCGCAAGACATCGCCAAGGACGTCCTGTCTCGTTTCGACGGGGGTGAGTTCGACGTTGCCACGATCTTCTACTCGAAGTTCGTCAACGTTGTGACCCAGATCCCGACGGCACAGCAGGTCATCCCCGCCTCGTTCGAAGACGAAGCGACGGGTGACGACAGCGGTGCGGTATTCGACTACGAGCCCAGCGAAGAGGCCATCCTGGCCGACCTGCTGCCCAAGGGGGTTGCCACCGCGATCTTCTCGGCTCTGCTCGAAAACGGAGCGTCTGAACAGGGTGCACGGATGTCCGCAATGGACAACGCGACACGCAACGCGGGTGAGATGATCGACAAGCTGACGATCCAGTTCAACCGCTCGCGTCAGGCCGTGATCACCAACGAGCTGATTGAAATTATTTCCGGCGCCGAAGCGCTGTAGAGACATACCGGAGACGAAACATGGCGAATGCAAAAGGCAAAGTCACACAGATCATCGGGGCCGTCGTCGACGTGCACTTCGAAGATCAGCTGCCTGAAATTCTGAACGCGCTGGAAACCACCAACAACGGCAAGCGCCTGGTGTTGGAAGTTGCTCAGCACCTGGGTGAAAACACCGTCCGTACCATCGCGATGGACGCGACCGAGGGTCTGGTCCGCGGCGAAGCCGTGACCGACACTGGCGCACCGATCTCGGTTCCGGTTGGTAACGCCACTCTGGGCCGCATCCTGAACGTGGTTGGCGAGCCGATCGACGAAAAAGGCCCGGTTGAAGCAACCGAAGCCCGTGCGATCCACCAGCCTGCACCGACTTTTGACGAACAGTCGACCGAGTCGGAAGTTCTGGTAACCGGCATCAAGGTTGTTGACCTGCTGGCCCCATACGCCAAAGGCGGTAAGATCGGCCTGTTCGGCGGCGCCGGCGTTGGTAAAACCGTTCTGATCATGGAACTGATCAACAACATCGCAAAAGTGCACTCGGGCTTCTCGGTGTTCGCGGGTGTTGGTGAACGGACCCGTGAAGGCAACGACCTGTACCACGAGATGATCGAATCGAACGTTATTAAACCGGACAACCTGTCGGAATCGCAGGTGGCCCTGGTTTACGGTCAGATGAACGAACCTCCGGGTGCGCGTGCGCGTGTTGCTCTGACCGGTCTGACCCTGGCCGAGCAGTTCCGCGACCAGTCCGGTACTGACGTTCTGTTCTTCGTCGACAACATCTTCCGCTTCACGCAGGCGGGTTCCGAGGTTTCGGCTCTGCTGGGTCGTATTCCTTCGGCGGTGGGCTACCAGCCGACCCTGGCAACCGACATGGGTGCCCTGCAGGAACGCATCACCTCGACCAAGTCGGGCTCGATCACGTCCGTGCAGGCGATCTACGTGCCTGCGGACGACCTTACCGACCCTGCGCCGGCAACCTCGTTTGCGCACTTGGACGCGACCACCGTTCTTAACCGTGCGATCTCGGAAAAGGGTATCTACCCTGCGGTTGACCCGCTCGACTCGACATCGCGTCTGCTCGACCCGGCCATCGTTGGTGAAGAGCACTACAAGGTTGCGACCGACGTTCAGCAGATCCTCCAGCGCTACAAGTCACTGCAGGACATCATCGCCATCCTCGGCATGGACGAACTGTCGGAAGAGGACAAACTGACCGTGGCACGTGCCCGTAAGATCGAGCGCTTCCTGTCGCAGCCGTTCGACGTGGCCGAAGTCTTCACCGGTTCGCCGGGCGTTCAGGTTCCTCTGGATGTGACCATCGCGTCGTTCAAAGCGGTTGTCGCTGGCGAATACGATCACCTGCCCGAAGCGGCCTTCCTGATGGTTGGCGGCATCGAAGAAGTGATCGCCAAAGCGGAGAAGATGGCCGCAGAAGCCGCCTAAGGAGTATCCCTGATGGCAAACACGATGCAATTCGACCTCGTCAGCCCCGAGCGGAGCCTTGCTTCGCTTAGCGCGACGGCGGTCCAGATTCCCGGCGCGGACGGGGATATGACGGCAATGCCCGATCATGCTCCCACTATCACCACGCTGCGCCCGGGCATCCTGAAGGTCGAAGCACCCGAAGGCTCCAGCGAATACCTGGTCACCGGTGGGTTTGCTCAGATCAATGGTGATGGCCTGTCGGTTCTGGCCGAAAAGGCCATTCCGGTTGCTGAAGTAACACGTTCGCATCTGGACGATCTGATCGCTGACGCCCGCGCCTCGCACGAGGCAGCCAAGGCCGGTGACGATCAGACCATCGTCGACGATGCTGCAAAGTTGCTGGCTGACATGGAAGCCCTAGGAACGCATATGAGCCTGTAAGGGTTCATGACATTCTGATCACTTGGAACGGCCCCGTATACGCGGGGCCGTTTTTTTGTCGTGATTTTGCCATTCGCTGAAGTTAAGCTGCAGGAATTGAACAATAAAAGACGATAGATGAAAAAGTTTCAAACCCATCCCATCGGCATTGATCAGGGCGAGGAGGTCTTGTTTTCCGATTTCGCCGATGGTGGCGCGATGTGGACTGGTGAGGGCCCGCGTGAGCGTCGCGTAAGCATCCGTTTTTCAGAAGTGTTCCGCTCTGTGCCAATCGTCCAGATAGGCGTGGTGCTTTGGGATGTGGATACGTCCTCCGCTTTACGCGCTGAAGTTCAGGCCGAAGATATAACGCCGGAAGGATTCAATGCGGTGTTTCGCACCTGGTCTGATACGCGTATCGCCAGAATTCGGGTGAATTGGACCGCAATTGGAGATGTTTCGCATGAAGACGATTGGGATATCTCGTGAAGCAGGCCTGTTCGTGACATAAGATTGCGCACCTTCGCGCGTCGTCCCATAAAGAAGACTGGCCACCCCAAATAGCGGCTAACGCAACCGGAGGATCTTATAGGTGTTTGCACGAGATCATATCGAATACGAAGCCTTGGACCTTCCGGATCGTATGGACTTGTCTGATGAAGAAATGCTGGCCGAAGCGCGAGCGTTCTACGACAAGATGAAACGCCGCCATACCGTGCGTGACTATTCGGACCGGCCCGTCGAGCGCACGGTCATCGAAGAGTGCATTCACGCAGCCGGAACAGCGCCCTCAGGAGCCAATCATCAGCCCTGGCACTTTGTGGCAATCTCGAACCCTGAGATGAAGCGCCGTATTCGGGAAGAAGCGGAAGCTGAAGAGCGCAGGTTTTATGAAGGCGGTGCCGGGGATGAATGGCTGAAGGCGCTTGAACCAATCGGGACTAACGATCAGAAGCCGCATCTGGAAGACGCACCGTGGCTGATAGTGATTTTCGCCCAACGTTGGGGTCATTTCGATGATGGAGATCGGTTCAAAAACTACTACGTGCCTGAAAGCACGGGCATTGCCACGGGCTTTTTGTTGACGGCGCTGCACCATGCAGGGCTGGTATCGCTGACCCACACACCCAACCCGATGAAATTCCTGAATAAACTGCTAAACCGCCCTGATCATGAAAAGCCTATTATGATCGTAGCTGTAGGCCACCCGCAAGACGACGCGAAGGTGCCAAAAGTTGCAAAGATGAAAAAACCGTTGGAAGAAATCATGACGGTCGCCGAATAGGCAGGCCGTCATGAATTCAGACATTATCAATAGTAGTCAGCAGTTTTTTCGATCAATCCATATGATAAAGTGACTCGTAGATCGGCGTCAGTGTCTTGTCTTCGAACAGCGATGATACGCTGGTGCCATTCCAAATGTTCAGGATCGCCTGCGTAAAGATCGGCGCGGTGGGCACGATGCGGATATTGGCGGCCTTGTTGATCTCAGCCGTAGGCTGGATCGTGTCCGATAGGACCAGAGATTTCATCACCGAATTGGTCACACGTTCAACCGCCGGTCCACTCATGACACCGTGGGTGATGTAAGAGTGTACTTCCTTGGCGCCGTTATCCATCAGCACCTGGGCAGCTTTGCACAGAGTGCCAGCGGTATCGCAAATGTCATCGACGATCAGGCAGATTTTGTCTTTCACGTCACCAATGACAGTCATCTCGGCCACTTCGCCTGCCTTCTCGCGGCGTTTGTCGACGATCGAAAGTGGTGCATTGATGCGTTTGGCCAGTTCGCGGGCGCGGGCCACACCGCCGACATCTGGCGAGACCACCATCAGGTCGTCCATTTGGTCTTTGAACTGCTTCTTCACATCCAGGGCAAAGATCGGCGAGGCATAAAGGTTGTCCACCGGCATGTCGAAAAAGCCCTGAATCTGGGCTGCGTGCAGATCCATGGTTAGAATCCGTTCGATACCCGCACCAGTCAGCATGTTTGCCACCAGCTTGGCGCTGATTGGCGTGCGCGCTTTGGTGCGGCGGTCCTGACGGGCGTACCCGAAATACGGAATGACAGCGGTGATCCGGGCTGCGGATGAACGGCGCAGGGCATCTGCGATGATCAGCAGCTCCATCAGATTGTCATTGGCGGGGTTCGAGGTTGGTTGAACGATAAACATATCTTCACCGCGCACATTCTCGAAAACCTCGACGAAAATCTCTCCGTCGTTGAACCGTTCGACCCTTGCATCGACCAGCCCCTGGTCAACGCCGCGATGCAGGCTCATGCGACGTGCAATGGTTTCGGCAAGCGGAAGATTGGCGTTCCCAGCGATAAGCTTGGGTTCGTGAAGTGTCGGCATCGGCTGATTTTCCCCGGGCAGCAGTGGCAATGTGACAGATTCGTGATGTTGACACCGCTTAGCATGGGTCTACCGTCCCGCAAAGATAACGCAGCGGAGAAAGTGAACATGGCCCAGATTGACTACTTTTTTGCGACACTCTCGCCCTATTCCTATCTGGCGGGAATGCGCCTTGAAGAGATCGCGGAAAAACACGGTGCGACGATCAACTATAAACCATTGGATATTGTTGCCCTGTTCGGCCGGACAGGTGGAACGCCACCAAAAGATCGTCATATCTCTCGCATCGAATACCGCGCGCAGGAACTGGTGCGCCAAGCGCGCAATCTGGATATGCCGTTGAACCTGCAGCCTGCGCACTGGCCGACGAACATGGCACCGTCCTCTTACGCTGTGATCGCAGCAGTACAGGATGGATCAGGTGATGTGGGTAAACTTTGCCATTCCTTCTTGCGTGCCTGCTGGGCAGAAGAAAAGGACATCTCTGATGATGGCGTGATCCGGGATTGCTTGGAACAGGCAGGATTTAATCCAAATCTAGCTGATAGTGGCCTGTTGGTAGGTGCGGAAACCTACGCCGCAAATCTGGAAGAAGCCGTGGACCGGGGTGTTTTCGGGGCACCATTTTACATCACACCGGACGATCAGAGGTTCTGGGGACAGGACCGTCTTGATGATCTGGACAAGCATCTGGCTGAGATGAAATAGCCGGGGCAGGGAGGCACGGCTACAAGAGGTTCAGAAACCGATCGATCTGCTCGGTTCCGATGGACCAGTCACAGACAAGGCGGCAGGCCAGCATCTCGTCTTCGTCCTCACCGTCCAACGTATCGCCCCACAGGTGATAGACGGCGCCGGCCTCGTGCAGGCGCTTGTGTTGACTGCGGGGAAAGCTTGCGAAAATCATGTTTGCCTGGGGTTCATGCAGGAATTCTGCCCCGACTGCCCGCAGACCATCCGCCAATCGCGCGCAATTGGCATTCGCCTTGCGAGCTGATTTCAGCCACAGGTCATCCTGCAGATAAGCAGCCATCTGGGCCGACAGATAACGGTGCTTGGAAAACAGGTGCGCCCCGCGCTTGCGCCGCAGCTCGAACTCCCAAGCTTTGCTTTCGTCGAAGAAGATTACGGCCTCGACACCCATCAGCCCGTTTTTGGTGCCGCCAAAGCTGACTGCGTCAACACCAGATTTCCACGTCATCTCTGCCGGTGAGCAATTCAAAGCGACCAGAGCGTTAGTGAAGCGTGCACCATCCATATGCACCGGCAACCCATACTTCTTGGCAACGCCACACAAGGCTTGAAGTTCGGCAAGCGAGTAAACCGAGCCACGCTCGGTCACCTGAGTGATCGAGACAGGCCCGCGCTGCGGACCATGCACGCCGCGGGTTTCTTCCCCCTCAATGGACTTGGTCAATGCTTCGGGGGTCATCTTGTCGCCACCCGGCACCAGAGTCAGTTTCGCGCCGGTGTAGAATTCGGGAGCATTGCACTCATCCTCATGGATATGAGCAACGGGTGAACAGAACACGGTTTCCCACGGCTTGCTCAGCGTTGCCAACGCCAGTGAATTAGCTGCCGTTCCCGTAGCGACCAGATAAACTGCCGCACCCGGTGCTTCGAAAATGCCGCGGATTTGGTCGCGCACTTCGTTCATCAAGGTGTCGGCGCCATAAGCCATCTGATAGCCCTGATTGGCTTCGGCCAATGCGGCCAGAACTTCGGGATGAACAGGCCCGGAATTATCAGAGGCAAAATGCATTAATTCGGCTCCTCGATGATGTAGTCTTCCCACTCTTCCATGGGCGTTTCGAATTCAGATACGGTTCGCCGCTGCACGGAGACTCCGGCGGTGTGAACGCTTTCAGGCGTACCTGATAGCAAAGGGTGCCAGTCGTAAAGCGGTTTGCCTTCCCAGAGCAGTCGATAGGCGCAAGTCTGGGGCAGCCAATAGGCATGGTTGTCGATGTTATCGGGTGTCATGACGATGCATTCGGGCACGAATTGGTGGCGGATATCATATTGGGTGCACCGGCAAGTTTCGTCATCCAGCAGGCGACAGGCAACACAGGTCAATGCGACCTCGCCCGTATCTTCATCTTCCAGCTTGTTCAGACAGCATTTTCCGCAACCATCGCACAGGGCCTCCCACTCACGCTGGTTCATCTTGCGCAGCGGCTTGCGTTCCCAGAATCGGGGCGCGAGGCCAGCTCGATCGATTGGATCCGTAGTCATGTACTGGCCAGTATCTCTCGGGCGCGCGCGCAATCGGCGTCCATCTGCGAGATCAACCCGTCAAGGCCGTCGAATGTCATTTCGGGCCGCAGATAGTCGACCAGACCAACGGACAGCGTGGCACCGTAAAGATCACCTGAGAAATTGAACAGAAATGTCTCGATGTTAGGAACCTCGCCTTGGAACATGGGCCGGGTCCCGACCGATGCCGCCCCGTGATAGCTGCCCTGATGCGGGCCATCCAGGACGTCGACCAAAACTGCATAAACGCCAAATCTTGGAGGGTGCAGTCCTTCGATCGACATATTGGCTGTCGGGTACCCCAACTCTCGTCCGCGTTGCTCGCCTCCGACGACCTCACCCTCAATCCGGTGCCAGTGCCCCAACATTGTTGCCGCATCGCGCGGGCGCCCCTCTGACAGAGCTGTCCGGATCGCAGTCGACGAAACCACATTCTCGGTGCGCTCCAACAGGGGCGCGATGGTCACACCGAACCCCATCTCTTCGCCAAAGCGAACCAGGTCCTGAGGGTTACCGCTGCGCCCTTTGCCAAAACAAAAATCGGCACCCACGACAACATGAGAAAGCCCCAGACCATCGCATATGACATTCCTCGCAAAAGCTTCGGGCGTCATACCCGCGAGCGTTGAATTAAAAGGCAGTTCATAAAGCTTCTGCACGCCGAGTTTTTCCAGCCGGTGCGCGCGTGCATTGCCGCGCATCAGACGAAAGGGCGGTGCCTCTGGGGAAAAATACTCTCGTGGATGCGGCTCAAATGTCATGACCCCCAGCGGCGCGTTCAATTCAGCATTGCGCGCCAACTCGATGACGGATTGATGGCCAAGATGAACACCGTCAAAGTTCCCGATGGCGACACTTGCGCCTCGGTCTTCTGGTTCAACAAACTGGAAGTCCCGGATGATATGCATGCGGCTTGCCTAGCGGGACTGCCCGTCAGGTTCAAGCCGCAGTTCGGTTAAGGTGGATTATCAGTCGAACTTGCGGCTCGGAGCCAGCACCATGGCCTCACCCACCAGCACTTTCTTTCCGTCAACTGCGCAGTGGCAATCCAGCTTAACCCGGCGTTTGGCGAAATCGATATCGATCACCTTGACCTCGGCATAAACCATGTCGCCCGGACGCACCGGCGCCAGAAATTTAAGCGATTGTCCCATGTACACGGTTCCATGTCCGGGCAGCTGCTCTCCGATCACGGCAGAGATCAGGCCGGCGGTCAGCATGCCATGCGCAATACGTCCTTCGAAAATCGTATCGCGGGCATAGTCATCATCCAGATGAACCGGATTCCGGTCGGTCGAAACCTGAGCAAACATCTCGATATCTTCATCGGTCACGACTTTGCGCAAGTGCCGTGACATGCCCATTTCGATGTCTTCGATGCAAATCGTTCCGCGCGGAAGGTTGTCCAACATGCTGCCCTCATTCGAGATCGAAAGAGCAACAAAAGACCATCATCTGCCGCTCGTCGGCAACTTTATTACTTCGCAGTTGCAGAAAATCAAGTCTTTTTTGCTATCTCAGGCGACCAATCGAATAGGTTGGATTGATCTGTTCCTTCTCGTTATGAGCTTTCAACGCGTCTTCGTCTGGATGATGTGATGTTTTGGTTTCTGCGGCTGCCAAACCGCCGGTGATGAAGAGGGTATCAATGCCTTCCCCCATGCCTCCAGCGATATCTGTTTGCGGCCCGTCCCCTATGGCAAGTATTTCAGAATCCGACACATCAACCCCAATCGCCTGCAACCTGCGCCGGGCCAGATCGTAGATGGGCGGGTGTGGCTTACCGAAATATAGGCTTTCACCACCCATCTCGGTATAAAGTCGGGCCAAAGCACCTGCGCACCATTCGCGCGTTTCGCCTCGGTCCACCACGATGTCCGGATTTGCGCAGAGCAGTTTCATCCCTTTCTGCTTGGCATAAAGAAAGTCGGGCCGGTTCACATCTGGGTCCGCCATCGGGTCGAACGGGCCGCAACACACGATGCCTTCGGCCGCGTCCAGCGGAACGCGTTCAATGTGGATCGGATGATCCAGCAGTTTCAGGGGTTCAAAAAAACCGGCATCCCGCTGCCATTCCCCCATGAAGTAGACTTTTTCGCCAATCGCCCCGCGAAACATCGCTGAACGCGCCGAATCACCGCTGGTTGCAATCGTGTCATAGGCAGCCGCTGGCACCTTAAATTGCGAAAGCTGCTCTGCAACGCCAGCACGAGGCTTGGGAGAGTTGGTTACAAGAACCACCGTGCCTCCGGCTTTGCGATAAGCTTGCAGCGCCGCAACGGCCTCGGGGTAGGCGGTTATCCCGTTATGAACGCAGCCCCACAAATCAACGAACAACGCTTTGTAGCGGTCAGAGATTTCGGCGAGTGAAGAAACGATCTGGGTCATGGCGCGCCTCGTGCTGCATGGAATGCGAGATGCCAAAGCCTATGGCAGAGCGTGGCGGGATTGGCCAGAGGTGCAGCCCAAGGCGGAGCGACCGAAATCTGTTTCCCTTGTTCATCTGACCAAAAATATCTCGGAGCGCGAGGCAGAGCCTCGCAAAAAGAAAGGCGCCCGGTTCGGGCGCCTTTGATGAGCAAAATTCAGACCTTGAGGTTCGGAATGATCTGCTTTTTCCGGCTCATCACGCCGGGCAACACAACCGCGTCACCGTCCACGGTTGCACCAAAGCTCTTCTCGGCGACACCTTTGACCAGATCATTTGGAACCAGCAGGGTTGCCTCTTCGTTCAGAATGTCGACCACGAACAACAACACCTGATCAACGCCGTCTTCCTTGGCCACATCAGCCATCGAGCTTACGATGCTGTCCTTGCGATCCAGCACGACACCGGGGGCTGTGGTTTCCAGAACCGAGACCCGGAACTTGGTGCCGTCGACTTCGTATTCCTTGCTGTCCATGCGGATCAGTTCGGCGTCCGAGAATGACGATACATCCGATTTCGCTGCAAACATGTCGGCGGCGTAGGCCGAGACATCCAGACCAAGTTCAGCCGCCAATTTCTCGGCCACGGCGCGGTCGTGGGCGGTTGTAGTGGGTGAGCGGAATTCCAGCGTGTCAGACAGGATGCAGGTCAGCGCTGCGCCCTTGATTGCGTCGGGCATCTTGGCCGCATCGTCACCCATCAGATCGACCATGATGGTTGCTGTGCAGGCCAGCGGGCGCACGGTGATGTCGATCGGGCCTTTGGTTTCAAGCCCGCCAACCAGTTTGTGGTGGTCGATTATGGCGCGGATATCGGCGCTGTTGATGCTGGCGGGCAGCTCGGCCGGATTGTTGGTGTCGACGATGACAACCGGTGCATCCTCGGCCACGTCCTCGATGATTTGCGGCTTGGGCAGGTCCCAACGCTCAAGCATAAAGGCGGCTTCGGTGTTGGGTTCGCCTAGCAAAACGGGCTGTGCCTGTTCACCTTTCACTTCGTTCAGATACCACGACCACAGGATTGGAGAGCCGGTGGAATCGGTGTCGGGAGATTTGTGGCCAAAAACTAGCGTTGTCATGTCTCGTGTCCTGAAGAATATGGATTTGCGCGCCTTATAGGGTGGTCAAACAAGGTTGTCACCCGGAAGCAAACTTGCTGCGACCCTTGGTCTGAAAACCTAGAATTCAGCGCGTTCCAGTGTATATCCGGCTTGCTGTAGCTGGTTCAGTAAGCCGTAGTCGTTGCTCAGATGTCCGGCCCCGACAGCGATCACCGCGGTCTGATCCTTCAGGTCCAGAATCTTTTCCATCCAGTTGGCGTTGCGTTGCACCAGAAGCTGATCCTCGAACCCTTTCCATTCGGCGTTAAACTCTTCTGGTGTCATCCCTGAAGCTTCAAGTCCCTGAATTTTCGCAAGCTCAATGATCGCGGCGTGCTGCTCTTCGATATAGGCGTTCGCCATCGTGATCATTTGGTCGTCCCCGGCCTGCAGCGCCCCAGCGAGCCTGGTCAGTGAGGCCACTTGTTCCTCTAAAGAATGGCTGTCGAACATGGCGATCAGATCCTCGATCCGCTCTAGCGAATACTGGGGTATCCCGTGTTGTTCGGCCAGTTCCGTCAGGCGCGTGTCCATGCCGCGATCAAAGTCTGGGGTATTCATCAGGCAAGGCGGAATGCCCAACATCATGCTTAGAAACCAGGGGCGCATCTTGGCGGCCATCCAGGCGGGAATGCCACGCTCGGCCAGAGTCGCGGACAGCGCTGTCCAATCTTCTTCCGACATCAGGTCAATCAAAGTGGGGCCGGACGTAATCAGGACCGGGCTGAAATCATCGGCCAGATCTTTTTCGAACGCGTCCATTTCGTCCTGTGTGACCTCGAAGAAAAACGCGTCGGCCTGACTCAGAACTGGCTCCAAGCGCTCGACCACGGGTGCCATGCGGGGGTCGCTGGTGTGGAGGGTGCCGATCAGGTGCAAGACGGTCCCGTCTTTTGTCGCGATCCAGTGGTTGCCCTCCGGAAACGGAATGTCACTGATTGTCTTCTCGAGATCAGCTTGACTTTCGGCCGACAGGTCAAGCCTAAGATCTCTCCCTTCGCAGGCCGCATGGGCGGTAATCGGAAGCAAAAGGCCGAGACAAAAGCTGAGCAAGCGCATATGGAACCTTCCGGAAATGGCGAATATGACCAAGACGTACTCCTGCCTTCTTGTAAGTTGCAATGTGGTTTGTCTCCAAGCCGTGGCTGGCAATCCGCGCGAAACTACATAGCATAGCGTTATGAAGCTCGAGCAGGACCTTTACCCACCCATCAAAGCCTTGTTGGAACGTCAGGGATATACCGTGAAAGGTGAAGTTGGCGCCGCCGACATTGTTGCTCTGCGAGACGGGCAGGAGCCGGTGATCGTTGAACTCAAGCTTCGCTTCAGCCTCGCGCTGTTTCACCAAGCTATCACTCGTCTGAAAATAACCGATCAGGTCTACATTGGGGTCTGTAAACCAAAAGGCCGGGCAGCGCGACGGGCGTTGAAGGATAATCTGGCGTTGTGCCGTCGCCTGGGGTTGGGTCTGATCACCGTGCGCTCTGATGGGACGGTCGAGGTTCAATGCGATCCCGGCCCCTATGCGCCGCGCAAGGATAAGGTCAAGGCAAAGCGATTGCTGCGCGAGTTTGAAAGGTTGCAGGGCGATCCGAATGCGGGCGGTGCCACGCGTCATGGGATAGTAACGGCTTACCGACAGGATGCGCTAAAATGCGCGGCACATCTGGCGGAAAACGGAGCGGGCAAGGGGGCCGATGTCGCAAAGGCCACTGGCGTAAGTGCGGCGACACGTTTGATGTACGACAATCATTACGGCTGGTTCGAAAAAGTGGAAAAGGGCGTCTACGCGCTGTCTGAGGCAGGGCAAGAAGGTCTGAAACACTGGGCGTACAGCTGGGATCAGCCAGACTAGGTGCCTTGTTCTTGCCTGCTTATCGCGCCGGGCAAAAAAATCTTTCACATATTGTTGACTCGCTTCCTGCAACTCCCTAGCTATGCGTCGTTATCACTCATGAGACCCGAGTGCTAACGCCTCGTCAGTCGGCGAGGGGAGGAAAACAAACTTTGAGCCCAAGGAGCTGCAAAGATGGCATTGAAACCGCTTCATGACCGTGTGCTGGTTCGTCGCGTAGAAAGCGAAGAGAAAACCGCAGGCGGACTGATCATTCCCGACAGCGCAAAAGAAAAGCCCAGCGAAGGCGAAGTCGTTGCAACCGGCGAAGGCGCGCGCAAGGACAGCGGCGAACTGATCGCAATGGCTGTAAAAGCTGGCGACAAGATCCTGTTCGGCAAATGGTCGGGCACCGAGGTTCAGGTCAACGGCGAAGAGCTGCTGATGATGAAAGAAAGCGACATCATGGGGATCATCGAGTAAGCGCACCCGCTTTCTCTGATCTTCGTTTCAACAGATATTCTCAAGGAGAGACAACATGTCTGCAAAGGACGTCAAGTTTGACACCGATGCCCGTAACCGCATGCTGGCCGGTGTAAATGTTCTGGCCGATGCTGTTAAAGTGACCCTGGGTCCCAAAGGCCGCAACGTGGTTCTGGACAAATCCTTCGGCGCACCGCGCATCACCAAAGACGGTGTTTCGGTTGCCAAGGAAATCGAACTGGAAGACAAGTTCGAAAACATGGGCGCGCAGATGGTGAAAGAAGTCGCCAGCCGTACCAATGACGAAGCCGGCGACGGCACCACCACTGCAACCGTTCTGGCTCAAGCCATCGTTCGCGAAGGTCTGAAGCAGGTTGCTGCTGGCCTGAACCCGATGGACCTGAAGCGCGGCATCGACCTGGCAACTGCCAAGGTTGTCGAAGGCATCAAAGACGCTTCGCGTGAAGTTAAAGACTCGGCAGAGGTTGCTCAGGTTGGCACCATCTCGGCCAACGGCGAAGCCGAAATCGGCCAGCAGATCGCAGACGCGATGCAGAAAGTTGGCAACGAAGGCGTTATCACCGTCGAAGAAAACAAAGGTCTGGAAACCGAGACCGATGTTGTCGAAGGTATGCAGTTCGACCGTGGCTACCTGTCGCCTTACTTCGTCACCAACGCAGACAAGATGATCGCAGAACTCGACGACTGCATGATCCTGCTGCACGAAAAGAAACTGTCCTCGCTGCAGCCGATGGTTCCGCTGCTCGAGCAGGTGATCCAGTCGCAAAAGCCGCTGCTGATCATTGCTGAGGATGTTGAAGGCGAAGCGCTGGCAACTCTGGTGGTCAACAAACTGCGCGGCGGCCTGAAAATTGCTGCTGTCAAAGCACCGGGCTTCGGCGATCGCCGCAAGGCCATGCTGCAGGACATCGCGATCCTGACCGGCGGTCAGGTGATCTCCGAAGATCTGGGCATGAAGCTCGAGTCCGTCACCATGGACATGCTGGGCACCGCCAAGAAAATCGAAATCACCAAAGACGAAACCACCATCGTCGACGGTGCTGGCGAGAAAGCCGAGATCGAGGCACGTGTTGCTCAGATCCGCACTCAGATCGAAGAAACTTCGTCGGACTACGACCGTGAGAAGCTGCAAGAGCGCGTTGCCAAACTGGCAGGCGGTGTTGCTGTTATCCGCGTCGGCGGCATGACCGAAGTTGAAGTGAAAGAGCGTAAGGACCGTGTCGACGATGCTCTGAACGCGACCCGCGCTGCCGTTCAGGAAGGCGTTGTTGTCGGCGGCGGTGTTGCTCTGGTTCAGGCCGGTAAAGCACTGGAAACTCTGGAAGGTGCAAACGCTGACCAGAACGCAGGTATCAACATCGTTCGTAAGGCAATCGAAGCGCCTTTGCGCCAGATCGCCGAGAACGCTGGTGTCGACGGTGCGGTTGTTGCTGGCAAAGTTCGCGAAAGCGACGACGCAGCATTCGGCTTCAACGCTCAGACCGAAGAATATGGCGACATGTTCTCGTTCGGCGTCATCGACCCGGCCAAAGTTGTCCGTACCGCTCTGGAAGATGCGGCATCGGTTGCTGGCCTGCTGGTCACCACCGAAGCAATGGTTGCCGACAAGCCCGCCAAAGAAGGCGCGGCACCTGCCGGCGGCATGCCCGACATGGGCGGCATGGGCGGCATGATGTAAGCTACTTAAGCCTTAGTGCTTAATAGCGGGGTCGCCTTTGGGCGGCCCCGGTTTTGTTTGGAATGTCTGTTGTGCATTCGTATCATTGGCGCTGGTAGGCTCTGGTCCGAGGAGGGTCGGGATTGGCTCGGCAATCGGGAATGTGAGTGTGCAAATCCCTTTGAAACGGCTATGCGGTTGATATGCGACTGTTTCTTCTGACCGCTTTAACCATGTGCGCCTTCGCCGCGAATTCGATCCTGAACCGCCTTGCTATCGACAGTGGCGCAAGTGATCCGGCGGGATTTGCCATCATCCGGGTTTTGGCTGGTGCCTTGGTTTTAACGGTATTGGTGGCGCTTAGGGGCGGCTCGATCCCTGTTTTTGATCGTCGACGTGTTGTTGGGGCCGGGTCACTGTCGCTTTATATGATTGGGTTTTCAGTAGCGTATCTGACGCTTGATGCCGGGCTTGGTGCGCTGATCCTGTTCGGGGTTGTGCAAATTACCATGTTTGCGATTGGTGCAATGACCGGTTCTGCACCCACTTTGAGACAGATATTGGGTGCCGGTATTGCGCTTGGTGGACTGGCTTTTGTTCTTTGGCCTGCTGGGACGGTTCAGGTCGACCCGACAGGGGCCGGCTTAATGACGGCTGCCGGGGTCGGGTGGGCCATATATTCCATCGCGGGCCGGTCCGAACCAGATGCATTGTCGGGAACTGCAGCAAATTTCATCATGGCGTTGCCCGTCACGGGATTTGCCCTGTTCCTGCTGGGAAGCAATTGGCAAATGTCTCCGCTTGGCTATGGGCTGGCTGCGCTTTCCGGAGGCGTCACGTCCGGTCTCGGCTATGCGCTATGGTACCGTGTCGTGCCACAGCTTTCACCGGCGGTGGCCGCGATCGTGCAACTCAGCGTTCCAGTTATCGCAATTGCTGCCGGGGTCATCCTGTTAGCCGAGACGGCAAGTCTAAGGCTTCTGCTCGGCGCCGGATTTGTACTCGGCGGCATCGCACTGGCGGTGCTGCGCCGGAACCGTGGCTAGGGGTTCCCTCGGCCTGGGTTAGGCCTTATCTGGCGTGTATGAAATTTCTTGCTGTTCTCCTCTTGTGCCTTATGCCTGCGGTGGCCAATGCGAAATGCGTGGTCCTTCTGCACGGCCTCGCGCGCACAGAGGCCTCGTTTACCGTCATGGAACAGCTTTTTCATGCGCATGGTTACACTGTGGTTCGTCCAGGTTACCCTTCGACAGACCTACCAATACCAGACCTCGCCAACCAGACTTTACCAGCTGCGTTCGCCGCCTGCGGGGAGGATACGGTTAACGTTGTAGCGCATTCGATGGGGGGCATTCTGCTGCGCTATTGGTTGCAGGACAACGACCCTGAGAATCTGGGACGCGTTGTCATGCTCGGACCTCCTAATCAGGGCAGCCAACTGGTGGACGAGCTTGGCGCCTGGGAGGTTTTCGGCTTTCTGAATGGCCCTGCAGGGCTTGCGTTGGGAACCGGACCAGAGGGTATTCCACGCCGCCTGCCGCCCGTGGACTTCGATTTGGGGGTGATTGCAGGCGAGAACTCATTGAACCCAGTGTTCTCGTCTCTGATCGATGGTCCAGATGACGGCAAGGTATCGATCGAAACCACAAAGGTTGAGGGTATGGCTGATCACATCGTCTTGCCGGTGACGCATACGTTCATGATGAACAACCCGCGGGTCATGGCGCAGACCCTGCATTTCATCGAATTCGGACAGTTCGATCCACAAATCACCTGGCTTGACGGGGTGATGGATATCATCGACCAGATCTGTCTTGGGGAAGATTGCTCGGAACCGGACTCGGAGCCCACTCAATGAACTCATTGGAACTGACATTGACCGGCGCGAATGTTCTGTTGCCCGGCGAAGGGGTGTCGCGTGCTGAACTGACGATCGCCGAAGGTACCATTCAATCCGATAGGGCAGGGCGGCAGATTGATTTGTCAGGATACCTCATCCTGCCTGGCATCATTGATTTGCATGGCGACGGTTTTGAACGTCACATCGCGCCCCGGCGCGGTGCCATGAAGCAGATGGCAGAGGGCATTTTATCGGTTGAAGCGGAACTAGCCGCGAATGGAATAACCACAGCTGTTCTGGCGCAGTTCCACAGTTGGGAAGGCGGCGTGCGCGGGCCCGAGTTTGCTGGTCAGGTTTTTGACGCCATCGCTGCGGTTCGGGATGATGTTGTAACCCAACTGATCCCTCAACTGCGCTTCGAAACCCATATGCTGGACGACTATGACGGGCTGCCCGAACGTATCGCGGATTGGCAGGTGCCTTATGTGGTTCTGAATGATCATCTACCTCATGACCGGCTGGCTGAGGGACGAAAACCACCCCGCTTGACGGGGCAGGCACTGAAGGCGGGACGGAATCCCGAAGTGCATTTTGAGATGCTGAAGGCAATGCACAACCGCAGCGCCGAGGTGCCAGCAGCACTGGACAGCCTTTGCACTGTCCTTGCGAACCGAGGAATTCGGCTCGGCAGCCATGATGATACAACGCCGCAGGATCGTGCTGAGTGGCGCGAGCGCGGGGTGATGATCTCGGAATTTCCGGAAACGCTGGAAGCCGCCGAATGTGCCCGGGCGGGCGGAGATCACATCATCCTCGGCTCACCCAATGTTGTGCGGGGCGGCTCACATAAGGGAAATGCCAGCGCGGTGGATCTGATCTCGATGGGTTTGTGTGATGCATTGGCATCGGATTACCACTACCCCAGCCCGCGCCGCGCTGCGCTGATGTTGGTAAAATCTGGCCTGCTGGATATTGCGGGCGCCTGGGCGCTTGTCTCGTCCGGTCCCGCGCGGGTTTTAGGCCTGAAGGATCGCGGAACGTTACAGCCCGGATATCGTGCTGATCTGGTGATACTCGATGCGGCAACCCACCAAGTCGCTGCCACACTGTCAGGCGGGTGTGTCAGCTATATGTCCGGTAGTATCGCAACACGTTTCTTGAGCTGATCCCGGCTTCATCTGGCTAAAAAATACCTCCGCCGGAGGCATCGCGCGTAAGCGCGATTACCTCATCGCGAAATCCGGTTGAAATGCCCCATCTTGCGGCCGGCCTTGACCTCGGCCTTGCCATAGAGATGCAGTGCTACGTCCCGTTCGCGTGAAAGTTCGGGTACGCGGTCCATGTCATGCCCGATCAAATTCTCCATCACGACGTCCGAGTGGCGCTGACCGTCGCCCAAAGGCCAACCGGCCACGGCGCGAATATGTTGTTCAAACTGATCCACGGCGCAGCCGTTCTGGGTCCAGTGACCCGAGTTATGAACGCGCGGCGCGATTTCATTCACGATCAATCCTTGTGGCGTCACAAACAATTCGACACCCATGACGCCGACATAATCCAGCGCGTTGAGAATGTTGGCGGCCAGCAATACCGCATCTGTCCGCTGCGCCGGAGACAGGCGTGCCGGTATTGTGGTCGTGTGCAATATGCCATCGCGATGGACATTCTCGCCCGGATCGAAACAGGCAACTTGCCCGTCCAGACCGCGTGCTGCGATGACCGAAACCTCGTGGCTGAAGTCCACAAACCCTTCCAGTATGGACGGCGCGCCCGCCATATCAGCCAGTGCCGCCCCGGCATCTTCGGGTGCGCGCAGCCGGGCCTGACCTTTGCCGTCATAGCCGAAGCGTCGGGTTTTCAGGATAGCGGGGGTGCCAATGTCATCAATTGCGGCGCGCAGGCTGTCCAAATCGGAGATGTTTGCAAAGGGCGCGGTTTGCAGGCCTAAGCCTTGTAGAAATGTCTTTTCGGTCAAGCGGTCCTGACTGACCCGCAACGCCTCTCGACCCGGGTGAATGGGGCGGTGTGCCTCAAGCAGATCCAGCGCCTGGGTGGGGATGTTTTCAAACTCGTAGGTGATCACGTCGACCGACTCAGCAAAGGCCTTCAATGCGTCGGCGTCATCATAGGCTGCGGTCGTGACCTGATTTGCAACTTGACCGGCCGGAGGATTTGTGCCCGGCTCGAATATGTGGGACTTGAACCCCAACCGTGCAGCCGCGATCGAGAGCATCCTGCCCAGTTGACCGCCCCCCAATATCCCGATTGTCGCACCGGGCGTAAGCATATCTGACATCGTCATGTCTCCAATCTCTTGCCAATGGCACTCAGTGCAGCACGCAAGGCATCATGCGCGCCCTCGGATTGCAAAATATCCGTCATCTGAAGGCTCAGTGTGCCCTCGGTCGCAAGCGCGTCACGCTCGGCTGCCAGTTGGCCCGCATGCTCTTTGTGCATTGATGTCAGAAACCCTGACACAAGCTGCGTGGTGTAGAATTCGGCCCGGTCTTTGTCACCGGTCTGATCAGCCAACCAGTCGGTGCCTGTTGCCATAAGGTCCAGGATACCTGGCACCATGGCGCAGATGGCAAAGTGGGCGTTCAACGCGGCCTCATTGGCAACTTTGACCACAGGATTTTCGGGCTCGAACAAATCTGCCAAGAGGCGATCTTTGCCGTAAGCGGCCAACGGGCAACCTCCTGTCTGAAGGAAACCCAGCGGAATCGTTTGCACTAAATCCGATGCCGGCGCGCACAGGCCGGATAGCTGCTCCTCAGAGACGGCGGCCATCACCGAAACAATCTTCTGATCTGCGTGAAAGCTTAGCGGGGCCAGAACGTCCTCGGCCACATGGGGGCGCAGGCAGACAAACACGATCTCGGACGCATCAATCACGTCTTGCGGAGTGCCAACTCGGACCCCAAGCTCGGCCTGCAGAGCCGAGGAGACTTGGGCATTGCGCTCGGTGACGTAAAGATCATGACCTTTTGCAGCCATCAGCCGCGCGATTGGCGCAGCGATGTGGCCTGTGCCGATGAAACCGATACGGCTCATTGCTGAGGTTCTTCCGGGATCGAAGCAGAGAGGGCCTCGCGCCAGGCATCCAGCCGTTCCGCAAGCGTGGCATCCTGCAGCGCCAGAATGCCCGCGGCCATCAGGCCCGCATTGACCCCGCCGGCCGAACCGATAGCCATGGTCGCAACCGGAAAACCTTTGGGCATCTGCACAATGGAATAGAGCGAATCTACGCCCGACAACGCGCGGGTTTGCACCGGAACGCCAATCACGGGCACGCGTGTTTTCGACGCCATCATGCCGGGCAAATGCGCCGCGCCACCCGCGCCCGCGATAATGACCTGCAAGCCGCGCGACACGGCGGTTTTACCATAATCCCAGAGGCGATCCGGCGTGCGGTGGGCCGAGACGATCCGCGCCTCATAAGCGATGCCCAGCTCATCCAGAATATCGGCGGCCTCTTTCATCGTAGGCCAGTCCGACTGGCTGCCCATGATGATCCCTACTTTCACATCGCTCATCCGCTTACGCCCCTGCCCTCGGAAAGAGCGCGCACTATAGCCAAATCCGCATATGTGGCAATGCGGTACGCGCGTCTCAGGCGATGATATCGGGGGTCAATCTGTCTTCGATCAGACGGATGATGTCTTTCAGGCGCAGTTTCTGCTTTTTTAGCCGCTTGATCGTCAATTGGTCCGAGGTCCCCTTGGCCTGCAAGGCCTCGATCGCTTCGTCCAAATCACGGTGCTGGCGTCGAAAGACCTCTAATTCCACCCGTAGGACTTCATCGGTTTTCATCGAAAGATCGGTGGGTGCGTTCATGGACGACTCAGTGTTTCAAGTGGTGCTTCTAACACAAGATAGTGTGTCAGGGTTTATCCGGCCAGACCTTGTGGACATCCCTGTATCTTCCCATATTCTATATCACGCGGTTGCCGACATCGGGACCGCAGAATACGTCGCTTTGACAATGAAGGACGAAAATACGTGTCGAAACTTACCTTAGGCTCATACCCGCATCTTTTGGGGTTCGAGCAGTTGGAACGCCTTCTGGAACGGTCTGCAAAGGCCGGAAATGAAGGATACCCGCCCTATAATATCGAGCAGACCTCGGATTTTTCCTATCGCATCACCTTGGCGGTGGCCGGTTTCGCGGAAGAGGACCTGTCGATTACAATCGAGGATCGCCAGTTGGTGATCCGGGGCCGTCAGCGCGACGACAGCGAGGGGCGCATATTCCTGCACCGTGGCATCGCGGCGCGTCAATTCCAGCGCATGTTTGTGCTGGCTGACGGGGTCGAGGTGGGCGAGGCGATCATGGAAAACGGTCTGCTGCATGTGGACCTGACCCGCGCCGTGCCTGAAACCGTGGTTCAGACAATCAACATCAAGAAGGGGTAAGAGCAATGAATACACCGATTGAGATCAACGCCGAAGGCAATCGGATTGTCTATGTAAAGGCCGTTGATGTGGCAGACCTTCCGCAGGATCTGCGAGAGCAGGCAGGCGATCTGGATCAGTTGTATGCTGTCCACGATTCCGATGGGCAGCAATTGGCACTGGTTGCCGACCGCAAGCTGGCCTTTGTACTGGCACGCGAACATGACCTGTCCCCGGTGGCCGTTCACTAGGCCACCAAACATTCCGCCGAATTGACGTGACATTTTCTGCCTCAGCGGTGATCGTGCCGCTGATTGAAACGCAGGAGTGCGCGATGAGCTGGTATGATTTCGATTGGGTGGATGCGTTCAGCGATCAGGCCTTTGGTGGCAACGGCTGCGCAGTTGTGCATGAGGGTGCAGGGCTGTCGGACGCGGTTTGCATGGCATATGTGCGCGAGACTTCTCTGGTTGAATGCACTTTTACCGGGCCATCCGATATCGCTGATATCCGGGTCCGGTACTTCCTGGCCAGCCGGGAAATCCCATTTGCCGGGCACCCGACCATAGCAACCGTTGCAGCGATGCGATCACGGGGGTTGTTTCAGGGTGATGCTCTGACGCTTGAGACCGGAGCAGGGATTGTATCGATCAAACTGAATGGTGATGACATCGAAATGACGCAGGTCGCCCCGCAATTCGGCGATCATGTGCCCGCAGATCTGGTTGCCGCCGCCATCAGCCTGCCGGAAGAGGTGGTAATTTCTCCACCGCAGTTCGTTTCAACAGGTCTGCCCTTTTGCATTACGGTCCTGCGCGATCACGAGGCGCTGCGCGCTGCCAAGCTGGATGTTGCTTTGCTCAGTCATATTACCGAAAAGGCCGGTTTCTCGGGGTCGGACATGGCTGAACCGTTTCTTGTAACACTGAAAGGCGCAACGACTACGGGCGACACATTCTCGCGCCTGATGATGGCGCCCCCCAGCCCGCCCGAGGACCCGTTCACCGGATCGGCCACCGGTGCGATGGCGGCCTATCTCTGGAAACACGGACTGATGGACAAAGAGACATTCATCGCCGAACAGGGCCATGACATGGGCCGCCCCGGTCAGGCGACCGTGACACGCGTTGGACCTTCGGATGCGATGACGGGGATCAAAGTTGCCGGGCGCGGCCATGTCCTGATGCGCGGGCAGGTGAATTTGCCCGACTGAACCAGACCCGCACCTGCGAAAAAGGCCCTCAGAAATCTGAGGGCCTTTGATGTATTTTTTCGTCTTAAGTGATCAGGATGCTGCAATCAGCCCCATGCTTTCCAGCTTAAGCAGAACCTGATGTGCGCAGTTGTCAACCTCGACATTCTCGGTCT
Source organism: Ruegeria sp. A5 (assembly GCF_056543005.1). Taxonomy (NCBI): domain Bacteria; kingdom Pseudomonadati; phylum Pseudomonadota; class Alphaproteobacteria; order Rhodobacterales; family Roseobacteraceae; genus Ruegeria; species Ruegeria sp. A5. The sequence goes on from NZ_JBQGAV010000004.1 coordinate 105,937, forward strand.
CGACGCGCAGCTCTGGGTCTTCAGGGGCGTCGTAAGGGTCGGAAATCCCCGTGAACTCTTTGATCTTGCCCTCACGTGCCAGTTTGTACAGACCCTTGCGGTCTCGGCGCTCGCATTCTTCAATGCTGGTCGCGACATGCACCTCGCAAAATGCACCGAATTGTTCGATCTCTTCACGCACAGCACGACGGGTAGTTGCGTAAGGCGCGATAGGAGCACAGATGGCAATACCGCCGTTCTTGGTTATCTCAGACGCGACATAACCGATGCGGCGGATGTTCAGATCGCGATGTTCCTTCGAAAAGCCCAGTTCCGAAGACAGGTTCTTACGCACGATATCCCCGTCCAGCAGGGTAACCGGACGATCCCCGGTCTCCATCAGCTTGACCATCAAGGCGTTGGCAATGGTGGATTTGCCCGAGCCTGAAAAACCGGTGAAAAACACGGTGAATCCCTGTTGCGAGCGCGGCGGGAAGCGGTTGCGCAGTTCCTGAACAACTTCGGGGAACGAAAACCATTCCGGAATCTCCAGCCCTTCGCGCAGACGGCGGCGCAGTTCAGTGCCCGAGATGTTGAGGATCGTGACGTTGTCCTTGTCCAGAATCTCGTCATTCGGCTCGTATTGCGCGCGTTCCTGCACGTAGACCATATGTTTGAAATCGACCATCTCGACGCCGATCTCGTCCTGACATTTTCGGAACAAGTCTTGCGCATCATAGGGGCCGTAGAAATCCTCACCGGCAGAGTTTTTGCCTGGACCTGCGTGGTCACGACCGACGATGAAATGGGTGCAGCCGTGGTTTGCGCGGATCAACCCGTGCCAGACTGCCTCGCGCGGGCCAGCCATGCGCATCGCAAGGTTCAGCAGCGACATCGACGTAGTCGAGGCCGGATATTTATCCAACACGGCTTCGTAGCAACGCACGCGGGTGAAATGATCCACATCGCCCGGTTTGGTCATGCCAACCACGGGATGGATCAGCAAGTTGGCCTGTGCTTCTTTTGCGGCACGGAAGGTCAATTCCTGATGCGCACGGTGCAAAGGGTTACGGGTCTGGAACGCAACGATCCGGCGCCAGCCCACTTTGCGGAAATAGGCGCGCAGCTCGTTCGGCGTGTCGCGGCGGGCTTTGAAATCGTAATGCACGGGCTGCTGGATGCCAGTGACCGGGCCGCCCAGATAAACTTTGCCCGCTACATTGTGCAGGTAATTCACAGCCGGGTGCGCATCATCATCAGCGCCAAAGACCTTTTCCGCCTCACGCGCCTTGTCTGGTGTCCAGCGGTCGGTCACGGTCATGGTGCCGAGGATCACGCCTTCCTGATCGCGCAGGGCAATATCCTGGCCCAGCTCGATCGATGCGGCAAAATCTTCGTCAACATCCAGGGTGATCGGCATTGGCCACAGCGTCCCGTCGGCGAGGCGCATGTTTTCGACCACGTTGTCATAGTCTGCCTCGCTCAGGAAACCTTTGAGCGGGTTGAACCCACCGTTCATAAGCAGTTCCAAATCGCAAATCTGCCGGGGCTTAAGATCCCAGCTGGTCAGATCAGATGCTTCGATCTTCAGTTTTTGTGCAGATTCATAGGAAACATACAATTCAGGGATTGGGGCCAGATTGCTTAACATCGTCATCGGAAAACTCTTATTGCGTTACTGTTGGCATTTGTTTCAAGGGCGTGTGCCTTGGCCTGAGGGTGAAGTCCATAGACTTGCAGAAACTAAGGATGAAATGTGCGGTTTTTTCCCGAAATGGAACGGTTTTCTGTTTTTTGTTTCAGGTTATTGAAAAAATCCCGACGCTCAAGGTCATTAGGCGTATTCTCAGGCAATCTGTTCCAGGGGTGAGGTCTGCGACTCAAGGTCGGCTGCATGTCTGACGGGCAGGGCGGGGACAGGTTCAGATACACCCCGCAGGCTGAATTCCTGCAGATCGCGCGGATCACATTGCAACTCAGCCGCGTCCAAAACTTTGTCCGATACAAGAAGCTCGACCCCCAGCGCTTTGGTTTCGGCCTCTAGCCGGCTGGCAACATTTACCGCGTCTCCTATGATGGTGCGCGGCGCGTGTTTAGCTGCACCAATTTCGCCCAACACAAGATCACCTAGGTGCAGGCCCATGCCGATACGTACGGGCTGGCTGCCTTCTGCTTCAAGCTGTTGATTGAAACGCTCCAATGCCTGCCCGATCCCAGCCGCCGCCCTTAGACCGGCGCTTGCCGAACTTGCGGCGTTAGCTGTTTCAAACATCGCCAGCAACCCATCGCCCATGTATTTGTCGACAACCCCGCCTTGCGCCGTGATTGCCGGGACAATTGCGTCGAAGAAACGATTCAACAGAAACACGATATCATAAGGCAATTGCCCCGTTGTGCGGGCGGTGAACCCGCGCATGTCCAGAAACAGAACCGCCAGTTGCCGTTCTTGCCCTTGGCTCGCATGCGCACGATCACGCGCGCCGTCAGGGCGGAAAACACGAAACACCGTGAGCGGATCTGACGGCCGCATCTGGCAGGCCAGGCGGGTTCCTTCTGGCGCGCTGATCGCTTCCAGACTGCGGGCTTCAACTTCGGTAGGCGGGTGCAACTGATCGGCACCATCTTCAACCACTACGCGACAGGTCGTGCAGCGCCCCTTGCCACCACACAGCGCGGTATGTGGGATGCCATTTGCGCGTGACATCTCCAAAAGGGTCATGCCTTTCTCCGACACAACTTCTGGACCGTTGACATAGCGCACCCGCACCGAATGCCGCCGCCGCCAAAGCTTGCGCCCGAGATAGACCAAGCCTGTTAGTGCAAGCGCGGCCCAGAATACCCACTGCGTATAGTCTGTGACGGAAAACAATGACTGAAACTCTTCTTGCGAAGGCCAGTTATAGTATTCGATATACTGTTCTCGCAGATCGGGGTCGGCAAAATCGGCCCAGATTCGCCGCCCCTCGGTCAGAAGGCCTGCGAAGGCGAAGCCCGGTACAAAGACGGCGAGACCGATCAGATATGGAACCATCGCACGCCACCATGTGGTCAACCGTAGCCACATGTGTAGCCCGATACATCCGTGGATCCACACCAGCAGAAGCAATAGGCTCTGGAACCAGATCGCAGTGCTGGGCCACATCAGAATGATGATGTAACCCATTTCATCATTCACCCCGAAAATCTCATGCGCGTATCGGGTCTGAACCAGATGTGAGATAAGCTGCAGCGGGATCAACAGCCCAAGAATAACCTGAAGCGCGACGCTGAAAGGCATTCTGAGCGTCCGGCGCTGCGCGAGTGAGATAAGCGCCAGTCCCATGTGCATCAGCAATGCGCCATATATCACGACGCTGCCGATCTCATTACGGCTGATAGCTTTACGTCCGCCCTGCATCCCGTGCAGCAAATCAGTGTGAAACAGACCAAGGCCGATATTGATGAAATGAAAGAACGCAAAGACAAACAGCACGAGGCCGCTTGCGATTCTGAGCCGGCTCATCCATCCGCCGCGCCAAAGAACGTTTTCCAAAAGCTCACCTGTTCTTCGCGTTACTATGGTTGATCCTGATACGGTGCCGGGTGCCGGTCAAGATAGGCGCGGTCACCTTTCGTGGAACCAGTCGCAGGGGGCGCTTGCGGTTTGTATCATCTGGTGTTCTGCGTTGAACAACACCAGATGGCTCAGTTCAGGACGCGAGCGCGAACTGTATAGCAGCCCATCCGCGCCGTATGTGCGGGCCTTGTCCGAAAATCGCCATGTTGGAGAGGGTATGCCGGTTGCCCGCATGTCTTGCCAGACGATCGAGGCAGAAGGTTGCCCCCGCAAATCCAATACTTGCGCCTTGGATATTTTCAAGCGATGGATCGTCCGTGGAGGGTCGCACTGCGAGACATAGCGCCGAATGGCGATCCCGGCACCTTCAGCGCTAAGCGACGCATAAAGCGCGAATTGGCCAGAATGATGAAACCGTCCTTCGGGGGCACGGGCCGATGAGAGCGGGTCACCCGATTGGGTGCGAAACAGAATTCTCCAGACGAGGCCGGAGAATTCTGTGATCATCTCAGTCGTTCTCCGCCAAGAATCGTTCTGCATCCAGCGCGGCCATACAGCCCATACCGGCGCTTGTCACAGCCTGACGGTATACGTGGTCGGTCAGGTCTCCGGCAGCGAAAACTCCCGGAACCGAAGTTTGCGTCGTGCCCGGCTTGGTCACGACGTAGCCACCCATGTGGGTTTCCAGCGTATCTTTGACCAGCTCATTTGCCGGGGCGTGGCCGATAGCGACAAATACGCCTTTGCACGGAATCTCCGTGATTTCGCCGGTCTTTACATTCTTGACCTTGACGCCTTCCACACCCAGTGGGGCATCGGTTCCGATCACCTCATCCAGTTCGTGAAACCAAAGCGGCTCGATCTTTTCGTTCTTGAACAGCCGATCCTGAAGGATCTTTTCAGCTCGCAACTCATCGCGGCGGTGGATCAGAGTGACTTTGCTTGCGAAGTTGGTCAGGAACAGCGCTTCTTCTACGGCAGTATTTCCGCCGCCGATCACAACGATTTCCTGACCGCGATAGAAGAAGCCGTCACAGGTGGCACAGGCTGATACGCCAAACCCTTTAAATTTCTCTTCCGAGGGAATACCTAACCACTTGGCTCGTGCGCCCGTTGCCAGAATCACCGCGTCGGCGGTGTAGACGGTGCCACTGTCGCCTTTGGCTGTGAAGGGACGCTGGCTTAGATCGAGATCGCTGATGATATCGCCGATCACTTCGCATCCCATTGCCTTGGCGTGGTCCTGCATCCGAACCATCAGGTCTGGACCCTGAACCTCGGTGTCACCCGGCCAGTTTTCCACCTCGGTTGTGGTGGTCAGTTGTCCACCGGGTTCGATACCCTGCACCAGGATCGGTTCCAACATGGCCCGGCTTGCATAAACGCCCGCGGTGTATCCTGCAGGTCCCGACCCGATGATCAGAACCTTGGTGTGTCGTGTTTCGGCCATGGTATCCTCACTCAAACTGCCTCGGCGGACATGTTGTCCGGTGCGGATCGATATAGCGACCGCAGGGCAGGGCTTAAAGCCCCTTCATATTGCAGGTCCGTGATGTGCCTAATGATTGGCTTTGCGGCCAATTATGTATCTGAAATAACGAAAATTGCGTGGCTGTGAAATATTATTGCGCCTCCCGGGGCTGCTGATATAACAACTGAAAAACTCAGGAGCATTCGATGGTCACGACCCGGTTGGATGAAATCGACCGCAAAATTCTTGCGGAACTGCAGGCCGATGGCCGTATGACCAATGTTGAGCTTGCCAAGCGCGTAGGAATATCCGCTCCTCCTTGCCTGCGACGGGTGCGGACGCTGGAAGATTCGGGGTACATTCGCGGCTATCATGCCGAGGTGAACGCCCGCGAGCTTGGGTTTGAAGTGCAGGTCTTTGCCATGGTCGGACTTGAAAGTCAGGCCGAATCCGAGCTCAGCGCTTTTGAAGACCGGTGTCGGGAATGGCCATTGGTTCGCGAATGCCACATGCTGAATGGCGAGGTTGACTTCATCCTGAAGTGCGTCGCACCGGATCTCAGCAGTTTTCAGCAATTTCTGACAGGCGAGTTGCTGACCACGCCAAACGTGGCCAGCGTCAAGACTTCGCTTGTTATCCGAGGCGCAAAAGACGAGCCAGGCGTACCATTTGACGTACTGGAAGACCGGATGAACCGGACGGCCTGAACCTACCTCTTGTTTGATCCACAGGACAGGGTGGCAGCATCGCTGCCAGTGCAAGGGTTAAAACCCAACTCAGTAAAATCTGCATAATGCCCCACGCTTGCAGTAATAGTTAACCAGTTCACGCTGTCATAGCGTCAATTTCACCATCTCCGGCTCTTGGCAAGAGCAACGGCCCAAAATCATTCAACGATTCGATATGTGAGAATAGATTCAAATAGATCGAACGCAAAGAGTGACTGATCATTCGGACTGCGTTGATGCCCGGATGATAGGTCTCGAATTGCAGGCCATCGACCCGAATCACGGAATGCCGGGCGACACAGATATGAAACAGCTCGACCGGAGTCGGTGGCAGCGTTTCAATGATACCCATTCCATCCTGAAACTCACTGACGGGTGTCAGCATGGGCTGCCCGCCGTTCAAATGACGCATGTGCGTAGGCGTACCCAGCAGACGTGCGGCGGGGCCCGTGATGACGCCCGACATCGGTTTTTGCATCCCGAACGTGTCGGCCATGATCCGTGTCAGCGGCCGGGTTCGCCCGCGCGTATCCTCGCGTCCGGGAATCAGTGTGACAGACCCTTTCCAAAGTACGGTTTCCGATGATCCGTCTTGAGTGAGGACATCATCACCCGGCAGCAGATCTTCGATCGCCATCTGGCCCTGTGGCGTCTCGACCAACGATCCGCGTGTGAACGCACAAAATGCATCTTCAAACATCGGTAAAGCTGGCGCGATATGGCGTGTCTGTGAAATATCCCCGTTTTTCAGCAGACTGCACACTTCATAGCGTCGAAGCTGTGCTTTTTGCTTTGTCGCGGGACGAGGCGCATCGCGCAATAGCGCTGACGTTTCGACCGCGTTTCTGGCAGCGCGGGCCAGAGAATTTGGAATAGTCATGGTATTCCGTCCCCTCTAAATTCCGTCCGACGGCTTGAACCCCCGTGCAATATCGCCGGACGACCTTGTTCTTTGTCTGTAATCAGATGGGTAAACACAGGCCGGTCGCCGCGAATGCACAGCGCCGCATCAGAAAACACCAGTGTTTTGGTCAAGTTCTTGACCCCCCAGACAAACTCGTAAACCGCAGGCTGCAATTGCCTGCACACACACGCTCCGAACCCTGGTCGCAGTCCTGATTGCGACCCCACACACCGGACCGGAGCTTCATCCGGTATGCGTTTGCCCTCCGAGACCGGCAGCTGGTCTCTTGGGGTTGCTGTGTCAGCGTCGCGCCGCCAGACGGCGTGCAACTCTGACTGAGTGACTTGAAACCCGCTTCCAGGGCATTTCTGGTTCTTGATCCCTGACAGCCGCAAAAACGGCGCTGAGAAAGCGTGATTTCGATTTCATATCCATTGTCCTGCTTCGATAGGGCGGTCGCCCTGTTCCCGTTTATGAAGCCAATGTGACGCTGATTTGCGGCGCCTATAAGGCTGATCCGGGTTGAATTGAGGACAAATTGAAGGTTTCAGGTACCTCTTAGTTGCTTCCGCCCATGCCATGACGACCCCACTTGGGGTAACCGTCTGTGCATTGGCGAAAATTTGAGACGATTCTGACTCTGATAAACACAAGAAATGTGGCAGAAACTGGGCAAAGCTGCCTTAATCTGGGCCAGATTTACAACCTGATAGCGGAAATCAATCTGCCGTAGTCGGCCTCGTTGGCATGGGTCGATCGCCGGTATGAATAAAACCTGTCGGGGTCGGAATAGGTGCAGTGACGGACCCACTCGGCCTTGCCGATACCAGCTTCGCGCAGACGATGCAGGCCAAAGGCGGGCAGGTCGAAATGCATCCGGTCACCTTTGCCATTTGCAAAAAAACGCGCGTTCTCTGGCGTGTCAGCAAGGAAGTCGTCCAGAAACTCTGAGCCGACCTCGTAAGCGCGTTGTGAAATCGTGGGGCCGATTACGGCAACTGTGTTATCCCGGCTGGCTCCCAGCGCTTCCATCGCGTCGAGTGTTGATTCCAGCACACCGTCCAACGCGCCGCGCCAACCGGCATGTGCGGCCCCGATCACATTTGCGCCAGGATCGGCGAACAGCACTGGCTGACAATCAGCGGTTAAGATTGTAAGCGCCAAACCCGGCGTTGATGTGACAACCGCGTCAGCTTTGGGTTTGTCACCCGTCATCGGACCATCGACTGCAATCACGGTCGGCGAATGCACTTGATGCACACCGATCATCGCCTCAGGTGCCACTTCCATCGCGTCGGCGACGCGCCGACGGTTCAAAGCTACGGCCTCAGTCAAATCTGTCGACCCGGTTCCGCAGTTGAGTCCTTCGAAGATACCAGAAGATGCGCCACCGCGGCGGCTGAAGAACCCGTGTCGTACGGGGGACAGCATGTCTGAGGTAATGATTTCCAGTGTCATGGTTCCAGTCCCGGTGGCGGCGTGGCGTTTGGCGGATAAAGGCCCAGTACTTTGAACAGGTTTCCCATTTCGTCGGGGTGCGTCAACCGTCGATGTGCAGAGACGAGCGCCTCAAGCTGTGACCCGCTGAGAGGGGCGGCAAGCGATTGCGCGCGCGCAGTGATCCCGAGCCGTTCAAGAAACACCCCCTGCGGGGTCAGTTTTGTATATGCGCAGCCCGAAGCATGAGACGCCTTCGCCAAGACCTCAAAGTCGACATGTGTGGTCAGATCCGCCTGACCGGGCTGATCCAGGGGATCGACACGTTCATGCGCTTGCAACGCCTGCAAAGTGTCGCCAAGCGAGCGCCAGTCACCATAATCGATGATCAGCGCGGCTCCGCCGTTACGAGCGATCTGCCCGGCAACAGAGTACATAATGGAACTGGCAGCAGCGCACAGTTCTACCAGATCTCCGTCCTGCGTATCCTCGACACGTCCGCTGAGCGCAGCTTGTGCCGATTGCGCACCAAGACCGAACGCAAGCGATGCACCATTTTTGCCAACTAACCTCTCGCGCCAACCTTCGCCTTCGCGCAGGAACTGGCGGATGGGCAGGGCATCAAAGAACTCGTTTGCCACCAGAAACAGAGGAAGGTCTTCAAGATCAGAAATTGCCTCGATCCACTGAAGTTCATACCCTTGCAGTGCCTTGGCTTGTACGTCGCGCAAAACAGGTGAAGCTTCGAGCAACGCGATCTCGGCCGCTTTGTGAAAGCCAGGAACACTTTGAGTGGCGCGCAGGATGTCTGCCATCAGGGTGCCACGACCAGGGCCAAGCTCGGCCAGAACAAACTTTTCGGGTTTGCCTTGTACCAGCCAGCATTGCGCCAGACACAGTCCTATTAGCTCTCCGAACATCTGACTGATTTCAGGCGCTGTAATGAAATCGCCCTGAGCGCCCAGCGGATCGCGGGTTATGTAGTATCCATGTTCCGGATGCATCAGACACTCGGTCATGTAGTCAGCGATGGTCATAGGGCCATCATTCTGGATGCGCAGGAGCAGACGATCCTTCAGGTTCATGATCTGCGTTGTGCCCGAAATGCGAACCAAAGGCCAAGTGCAATCATTGGTAGCGACAAGAGTTGCCCCATCGTCAATCCATATCCGCCAACATGCCACGCCAGCCCTAGCGGATTACCGGGCGATACAAATTGCGCATCGGGTTGACGGAAGAATTCGACAAAAAACCGCGATGCGCCGTAGCCAGCCAGAAATACGCCCATAACCAGACCTGGTTTTTGAAACGCGCCGCGCCGGTAGGCCAGCCATATCAGAATCGCCCCGAGGATCAGACCCTCGAGTGCTGCCTCATACAGTTGCGACGGGTGGCGGGCGCACATCCCCGCAACAACGCCGGGACAATCCTGGGCCGCAGTTCCGGGAAAGATCACCGCCCATGGCAATTCACTGGGTCGACCCCAAAGCTCGGCATTAGTGAAATTCGCCAATCGTCCCAGCAACAACCCGGGCGGCACTGTGTAGGCAACCAGATCTCCCAGCGAAAGAATCGGTATAGCGTGGCGCCTGCCGAACAGATAAGTGGCGATCACCACGCCCAACAGGCCGCCATGGAAGGCCATGCCACCCTGCCAAACCATCAGAATTTCCAGTGGATACGCAAAATAATATGCGGGTTGATAGAAAAGGACGAACCCCAATCGACCACCAAGAATTACACCCAGTATGATCCAGGTGACCAAATCCTCAAGCTGATCGGGTTGCATCGGTGGTGTGTCATCAGCCCAAAGCATAGGCCGCCTGAGCGCCATCAGCGCCATGCGCCAAGCAATCAGGATGCCGACGATATAGGCCAGCGCGTACCACCTGAGAGCAAACTCCATCCCGAACAGAGAGATCGAGAAAATTTCGGGTGACAGATCGGGGAAATTCAAAACAGCCTGCATGTGCGTCTCATTGCCCGGGGTTTGCGTGGCAAGTCAACCTTGAGCCCGGGCCAATCTTTACCCATATAGAGAGCAATCGCGAAATCGGAGAAAGCCCATGCAAACCCGTAACAAGATTCTGGACGATATGTCTCAACTGATGACCAATGCCATGGGTGTGGCGCAGGGGGCACGAGAAGAGGCCGAAAATGCGATGAAATCAATGATGGATCGCTGGCTGGCCGACCGGGATTTCGTAACCCGTGAAGAATTTGATGCTGTGCGTGCCATGGCGCAGAAAGCGCGCGAAGAGAACGGTGCACTTGAACAGCGAATTGCCGCGCTCGAGGCGAAGCTGGACAAATAACGTACGCAGGAATTTAAGATTTTGGGTAAAAGCATCCGCCGCGCAATCCGAACTTGGATTGTGCGGTGTTGTGCATTTTGCCGCTCTGCAGAAATTTATCAAGACAAAGCTGCATCCATTGCCAATATTTTGATCGGCGTTGCCAACTGTCCACAACTTATTGCTGTTATCCCCAATAAATAGGGTTGCCAGAGCTGTGCTCACATCGCACCATATTTAGTACAGGCAGACTGGGGAAGCCCGGCTTGTAGAGCAGGCAACTAGCGCTGGGGCGCTGCCAGCCCCAAAATGCTAGAGATTAGTGAGGTGGCATTATGGCCCTTTCCGAGCAGTATCTCGAAGAAGACCTTCATCCGATCGACATTGTTGAACATCTTGCAGAACATCACGACTGGGATTTTGACCGGATCGGGGATGATCAGATTGCCATGGCTGTCGAAGGACAGTGGCGCACATATTCGATAACTTTGGCCTGGTCGAATTACGATGAAACGCTCCGCATGGTGTGTTCCTTTGAGATGGAGCCTCCGGCCGAGCGCGAAACCGAGCTTTATGAGCTACTGAACAAGATGAATGATCAGTGTTGGGCCGGGGCGTTTACCTACTGGGCCAATCAGAAATTGATGGTCTATCGCTATGGCTTGGTGCTGGCCGGTGGTCAGACGGCCAGCCCGGAACAGATCGATACCATGATCACCGCAGCGGTACTGAGCGCCGAGCGCTATTACCCCGCGATCCAACTGGTGACCTGGGGAAACCGAGACCCCGAAGAGGCGATGCAAGTCGCCATTGCAGAGGCCTACGGCCGCGCGTAAAGCTTTGCCCCGAACCATAGGGGAGGGGCAATCATGGATATCTCGCGAGTTGCGGAACAGGGGCTTGTGCTTCTGGGATGCGGCAAGATGGGCTCAGCGATGCTTGCAGGCTGGTTGGAACATGGCCTTCCTGCCGCATCGGTCTGGGTGATCGATCCATTTCCCTCGGATTGGCTGAAGGCGCAGGGCGTCAACATCAACACTCCTCTCCCCGAGGCACCCGCAGTTGTACTCGTAGCGGTCAAACCACAGATGATGGGCGAAGCCCTGCCAGCCATTCAAGCTCTGGGCAATGGTGACAGTCTTTTCATATCGGTCGCAGCGGGTACATCGCTGGCCACTTTCGAGAACGTCATTGGGGCAGATACGCCGATCATCCGTGCGATGCCAAATACGCCTGCGGCGGTTCGGCAGGGGATCACGGCGCTGATTGGGAATGCCAACACCTCGGACGCGGATATCCTACTGGCTGAAGACCTGCTTTCGGCCATTGGTGAGACGGTTCGATTGGATGATGAGACGCAGATGGATGCCGTCACCGGGGTCAGCGGTTCGGGCCCGGCCTATGTATTCCACCTAATCGAAACACTGGCGCAAGCTGGCGAAGCGCACGGCTTACCGCCGGAACTGGCGATGAAGCTAGCCAAATCAACCGTCGCTGGGGCAGGGGCGTTGGCGATGGCCGCTGACGAGCATCCGTCTCAATTGCGGGTCAACGTCACCTCTCCCAACGGCACCACTCAGGCCGCACTGGAGGTGTTGATGCATGAAGAAGAGGGTTTCCCAGACCTGCTACATCGTGCCGTCAAAGCTGCAACCGACCGATCTAAGGAGTTGTCTCGTGAGTGAGATTTCATTCGACGAATTTCTCAAAGTCGACATTCGTGTAGGTGAGGTGATACGCGCCGAGCCGTACCCGGAAGCCCGCAAGCCCGCGATCAAGCTGTGGGTCGATTTTGGCGATGAGATCGGTGAGCGCAAAACTTCGGCCCAGATCACCGCGCACTACGATCCGGCGACGCTGGTGGGCAAGCAGGTGATGGCCGTGGTCAACTTTCCCCCGCGCCAAATCGGTAAATTCATGTCCGAGGTTTTGGTGTTGGGTCTTCCCGACGAAAACGGTGAGATCGTGTTGATAGGCCCCGATGGCGCTGTGCCCATCGGTGGAAGGATGCATTGATGAAACTGCTGATTGCCCGACCGATGACTTCGGCTGTGCAAGTGCGCGCCCGTGCCGAATTCGATGTGGAATTCCGCAGTGAAACCACGCCTATGACGCATGAAGAAATGTTGCGGGCGCTGACTGAGTTTGACGTTGTGGTCCCAACGTTGGGCGATCAGTTTTCGGCAGAGATCTTTGCTAAGGTGCCAGAGCCTCGCTGTAAACTGCTGGCAAATTTCGGAGTTGGTTACAATCATATCGACGTGGACGCCGCGCACGCTGCCGGGGTAGCGGTAACCAACACGCCGGGTGCCGTCACCGATGCCACCGCCGATGTTGCCATGACACTTTTGCTCACGACGGCCCGCCGTTCAGGTGAGGGGGAAAGGTTGGTCAGGTCAGGCCAGTGGCAGGGGTGGCATCCTACACAGATGCTAGGCCAACATGTGACCGGCAAAAAGGTGGGCATCATCGGAATGGGCCGCATAGGTCAGGCCATCGCCCGGAGGTGTCATTTCGGATTCGACATGACCGTTGCCTATCAATCACGCAATCCAAAGCAGCTGGACCTCCAAGCAGAGTATATTCCGGATCTCAGTGCATTAGCTGCGGCAGTGGATTTTCTTGTCATAGCCGTCCCCGGAGGAGCTGAAACACGACACTTGGTCAACGCGCAGATTTTGGCTTCGATGAAGCCCTCGGGCATTGTGATAAACATTGCGCGCGGTGAAGTTGTGGACGAAGCCGCCTTAATCCAAGCGCTTAATGCTGGTCGGATTGCTGGCGCTGGACTGGATGTCTACGAGTTCGAGCCCAAGGTGCCGCAGGCCTTGTGTGACATGGGAAATGTGACTCTGCTGCCCCACCTCGGCACCGCGACCGAAGAGGTGCGCACCGATATGGGTCACATGGCGTTGGACAATGTCGCGGCGTTCGTGGCCGGGCGAACGTTACCCAACCCGGTTTAGGAACCCACCGCCTCGCGCCAGTGTTTGCGGCAGAGCGAGACATAAGTCTCGTTCCCTCCAATCTGTACCTGCGCCCCTTCAGTGATGGCGTTTCCGTTTTCATCCTGACGAATCACCATCGTCGCCTTTCGCCCGCATTCGCAGATGGTGCGTACTTCGCGCATCTCATCGGCCAGAGCCAACAATGCTGCCGACCCGGGGAACAGTTTACCCTGAAAATCCACCCGCAACCCGTAGGTCAACACTGGGACCTTCAGATCATCTACGGCGCGCGCAAGTTGCCAGACCTGCTCTTCCGAAAGAAACTGGGCTTCATCAATGAATACGCAGGCGATGCCCCCTTGTGTCAGGCGGTTTTCGATCATGGCAAACACATTGTCGTCGGGACGAAACATGTCCGCTCGTTCCGAGATTCCGATTCTTGATGCGATCCGCCCCTCACCGGCGCGTCCGTCAATGGCGGCTGTCATCAGGTAGGTATCCATGCCGCGTTCGCGATAGTTATGCGAGGCCTGCAGCAACACGGTCGATTTGCCAGCGTTCATAGTCGAATAGTTGAAATAGAGCTTTGCCATGCCGTGGGTCTAATTCGCATGTGCTGCCTGGGCAAGCCGTCTCATGGGGGTAAATCGACGCCACCATCGCTACAGCTGAGGTTGAGCAAATGCTCTTGGGGATGGATTACCTCGCCTTCGCGACAGTGGCGTCGTCGGCCTACAAGTGGCCTATACAATGCAAGGCTAAAATCCTGCCCCGCATACACTCTTTACCGGCTCGAACAGCCGCCACTCACTCACAAAATCCCTGCATATCTGAGGGATAGTCAATTATTGCCATTTCAATTATGAATCGAATATGGGAAATTTCCCTACCCTTTCCCCCAGCATGGACAGGCAGAGGGGGCAGGGCGCAGGTAACAAGGGTAGCAAAATGGCAGATATCGGGGCCTATCTGAAAAAGCATACCGAAGCATTGGTTAAGGATGTCGGAATCGAAGCAGCGTGCGAGATCACCGGGAAATCCAAAGCCACGCTTGGCAGGTACTATTCAGACAACGCAGAACATTCTGACCGGTTCATGCCGGTGGATGCTGTTGCCCGGTTGGAAAACGCGGCTGCCTATCCACACGTGACTGCGGCATTGGCGGATTTGAAGAATATCACGCTTTCTTACGATGGACGAAACTCGGACAGCCCACGTACGGGCGGGGTAAATTCCGATGTCATTGCGCTGAGCCAACGTTTTGCCATGCTGATGACGGAATACCAGTCGGCGATAGAAGATGGCATCATCACGGTGAACGAGGCGAAGCGGCTGCTGAAAGAAACCAGTATGCTGCAACAGGTTCTGATCGAAATGAAGCTGCATCTGGAAGAGGAAAGCGTCAGTTAAGGTGTCATGTCCCTGTACTGAATTGTTGTGAATGCGCAAAATAAAGGCGGCCCATGTGCCGCCTTTTTGTTTGTCTGCTGGGCAGATTAATATTCAGCGTTCATCATTGTTGGCGTTCTTGCCGCGCCCGGGGCTTGCCCCCTCTGGTCCGTTGCCGCCACCGTTATTGCCTTTGGCACCGCCTTTGCCTGGCTTGTCACCACCGTCGTGGCCACCTTTACCACCGCTTTTGCCGGGCTTATCACCACCGCCGTGACCGCCTTTACCACCGCCTTTGCCGGGCTTGTCACCACCGCCGTGACCGCCTTTGCCGGGTTTGTCACCACCGCCGTGACCGCCTTTGCCGCCGCCTTTGCCGGGTTTGTCACCTCCGCCGTGGCCACCTTTGCCACCGCCTTTACCGCCGCCATCGCCAGGACTGCTTCCACCATCACCCGGATCACCGTTGCCGCCGGAACTCCCGTCGCTGTTGCCTGAGCTACCGCCGCCGTTGCCCGAGCTTCCGTTTTCACTCGAGCCAACGGAATTGGAGGATGGATCTCTGCTGCGCTCTTCATCGGCATTGGTGTTGGAAATCGACGCAGTGGGCAGATCGCTCAACAACTGAGTCAGACCGGGGCATTGCGCCGAAGTGTTCTGCAGGATCGAAGCAAAATCAGATCGTTTTTGCAGATGTGATACAAACCCTCGCGTGACCTGCGAACAGCCGCAGAGCGTGTCAAAATCGCCTTCATTGGCGGCAACACGCGCGGTGTTGACCGTGCAGGTTTGCGGTTCTGCGATTGCCGCGCCGGACGCCATGACCCCAATGAAAGGTGCGGCGACCAAGGCGGCCAGTCCAACGCGAGTATTATTTCCCATAACAGCGGGCTCCCATAACTACATCACTCGGATGCACAGGGCATCCGGATCTTGATGTGTCGGTCAGAGATGAAGGAGCGGTTGAGCCCGTCTGAATAATTCTTGAGAAAGCGGTTTGGTCTTGCAGCGATTCCAGCAGCGCAGTTAAGGCGCGCGCTTATTGATGCCGTTTGACGATCACAGAACCCACCGAATACCCGGCTCCGAACGAGCAAATCAGGCCCACATCGCCCGCATCCAGATCATCGGAATGCTTTGAGAAGGCGATAATCGACCCGGCGGATGAGGTATTGGCGTAGTCTTGCAGAATGTTGGGTTGCTCACCCGGTTCTGGCTCACGCCCCAGAACCTTCTTACCGATGAAGTCGTTCATCGTCTTGTTGGCCTGATGCAGCCAGAGGCGTTTTAGATCATCACTACTGATGCCCTCTGCCTCCATATGGTCACTGATATGTTTACTGACCATGGGCAGGACCTCTTTGAACACCTTGCGACCATTCTGCATGAACTGCATGTCGCGGCGATCCACCAGACCATCGGGGCGCGATCGGCGGAGGAAGCCGTTATTGTTGCGGATATTGTTGGAAAACGCAGTTGCGCACCGGGTCGAGACAATCTCGAAATGTGGGCCTTGGGCGTCTTCGATCCGCTCGATCAGCGTCGCGGTCGCGACATCGCCAAATATGAAATGGCAATCCCGGTCGCGCCACTCGAGATGACCCGAGCAGATCTCGGGGTTGACGACCAGCGCCGCCCGGACCGAGCCCGAGCGCACCATATCCGCCGCCGCCTGAATGCCGAATGTGGCCGAGGAACAGGCCACGTTCATGTCAAACCCGAATCCGCTGATCCCCAATGCCTGCTGAATCTCGATCGCAATTGCAGGATAAGCACGTTCATGGTTCGAAGCGGCGCAGATCACCAAATCGACATCCTCGGCGCTGCGCCCCGCTTGTGCTAGCGCCTTAAGGCACGCATCCACCGCCATCTCGGTCATGATCCCAGGCTCGTCGTCGCAACGCTGGCGCAGCGCGGGATGCATGATCTCGGGGTTCAAAACACCGGTCTTGTCCATCACATACCGGTTCTCGATCCCTGAGGCCTTCAGGATGAACTCTTCCGAGGAATGCTGCATCGGTTCCATGTCGCCCGCTGCAATCGCATCCGCGTTTTCGACGTTCATCCGGTCGGCATAGGCATTGAACGCTTCCACCAGTTCAGCGTTGGTGATTATGTTTTCTGGTGTATAGACACCGGTCCCGGTGATGGCAGGAGTGTACATGGCTGGCCCTGAGTTCATGATCTGCACAAAATGCAGTCCCTATTCGTATTGATCAAGACGTGTTGACCTAAGGGAATGCACCGCCTCTCGCTTCATAACTTGAATAGTTCAAAATTCGAAGTATATTTCGCCGCGACTCGCACGGAAAAGATTCATGTCAGACGATATCAGCATGCGGTTAGGACGCCTCAGCCCTGAGATTCAGGCGATGATGGGGGTCTACGCGCTTTATTGGAAACTGGAAGAGAGCTTTGACAGCATCGAAACAGACCTGAGCCATCAGGAATGCCACATGCTAATCAAGCTCGATGCGCCCAAACGTATGGGAGTGCTGGCCGCAGATATGTTGACAGTGCCGTCAACGATTACGGCGACCGCCGATGCACTTGAACTGGCGGGGCACCTGACCCGACAGCGTGATCCCGAAGACCGTCGCGCCTGGCTTTTGGTGCTGACCGAACAGGGCGAAGAGGCCCGCAATATGCTGGTGGCCGTGGCGGGTGAGCTTTTCCACAGCGCATCGGGTCTGAACACCGAAGAAACCGCCGAGTTCGCACGGCTGGCTCACAAAATCCGTGACAACATTCTGAAAACCGGAATTCCCGAGGGATTGACGAAATGAAACTCCTGACCTCTGTTTGCCTCGCACTGTCCTTGTTGACTGCGCCTGCCATGGCGCAAGAGCCTGCCAAGCCTGTGAAACTGATGCAGGTAAGCGAAACCTCTCCCGGCTTTTCGCGCCAATTCTTTGGTCGGATCGCCGCTCGTCAGACAGTTGATCTGGCGTTTCAGGTCGCAGGGCAGATCGTTGAGATGCCTGTGACCGAAGGCTTTGTAATCCCAAAGGGTGAGTTGATTGCCCGCCTCGATCAGGAACCGTTCGAACTGCAGCGCGACCGGACGCGCTTGCAAAAAGATCAGGCGGATCGAACACTCGCCCGCCTGTCGCGTCTGCGTGGAACCGCAGCCAGCCAGGTTGCCGTCGATGATGCCGAAACAGCTGCGCAACTGGCTGCGATTGCGGTTCGAGATGCAGAATATGAGTTGGAACATGCGACGCTGACCGCTCCGTTCGACGCGCTGGTTTCAAGCCGTGCAGTTGAGGCGTTTACAACTGTTTCTGCGGGTACTCCGATCGTGCGGATTCACGATATGTCTGAACTGCGTATTGAGGTGGATGTGCCCGAAATCCTATTTCAGCGGTCCGGACAGCAGGACGACATTACGATTACTGCCAAGTTCCCTGTCAGCGACGAGATCTTTCCGCTGGAAATAAGGGAATTCGACGCTGAATCCTCAAGCGTGGGCCAGACCTTTCGCATCCAGTTCGGTTTGACACCGCCCGAGGGATTGCAGATTCTTCCCGGTTCCTCCGTGACCGTCACGGTGCGGGTGCAGGATGAACGCACCGGTATCATCATCCCGCCAACGGCTGTAGTTGCTGATGCCAGCGGCGCGCTGGGCGTTCTGGTCTTCTCGCCGGCTGGCGCCGACGAAGGCACCGTCCGCCGGGTTCCCGTGACTGTTGAACCTACGCAGAGCGGCGATGTCCGCGTACTCACCGGCTTGACGGATGGAGACGAAATCGTCGTTGCCGGTGGGGGTGCATTGTCCGATGGTCAAACTGTCCGCCGCTTTGTCGGCTTCTCGAACTGAGGGCGGTTTCATGAGCATCGCACGCGCTTCGATCGACCGGCCTCTCTATACGTGGCTGTTCATCCTGATCGCCCTGTTCGGCGGCATTTGGGGTTTCACGTCGCTAGGTCGCCTTGAAGACCCGGCCTTCACCATCAAACAGGCGGTGATCGCCACGCAATATCCCGGTGCGACTGCCGAACAGGTGGCGCTGGAGGTTTCAGAACCGCTGGAATCTGCCATTCAGCAGATGGGCGAGGTGGATGTCATCACCTCGGTCAACCAGCCGGGACAGTCGCTGATCGAGGTTGAGATTAAATCCACCTATGACGGCAGTGAGTTGCCCGACATCTGGACCCGTCTGCGCGCCAAGGTGCGCGATGCAGCACGCGGTCTGCCTTCGGGCGTGGGTGCGCCTTATGTGAATGACGGGTTCGGGGATGTGTTCGGCCTGTTCTATGCCGTTACGGCAGAAGGGTTTTCTGACGCCGAGAAGCACGAACTGGCGACCTTCCTTCGCCGCGAATTGCTGACGGTAAGCGGTGTTGCAGATGTCGAGGTTCAGGGCTTGCCGGATGAGGCGATCTTTATTGAGCCGGACCTGTCGATCTCGGTCAATCAGAACGTTCCGCTGCAGGCGATCAACGAAGCTATCGCAAACGCAGACTCGGTCAACGCTTCGGGTTCGCTGCGATCCAATAGTGACCGCACCACGATCTTGACGGCCGAGGGCTCGGACAGCGTGTCGGCGATCGCCGGCCTGTCGGTTGGATCGCAGGGGCAGGTGATCAATCTGTTTGATATGTCAGATGTCTATCGCGGGCGGCAGAATGATCCCGATATCATGATCCGATTCAACGGCGCTGAAGCTTTCACGCTGGGTATCGCTGGGCTGGCCACTGAAAACATCGTCGAAGTCGGGCAGCGTGCAGATGCCAAACTGGCCGAACTGGATTCCGAAATCCCCTTTGGTGTCGAAATCCTGCCCATCTATCAGCAGCATGTTGTTGTCGATGAGGCCTCGAACGCCTTCCTGCTGAACCTCGCCATGTCAGTCAGCATCGTGGTCGCGGTTCTGGGCATTTTCATGGGCTGGCGCGCGGCCATCGTCGTGGGTTCCACACTGTTGCTGACCGTTGTGGGTACTTTGCTCTTCATGTCGATGTTCTCGATCGAGATGGAACGGATCTCGCTGGGCGCTCTGATCATCGCCATGGGGATGCTGGTCGACAACGCCATCGTGGTGGCCGAAGGAATGCAGATTTCGATGTTGCGGGGAAAATCCTCGCGCGATGCTGCGGAAGAGGTTGCGTCAAAAACGCAGATCCCACTTCTGGGCGCGACGGTGATCGGGATCATGGCTTTCGCCGGGATCGGGCTCAGTCCTGACGCGACCGGGGAATTCCTGTTCTCGTTATTTGCCGTGATCGGCATTTCACTACTGCTGAGCTGGGTTCTGGCCATCACGGTGACACCTTTGCTTGGGCACTATTTCTTCAAGCAGGGCAAAGAGGGTGAGGTGGATGCCTATGGCGGCATCCTGTTCCGCGTCTACGGTGCAATCCTGAACTGGGCGCTTCGGTTCCGATGGCTGGTAGTGGCCGGGTTGATCGGGGTCACAGTCGTCTGTTTTGCGGGCTTTGGACTGATGAAACAGCAATTCTTCCCAAACTCGAACACGCCGTTGTTCTTCGTGCACTACAAGCTGCCACAAGGCACGCCGATCGCCCGCACGGCGGAAGATATGGCCGTATTCGAGGACTGGCTGGCCGAACGTGATGACGTCGTCTCGGTTGCCACATTCGTCGGGCAGGGTGCCACGCGGTTCATGTTGACCTACGCTGCCGAGAAGCCAAACCCAAGCTATGGACATATGATCATCCGCACCGAGGCTTTGGACGACATTCCTGCCTTGCAAGCCGATCTTGAGGAGTTCGGTTCAGCCCAGTTCCCCGAAGGCGAGTTCCGCACCAAACGCCTGATTTTTGGTCCCGGTGGCGGCGATCCAATCCAGGCTCGGTTCTCGGGTAGTGATCCGGTTGTTCTGCGTCAACTGGCCGAAGAAGCGGTACAGCGCATGTCAGCCGCATCTCCGAATGCGCTACATGTGCATCACGACTGGCGTGAGCAGGAATTGGCCGTGCAGCCGATCTATGCCACGGAGCGCGCCCAAACAGCAGGCGTATCGCGCGAAGACATTGCGGCTACGTTGCAGTTTTCGACCGATGGCATCACGGGCGGCGTTTTGCGCGAGCGCGACCGCCAGATCCCGATCATCTTGCGCCGTCCGGCGGATGGGGACTATTCGATCGTCGATCAGGTGGTTTACTCCGATCAGTCGGAACGTTTCGTTCCAATCGAGCAGATGGTGGATGGCTTCGACTACAAGGCGCTCAATACGTTGGTTCACCGCCGTGACCGGGTGTTGACCATCACGGTTGGAGCGGACATCCCCCCTGACATGACCGCCGCGCAGGTCCACTCCGAAGTACGCAGTGCCATTGAAGCGATGGAACTGCCGATCGGCTATCGTATGGAATGGGGGGGCGAGTTCGAGGATTCAGGCGACGCGCAGGCCAGCCTTGGGCGGCAGTTGCCACTGAGCTTGCTGATTATGGTGTTGATTTCCGTATTGCTGTTCAATGCAATCCGGCAACCGGTCATTATCTGGCTACTGGTCCCGATGTCCGTAAATGGCGTAGTTATCGGTCTGCTTGGAACAGGCCTGCCCTTCACCTTCACAGCGCTATTGGGGCTGTTAAGTCTGTCAGGGATGCTGATCAAGAACGGCATCGTACTGGTCGAAGAAATCGATCTGGTCCGCGCTACTGGTAAAGCCCTGCGTCCTGCGATTGTTGAAGCCTCTGTCTCGCGTCTGCGCCCGGTAATGTTGGCGGCGATCACGACGATTCTGGGGATGGCACCGCTTCTGACGGATGCGTTCTTTGTGTCCATGGCAGTCACGATCATGGGCGGTCTGGCCTTTGCCACGATCCTGACCATGGTTGCCGCACCTGTCTTCTACATGTTGTTTTTCAACCGTGAAGAAAAGCGACGTCTGGCTGCTGGTTGATCATCCGCCCGAATCCTCCTTTGGATCATAATGGTAATAAAAACAGGATAGCTTGTTGCCATCGGGGTCGCGCAGATAGGCCACATAGAATCCGGGCTCGTAATGGGGGCGGACACCAGGTTTGCCTTCATCTGCACCGCCGTTTTTCAAACCCGTGGCATGGAAACGCCGGACCTGATCGGCACTTCTGGCGGGAAAGGCGATCATCGTGCCATTGCCGGTACTGGCGGGGGCTCCGTCAAAAGGTTTGCAGATCCAAAACCCGGTGCCGCTGTCGGGGTCGGAACCCCATCCGGCCCAGCCATCAATCCAACCGGGCAGGCGCGGCTGGCCAAGAACCGCGAAGATCGCATCATAAAAGCGGATAGCCCGAGGCAGGTCGTTGCTTCCGTATGTGGTGTAGAGGTCCATGAGCACTCCTTCCCCGCCCATCATGTGGGCGATGGGCAATGAGGGGAAGAAAAAAGACCCCGGCCGAGGCCGGGGTCCATTCATTCATACCGTTGCCGGGGCTTAGCCCTGCAGCGATTTCACCTCAACATCGCCTTCGGCCTGCGCCTTGATCGCCAGCGCGGCGGCATAGCTTGCTGCGGCTGTGGTGTAATAGGGGATCTTGTCATACAGCGCGATCGACCGGATTGATCGGCTGTCTTCCACCGCCTGTGCGCCTTCGGTCGAGTTCATGACCAGCTGCACGCCGCCGTCCTTCATCAGGTCGGTCACATCCGGGCGGCCTTCGTACACTTTGTTGACCACGCCGCACGGCACACTTTCTTCAGTCAGCCAGGCTTGTGTGCCGCGGGTCGCAACAAGCTCAAAGCCTTGCTCAACCAGAACACGCGCTGCTTCGAGCATATCCGGCCCTTTGTCAGCATCCTTGATCGAGATAAACGCACGACCTGCGCTGGGCAGCACCATACCGGCCCCCATTTGTGCTTTCAGGAAAGCGCGCGGGAAGTCGCGATCCCAGCCCATGACCTCTCCGGTCGAACGCATTTCAGGGCCCAGGATGGTGTCAACGCCGGGGAAGCGGGCGAAAGGCAAAACGGCTTCTTTTACCGAGAACCACGGCATGTCGGGGTCGGCCAGCGTCATCTGGTCAGCGATTTTGGTGTCATCGACAGTTTTGTAAGGGGGGCGTTTCGGGAAATTCGCCAGTTTCTCACCGGCCATCACACGCGCAGCGATAGAGGCAATCGCGCTGTCAGTGGCTTTGGCCACAAAAGGCACGGTGCGGCTGGCACGAGGGTTGACCTCAATCAGGTAAATCTCGTCATCCTTGATGGCGAACTGCACGTTCATCAGGCCGACGACATTCAGCGCCTTGGCCAGCTTGAACGCCTGATCCTTAATCTGTTCGATGATCTCTTTCGACAGCGAATAAGGCGGTAGCGAACAGGCCGAGTCGCCCGAGTGCACGCCGGCCTCTTCGATGTGCTGCATGATGCCTGCAACATGCACGTCGTTACCGTCGCACAGCGCGTCCACGTCCAGTTCGACCGCACCGGCCAGATAGCTGTCCAGAAGAACCGGGCTGTCGCCCGAGACCACCACGGCCTCGTTGATGTAGCGCCGCAATTGATCCATGTCGCGCACGATTTCCATCGCGCGGCCGCCCAGAACATAGGAGGGGCGGATGACCAGCGGGAAGCCGATTTCTTCGGCAATCTCCAGCGCCTTTTCGTCGGTCGAGGCGATGCCGTTCTTGGGCTGCTTCAGGCCCAGTTCATTGACCAGCGCCTGGAAACGCTCACGATCTTCGGCGAGGTCGATCGCGTCGGGCGTGGTACCGAGGATCGGGATACCTTCAGCCTCCAACGCATTGGCCAGTTTCAGCGGGGTCTGCCCGCCAAACTGAACGATCACTCCATGCAGCGTGCCGGCTTCCTGTTCCTTCGTAAGGATTTCCATGACGTGTTCGAAGGTCAGCGGCTCGAAATACAAACGGTCCGAGGTGTCATAGTCGGTCGAGACCGTCTCGGGGTTGCAGTTGACCATGATCGTTTCATAGCCCGCCTCGGTCAGCGCGAAACAGGCGTGACAGCAGCAGTAGTCGAATTCGATGCCTTGACCGATCCGGTTCGGGCCACCGCCCAGGATGACGACCTTTTTGCGGTCGCTTGGACGCGCCTCGCATTCGACCTCACCCATCATCGGGGCTTCGTAGGTCGAGTACATATAGGGGGTCTGCGCCTCGAACTCAGCCGCACAGGTGTCGATGCGTTTGAAGACGGCGTTCACACCCAGATTGCGGCGGGCGCGACGGACGTTGTCTTCGTCACGGCCGGTCAGATTGCCCAGACGCGCGTCGGTGAATCCAAGCATTTTCAGTTTGCGGATACCGTCCTCGGTAACCGGCAGACCATCTTTGCGCACCTGACGCTCGGCCTCGATGATCTCGCGAATGCGGGCCAGGAACCACGGGTCGAACTTGGTGACGCCGAAAATCTCATCGTCGGTCAGGCCGTGACGCATGGCCTGCGCGATTGTGCGCAGACGATCGGGGGTCTGCTGGCTGATCGCCTTGATCACGGCGGCCTTGTCGTCGGCTTCTTCCCAGACTCCGACGTTCAGACCGGGGATTTCGATCTCATCAAAGCCTGTCAGGCCCGACTCCATCGAGGCCAGAGCCTTTTGCATCGATTCGTGAATGGTGCGGCCGATGGACATGGCCTCACCCACCGACTTCATCGCGGTGGTCAGGTAGGGTTCCGAGCCGGGGAATTTCTCAAAGGCAAATTTCGGGATCTTGGTGACAACATAGTCGATGGTCGGCTCGAACGAGGCCGGGGTGACCTTGGTGATGTCATTGTCTAGCTCGTCCAGCGTGTACCCAACGGCCAGTTTTGCGGCGATCTTGGCAATCGGGAAACCGGTCGCCTTCGAAGCCAGCGCAGATGAGCGGGACACACGCGGGTTCATCTCGATCACGACCATGCGGCCATCAACCGGGTTGATCGCCCACTGCACATTTGACCCGCCGGTTTCGACGCCGATTTCGCGCAACACGGCAATCGAGTGATTGCGCATGATCTGGTATTCTTTGTCGGTCAGCGTCAGGGCAGGGGCCACGGTGATCGAGTCACCGGTATGCACGCCCATCGGGTCGACGTTTTCGATGGAACACACGATGATGGCGTTGTCAGCGGTGTCGCGCACCACCTCCATCTCGTATTCTTTCCACCCCAGAAGACTTTCATCGATCAGGATCTGACCGACGGGGGACGCATCCATACCCGAGCGGCAAATATGGATATAATCCTCGCGGTTATATGCGACACCGCCGCCGGTGCCGCCCAGCGTAAAGGCGGGGCGGATGATGGCGGGCAAACCAACTGTTTCGAGGGTTTCAAGCGCCAGTGCCACACCGGCGTCGAGATCTTTCTTGCCGTTCTCATCCTTGGGGGCCGTCACGATCTCGGCCTTGGGGTTTTCGATGCCCAACCTATCCATCGCCTCGCGGAACAGGGCGCGGTCTTCGGCCATTTCGATCGCGTCTCGCTTGGCGCCGATCATCTCGACGTTGAACTTATCCAGCACGCCCATCTCTTCCAGCGCCAGCGAGGTGTTCAGGCCGGTCTGTCCGCCCATAGTGGGCAGTAGGGCATCGGGGCGTTCTTTTTCGATGATCTTGGCGACAACTTCGGGCGTGATCGGCTCGATATAGGTCGCATCGGCTAGCCCCGGGTCGGTCATGATCGTTGCAGGGTTCGAGTTCACCAGAATGACCCGATAGCCCTCCTCGCGCAGCGCCTTACATGCCTGAGCGCCGGAATAGTCGAACTCGCAGGCCTGACCGATAACAATGGGGCCTGCCCCGATGATCATGATCGACTGGATGTCGGTTCTTCTCGGCATGGCTTGGCCCCTTCAATTGTCCGCGAGTCAGGGCACCGCCCCAGCGCCCAAATTGTCCTGCGTTATAGGGACCGCGCGAAAAGGTGCAAGAGGTATCGGAAACGGGTTTGAAATTGCCGCTTTCCCCTCTTTCCCTTGGCGCGCTATTCTCTATACCGCGCAGCACGGCAAATGAGGATGCAATTGCGTATTCGTTTCGATCAAGGACCAGCTGGGCGCGGAACCCGGTTTGAGCGTCCGTCCCGGATTATTCGCGCGGATAACGCGGCGGAGGTGCCCCAGGCTCTGGCGGCGCTGGATCAGGCGCGCGCGGATGGGGCCTGGCTGGCAGGGTACGCAAGTTATGAGCTGGGCTACGTGCTAGAACCACGTCTGGCAGACCGGCTGCCAGAAGGACGACGCCTGCCACTACTGTGTTTCGGTGTGTTTGACGCACCGGATCGCGTTGGACTGCCAAAGGCGTCGGGCAGTGTCACTGCGTTTCAGCCCCGCTGGGACGAGGCGCGATATACGCAGGCCTTTCGTACAGTGCATGAGGCGATTGGTGCGGGTGACATTTATCAGGCAAATCTGACCTTCCCAATTGATCTCGATGTAACCGGAGACAGCGTCGCGCTTTATGCGGCGCTTGCGGCTGGTCAACCCGTCGGCCACGGCGCCTTGGTTGAGCAGGAGGGGCTGCCTGATCTGCTGAGCCGTTCGCCGGAACTTTTTTTCCGAACCGACGCCGAGGGCCGGATCGAAACGCGCCCGATGAAGGGAACTCAACCGCGCAGTGAGGACCCGGTCGAAGACGAGCGTCGACGCGCTTTTCTGTCTTCGGATGAAAAGAACCGGGCCGAAAATCTGATGATCGTCGATCTGCTGCGCAACGATATTAGCCGGGTCGCGCTGGCCGGATCGGTGAAAGTACCCGAGCTGTTCAAGGTTGAGACCTATGCGACTGTCCATCAGATGGTCTCGCTTGTGCAGGCGCAGTTACACCTTGGCGTAGGCCTTTCTGATATTCTGACCGCCCTGTTCCCGTGCGGATCAATCACCGGAGCGCCAAAGATTCGCGCGATGGAGATCCTGTCCGAACTGGAACCTTGGCCTCGCGAAGTTTATTGCGGAACCATCGGTTGGGCGGCCCCGGACGGTCGGTCGGAATTCAACGTGGCCATCCGGACCCTCATGGTTGAAGGTGGCAAGGCGACCCTTAATGTAGGCGGCGGGCTGGTCTGGGACAGCACCGCGCCATCGGAATATGAGGAGGCGCTATGGAAAGCCCGCTTCGCCCACCAACTGAGCCTGATTTCCGTCTGATCGAAACTTTGTCCTACAGGCCGGGGCAGGGGTTCGTCAGGCTTGATCGTCATTTGGCCCGCATGGCGCGCACAGCACAGAAGTTCGGCATTGATTTTGACCGAACCGCCGCTTGGACGATTTTGGATGCGAGTTTGGGTGAGATTGCATTGCGCTGCCGTTTGACCTTGGACGCGGATGGCAAATTTGAACTGACGTCCGGCGAATTGGCTGCCAATCCGTCCGTCTGGCGTGTGGATTTGGCCAAACAGAGACTATCATCATCGGATATCTGGCTGGGTTACAAAACGACCCGACGGGCCGTCTATGACATGGCGCGGGCGGGCTTGCCGCTAAGAGTTGATGAGCTTTTGTTTTTGAACGAACGGGATGAGCTTTGCGAGGGCACTATCACGAACCTGTTCCTGACCATGCCCGACGGCAGACGACTGACGCCCTCACTGCGATGCGGATTGCTTCCCGGGGTTTTGCGCGAGGAATTGTTGGATAATAAAGAAGTTACCGAATCCGTTCTGACCTTGACCGATCTAAAAAACGCGCAATCTATCCACTGTGGAAATTCCCTTCGGGGGCTGATCCGTGCCGAGCTTGTGGCACCTTGAGCAAAAATACCGAATGGGTGGAGACCCCTGTTACCAACTCACGCCTCAGGATTGAGTTTGTGCTCTTTTTTGTGGCGGTTCCCATAGCCATCGCGACATTGTTCCCGCCAAACTGGATGTTCCCCTCGCTTTTTGCGTTTACCGGACTGGGCATACTGCTGCTGCAGGATACGCCCGGTTTTTCCTGGGCGGAGCTTCGGTATGGCTGGCGAAACTGGTCGTGGACCGAAGTCTTTGCATTTACCCTGTTCATGGCTGCCTTCTGTTCCGCCCTGGTGCTGTGGGCGCGACCGGATGCAGCCTTTGTTTTGCTGCTGCATCGGCCAGAGATGTTGATATTCATCTGTATCGGCTACCCGTTGTTGTCCGCTCTGCCACAAGAGCTGCTTTTCCGCTCTCTCTTTTTCCGACGCTATCACGCGATCCTACCTGAAGGGCGGGCCGCATACCTTTTGAACGCTGGCCTGTTTTCGCTTGCGCACCTCATGTACTGGAGCTGGGTAGTAGCCATCATGACTTTCATCGGAGGCCTCCTGTTCACCTGGGCCTACCGCAAGCGCGGATCATTCTTTTATGCAGTTCTTCTGCACGCAATTGCCGGTAATATTATCTTTGCGGCAGGGCTGGGCGTCTATTTCTACTCGGGCAACGTGCAAAGGCCGTTTTGACGGCGCGACCCGCCTTGACTTTCCAAGCCTGACGGGGTGTATCGGCGCGACGAATTCTGCGCCCGAAGGGATATGATCCATGCACGCCTATCGCAGCCACACCTGCGCCGCTCTGACCGCCGCCAATGTCGGTGAAACCGTCCGCCTGTCCGGTTGGGTGCATCGTGTCCGAGATCACGGCGGCGTACTGTTCATCGACCTGCGCGACCATTTCGGTGTGACCCAGGTTTTGTGCGACGGCGATAGTGCGGCATTTGCTGAACTGGAAAAGGTACGGTCCGAGTGGTGCATCCGCATCGACGGCACTGTCAAAGCCCGCGACGCTGATCTCATTAACCCGAAATTGCCGACAGGCGAGATCGAGGTTTATGTGCGTGAGCTGGAGGTTCTTGGTGCTGCCGACGAATTGCCGTTGATGGTGTTCGGCGATCAGGAATACCCCGAGGAAACACGTCTGCGCTATCGCTACCTCGACCTAAGACGCGAGGCGATGCAGCAAAACATGACCCTTCGCTCGGACGTTGTCGCATCTATGCGCCGCCGGATGTGGGATCAGGGATTCCGTGAATATCAGACACCGATCATTACCGCATCGTCGCCCGAAGGCGCACGCGACTTTCTGGTCCCCTCGCGACTACATCCGGGCAAGTTCTACGCCCTACCGCAGGCCCCGCAGCAATTCAAACAGCTGATCATGGTGTCGGGCTTCGACAAGTATTTCCAGATTGCACCCTGCTTCCGCGATGAAGACCCGCGTGCAGACCGATCGCCCACCGATTTCTATCAACTCGATCTAGAGATGTCGTTTGTCGAGCAGCAGGATGTGTTCGACACCATCCAGCCCGTGCTGACCGGTGTGTTTGAAGAGTTCGGGGGTGGGCGCAAGGTCGATCAGGAGTGGCCGCAGATTTCCTACAAGGACTCAGCCCTGTGGTACGGCACCGACAAGCCTGACCTGCGGAACCCCATTAAGATGCAAGTAGTCTCTGACCACTTCCGCGGTTCTGGCTTCGCGATATTCGCGAAACTGTTGGAGCAGGAAGGCACCGAAATCCGCGCCATCCCAGCACCGACCGGTGGCAGCCGCAAATTCTGTGACCGTATGAACGCATTTGCCCAGAAAGAAGGTCTGCCCGGTATGGGTTACATTTTCTGGCGTGATCAGGGCGAGGGTATGGAGGCCGCAGGTCCACTGGCCAAGAACATCGGCCCCGAACGCACCGAGGCGATCCGTCAGCAATTGGGTCTGGGCGTCGGTGATGCCGCGTTCTTCCTGGGTGGTAAGCCAAAAGCCTTTGAGAAGGTGGCCGGTAAGGCCCGTGATGTGATCGGAGATGAACTGAATCTCACCGAGAAAGACCGCTTTGCCTTTGCCTGGATCGTCGATTTCCCGATCTACGAGCAGGACGAAGAAACCGGTGCGATTGATTTCGAACACAACCCCTTCTCGATGCCGCAGGGCGGGATGGAAGCTTTGCAGGGCAACCCTCTGGACGTACGCGGGTACCAATATGATCTGGCCTGTAACGGCTACGAATTGGTTTCGGGTGCCATCCGGAACCACAAACCCGAGATCATGCTGAAAGCCTTTGAACTGGCGGGCTATGGTGAGGACGAAGTGAAGTCCCGCTTTGGCGCACTGTTCAATGCCTTCCACTACGGCGCCCCGCCGCACGGCGGCTGTGCCGCAGGGATCGACCGGATCGTGATGCTGCTGGCGGATGAGGCCAACATCCGCGAGGTCATGATGTTCCCGATGAACCAGCGCGCCGAAGACCTGATGATGGATGCGCCATCCGATCCGACCTCGGATCAGTTGATGGAACTGGGTCTCAGGATCATCCCGCAAGACTAAATCTAGCCGCCCGCCCTGAGCGGGCGGTTTACGTTTGGGGCAGTGCAATACAATCGGTGTATTCGCCGCGCCACGCAAATCGGAGTTGCGTGGTGGTCTCAAAACAAGCTCAACTCAATCCAGTGGATTTGCGGCATCCCGACGATTGCGGATGCTCCTGGCCGTCTGTCGTGTCAGGCGGTAGACCCAGATGCAAAGGATCGATGCGGTAATAAAGTACGCGGTCAGCATCTCAGATCGCCTCTTGCCGCTCGAGCCGATCCTGAACCAGACCCGCAATCCGTGCAGCCTGGGCGGTGACCGGTGTCCCCTGCGCACGAGATTGGGCAAGGTCCCGGGCTGCTTCGGCAAGCACAGTATCTTCGGCGTCTCGCGCAACGCTTTGCAGGAATTGTACCGCATAATCCAACGTGCGCTGATCAGTGGGGCCGGTAAGCACGTCGGCGATATGGGCCATGTCGTCCCGATAGGCCAGCGGATCGGGCTGAACGATATTATCCCTGACGGAATCCAGACCTCCTGGGCGGCGATCTTCGGGCAGAAGTTCAAGTATGGAGGTCTGGAAATAAGCGACCGAGGTCAGGGGTTTGGCCAGAAACCCATCTGCACCTGCGCGTCTGGCGATAACCTGCATGCTGTCATCGCCAGACAGCCCGAGAATGACACCGATGCGGGGTACAGCGTGGGTCATTTCGGCTATCAGGTCAGCGCCGGACCCGTCAGGAAGACCCATATCGACGATCAGGACCGAGGGACGATAGATTTGCAGATGGCGCCGCGCTGATTTCAGACAATCCGCACGACGGATACGCGCACCGCTATGCAAGCACATCAATCGTACTGCATCGCACGCATAGCGGCTGTCTTCGACCACAAGGATTGTTTGGCCCAGCAGCGGTCGCATCTTGGTGGCCAGCGCTGGAGAGGCGAAAGGTCCCGAATCGTCCATGGCAGAACTCCTGTTTAGCAGATGCCTCACGCTAGGAACTTCTGGCTAATACAGGGTTAACGACGATTTGGCGCACTTGTCCTTTGGGTATACTGCCCCCATAACCGCTGCAACGCAGAAGGAAGGAGAGTCCCATGATTGGTCGCCTGAACCACGTAGCCATTGCTGTTCCCGACCTGGAGGCCGCATCGGCCCAGTATCGCAATGCGCTTGGCGCCAAAGTCGGCGCTCCACAGGATGAGCCGGATCATGGGGTCACCGTGGTCTTTATTGAACTACCCAACACCAAGATCGAATTGCTGTATCCGCTGGGTGAGAACAGCCCGATCAACGGATTTCTGGAAAAGAACCCATCAGGCGGTATCCACCATGTCTGCTATGAGGTCGAGGATATCATCGCAGCCCGCGATCATCTGAAAGAGACCGGTGCGCGCGTTCTGGGATCGGGTGAACCCAAGATCGGAGCGCATGGCAAACCGGTGTTGTTCCTGCACCCGAAGGATTTCAACGGATGCCTCGTTGAGCTGGAGCAGGTCTGAAGTCGATGACCATTACCGCCGCTCTGGTTCTTTTCGCTGTAATTTGGTTTCTGACCTTGCTGATTGTTCTGCCTGTGCGCATCAAAACGCAGGGGGATCTGGGGGATATTGTTCCGGGCACTCATGCGGGTGCGCCGGAAGTCCATCACATGAAGAAGAAGCTGTGGATTACCACCGGGATATCGGTGGTGCTGTGGGCGATCATTGCAGGCATCATTATCTCCGGCGTAATCAGCGTGCGCGATTTCGATTGGCTGAACCAACTGGAACCGCGCGAGTAGCTCAGGTTCGGCTACCCGACAGACCGTGATAAATATGCGTGAAAGTCGCCGCTCCTAGGATCGGGATCAACAGGTTGACCAATGGAACAGAGAGCGGGACCGCCATAAGAATACCGGCGACCCAAATGGTTGTCGCGTGCTTCGCGCGCAGCTTTCGCGCCCCCTCGCGCCCCAGTCGGCGCATCGCAGCCAGGGTGAAATATTCTCTCCCCAAAAGAAACCCGTTCATACCCCAAAAGATAAACAACGCGAATGGCGTGAAGAGTGCATAGAGGATCAATGCCAACAGGTTGGCAACGATCAGTACTCCCAGAAAACTGAGCGTATCCCTTAGCGCATCGCCAAAGGGGATGCGCTGAGCCGGCGGCAGACCGGGGTAATGCTTATCCTCAACCGCCTGTGCGACCTCATCCAGAAACATCGAGGTGATGGCTGACGCAACGGGGACCATCAGAAACACCGACAGCACCATCATCAGTAGGAATGATGACACGCTGAGCAGGTCGTTCAACCATGTCACCTCACCCAGTATTGGCAAGGTGGCCTGATCGCCGACCAGCGCGTTGATCAGCCACAAAAATCCGGCATAGGCAGCCACCAACAACGCGAATGTCAGGCCAACACCCAACAGAAGTACCTTGCGGAATCTTGGGTCGCCGATCTGTCCCAGCGCCTGTAGAAACGACTGGATGATGATCATTCGGAAACCCATTGGGTTAGTGCCGCCACATTGGGGCGCGGTCGTTCGGGAGGGGTCGTACCTTCGGTTGCGATATGGATAAAGCCTGCAATCTTCTCGTTTTCGGCCAAGCCAAGCCCCTGTTCGCAAAACTCGCGATCATGCGATTGCCAGCCGGACAACCAATTGGCCCCCCAACCTGCGGCCAGCGCTGCGTTCAGAAGAGCCAGACATACCGCACCCGCTGAATAGGTCTGTTCAATTGCCGGTATCTTGTCAGAAGGTTTCTGCACCTCAATAACAGCAACCGCCAAATGGCCCATTTCGAATTGGCTGCGCGCCTTGGCGATATCTTCGGGCGATTTTCCCAAGGCGAGACCACAAGTTTCTGTAAGATCTGCAAGGCGTTGCATGGCCCCATGCTCGACAACAACAAAACGCCAGGGTTCCAGCTTTCCATGGTCCGGGCTGCGCGCTGCAGCAGTCAGCAGCGGCCTCAGCTCTTCCCGGGTCGGGGCCGGGGATACTAGCGTTTTGGCCGGACGAGACCGGCGCGCGTGCAGAAAATCCAGCGCAGCTTGGTTCTTCAGGGTCATATGTTAACTTCCTTCACATGGCAGTCTGTATGTCGGAGGCATACTGTTCTCTTTCAAGGGCAAACTGCTCATCAAAAGGCGACAAATTCAATCTGAATTGCTGCTTGTGATCAGACGCAAGATCCAAAAGGAACCACTAGTCTTTGGTGCTCTCGGACTCACGTATCTGATAAACGCCCTCGGGCAAATCCAGCGCAGCGGCCAGATCGCGTACCTGCTCTGGTGACAGGGTAATCTTCTGAATCTGATCGGTCCGCGGGTCCAACTGCTCAAGTGTGACGCATTCAGCGAAGTTGTTGATGACGACATCCTCTTGTAAAGGCTTTGCGCCTTCGTCCACCAGCGTAATCACCGTCGAGTCGAATTCGTGTTCAATTGAAAACATATGTGCAGAGTGCAGGGCATAAGATCGCAATGCAACCCGTTGCAAGCTGTAATCGGCTGTGGCCCGGCCTTAAATGCCGCGCTATGCTTGTCTGCCGACAGAGTGACCGAAAGGAATGTGAATGCGCCGTCTTGCCCTGTTGCTGGTGATGCTGTTGGCGGCTTGCGATATGTCGCCTGTTATCGCGATCCCGGCCGATCAATGGCAGCCATCGTCATCAGAACAAAAGGACAGGGCGCGCGTATTCGAGCAGGTCAGCCGGGCTGTCGGAACGACCGCAAGCCGGGAATGCCGCCGCCAATCGAGGACTGCCAATTGTGATTTTGTGATTTTGGTTGATCTCTCGTCAAAGGCCCCAGCGAATGCGTTTCAGACCTTGGACAAGGATGGGCGGCCGCTAGTCGTTTTTACACAGCCGATGATCGATGCAACGCAGAACGCGGACGAGATGGCCTTTGTCATGAGCCATGAGGCCGCCCACCATATTTTGGGTCACATCGCCCGGCAGGCGCAGAACGCCAAAGAGAGCGCGCGGATATTCGGTGAACTCGCGCGCAATCAGGGCGCGGACGATGCAGGGATTGAGCGCGCACAGGCGCTGGGTGCTGAGGTCGGGGTGCAGAACTACACGCGTGAGTTCGAATTGGAAGCGGATCGTCTGGGGACACAGATCACTTACGCGGCGGGGTATAATCCGCTGGTCGGGATGGCTTTCTTCCAACGCATTCCTGATCCGGGTGATCGTTTCCTTGCCACGCACCCTCCCAATGCCCAGCGGGTCGAAGTTGTGTTGCAAACGGCGCGGGAACTGGGATTACGATAATGGTCAACTTAACCCGATTGGGTGTCGTTCTCAGTGATCGCGGGTCGAAATATGCTGTGACGGGCGCGGGGGTCACCAGTCGTGCTGATGTCGATGCGGTACTGGCGGAACTGAAATCCGACAAGGCATATGCGAAGGCAACTCACAACACTTGGGCGGCCATCTTGCAAAACGGTGCGCTCAAGGCCGATGACGGAGAGTCTGGCGCGGCAATGGTCATTTTGCGGATGATGGAGCGGGCCGAGCTGACGGATCACGTAATCATCGTGACACGCTGGTACGGTGGCAAGAAGCTGGGCGGGGACCGCTTTCGCCGCGTGCAGGACGCCACGCGGGCCTATCTGGACCAGCTGGCAACCGGGCATTGACCTGAGTCAAGGGCACTGTGCGGGGCATGCGTTACCCTTTCCATAGAGTGAATGGAAAAGGAAACCGCATGTCTGATCGTGAAACGCTGCGACGTCACGCCGACCTTGTAGATCGGATGGCCACGACGCTGGGCGTAGATTTGCAAGAAGTTGCCATCGAAGGGGCCTTACAGTTCGACGAAATCTCGGACGCGGTATTGCGGTGTACGGAATGCCCGAATCCGGGCCATTGCAAGGCCTTTCTGGCCAAGAACCTGACAGCGCCCGACACACCTGAATACTGCCGCAATCACGAGCTGCTGAACAGGCTCAAGCCGTAACGCCAAAGGGGGGTACCGTGCCACGACTTGGACGGATCATGACCCATCTTCGCCTTGTATTGCGAATGGCACAGGCGACGGGAACCGACCTTGCCACCGCACATCGCGACGGGCACCTGAGCCAACAGGAATGGGCAGATATGGTTCAGCTCTGCCGCGGGTGCGAATGGGCGCGGGCATGCCCAGACTGGTTGAACGAGAACGAAACGGCGGAAAGCGCGCCCTGCACCTGCCCAAACCGGCACAAGTTCGCCACCTTGAGGGTCAGCAAGCAAAGGTGATCAAATGGATCGAACATCACTGGGCGAGATCGAAAAACACTTTTGGCTGACACGCTCGGTCGCGCGATCCTTAGGGATTTCTCTGACCGAAGCAATGGCCGAAGGGAAACTGACACCTGCCGACTACGCTCAGATGGTGACCCGATGCCGGGGCGCAATATGCGACGAACGTTGTCAGATATGGCTTGCCGCACAACAAGGAATGGCTGAGAAAGCACCTGATTTTTGTGCCAATGCTCAGGTTTTGAACGACTTGACCTGACTTTCAGAGCTTATTGTGCGTTCCGTCGCACAACGGAGGATTGGCGCAGTGCTTACAGCCACAAAAAAACACCTTTTTGCTGGCCTCAGCCGTATATTTTACGGGTTCGAACGACGTATCTTTGTGCGAACCGTCGCAAAATGGTTGCCGCTTGGACTTGCCACAGGCGCACCAGAAATAGGTTTTTCCTTCGGTCACTTCGACCGGATAGGGCGATTTCTGGGCGATGATCGGGGCGTCTGACATGTGGCTACTCCGTCTTTGGCTGATGTCGAAGTCAAAGTTTAGGGCTCTTTGTCAAAAAAGGTAGACTGCGAATGAAAACCCGCCTTCCAGCGTGGTTTCGCCTTTATTCACGAATGCGTTATCGATTCGGTTGCCATATGAAATTCTTGGTCCTATTCTGATACCGGCCCCGAAAAACTGGGCAATATCAGAAAAGTAATAGAGGATTGATGGACATGAAACTGAAATTTGCTGCTATCTGCGCCACGGCCGTTGTATTGACTGCGTGCTCGCAGCAAGAGGAACCGACCCCGGTTTACATCCAGCCCGACTATGACAAGTTTGGTACACCCAGTTGCTCTGCAGGCTATGAACTGGCCACAACCGAAGCAGGCCAGACCGTATGTAACCCGGTCACCCAATAAGTATTAAGCAGGCGGTTCTGATCGCAGGGCCGCCTGCACACCTCTAAAAAGAACACCGCCCTCGAGGCGGTTTTTTCTTGCCTTTCTGCTGTGGGTCGCGGACGTCTTCTTGCAGGACGACTGATCGGAAACCCCATGCGCAAGTTCTTTGACTACCTAAAGGATCGTACCCGCTGGAGCTGGCAGGGCCTGGCTGCAACCTGGCGGCAAGAGTATTCGTTTCGTGGGTGGGTTTGGGCCAACCTGATTTCTGCTTTATTGGCGCTTGCACTCCCCCTAGGTACGGCAGAACGGGCGCTGATCCTTGCTCTGGGCATTCTGGTCTTGGTGGCCGAGCTATTTAATACGGCCATCGAGCGTGCCGTCGATCACACCTCGACCGAGCACCACGCGTTGGCGGGGCAAGCCAAGGATGCAGCAAGTGCAGCGGTGGCGTTGTCTGCAGTCGCTGCCGGAGTGGCGTGGATCGTGATTTTGATCGGCTTGCTCTAGGGACAGACGCCTTTCGTTACGCCGAGGGGTGCAAACGCCCCCACAAGTCGTATTCTCCGGCTTCATCTACCTCGACCGTGACGATATCCCCGGGTTTCAGGCCTTCGAAGCCTTCGTCGATAAACAAGTTACCATCGATTTCTGGAGCATCGGCCTTGGTGCGGCAGGTCGCGGCCTCTTCATCCACCTCGTCTACGATGACATCGAGTTTTTGGCCAACCTTTGCTGCCAGCTTGGCCTCAGAAATGGCCTGAGCTTTCTCCATGAAACGCTCCCATCGCTCTTGCTTGACCTCGGCCGGGACATGATCCGGCAGGTCGTTCGAGCGGGCGCCATCGACATTTTCGTACTGGAAACAGCCGACACGATCCAACTGCGCTTCGTCCATCCAGTCCAGGAGCGTCTGGAACTCTGCCTCGGTTTCGCCGGGGTAGCCGACGATGAACGTGGACCGCAAAGTGATATCCGGACAAATAGCGCGCCAGTTGGCAATCTCGTCCAGAGTTTTTGCCCCGGCGGCAGGGCGGGCCATACGTTTCAGAACATCGGGATGCGCATGTTGGAATGGGATGTCGAGATACGGCAGCACATTGCTACCCGCATCTGCCATCAGCGGGATCAAATCGCGCACATGGGGGTAGGGATAGACGTAATGAAGCCTGACCCACGCATCGAATTGGCCGAGTTCCCGTGCCAGATCGGTGATATGGCTGCGCACCTCCCGATCTTTCCATGGGTTCACGTCATACTTACGATCCAGCCCATAGGCCGAGGTATCCTGTGAGATCACAAGCAGTTCGCGCACACCGCTGTCGACAAGTTTCTCAGCCTCGCGCAGCACTGCATGGGCCGGGCGGCTTGCGAGTTTACCGCGCATGTCGGGGATGATGCAAAACTTGCACTTATGATTACAGCCCTCGGAAATCTTGAGATAGCTATAGTGGCGCGGGGTAAGTTTGACGCCCGAAGCGGGCAGCAGATCGACATAAGGGTTTGGATCGGGTGGTACGGCTGCATGTACTGCGTCCAGTAACCGTTCGTACTGATGCGGTCCTGTAACCGCCAGAATGCGCGGATGGTGTTCCCGGATATAGTCAGGCTCAGCCCCCAAACAGCCGGTCACAATGACCTTGCCGTTTTCAACCAATGCCTCGCCAATTGCGTCCAGCGACTCGGCCTTGGCGCTGTCCAGAAACCCGCAGGTATTCACAATAACGGCATCAGCACCCGTGTAGTCCGGCGAAATGCCGTACCCCTCGGCCCGCAACCGGGTCAGGATGCGTTCGCTGTCAACCAGCGCTTTTGGACAACCCAGCGACACCATTCCAAGGGTCGGTTGGCCACGGCGGGGCGTCTCGGCGATCCGGGCCTCTGGGGCTAGATCGGGGCGGAGGTTCGGTGGGTTCGTGCTCATGGCCGGGCATATAGAGGGGAAAGCTTCCCCTTGCAAATCCCGCCCGCTCGGGGCTGACTTGAAACAGAGCAGAAAGGCCGGAAAGGCAGACCCATGAAGTGGCTCATTCGTTTTCTATTTCTCATAGTTGCAGCCTTCGGGCTGGTCATTGGTGCCTTGCTGCTGATGCCAGGCGAAAAACTGGCGACAATACTTGCTGAACAAGTCAAGGCGCAAACAGGCCGCGATCTCGCGTTGACCGGTGACGTCAAACTGTCATTTTGGCCGGTATTGGGGATGGAAACCGGCCCTGTGACATTTGGCAATGCGCCTTGGGCCGGGCCGGAACCGATGCTTAGCGCCCAAAGCCTCGCGGTTGGGGTCGATGCCTCGGCGTTGTTGTCTGGGAATATCCGGATCAAACGGGTGTTGGCCGATAGCCCGGTTCTACG
The DNA here is from genome assembly GCF_056543005.1 of Ruegeria sp. A5. Taxonomy (NCBI): domain Bacteria; kingdom Pseudomonadati; phylum Pseudomonadota; class Alphaproteobacteria; order Rhodobacterales; family Roseobacteraceae; genus Ruegeria; species Ruegeria sp. A5. The sequence continues at coordinate 144,273 of NZ_JBQGAV010000004.1, forward strand.
CCTTGAACGCGCCGATGGGCGCGGCAACTGGGAGCTGCATCAGCCAGGTAACTCCTCGCAAACGGGCGCTACGGCGCAAGCCGTTGAAAGCCGACCCATCACGCTCGAGCGGTTGGAACTGACCAATGCGCGCCTAATCTATCTTGAGAATGGCGCGGTTAGTATGGATTTTGCCGATGTCGATCTTTCGGCCCGCTGGCCTGACGTAACGGCCCCAATGGAAATGCAAGCCAGTATGACCGTCCCCGGAGGCAGCGTCGCAGTGGACCTTACCATCCCCGACTTGCCCGCGTTTTCCAGCGGCGCTGTCACGCCGTTGCAGCTGAGCCTAACCGCGCCTGGCGGAGATATTCAGTTCTCGGGCCGGGTGAATCTGGCCGGCGAAATGGATGGCAAGACGACGGTCACGGCCAAGGACACTCAAAAGATGCTGGCCGCGTTTGGTCAGGGAGGAGTCACCGTTCCGGAGGGACTAGGACAGGTCGCGAGCGTATCCGGGCAGATGACCTATACCCGGGACGGGCGGATTTCATTGCGCAACATGATCGCGGTTCTGGATCAAAACCGGCTTGAGGGCGAAGCTGATATCCAGATTTCAAATCCGCCCCAGATGACTGCGCGTCTGAACGCAGGCGATCTCGACTTATCGAAGGTAAGCGGAGGCAACGCTTCTGACGGCACCTTAGATACGGAAGGGTGGTCAAAAGCCCCAATTGATGCGTCGTTTCTGGCGCTGGCAAATGGCAAGATCCGCTTGCAAGCGACCTCGATTGCAGTTCCGGGTATGACCTTTGGGAAAAGTGATCTGACACTCAGCCTTGATCGGTCGCGGGCTGTATTGCAGATGCACCCGGCCTCGCTGTTCTCGGGGCAATTGAACGGCCAGGTGGTCGCCAATAATCGCAACGGTCTGTCGGTTGGTGGAAATCTGAAAGCCGCCAATATCGATATCAACGAAGCGCTCGAAACGCTTGGGGATATCAAACGGCTTTCGGGCACCGGTTCAGGCAATCTTGAATTTCTGGGCGTCGGACAGAGCGAAGATCAGATCATGCGATCGCTCAGCGGTAAAGGAGATATCGAGGTCGGGCGGGGCGTTATCTCGGGGCTGGATCTTGACCGCCTTATGGGGCGGGGAAAGGGATCGGGTGGTACGACCGTATTCAACAGCCTTACGGCCAGCTTTACGATGAAGAATGGCGACTTGACCAACAAGGACCTGTTGATGCAGCTGGATAATTTCCGGGCGGACGGTACGGGCCGCATCGGCTTAGGAGCTCGCGATATCGATTATCTGTTCACACCAGTCGCCCTGCGCGCCAACTCAGGGCAGGGGATATCGGTACCCGTCCGAATTAAAGGTCCGTGGAGCGACCCGTCGATCAAGCCGGACCTTACCAAAGTCATTGAGGCGGCAGCCGAAGGCAAAGTTAAAGAACTGGAAGACGACGCAAAGAAGAAGGTTTTGGAAAAGGTTGGTAAAGAACTGGATACCACGGTGACGGATTCCGGTCACATCGAAGACGCGCTGAAGAACAAGCTTGAGGATGAGGCCAAGAAAGGCCTGCTCAAGCTGTTTGGCGGGGATTGATCTGAGCGCGATAACAAAGGGCGCCGAAATGGGCGCCCTTCATAGTGTCATTTAGATTGTCTGATCGTATTCGCCCACGCCGGGTTCAGTTCGAATGACGGCGTCGATATCTGCGAAGATCGCGCGCATTTCATCCTCGCTTTCGCTGCTTTCGCAGACGACGACCAGATTGGGTGTATTGGATGATGCGCGAACGAGGCCCCAACTGCCATTGTCCAGAATGACCCGGGCTCCATTGACGGTCACGACCTCTTTGATAGCCCGCCCTGCGAAGTGTTCGCCGGCGTCGGCCTTGGCAACCAATTTGCCGACCAGGCGCTGCAGTATATCGTATTTTTCTGTATCCGCTGCGTACGGAGACATGGTGGGTGTCGACCATGTCCTTGGTAGTGCTTTCCGAAGGTCTGACATGCTTTTGTCCGGGTTGCGGTCCATCAGTTTGCAGATTTCCACCGCCACGCGCATTCCGCAGTCGTATCCGCGCCCGACCGGTTCCGCCAAGAAATAGTGTCCCGATTTCTCAAACCCAGCCAGCGCACCGATTTCCTTGACCCGGCGCTTCATATGGCTATGGCCGGTTTTCCAGTAGTCGGCTTTGACCCCAAGCGCTTGCAACTCGGGATCGCTGGCGAACAGCCCAGTGGATTTCACATCGGCTACAAAGGTCGAACCTGGATGCAGCTTGGCCAGATCACGGGCCATGATGACGCCGACCTTATCGGCAAATATCTCTTCGCCTTCGTCATCCACAACACCGCAACGATCGCCATCACCATCAAACCCTAGCGCCAGGTCCGCGCCGCTGGATTTGACTGTATCGGACATGTCATGCAGCATTTCCATGGCTTCCGGGTTCGGGTTGTAATTGGGGAATGTGTAATCCAGCCGTGTGTGGCTGGGCACAACCTCAACCCCGATCCTTTCGAAAATCTCGGGCGCGAAGGCGGCGGCGGTGCCGTTTCCGGTGGCGCAGACCACTTTCAGCGGACGTGACATTCTGAAGTCACCGACCAGATCGTCGATGTAGGCTTCTTTCACACCGTCGACGAATTCATATGACCCGCCCGGGCGCGCGACGCCTTCCCCATTCAAGACGATGTCGCGCAATTCCGACATTTCGTCAGGGCCGTGGGTCAGTGGGCGGTCAAAGCCCATTTTGACGCCGGTCCAACCGTTCGGGTTATGGCTTGCCGTGACCATCGCAACCGCCGGTACGTCCAGATGGAATTGCGCGAAATACGCCATCGGGCTGAGCGCTGGGCCGATATCTTTCACCTGAATACCCGCCTGCATAAGTCCAACGATCAGCGCGTTTTTGATCGACAGGGAATAATCGCGATAGTCATTTCCCACTGCAATCACGGGTTCGATCCCGCGTTTGAGCATCTGTGTGCCCAGACCCAAACCCAGGGCCGTCATGCCTGGCAGATTGATCTCATCGGGGTATTTCCACCGCGCGTCATATTCGCGAAAGCCCGTGGGCTTGATCATCGGATCGCGTAGAAAGCTCCAGGTGTTTGGGGTCACCTCAGGCAAAGGCTTGGTCATCACAAATCTCAATCGTTAAATCTGAATTGGGTTTTCTTTGGCCAGCGCATCAAATCGCATCAATGTGTCAACCAGATGGCCCATTTGATCCAGAGGGATCATGTTCGGCCCATCTGAGGGGGCGGTGTCGGGATCCTGATGGGTTTCTATGAAAACGGCTCCGACGCCCAGAGATACAGCGGCGCGCGCCATCACCGGCGCAAACTCACGCTGTCCACCCGAGGAACCACCTTGGCCGCCGGGCTGTTGCACCGAGTGTGTCGCATCCATGACGACCGGATATCCGGTTTGCGCCATCTGCGGCAGCGATCGCAGGTCCGCGACCAGCGTATTGTAGCCAAACGAAGTTCCACGCTCGGTCAGCAGGATGTTCTGATTGCCGGTGCTTTCGATCTTAGTGACGATATTCGGCATTTCCCACGGGGCAAGAAACTGCCCTTTTTTTACGTTGACCGCTTTGCCGGTATTGCCCGCCGCCAGCAGCATGTCCGTCTGACGACACAGAAACGCAGGGATTTGCAGAATATCGACGGCCTCAGCCGCAATCGCGCATTGCGCTTCGGTATGGACATCGGTCAGTACCGGTATGCCCATGGTTTTGCGGATATCTTCCAGCACCTGCAGCCCGGACTCAATGCCCATGCCGCGCTTGCCGGACAGCGAGGTCCGGTTGGCTTTGTCATACGAGGCCTTGAACACATATTGCGCACCTACGGCGTCGCATGCCTCTTTCATGGTGCCGGCGATCATTTGGGCGTGATCGGCGGTTTCAAGCTGGCAAGGGCCGGCAATGATGGTCAGCGGAAGGTCGTTGCCAACCGTCAGGTCGGCTATTTTTACATGTTTCATGAGTCTTACGAGGATACCTGTTCACGAAGGACCGACGCGGTAAGCGAGATCATCAGGTAGATACCAGCAAATAACAGGAATGCCAAAATCGTATTTTCGAACTTGCGCGGATAGCTGGGCTCCTGGCTGGCGACCGGGTTCACCGAGACGGTCAGATACCGCACTTTTCGATTGGCCTCGGTCCGTGTAGCTTCCATTTGCTGCATTGCCGTTTGCAGCATCATGTCACGCGCCGCCAGATCGGCCTGAGCCATCTGGATTCGCACGCTCAAACGCGCCAGCGAATTTTCGCCCGCCGACACATCCAGCATCTCGGCATTCAACTCATCAAGGACCGCTTGCAGCCGCGCGATATCCGCCCGTGTACCATCCACCTTGGCCTGGTTGGGGCGCGTATTATCGAGAAGCGCGGCCAATTGTAGTTCTTTGTCCTGCAGCTCGAATTCGAACTGATCGATCCTTCCTCGCAGGCTGGCGATCACACTTTGCGGGTCCAGTATCGCACCTTGCAGCTGCAGTTCGATCAGGTCTTCCTGAGCCTGTCTGCGTGCCTCTTGCGCAGCCTCAAAACTCGCCAAGGCATCGCGCATCTGGTCTTCGCGTTTCAATTCAGTCAGACCATTGATGGTCTCTTCCGCGTAAGAGATAAGCCGCCTGGACAAATCGACCGCTATCTCGGGGCTCGGCGCTGCGACCTCCATTCGGATGACGCCGTCACTAGGATCATATCCGATTGTGATCATACGCTTATAAAGCTTGTAGGTTTCTTCAAGCGTCGCATCAGCCGGCAATCGTTGGATCGGGTCTATCCAATCCTGCCGAAAAAACTCAGTAAATCCGACATCACGCTCAAGCCGTTCCAATGCATCCTTGGATTCCAGAAATTCCTGAGTGGACACGGAATCCTGCGCCGTCGCAAACTGCGTGCCCGCCAGAAATCCACCGAATGAGGCACCGCCGCCATCCGCTTGCAGGATCGAAAACACCGAGTCGCTGGCATACATCGGTGTCGCCACGCGATAGAAATAGTAGCCCACGATGAACGTTGGAATGAATACGAACACCGTCAATCGTGCGAATAACCCGGCAAGCTTGCGGCGTCGGCGGCGGGCGATGTCTTTCTGAATCTGCCCGATTTCATATTCACGGCGTTCAGCCGGGCTGAGTTCCGGCCCCGGCAGGTTCTTCTGCGAGTCCCTGGTCGTTTGCGGCAGGTGAATCTTTATATTGTCTTGCGCGGCGTCATCACCAGTTGGCTTGCCTTTGTCGGGAGCTGCCAGATCAAGCAGGTTTGTGCGCTGAAACGGATCAATTCCTTTCTTTCGTAACAGCCGGACCGCATCGTAGTCAGACGTCGCCGCCAGCCCGTTCTTGTGCGCCAGACGCCGCGCGACGCGCAATTGCCTCCCTGTCAGACCTTCGCGTTTGATCGCATCCAACTCGTTGCCCGGTTGCTGAGTGTCGTCAGCCGAGTCTGTGCCTTGGGTCGCCTTTCGGATGCGCGAAATGGCGTCCGAGCGTGCCTCGGCAGTGCCAGAACCGCGTGCCGTGCGGTCGGGATTGTATTTCCTAGCCTTGGGTTTGGTAGTCATAGAGCTGCTTTGCCTCTTCCAAGGTTTCAAACATGTAAAGCTGGCCGTCTACCAATACCGCAGCCTGCCGCGCGAATTTTTCAAGAAGCGAAGGGTTGTGCGATACGATCACCAAGGTTGTCGTGCGCAGCTTCTCTTTCAGAATGTCGCCCGCCTTCTTGTTGAACTCGACATCGGTTGTCGAGGGCATCCCCTCGTCAATCAGATACATATCGAAATCCAGGGCCAGCATCAGTGCAAATGTAAACCGGGCCCGCATTCCGGACGAATAGGTTCCGAGCGGCTGGTCGAAATACTCACCCAAGTTGCACAGCCATTTGCAGTAGGCTTCGACATAGTCGGGATCCATGCCGTAGATCTTCGCGATATAGCGTGCGTTCTCCAGCGCGGACAGGCGCTTGGCCACACCTCCTGCAAAGCCCATGGGGAAGGATACGCGGCAGTCGCGCCGAATCACGCCTTCGTCGGGCTTTTCCAGCCCTGCCATCATGTTGATCAACGTGGTCTTGCCGGTTCCGTTCGGGGCCAGCACGCCAAGAGATGTTCCAAGCTCGACCCGGAACGAGACCCGATCCAGAATCACCTTGCGGCGGGTTCCGGTCCAGAAAGACTTGCTGACATTTTCGAATTCCAGCATGTGCGGCCTGCAGATCGCTCGGGGTTTTGACGGTTTGAGGATCGGTGTGCTACCGATCCATGTTGGCCACATTATGTCGAAATATGAAACAAATGATCAATGCGCATCCGCGTTCATGACATTGATGTGTTGCAAGGACGGTTTCATTGGCTCGAGGGTAGATGATGCCTATCCTCATCGATGAACATTGCGAAAGCCTGTTGATCCGATGAATTCGCTGATTGAGGACATCCAAGCCTGCCGTTTGTGCGCGGATAGGTTCGCGCAGACCACGACTGCGCACCAGCCGCGCCCGGTGGTCTGGTTTCGCCCCGGTGCGCGCATTTTGATCGCAGGTCAGGCACCGGGCGCGCGCGTCCATGCTTCAGGGAAGCCTTTCACCGACCCTTCGGGTGACCGGCTACGGGATTGGCTGGGACTGGATGAGAACGCATTTTATGACCGTTCGCGCGTATCCATCGTGCCGATGGCGTTTTGCTTCCCCGGATACAATGAGCGCAAGGCCGACCTGCCTCCGCCGCCGATATGCGGGCGCACCTGGCATGACAAGGTGATGGCTGCGTTGGGAGAAGTACCGTTGACGATCCTCGTCGGGGGTCATGCCCATAAATATCATCTTGGCGTGAACACACCGGTCACCGAGACTGTTAGTCTTTGGCGAGACCATGCGCCGCGCGTCTTTGCCTTGCCTCACCCGTCCTGGCGCAATACGGCTTGGCTGAAGAAAAACCCCTGGTTCGAGGCCGAGCTGTTGCCGGTGCTACAGAAACGGGTGCACGAGGTTCTGAATGACTGAAGCCACAGCTTTGGATGCTGCACATGACGCCATGCAGGCGGCCCCGGAAGACGACAACGCTCGACTACGCTTTTTCGAAAGACTGGCCGATAGCGAGCTGTTCCTGATGCTCACCGAGGAAGCGAAGGATGAAAACATCTCGCCCGAGCTGTTCGATGTGGCGGATGGTCGTTTTGTTCTGGTGTTTGATCTTGAAGAACGACTGGCGGCATTTGCGGGTCGGCCGGTCCCCTATGTCGCTCTGTCGGGTCGTGTTCTTTCAGGGATGTTGTCGGGGCAGGGGGTCGGGCTGGGTCTGAACCTTGATGTTGCACCGTCGTCGATGTTGATCCCCGCTGAAGCGCTCGGTTGGTTGTCTGACACGCTGCAGCATGGTCCTAAGGAGGTGCAGCAGCGACTTGCCGAATTCTATCCGCCCTCCGGTCTGCCAGATGTTCTGTTGACCGCGCTTGATGCAAAGCTGGCGACGGCTGCAGGTCTGGCTGCGGCGGCGTTTCTGGTTGGGACAAAGACTGAAGATGGGGGGCAGGGCCATTTATTGGGTTTTGTTTCAGCGGTCGAAGGTGCGCAGCCAGCGCTTGCACGCGCCGTATCCGAGGCATTGACCTTTTCGGGGATCGAGGCCGGAGCGCTGGATGTTGGCTTTTTTGAAGTGCAGGATCCGGCTACTTCTGCCTTGGCAAAGGTTGGGCTGCGGTTCGATTTGCCCCAGCCTCAAGCGCCCAAAATGGAAAGGGCCGCGCCGGGCAGTGATCCCGAGCGGCCCCCAATATTGAAGTAGCGCAGGACGTTAGTCTGCCGCTTCCAGTTTATCCTGCGTGCGCGTCTCAAAATCGCTGGCGTCATGGCGTTCGTGCAACTGCGTATGCGGCTCTCCAAACGCACGATTGACCATCCGGCCGCGCTGAACGGCGGGGCGAGCATCGATGGTTTTGGCCCAACGCATCACGTTTTCATAGCTTTCGACATCCAGGAATTCTGCCGCATCATATAGACGGCCCAGAACAAGCTGCCCGTACCACGGCCAGATCGCCATGTCGGCGATGGTATAGTCCTGACCTGCAATATAAGGCTTATCGGCAAGTTCCAGTTCCAGCACATGCAACTGGCGTTTGGCCTCCATCGCGAAACGGTCGATCGGATATTGCCATTTCTCAGGCGCATAAGCGTAGAAGTGGCCAAAGCCACCGCCCAGATATGGCGCGCTGCCCATTTGCCAGAACAACCAGTTCATCACTTCTGTCCGCTCGGCACCGCTGGCGGGCAGAAACTCACCGAATTTCTCAGCGAGATGCAGCAAGATGGAGGCGCTCTCGAAAACGCGCACAGGTGTTTCACCTGAATGATCCCACAGCGCCGGTATCTTCGAGTTAGGATTGGCCCCGACAAAGCCCGAGCTGAACTGATCACCTTCACCGATGTTGATCAGCCACGCATTGTATTCGGCCCCGGAATGGCCCAATGCCAAAAGCTCCTCCAGCATGACCGTAACCTTGACGCCGTTTGGGGTGGCGAGCGAATACAGTTGAAGCGGGTGCTTCCCGACCGGAAGATCCTTTTCGTGGGTCGCACCGGCTATGGGCCGGTTTATATTGGCAAAGCGTCCTCCGCTTTCGCTGTCCCAAGTCCAGACCTTTGGGGGTGTGTAAGTGGATTGTTCGCTCATCTTTTGCCTTTCTGCATCATTTGGCCAAAACGCCGCCGCCTTCACAGCTAATATTGCAAAACTCAAAGTCCAACCCCGGATGTGGCGAGATATTTGTAACATTGCACCTCGTTCACCTCACAAAACCCCTCTGGTTTTCACAGCGGCGCGAGGGGGTCTTCGCGCCGGGCCAAAATTACCTATTGTTTGACCAGACCCGCAGTTCGGGTGACCAGAAACCGTAAGGACATGAGGACCAATCACATGAAACGCTTTGCGCTGACCCTTGCCGCGACGATGGCTTTTGCCGTGCCCGCGTTCGCCGGAGAACAATATGTTGATGGCACCGGATTTGCAGTATCGGGATACGACGTTGTTGCTTACCGCAGCCTGGATCAGGTTCCTGTAGGCCAGTCGCAACCCGAGGCCGTTCGCGGTCGGGCCGACATCACTGCAGACTATAATGGTGTAACCTGGGCGTTTGCGACCGAAGAAAACCGTGACAAGTTTTTGGAGAACCCGGCCTTTTACGCTCCGCAATATGATGGCCATTGTGCATACGGCGTGTCGAAAGGCGGCAAGGTTCCGGGCAACCCAAATCTGTGGCGTATTGTCGATGACAAGCTCTATCTGAACATCACTGATGTTGTTGTTGGTTTCTGGGAAGAGGATGTTCCGGCCAACATCGACCTGGCGGAAGGCAACTGGCCCGGAATCGAAGGGGATGCCGCTTCGACCAGCGTGATCCCGAAATTCACATCAGAAGGCCCAATTTCCAACTGATTCCGATTAATGAAAGAAAGCCCGGCCACTAAGGCCGGGCTTTTTTCGCTGGCGGGTTCTCTCACCCCGCCAACTCGAACATATCCCGCATGTGTTGATCCGCTTCGAACCGTATTGTTACACTCTTGGCACCGGGAAATTTCCTCTCGCGTATCGGGTCAGGAATGACAATCTCACCGGAGCCCGAGCCCTTGGACCGAAAGGTCAGAATCTCTGTTTCTGACTTGCGGTAGCCGGAAAGTACCGAGGTTGGCAATGCAACGCGGTTAGACCCTTCGCAGACTGACGATGCGACGAAGTAGGTAAGATCGCGCCCGAAGCATCCGATTGCATCAGGAACATGGTCCGAAGATTCGCGGGCGCTTTTGGCGGCGTCCGGTTCACCCAGTTCCGATAAATCCTTCAGCGCGCGTTCAGGTTTTAACAGATCGTGACAAGCTTTGATTTCATCTGCGGCCAGTTCGATTACGCGTTTCTTCAAACGAGGACGACGCGGTGTAGAAGAATCTAAACCGTTTTTGCGTGTCATCCCTTCTTTACGCAAAAAATCATAGGCTGATTTAGCATCCGAAAAACCGGAATAATCACCGTCGGTATGATCAGGATGATCGTGGAACGCGATTTTGCGCCAGGCTTCACGAATCTCGTTTGCGTTTGCATTTGGGGGCAGACCAAGAACCTGCAACGCTTCGGCCCGAGCCTGTACCTTGCTCACTGGCTTCATACTCAAAACACTCATTAAAACTACAACCGGGTCAGATTGCCATTGATCACATTTTTGTCAAATTTTTTCAGGAATTAGACTGAGGTAGGGCAACAGTTGACGGGTGCATATCGAGATTGTCGCCTGCGCAGCGGTTGTCGCAAATGAGCATGGCAGACGACTGCCACGCCCGGCGATACAGGGCAAACGCAAAAACTGTGGGATCAGGCGACGTTCTGCAATTCGGTCTGGGGTGTAATGCCCAGGGCAAAGCAGACATCTCGAGTAAGCTCAGGTCGGTTGAGCGTATAGAAATGCAGTTTGTCCACGCCGCCTTCTATCAGGTCCGAGCAGAGTTCGGTGCATAGCGCCGTCGCCAGAAGATCTTCGCGATCGTCCCGGATTGCTTTGTCAAATGCGTTCTCGATCCAGTCGGGAATGTGGGCGCCACAGCGTTTTGCAAAGTTACGCGCACCCTTCCAGTTCTCGATGGGAAGAATGCCCGGTACGATAGGCTTGTCGATCCCCGCTTTTTCGCAGGCATCGCGAAACCGGAAGAAGGTTTCAGCCTCGAAGAAGAATTGGGTCAACGCCTCGTCCGCGCCCGCATCCAGCTTGGCCTTTAACCAATCCACATCAGCGCGGGCATTGCTTGCTTCTGGATGTTTATCCGGATAAGCGCCGACACGGACGCTGAACATCTCGGTCTCGGCTAGTGCAGAAATCAGTTCTACCGAGTTGGCGAAGCCATCCGGGTGGGGGGCAAACCGGTCTTGACCTTTGGGGGGGTCGCCACGCAGGGCAACGATATCCTGAACGCCTGCGCGCGCGAATGTGTCTGCAATCTCAAGCGTCTCCTGACGCGAGGCATCGACACAGGTCAGATGCGCAGCAACAGGCAGCCCCGAGGATTTGTGTAAGGTTGCAACTGCATCACGCGTCAACTCACGTGTTGTACCACCAGCACCATAAGTCACCGATACAAACCGCGGGTTCAGCGGCGCCAAGGTCTGGACCGTATCCCAAAGGCGAAACGAGGCCTCCAGAGTCTGCGGCGGAAAGAACTCGAATGAAATTTCAGGCTTGGTCATAGTGGCCTCGTAGCTGTCATTTATACCCTTGTGCCATTATGTGTAGTGTGAGACAAACTCATATTGTTCAACAACAACATGAGTCACGTGAGTAATGCATATCGAATTTCGCCACTTACGGACGATCAAAGCCATCCACGAATGCGGTGGGCTTGCGCGTGCAGCTGATCAGCTAAACATCACGCAATCCGCACTAAGTCACCAGATCAAGGGGTTGGAAGATCAGGCCGGGGTCGAGCTATTTTTACGTCGATCCAAGCCGATGAAGCTGTCGGCAGCTGGTTTGCGGCTGCTGCGGCTCGCTGAACAAATTCTGCCGCAGGTCGAGGCGATGCAGGATGAGTTTTCATCGCTGCGCGACGGTCGAACCGGTCGGATGCACATTGCGATCGAATGTCACGCTTGTTTCGAGTGGCTGTTTCCGGTGCTTGAAGCTTTCCGTAAATCCTGGTCAGACGTTGATGTGGATATCCGCCCGGGCCTTGCATTCGACGCATTGCCCGCCTTGCAGAAAGAAGAGGTTGATCTGGTGGTGTCCTCAGACCCCGAAGATCTGCCGGGTGTCGAATTTGTCGAACTCTTTGACTACCAGGCCGTATTTGTCGCGGCGTCTTCGCATCCATTGGCTGAAAAGCCCTTTATCGAAGCTGAAGATTTCAGAGGTCAGACACTGATAACCTATCCAGTCGAACGGACGCGTCTGGACGTGTTCAGCCAGTTACTCATCCCAGCGCGGGTCGAGCCGGCCACGATCCGGCAGGTTGAACTGACCGCCGTGATCCTGTTGCTGGTGGCGTCCAACCGGGGTATCTCGGTGCTGCCTGATTGGGTAGTGCGTGAAGTGAAGTACAGTTCCGACTACGTCACGCGCCCGCTTACCAAAGATGGGATTACCCGCAGGTTATATGCTGCGGTCCGCAGCGAAGACCTTGAAAAACCCTTTGTGCAAGAGTTGGTGAAACTGGCGCGCGCCGAGGCGCGTAAGCTTCAGACACAATAGCGCCGGACGCAGATCAGCCATGCGCATCATTCCTCTTGGCAAGGGCGCGTTGCCCCAGTATACGCGCGGCTTGACCGGACAGGAGCCTATGGAAAATGGTTGGCAGTGCAAATCTCAACATCATGATCAAGGCCGCGCGCAAGGCGGGGCGTTCTCTGGTCAAGGATTTTCGTGAAGTCGAGAACCTGCAGGTGTCGATGAAAGGTGCGGGCGACTTTGTGTCGAAGGCTGATATCGCGGCCGAAGCCATCCTGAAAGAGGAATTGCTGGGTGCCCGTCCGACCTATGGTTGGCTGGCCGAAGAGGGCGGCGCGATTGACGGTGAAGACCCGACTCGTCGCTGGATCGTCGACCCGCTGGATGGGACCACCAACTTCCTGCACGGGCTGCCGCACTGGGCCGTTTCTATCGCGTTGGAACATAAGGGCAAGATCGTTTCGGGTGTGATCTATGACCCTGCCAAGGATGAGATGTTCTTTGCCGAAAAAGGCGAAGGTGCGTGGATGAACGACATGCGCATCCGTGTGTCGGGCCGCCATCGCATGATCGAGTCGATCTTCGCGACAGGTCTGCCATTCGGTGGCCGTTCGGACCTGCCTGCGACCTTGCAGGACCTGGCCCGTCTGACGCCTACCTGTGCAGGTGTTCGTCGCTGGGGTGCTGCCGCGCTGGACATGGCCTATGTGGCCGCCGGTCGTTACGAAGGCTTTTGGGAGCGTCGCCTAAACGCCTGGGATCTGGCCGCAGGCATCATCATCGTGAAAGAGGCGGGCGGCTTTGTTCAGGCGCTGAACCCCGAAGGCAGCGTGCTTGAGGATGGCGAAGTGATCTGCGCCAATGAACCGATCTTTGACAATTTCGCAAAGGTAATTCGGGGCTGATACTCAACCCCGGTCTTTTGATCATGGTACGCGCGTCCGGTCCGGGCGCGCGTTTTGGTTTAGAAGTCGACCTCAATCGCGATCCCTTGCTGGACCGCCAGATCAACTGCCGCGCTGGCAACCGCAAGATCCTGCAGCCCCACGCCAGTACCGTCGAACACGGTCACCTCTGCCTCGGATACACGTCCGGGATGGGTGCCGTTAATGACCTCTCCGATCTGCCGGATTTCGCCTTCGGTTTTGGTTCCGGCAGCCACGGCATGCTGGCTTTCACCAAGTGTCACGGCCTGCGCGACCTCGTCGGTAAAGACGCTTGCCCGCGCGATCAGGTCTGTGGCGACCTCTTGCTTGCAGACGGTATCGGTGCCCATGCAGGCGATGTGTGTGCCGTCGGAGACGTGCTCGGACATCAGTGTTGGCGCGAAGGAGGAGGTGATGGTGACAATCACGTCCGCCTGCACCATGCCGGGCAGATCCACAGCCTCAAAAGGCAGCCCCGCTTCAGCCGCGACCTTTTCGAGATTTGGCAGCATTTCTGGATGCAAGTTCCAGCCTATGACTTTCTCAAAGTTTCGCTGTTCCAATGCCGCGCGCAATTGGAATGCCGCCTGATGCCCAGCGCCAACCATTCCGATCACCTTGGCATCCTTGCGTGCCAAATGGTTGATCGAAACCGACGAGGCTGCGGCCGTGCGCAGTGCGGTCAGCAGGTTGCCCCCAACGATGGCCCGAACGCGACCCGTATCTGGATCAAACAAAAACACGGTGGATTGGTGATTGATCAGCCCGTGCGTTTCCAGATTGTTTGGCCAATACCCGCCTGCTTTCAGGCCAAGGCTCATGCCTGTGCGATCAAACCCGCCCTTGAACCCATAGAGCGCATCCGCATGACCTATGGCCTCGCGCACGACCGGGAAGTTGTAGGCGTCCCCAGCCGCCATCGCGGCAAACACCTGCTCAACCGCAGTATAGCTTTCCTGTCGGCCTAACAGAGCGCCGATTTCCTTTTCAGGAACGATGATCATCGCGTTTGTCTTTCTTTTTGATGGCATTAGTAAGGGCGGTGCTAAACGTCCGCCCTTGCATTCATCTGTAATTCAATAGGCCTTGCCACGGGCAGAGACCGGCCAAAGCGCTTCAACCTTGCCGCCGCGCACACCGACGTACCAGTCATGAACGTTGCAGGTCGGGTCACAGTGGCCGGGCACCAGCCGCAGCTTGTCGTTAACCTTCAACACCCCATCCGGGTCACCAATCACGCCGTGTTCGTCCGAACACTTTAGGTATTCCACATCGTCCCGCCCAAAGATGAAGGGCAGGCCGCTATCGACGGATTGCGCCTTCAGGCCCGCATCGCAGATTGCCTTGTCCGCTTTGGCGTGGCTCATCACGCTGGTCAGAATGAACAAGGCGTTTTCCCATTCACCCTGATCGATCCGTTGACCGTCCTTGTCCAGAATCCGACCGTAATCAGCATCCATGAAGGCATAAGAGCCGCACTGCAGCTCGTTATAAACGCCCGAGTTGCTTTCGAAATAATAAGACCCCGTACCGCCGCCTGAAACCAGCTCGCAGTCGATCCCTTCAGCCTTCAATCCGTCGACGGCATCCTTGACCATGGCGATTGCGGTATCCAGTTTTTCTTTGCGTGCCTCATACGTATCCAGATGCTGCATCGCGCCTTGATAGGCCTGAATGCCGGTAAATTTCAGGTTAGGGGCGGCCTCAACAGCCTTGGCGATTTCGATCACGGCGGGGGTCGTGGTGACACCACAGCGGCCCGCGCCGCAGTCGATCTCGACAAAAACCTCCAATTCAGTGCCATGCTTAGCGGCAGCAGCAGAAAGGTCAGCGACGTTGTCCACATCGTCGACGCAAACGATTGTGCGTGCACCAAGCTTCGTCAGGCGCGCCAGTCGGTCGATCTTGGCCGGGTCCCGCACTTGGTTCGAGACCAGAATGTCTTTGATGCCGCCGCGCGCAAACACCTCGGCCTCAGACACTTTTTGGCAGCAGACGCCGACTGCGCCGCCCAGTTGTTCCTGCAATTTCGCGACGTCCACGGATTTGTGCATTTTGCCATGCACCCGGTGCCGCATCCCATGTGCCTTGGCATAGTCGCCCATCTTCTTGATGTTACGCTCGAGCGCGTCCAGATCAAGGATCAGGCAAGGCGTCTGGATTTCGGATTCATCCATGCCGATCGCGGCAGGAATGTCATAGCCAACTTCGAATTGATCACTGTTCATCGGTTTGTTCATCCTGTTTCTCCTTACCCTTTCAGCCAGGGCAGCTTGTCCAGATCCACGTTGCCGCCGGTGATGATGACGCCGACGCGCTTGCCCCGGAAGGTGTCGGGGTTCTTAAGAATGGTGGCCAGAGGAACGGCCGAAGACGGCTCCATCACCACGCGCAAGTATTTCCAGGTGAGTTTCATTGCGTCGATGATCTCTTGCTCGGACGCCGTGAAGATGTCGGTCACATTGTTCGACACAAAGTGCCATGTGTTTTCCTTGAGCGGGACCAACAGCCCGTCCGCCACCGTTTTGGGGGCATCGTCCGCAATGATATGACCCGCTTTGAAGGAACGGTACGCATCGTCCGCCTGCTCAGGCTCAGCCGCATAGATCGCGGTTCCTGGTGCCAGGTTCGAGACCGTCAGACAGGTGCCCGAGACCATCCCGCCACCGCCGATTGGCGCGATCACTGCATCCAGCCCATCGGTCTGCTCAAGCAATTCAGCCGAACATGTGGCCTGACCAGTGATAACACGAGGGTCGTTGTACGGGTGCACGAACTCTCCGCCTGTTCGGGCCTGCACCTCGGCAAACGTTGCCTCGCGGGAAGAGGTGGATGGCTCACATTCAGTGATCGTACCACCAAAGCGTCGTACCGCGTCTTTCTTGGCCTGCGGCGCGGTGCGCGGCATCACCACATTGCATGGAATGCCCCGGCGACCAGCCGCATATGACAGCGACAGGGCGTGGTTCCCGCTTGAGTGGGTGCAAACACCCTTGGTCGCCATTTCATCGCTTAGGCCGAAGACCGCATTACTGGCACCGCGCACTTTGAATGCGCCTGCTTCCTGAAAGTTCTCGCATTTGAAGAACAGCTGTGCGCCGGTCAATTCATTCAGATAGTCCGAGGTCATTACCGGTGTGCGTCGGATGTGCGGCCTGATCCTTTCGTGCGCAGCCTGCACGTCAGCATAGGTCAGTTCGGCGACGGGGATTTGATCCAACATGACTGTCCTCCCTAAGCTGCGGCTTTTGCGTGGCTGGTTGAGCTGGCGCGATAGAATTCCTGCGCCGCAGCAACCCCGCTGCCAAGCTTCACTGGGTAGTTCAGATCGGCCATGGCCATCTCGACCGTGGCCAGCCCCGACAGGACCATAACATCGGTCAGGCTGCCCAAGTGGCCAATACGGAACGCTTTGCCATTCAACTCACCCAGACCAATGCCGAAGGATACCCCATAGGTGTTGAAGGCATGGTCAGTCAGTTCGTTGCTGTCGAAACCTTCGGGCACAAAAATGGCGCTGACGGTATCCGAGTAGAGGTCAGGAGATTGTGCGACCAACTTCAGGCCCCAGGCCGCAGTCGCGTGGCGCACACCTTCGGCAAGGCGAGTGTGGCGGGCATAGACATTGTCCAACCCTTCCTCGAACAACATCTTAAGGCTTTCGCGCATGCCGTAGATCAGCTGCAGCGGCGGAGTATAGGGAAAGCCGCCAGACGCATTAGCCGACATCATATCACGGAAATCAAAGAAGGTGCGTGGCAGTTGCGCGGTCTCTATCGACGCCAGTGCCTTGGGGCTAACGCATAGGATTGCCATGCCGGTGGCCAGCATGAACCCCTTTTGCGACCCCGAGACTGCAATATCCACGCCCCACCGGTCAAGCTCGAACGGCATTGAGGCCAAAGAGCTCACGCAATCCACAAACATCATGGCCGGGTGATGTGCCGCATCCATCGCATCGCGCACAGCGCTGATATCGGAACGCACACCTGTCGCGGTTTCGTTATGCGTCACCAATACGGCCTTAATTTCATGCGCTTTATCCGCGGACAGGATGGCCTCGAACCTGTCGGCTGGCGCGCCTGTTCCCCATGGACATTCAACAATCTGAACGTCCAACCCGTGTCTTTCGCACAGATCGATCCAGCGATGGCTGAAGACGCCGTAGCGGGCGACAAGAACCTTGTCACCGGGGCTGAGCGTATTTGTAATCGCTGCCTCCCAACCGCCCGTTCCGCTGGCTGGAAAAGTGATTATCTGGCCTTCGGTGGTGCCGAAAACCTGTTTTGTGTCTTCCAGTACCGGGGCGAAGGTTTCAACGAAATCCGGGGCGCGATGGTCTTGCGTCTGAACCTGCATGGCAAGGCGCAATCGATCAGGAATGTTGGTTGGGCCTGGGATAAAGACCGGGTTTTGATGCGACATAACTCAATCCTCTGCTTTGGACCCAAGTGTCGCTTGAACGGTTGTGTGTTGCAATTTTCTTGAAAAATATTTTCATTTTATCCGTTAAATTGATAAGGTGCTGAAACGGATAGGAATTCAGTTTATCAAAATGATCTCGGAGAATTCCGGGCCAGAAAAATTGGTTCGGGTTTTCGGGGGAAAGTCCGAAAGCCAGGTGAGAAATGGAAACGCAAAAGCGACCGCGCGGCAGACCCAAATCGCTGTTTAAAGAAAGTTCGGCCGGGACCATGCAATCATTGGATCGGGCGCTGGGCGTACTGACCACTGTTGCCCGGCTAGAGCGCGTCGCGCTAAGCGATCTTGCCCGCGAGGTTGATGTTCCGACAGCCACCACGCATCGCATTCTGGTGACACTGCAAAAACACGGGTTCGTATCCTTTGATGAGGAACGGCAGGAATGGCTGGTCGGAATCGAAGCCTACCGGACCGGTGCGTCTTTTCTGCGGCGCAACAGCGTTCTGGAAATCGGCAGGCCGATCCTGCGGCGTCTGATGCAAGACAGCGGTGAGACCGCAAATCTGGCCGTACCCGATGGAGCAGAGGTGGTCTTTGTCGGGCAGGTCGAAACTCAGAACCCCATCCGGGCCTTCTTTCCACCGGGTGCGCGGACGCCCATGTATGCGTCCGGTACAGGAAAGGCTATTCTCGCTGCGTTGAGCGAAGAGAGTTTAGGCAAAGTTCTGGGCCGGATTGATCCGGTTGCATTCACTGAAAATACGCAGTTGCCCGCTTCGGGCCTGTATGCAGATCTGGCTGAAACTCGTACCCGAGGTTGGTCTTACGATCACGAAGAAAGGTATGAAGGTATGTCTTGCATTGGTGCGGCCATCTTCAATGACAGGGCTGAGCCTTGCGCCGGTATCTCGGTATCCGGACCGACCGTAAGGTTCAGCCGCGAACGCGCGCCCGAGTTGGGCGATCTGGTCATGCGCGCGGCGCAAGAGATCACCCACCTGAGCGGCGGTAGGCTACCCAAGAGCTGACGCTTGATTATTTGCGCGGCACTCTGGGGATGCGCGATTGCGAGAGTTTGTACTTGTGTTCCGGATGCGGTGGATGGCCGTGGGTGCGGTTCCAGAATCCAGTCCCTCCGCGCCTGAGCCATAGGGGGATGCACAGGATCAAACCAACAAAGAACCCTCCGGTATGCGCCCAATAGGCAACGCCACCTTCATCGGGATTGCTGGAGAGGCTGCCAAGGAATTGCAGGCCCAGCCAGACACCCAGCATGATAAAGGCCGGGATGGTAAAGATCCGGATATAGACGATCAGAATCAACAGGATATCTACGCGCGCTTTTGGGAAAAGCAGAAGATAGCCGCCCATGACACCGGCTATCGCTCCGGACGCGCCAATTGTTGGCACCACCGAATCCGGTGCCGAAAAGACGTGAATCAACCCTGCTCCGATTCCTGCCAGCAGATAGAACACGAGAAACAGCACATGCCCCATTTCGTCTTCGAGGTTGTCGCCGAATATCCACAGGAACAGCATGTTTCCCGCCAGATGCATCCAGCCCCCATGCAGGAACATTGACGTCACGAGTGTCTCGAATCCATAGCCGTCAGTTATCCGAGCAGGAATGACCGCGTAGTCAATATAAAGCTGATTGATCAGCCGCGCATCCTCCATGACACCCACATAGCTGAGGAAGATCAGGATGTTCGCAGCCATAAGGGCATAAACAACAAACGGAGTACGCCCCGAAGGGTTATGGTCTCGGATCGGAAACATGGCGCGACGCTGGGCTTTTCGCCGCCCAGCGTCAAGGTCCGGTTATGCCGCACCTCCCAGAAGGGCGGCGTTGCCTCCGGCGGCGGTGGTGTCGACACAGACATGGCGTTCCCCCAGCACCCGAGCACGGTCGGGCTGCCCGGGGATCAGCGGGATGATCGGGCCATCGCGCCGGGCCAAATGCTGCTCGATCTGGCGGGCAGTGTCGTCGTCGCCCCACCACAGAACACCCGAGAAACCGGTCAGGTTTTCAAGCCGGTGCAGATCCAGCATGCCCGTCATACGGATCGCTGTGCCGCCCAACGCTTTGACCGCATCCGCCTGAGCCTTGGCGGCCTCGTCCCCCGGACCCATGCACAAAAGCGGGGAGCGGGAATATTCGGTCAGGCGGTTTGATTCGCCGGTGGGACCGGGCAGAGATTGGGTGCTGGGCGTTGCAGGTTGCCCTTCGGGCGCACCTGGTTCAGCCGAACTGTCCCAGCGTCCCGAAGCATTCTGCCGATCAGGCGCGCAGAACCGTGCCATATAGTTCGGGCCGCCCGCCTTGGGGCCGGTGCCGGACAGACCTTCGCCGCCGAAGGGTTGCGAACCGACGATCGCGCCGATCTGGTTGCGGTTGACGTAGATATTACCGGCATGGATCGCCTCGGTCACATGCTGCACCCGGTCGTCGATACGCGTGTGCAGGCCGAAGGTCAGGCCGTAGCCCGTGGCATTGATATCCGCGATGACCTTGTCGATCTCTTGTGCCTTGAACCGGGCGACGTGCAGCACCGGGCCGAACACCTCGCGCTCTAGCGCCGAGATGCCGGGTATTTCGATCAGTGCCGGTGCGATGAATGTACCCTCGGGAGGCGTTGTCATCTCTTTCAGCACCCGTCCTTCGGCACGAGCGCGAGCCACGTGGTCCGCGATGGTTTGCCGGGCTTGCGCGTCAATGACCGGACCACAATCGGTCGAGATCAGCCAGGGATCATCCACCTGCAAAGCGTCCATCGCCCCTTGCAGCATGGTCAGAACGTCATCGGCAATTTCCTCTTGCAGATAGAGGCAGCGCAGGGCCGAGCATCGCTGGCCTGCCGATTGGAACGCGCTTTCGATAATCGACTGCACGGCTTGTTCCGGCAACGCGGTGCTGTCTACGATCATCGCGTTCAGGCCGCCGGTCTCGGCGATCAATGGCGTGCCCGGACGCATATGCTGTGCCGTGGCGGATCGGATTTTCAACGCGGTCGCGGTCGAGCCGGTAAAGGCCACGCCCGAGACGCGTTCATCCGACGTCAACGCCGCGCCCACTTTCGGCCCACCCGGAAGCAGTTGCAGCGCATCGCGTGGAACACCTGCTTCGTGCATCAGCTGAACTGCGCGATGGGCGATCAGTGGCGTTTGCGGGGCAGGTGCCGCCAGCACGGCATTGCCAGTGGCCAACGCAGCCGATATCTGCCCGGTGAAGATCGCCAGAGGGAAGTTCCACGGGCTGATGCAGGTGAATATTCCGGCGGGTTTGGCGGCAGGAATATTGGCAGCGTAGTAGCGCAGGAAATCAACCGCTTCGCGCAGCTCGGCAACTGCATCGGGCACAGATTTTCCGGCTTCGCGGGCGAGCAGGGCAAACAGCTCTCCAAAATGCGCTTCGTAGAGATCGGCTGCTTTATTTAGAATGTCAGCGCGCTTCTCGGCTGAGGCCTGCCATGGGCAAGCGCTGGCCAACGCCAGTTCCACGTCTTCGGGGCTGGCCGCAGCAACCGAACCGGGGCGATCCTGCGGTTGCGCAGGATTGATCACGGGAGTGTCTGCCAAAGGCTGTGCATCATCCGACAATAAGGGGCGGGCGTACCAATGATGGGCGCGGAAGGCGTCGCGTGCGATGTCAATCTGGTCCAGCGTCGGCGTATGGTGCAGATCAAAGCCTTTCGAGTTTGGGCGTTCCGGTGCGAACAACTCAGGCCCGGTTGGCAGCGGTTTGCCAGGTGTTTGAACGGCCACGAACGGATCTGCGGCAACGGTTTCTGGGGCGACTTCCTCATCAACGATCTGATTGACGAACGAGGAATTTGCCCCGTTTTCCAGAAGGCGACGTACCAGATAGGCCAACAGATCCCGATGCGCGCCGACCGGAGCATAGATACGGCAGCGCGAGGTCCGCTTGTTGCGCACGATCTGATGCAGGGTCTCACCCATCCCGTGCAGGCGCTGGAATTCGAATGGCTGGCCGTCCGCCATATGTAGGATGGCGCTGACCGTATGGGCGTTATGCGTGGCAAATTGCGGATAGATACGGTCGGTCATTCCCAGCAGTTTGCGGGCGTTGGCGATATAGGACACATCCGTCGCCGCCTTATCGGTGAAGACCGGAAAACCATCGACGCCCTCGACTTGCGCGCGCTTGATCTCGGTATCCCAATAAGCGCCCTTTACCAGCCGCACCATCAGCTTGCGGTCGTGCCGCTGAGCCATCTCGTAGAGCGTATCCAGCACCAACCCGGCGCGTGGGCCGTAGGCTTGCACGACGATGCCGAACCCGTCCCAACCGGCCAGTGCAGGCTCTGCCATAACTTCTTCGATCACCTGCAGCGAGAGCGACAGGCGATCGGCCTCTTCCGCGTCAACGTTCAGCCCCATGCCCGCTGCCTTGGCCAGCAAAGCCAGCGCGCGCAGCCGGGGCACCAGTTCGTCCATCACCCGTTGTTCCTGTGCCAGCTCATAACGGGGGTGCAGGGCCGACAGCTTGACCGAGATGCCCGGATTTTCGCGAATGTCTTTATGGGTGCAGGCCTCGGCAATAGCGGCGATCGCGCGCGAGTAAGACAGGTGATAGCGGGCAGCATCGGCCTCGGTACGTGCCGCCTCGCCCAGCATGTCGTACGAGTAGGTATAGCCCTTATCTTCCATTCCTTTGGCGCGCTTCATGGCGGATTGAATGGTTTCGCCCAAAACGAACTGACGCCCCATTTCTTTCATCGCACGACCAACGGCGGTGCGGATCACTGGTTCACCCAGCCGCTTGATGGCCCCTCGCAGCGCGCCGACGGGCGAGGATTTGTCTTCGTCCAGGACCCGGCCTGTTAGCATCAACGCCCATGTCGACGCGTTCACCAGTGACGAGGATGATTGTCCCAGGTGTTTTCCCCAGTCTGACGGGGCGATCTTGTCTTCGATCAGTGCGTCAATGGTATCCGCATCTGGTACACGCAACAGCGCCTCGGCCAAACACATAAGCGCAACGCCTTCATCTGTGGACAGGCCGTATTCAGCCAGAAACACTTCCATCATGCCAGGCGACGTGCTTGAGCGGATGTCGCGCACCAGCTGTGCTGCAGCCTCACAAATGGCCGTTCGGTCGGCCTCTGACAGCTTGGCCTGAGAGATCAGCGCGTCCAGTACAGTGGACTGGTCGGCATAAGTCTGAGTGTCGATTTTGGTGCGTAGGCTGTGTGACATGTGTACTCCGGGGCTTTTGCCTAATATAACCGCCTATAGTCAGGAGAATGGACCGAATTTCCTCGAATTCTGGTCGAATTGACTGAAATATAGGAGCCTGATTATGCAAAACGACTTATCCAGCCTTGATCGCTTTGACCGTGCGATCCTTACGGCATTAGCTGAAGATGGCCGCATCTCAGTGACGGACCTTGCGCGCAGGATCGGCTTGTCAAAATCGCCGACACAGGCGCGGCTCAAGCGGCTTGAGGCTGACGGGATCATCACAGGCTATCGCGCCATGTTGGACCCGATCCGTCTGGGCCTTGACCATGTGGCCTTTGTCGAGGTGCGTCTCACAGATACTCGTGAAAAAGCACTGGCCGAGTTCAATGCAGCGGTGCGCAGAGTTGCTGAGATTGAACAGGCTCATATGATCGCGTCCAACTTTGACTATCTGCTTAAAATCCGGACCCGATCGATGACAGAATACCGCACGGTGCTAGCCGAGAAAATCTCATCCCTGCCGCATGTTGCCAACACCTCCACCTTCGTTGCGATGGAGGCGGTGAAAGAAACCGGGTTGCTGGCTCCGCTATAAAGCAGTTGACCTAAACGCCTGATGGATCAGGTTAGAGAGGATGAAAAACGTACTTATCGTTGCCATACTCGCTGGTTCTGCCGCTCAGGCTTCTGCAGATTGCCCGGTTGCGCCGGATCATATTTCTGGCGTCGACGCCCTGATTGCGCAAGCCCAAACCGCGTCGTCTGAGCGCGAGGCGCGGGGCATTTCGGGACGGATGTGGCAACTCTGGACCGATGCGCCGGACGCCCGATCTCAAACCCTGTTGGATCGCGGGATGTCTCTGCGCGAGTCTTGGGATTTGACCGGTGCGCTGGCCGAGTTTGACGCTCTGGTCGCTTATTGCCCGGATTATGCCGAGGGGTACAATCAGCGGGCATTCGTCAACTATTTGCAGCAGGATTACGGTGCGGCCCTGATCGATCTGGATCGGGCCATTGAGCTGTCCCCGAACCATGTAGCGGCGCTTAGCGGGCGGGCATTATCGCTGTTGGGTCTCAAGCGGCTGGACGAAGCGCGAACGGCGCTGAACCATGCACTCGAACTGAACCCGTGGCTTTCAGAACGTGCCTTGCTTGCGCCGGGCGGGCTGCTTGATCCACCGGGTGAGGATATTTGAATTGAGACGAAAAAGCGGCCCGGAACCGAAGTTCAGGGGCGCTTTTGATGCAAGGGCTTGATTAGCCGACCAGCCCGTTGTCGGTGCGTTTGATCGCAATCACCGACGAACGCGGCGTACCGCCATCGGGCCAATTGCTGCCCGGATGCTGGATGCCAACAAACATGGTGCGCAGGTCGGTCGACCAGGCCAGACCGGTGACTTCACAGCCATTCGGGCCGGTCATGAAGCGCACCATCTCCCCGGTCACGGGATCGCCAACTAGCATCTGGTTATTGCCGTTTCCTGCGAATTCTTCCTCGTTGTCATCATTCCCGTCTGTCTGAATCCAGACCAGACCGGTCGAATCGATGGCCATGCCGTCGGGTGAGTTGAACAGGTTGCCTTCGTTCACATTTGCCGATCCGCCACGGTTATCCGAATGAACAGTTGGGTTTCCGGCCATGACATAGAGATCCCAATCAAAGCCAGTGGCCGCGTGATCTTCATCCGCTGGACGCCAGCGCACGATCTGGCCGTATTTGTTGGCCTCGCGCGGGTTAGGGCCGTTGACTGCAGTGTCATCACCCCCAGCATTTGGCTTAACTCCACGGTTCTTGTTGTTGGTCAGGCAGCAATATGCCTCGACCGCAACAGGGCTTGAGGCCACCCATTCCGGGCGGTCCATTGTGGTGCCGCCCGCAGCCGATGCGGCCATACGGGTAAAGATCAGAATTTCGGCCGCGTCCATGCCGGTTGTTTCCGGCGTCAGCGGCAGCCATTCGCCACTCATGTCGTCATTGAACTTGGCGACATATAGCGTGCCGTCATTCAACAAGCCCTGAGTGTCGACACCGGGCGCATAGGCCGCGTTCGAGACGAACCTGTAAAGATACTCGCCACGTTCATCGTCGCCCATATAGACCACGACACGACCGTCCGCAGCCAGCGCGACCTCAGCATTTTCATGCTTGAAGCGACCAAGGCCGGTGTGCTTGACCGGAGTGCTGTCGGGTTTGGTCGGGTCGATTTCAACGATCCAGCCTGCGCGGTGCGGCTCATTGGGGTTTTTCGAGGTGTCGAAGCGGGGGTCAAACAGTTCGTAGCCATTCCAGCTTTCGGCTTTGATGCCATAGCGTTTCATGCCGTCCGCGACCTTCTGATCGTAGCTGGCATTCTCGTCAGAGGAACCAAAGTAGCCGTTGAAATTTTCTTCGCAGGTCAGGTAGGTGCCCCACGGTGTCTTGCCGGAACCACAGTTGTTCATGGTGCCCAGCGACGCGGTTCCTGTCGGATCGGCCTCGGTCTTCAGTAGGTCATGACCAGCGGCGGGGCCGACGATCTTCATCGGAGTGTTATGGTGGATCCGGCGGTTGAAGGGGCTGTCCTTAACGACCGCCCAGCCCGCAGGGCCTTCCTTGATCTCCATTACTGTCACGCCCTGGATGTTCTGCAATTTCAAAACGTCATCGGCACTGGTCGGAACACCTTTTTGCGCGGCAGGCAGGTTGATCTTGCGGTTCGGGTACTCGTGGTTGATCGCAATCAGCTCGTGACCCCGGAACGAGAATGTCTCCATCCCATCCGTATTCTCGCCAAAAACCTTGTCCGAGTTTTCGACCGAACCGCCATCGGTCAAGTCATAGCCAACGGCCTCGGAAAACAGCGGATCGCCCCAGCGCATCAGCATCTTCCACTCATAACCTTCCGGCACGTGGACTGTCCCATCGGTCTGGGCAGGAATCGGCGTGAAGGCAAAGCGTTGTGCATCGACCGCCTGTGCTGAAGTTGAGCCCAACAAACCAGCGCCCATCGCCGCAGCGCCCGATCCAAAAGCCACAACTCCTGACAGGAAACCCCGTCGCGAGATAGCGCTTTCAACCACGCGGTCGAAGTCGTGTTCATCCGGGCGGGGGAAGTGCAACTCATCCCAATCGTCGGCGGAAAGGGTGGTAAGGTCGACGTCTGTCATGGATAGCTCCTGGCTGTCTGAACTAAGAATCGCACCGTGGGTTTAGAGCGATCACATGACAGGAAATTGACAGTCTGAGCAAAGCTTCTTTTGATCTGCGCCGCGTGCAGATTGACGCCGATCTACCTGCGGCGCTGATCAATGTTTAGGCGAATCTATCGCCTAACGACCAGAAGCCTAAGCCGCCTTTGCCTTGCTGCGGCAATAACATGAGGCATGGATAGGCACCGTGGCCCGTGCAGCAGCTTTGTCCAGTTGCAGCTTGATATGACGGGCCTCGGTCGTTTCACCGCGACGGATCAGGCATTCATGCAGGCCATGAAGGCTCCAGATATTGCCGGGATGCTGGCAAGCACGGGCGAGCGTGTCGTCCAGACCCAGATCGGCCCGATAGACGGCCTCGGCCTCATCGAATTGACCGTCTTCCATCAACAAGGCACCCAGAGCGTGCCTTGTTGGCTGCATCCATCCCCAAGGCTCGTCATAAACCAGATTGTCATCCAACTCGACCGAGCGGCGCAGATGATCAAGCCCGCCTTCGCGGTCACCGGATTTGAACGCGATCTCTCCATCCATCATCGCCTCGCCGATCATCAAAACATCCTCGGCGGTGTTATTGAATACCAGTCGACTTTCCGGGACGGCTTTCCTGGCCTGAAAGGCCACTTCGCGTGCGTGCGTTGCGTCGTCCATACGACCCAAATTGGCCAGAGCCACAGCGCGCGCCTGATGAATTGCGGCGGTGGTATAGCTGTATAACTCCGCGTCGCCGGGCATGGGTTCATCCAGAATTTCCTGCCACATGCCGAAGCGAACCATGACATGGACCTTTTTGCCATAGAAGGATTCGAACAAATCCGGGAAGTAACGGATCACATTGTCCGGCAATAATCGCATCAATTCCTCGGACGCAGCCAGGGCCAATTCGGGTTGCCCAAGGAACATGGCCCCATAGGCTTCAAAATGTACGTTGTGGACGCGATAGACGGTATAGAAGTTCTCACCCCCGGCCATGGCTTCATATTTCTTGTCGACCGCTGCGGCTCGGTGATTGCGCCAGACCACATTCTGATAGTCGCCGCACAACACGTCGATATGCGTCGCCATGTGAACTAGATGCCCGCTGTCGGGCACCAGATCGACCAGCCGATCCCCGTGTCGCAGCGCCTTTTCCGGAGTGGGCGACATCTCCATCAAGTGGATATACATATGCAGCAGGCCGGGATGATCCCAGGCACCGGGAAGCGTTTCAAAGGCCCTTTCCAGAACGGCTTGTGCCTCGGTGGTGGATGCCCCTTCGGCGGGCACGCCCTTCTTGAGATCCCATAGCTGCCAGGGCGTTCGGTTCATCAAGGATTCGGCAAACACAGATGAGACATCCAGGTCGTCCGGATGATCGGAATAAACCGCGCGCATCGAATCGGCGAACGCGTCGTTCCACGGGGCGTAATCTTCGATCTCGGGGTCCGACGGGAAATGTTGTGAGATCGCTTCGATCAGCGCCGCCTCGACCGGGGTAGAGGATGCGCGCAATGCCATCGCCGCTTCGATTGCCTGACGCGACCGATCAAGGGTTGCAACTTTTTCATCGGGCTCGAAGAACTCCCATGGTTTGTTGTAATTTGGACCAATCGCATAGGCGATGCCCCAATGGGCCATACCGCATTTCGGGTCATGAGTAATGGCCTGTTCGAAACAGGCGGCAGCGGCCTCGTGGTTATACCCGAACAACCAGATGAGCCCCTGATCGAACAGTTTCTGAGCTTCGCTTGATGAAGTGGTAACAGCACGGCGATACGTGCCGAGGTCAAATTCGGTCATCATTCAATCCCCCGCTAAAATTCCGCCGAGGACGGGCAAACAGCGCCGGACGACGGATTTTCGAACTATAGCACATTTTCGTGAATGGCGTCGCGGAGCGCGGAAAATGCTCTTTTGAGCGTTTGCAATGATCCAGCCCGCCTGATCAGTTAAGAACACTCGCCGAAAAGCACCCGGCTGTTCGCACGTGTCGATCCTGGCAAAATGGACCTTTCAAATCTCAGTGCGAGGCACATTTGATTGAAACATCCTCTTGACGTCAAATTTCGTATGAAATAGGTGGTGGCCTCGCTGAGCGGGCGTTGTGTAGTGGTAAGACCTTAGCCTTCCAAGCTAATGACGCGGGTTCGATTCCCGCCGCCCGCTCCAGTTGATCCCTCACACAAGTTGCGTCATTTAGCCCTTATCGGGTTGCAAAACTTTGTCTTCAGCTTGACCCCAAACGCCTCTGACGCCAAGAAGCTGGGAATGATGCCTGATCAGGGCGATCGACCAAAATACAAGGGCCAGACATGGCAAGAACCAGCGCCGCCAGTCCAGCGAACAATTCGGCTCCGCGTGCACAGGAAGAGCGTGCGCGGTCTAAGAAAATCGGCGTGCTGCGGTCTTTGTGGCCGTTCATGAAGCCCTATCGACTGCTGATGATCGGTGCGACACTGGCGTTGGTCCTAACGGCCAGCATGACGCTGACATTGCCCTTGGCTGTGCGGCGTGTGGTCGACAATTTCCGCATCGAAGATGGTGATTTGCTGGAATGGTATTTTCTGGCCGCCCTCGGTATTGCCGGGATTCTCGCAGTGGGTACGGGTATTCGCTATGCGTTGGTGACTCGGTTGGGTGAACGTGTGGTGGCCGATATCCGAAAGGCGGTTTTTGACCGCGTGATCGGGATGAGCCCCGAGTTTTACGAGCGCATCATGACCGGCGAAGTTCTGAGCCGTATCACCACCGACACAACGCTGATCCAATCGGTGCTGGGATCGTCTGTGTCCATCGCGCTCCGCAATCTTTTGATGTTCGTCGGCGGACTGGTGCTGATGCTGCTGACATCGGCTAAGCTGACTGGGATGGTGTTGCTACTGATTCCGCTGGTGGTTGTGCCAATATTGGTACTGGGCCGCAGGTTACGGGTGATCAGCCGGGAAAATCAGGACTGGATTGCGGCGTCCTCTGGAAATGCCGGCGAGGCGTTGGGTGCGGTGCAAACCGTGCAGGCTTTTACTCATGAGGACGCCAGCAGGACGCAGTTCGGAGAGATGACAGAAACTTCGTACGAAGTTTCTCTGCGTCGGATCCAGACCCGTGCGATTCTGACCGTCATTGTGATCTTTCTCGTCTTCTCGGGCATCGTTGGCGTGCTGTGGATGGGTGCGAATGATGTGCGTAACGGGGTTATGACCGAGGGCGTGCTGATCCAGTTTGTGATCTATTCGATCATCATGGCGGGTTCAGTCGCCGCGTTGTCCGAAATCTGGAGCGAGTTGCAGCGCGCTGCAGGTGCGACCGAGCGTTTGGTCGAGCTTCTGAACGCTGAAGATACAGTCAACGATCCGTCGCAGGCCAAGGCATTGCCTGTGCCCGTACGCGGAGAGATACGTTTCGACGATGTGACATTCCACTATCCCGCGCGCCCGGACGTTGTCGCGCTGGATCATTTGTCACTGCAGATTAAACCTGGGGAGACAGTGGCCTTTGTTGGCCCGTCTGGTGCGGGCAAGACAACAGTCATCCAGATGATTCAGCGGTTCTATGATCCCGATGCGGGACAGGTCAGTCTTGATGGGCTCGACCTGCGCGAGTTGAACCGTGACGACTTCCGTCAGCACATCGCGCTGGTCCCGCAAGACCCCGTGATCTTTGCCGCTTCGGCGCGCGAGAATATCCGCTTTGGCCGTCTGGACGCCTCAGATGCCGAAGTCGAGTCCGCCGCCCGAGCCGCC
Source organism: Ruegeria sp. A5 (assembly GCF_056543005.1). Taxonomy (NCBI): domain Bacteria; kingdom Pseudomonadati; phylum Pseudomonadota; class Alphaproteobacteria; order Rhodobacterales; family Roseobacteraceae; genus Ruegeria; species Ruegeria sp. A5. Next base: position 173,945 of record NZ_JBQGAV010000004.1, read on the forward strand.
GCCGCGCATGAGTTCATCTCGGCTTTGCCCGAAGGGTATGACAGCTTTGTGGGCGAACGGGGCGTAATGCTGTCGGGTGGTCAGAAGCAACGTATCGCCATCGCACGTGCCATCCTGCGCGACGCACCGGTGCTGCTGCTGGACGAGGCGACCTCGGCTTTGGACGCAGAAAGCGAACGTGCGGTGCAGGGTGCGGTTGATAACATGAGGGCAGGGCGCACCACTCTGATCGTGGCGCACCGTCTGGCGACCGTTAAGAAGGCAGACCGGATTGTCGTGCTGGAAGCCGGGCGCATTGTGGCGCAGGGTACCCATAACGATCTGGTGGCGCAGGACGGTTTGTATGCCCGCCTCGCACGCTTGCAGTTCACCGACGGGGTGGCTGCAGAATAAAGTGACGCTCCGGCACATCTCGTTTCGCCGTAGCGTCATTCTACATATTCCCGAACCTGATCGCTAAGCCCTTGCTTGCGCATGGTGTGTTTTGCTTCCATCTTGGAGGTGACAAACAAGCCTGTGCGCGACACGGGAGACAGATCAGGGGAGGAGCCACATGGCCTTTGTGGGATTGGAAGACAAGGCGCGCATCGAGCAGGAGATGGCGTGGGAAGATCGGGACGTACCCGTCACCTTCCATCAACTGTTGTCGCGGACGGCGGGCAAGTTCCCGAACCATAAAGCGATCAGCTTTCAGTTGTTGTCCGGCCCGAGCGACAAGGCCGAGACGCTGACATGGTCCGAGCTGCTGGGCAAAGTCAATCAGGCCGCCAACCTATTCCGTTCCCTTGGCATCGGAGAAAACGATGTGGTGGCCTATGTGCTGCCCAACTGCAACGAGACGCTGGTCACCATGATGGGCGGTGCGGTGGCCGGGATCGTGAACCCGATCAACCCGTTGCTGGAGCCAGAGCAGATCGCGGCGATCCTGCGTGAGACCAAGGCCAAGGTTGTCGTCACCCTGAAATCCTTTCCCAAAACCGATGTGGCCCAAAAGGTTGAAGAGGCTGTGCGTCACGCTCCGGGTGTCAACACGATCCTTGAGATCGACCTGAATCGCTATCTGACGCCGCCCAAATCCTGGCTTGTACCGTTCTTGCGCCCAAAGATGGGTGATAAAGAAAAGCTGGCCCATGCGGATTACAAGAACTTCCTTGATGAGCTGAACAAGCAGCCTAAAACGCTGAACTTTGAGGATAGCCAGGAAGATCGGGTGGCGTGCTACTTCCACACGGGCGGCACTACGGGCATGCCGAAAGTAGCGCAGCACAAATACTCGGGCCTTATCTACAATGGCTGGTTGGGCAACACGCTGCTCTTTGACGAAAACGACGTCATCATGTGCCCTCTGCCGATGTTCCATGTCTTTGCGGTGCATGTCATCGTGATGGCGGCGGTGTCGTCTGGTGCACATGTGGTATTCCCGACGCCTGCCGGGTATCGCGGTGATGGCGTATTCGACAATTTCTGGAAACTGATCGAACGCTGGAAGGTTTCGTTCATCATCACAGTGCCGACAGCGATTTCAGCCAAAATGCAGCGACCTGTGGATGCGGATATATCCAGCGTTAAAACAGCATTTTCGGGATCAGCTCCGTTGCCGGTCGAACTGTTCCGTCGGTTTGAAGAAGCGACTGGCGTTACTATCGTCGAGGGCTACGGCCTGACCGAGGCCACTTGTCTGGTGTCATGCAACCCCGTGGATGGGGAAAAGAAGATCGGTTCGATCGGCATCCCATTCCCCTATACGGACGTCAAAATCCTGCAGGACGGGCCGGATGGACCAACCGAGTGCGGCGTAGATCAGATCGGTGAAATTTGCATCTCGAACCCCGGCGTATACGCGGGAAATACTTATACCGAGACCGACAAGAATACGAACCTCTATCATTTCGATAAATACCTGCGCACGGGCGATCTGGGACGGTTTGATGAGGACGGCTATCTGTGGATCACCGGTCGCGCGAAGGATCTGATCATTCGGGGCGGACACAATATCGACCCTGCAGAAATCGAAGAGGCCTTGCTGGGCCATGACGCGGTCGCCTTCGCTGGGGCTATCGGTCAGCCCGATGCGCATTCGGGTGAGGTGCCTTGCGCCTTTGTTGAACTGGTCGAGGGGGCCTCAGTCACTGAACAGGAGCTGATGGACTATTGCAAGGTTCACGTCCACGAACGTGCAGCACAGCCCAAGCATATGACCATTCTGGATGAATTGCCGAAAACCGCCGTTGGCAAGGTTTTCAAACCCGAACTGCGCAAGCAGGCCATCACTCGCATCTACAACGGTGCTTTGGACGCCGCAGGCATTGAAGCGCGGGTTGTTTCGGTAATCGATGACAAGAAGCGAGGTCTTATCGCGCAGCTTGACGCGAATGGGTCTTCCGAAGACGATGTCTCAAAAGTGCTGGGTTCGTTTACCCGGCCATGGGAGTGGTCTGAATAATTCGGAGGAACAATGGACTATGAACGTCTGATCGACGAGGAGACCTGGGGTTTCATCCGGCGCACGGCCGAGAGCTATCCGGATGATACAGTAGAGATGTCCATTGCTGACCAACGCCGGGTCTATGACGCGATGTGTCAGGACTTCCGCCAGGCGCGCCCACCTGGCATCGAGGTGCGCGACAGGTCCGCCGATGGCGTACCTGTTCGCATCTATAGTGCCGGTGACCCCACCCGGACCGTCATCTATATACATGGTGGTGGGTTCGTCGTCGGGGGCTTGGATAGCCACGATGATGTTTGTGCGGAACTCTGCGCCCAGACGGGCTATCGGATCGTTTCGGTCGACTATCGGTTGTGCCCTGAGCATGTGCACCCGGCGCAGTTTCAGGATAGCTGGACCGCCACGAACTGGGTGGTTCAGGAATACGGCGAGCCGATCGTGCTGGCCGGTGATAGCGCGGGTGGCAATCTGGCAGCAGCCGTTTCGCACCATGGTCGGGGGCGGTTGGAAAATGTGCTGGGGCAGGTCCTCATATATCCCGGCTTAGGCGGAGATATGTCGCAGGGGTCGTATATCGAACATGCCAATGCCCCGCTGCTGACATTGGACGATATCCGGTTTTATGAGACTGTTCGGTATCAAGGGACCACGCCCCAGAACGATCCTACCTATGCACCGTTGCATGACGTCGATTTCTCGGGGCTACCGCCGACGGTGGTGGTGACCGCCGATTGCGATCCGCTGCGCGATGACGGGCAAGCTTATTGCGACCGGATCACAGCCGCAGGTGGGCAAGCCCAATGCATCAACGAGGCAGGTTTGGTCCATGGGTACCTACGCGCCAGAACATCTGTCGGGCGCGCAGCGGACAGCTTTGAACGCATTTCCGTGGCCATTGAGGCATTGGGGCAGGGGATTTGGTCCTACGACTGAACCGCGTCAGGTCAGGAACGGCTTGGCTTTCATCGTGTCTGCCACCGGCGCACCCATACGCTTAAGTATGGTTGGGGCTAGCTGAAGCTGGTCGATCACGGTATCCGGTTCAGGGCCTTTGGCCTCACCAAAATAGTAAAGCGCCGTTTCCTGCTGCAACGGGCTGCGACCACCGTGATGGCCGCGTTCGTCCTGACCATGATCAGCCGTCACGATGACGTCATAACCCAACTGCTGCCAACGCGGAATGAATGGGGCCAGCATTTCGTCCATGACGAAACAGGCATGGTCCATCTCAGTGCAATCGTGGAAGAAACGATGCCCCATGCTGTCCAGTGTGCAAGTGTGCAGGATGCCATAATCCAGTCCGAAGCGCAGACACAGGTTGGTGAGCGAGGCAAACAGATCGACATCGCTTGGCGTCATCTGGTTGGCGTTGCCATATCCTGTCATTGAATGAAAGCGACCATAGTTGATGGTCAGGTTGTCGGGCTCGTCATATTCAACGTCGCGGACGTATTCGAACGGGTGGCGATTGAAGAATTGAGACCAATAGCTGTGGGTGACCGCGCCGGTTATGCCACCTGCCTCACGCACCTGACTGAACACGTCCTTGTGGCTTAGTCGGAAGACGTTGCCGTTGCCTGTACAGCCATGCTCTTGCGGTGTGACGCCGGTATGGATCGACGCATAGCAACTGGCAGAGGTTGAAGGCAGTACAGAGCGGAGTTTCCAAACCCGGGCAGCACCGCTGTCGACCCACCCTTCAAGATTGCCAAACAGTCGACGAAAGTTGCGCCAGGGGACGCCATCGAGGATGATCAATAGCAGTTTGCGGTCCATGTTACGGCCCTTGTTTCTGAGTATTCGTTCCGGCGAACCTATGAGATTCGTCCGGCTATGGCTGCGCATTTGCGCCCCAAATAGCAAAATCCCGACGTCTGCCTGTGTTCACAGCGCCGGGAATTTGAATGGTCTTCGGTGTTTCTATGAGAAGTGCGCGGATCAGTTCCCCGCGCTCTCCATTTTGCGGTGAGCGACAACCTCTTCCAGCCAGCCAAGATGCATCTCAGGCACCGAGCTAAGCAGCAAGTCTGTATAGTCGTCGAATGGAGGGCTTAGCACCTGGCTCTTGGGACCGTAGCGAACCACCCGACCCTGGTACATCACCGCGATACTATCGCTGATCGCACGGACTGTCGCCAGATCGTGGGTGATGAACAGGTATGCCACATCCTCGATCTTTTGCAGATCCAGCAGCAGCTTGAGGATACCGTCCGCGACCAGCGGGTCGAGCGCCGAGGTGACCTCATCACAGATGATCATCTTTGGCTTGGCCGCCAGTGATCGCGCGATACAGACACGCTGTTTTTGACCACCCGACAGTTCCGCCGGATAACGATCGATGAACTTCTCGCCCAGTTCGATCTCATCCAGCAACTCGACGATCCGCTTGCGTTTCTCGGCGCCGCGCATGTTGAAGTAGAACTCGAGTGGGCGGCCGATAATCGTACCGACGGTCTGACGCGGGTTCATTGCCACGTCGGCCATCTGGTAGATCATTTGCAGCTCACGCAGGTCTTCACGCGTGCGGCCTTTCAGATCAGAGCTGAGCTTGCGGCCCGCAAAGGTAATCTCACCATCACGGGGTGGAAGAAGCCCGGTGATGACCCGTGCCAGCGTAGACTTACCCGACCCGGATTCACCCACAACCGCCAGTGTCTGGCCCGGATGAAGCTCGACGTTGACATTATGCAGCACGTCGAAATTCAAGCCTTTGTAGCGCGCGGTGATACCATCGACGCTCAGCACGGGTTCAGGAGTTGGTTTTTTCTCTTCGTGCTCGATTGAGCGGACCGAAACCAGCGCCTGTGTGTACTCTTCTTGCGGGCGGTTGATGATCTGGTCGGTATTTCCGTATTCGACCGTATCGCCCATCCGCAGCACCATGATGTCATCACTGACCTGGGCCACAACTGCCAGATCATGGGTGATATACAAGGCGGCAACGCCCGAGTCGCGAATGGCGTCTTTGATGGCCATCAGCACATCGATTTGGGTAGTCACGTCCAGTGCCGTGGTAGGTTCGTCAAAAACCACCAGATCAGGCTCGGGGCAAAGCGCCAGCGCCGTCATGCAGCGCTGCAGCTGTCCGCCCGAAACCTGATGCGGGTAACGATCACCGATATTGTCAGGGTCGGGCAGACCCAGCTTGGCAAAAAGCTCACGCGCGCGGGCTTCAGCCTCTTTGCGCGAAAACTTCTTCTGCTCAACTGCGGCCTCGACCACTTGATCCATGATCTTCTTTGCGGGGTTGAACGATGCGGCGGCGGATTGGGAAACATATGTTACCTCACCACCGCGCAGTTTGCGGATGTCCCCATGAGATGTCTTGAGGATATCACGCCCGTTCACCCAAACCTCGCCCCCGGTGATTTTCACACCGCCACGGCCATAGGCCATTGAGGCCAGACCGATGGTAGATTTGCCAGCCCCGGATTCGCCGATCAGACCCAGCACCTTGCCTGGCGCGAGGTCAAAGCTGACCCCGTGCACGATCTCGATGTCATGGGGCTTTTCACCCGGCGGATAGACGGTCGCGCCGATTTTGAGGTCGCGGACCTTGAGAAGGATATCACTCATCCCCGGCCTCCTTTCAGCGATGTGGTACGATTCAGGACCCAGTCAGCCACCAGGTTGACCGAGATTGCCAGCGTCGCAATGGCCACAGCGGGATAAAGCGCTGCGCCGATACCATAGACGATGCCATCCTTGTTTTCTTTCACGATACCGCCCCAGTCAGCCAGCGGTGGCTGGACGCCCAGTCCCAGGAACGACAGGGTCGAGATGAACAGAACCATGAAGATGAACCGAAGTCCGAATTCGGCCACAAGTGGCGACAGCGCATTGGGCAGGATTTCCCGGAAGATGATCCAGGCGCGCCCTTCGCCGCGCAGCTTGGCGGCTTCAACATAGTCCATAACGTTGATGTCCACCGCTACAGATCGCGATAGGCGATACGGGCGGGTGGCATCCAGTAAGCCCATAACAAGGATTAGGATCGGGACGGTCACCGGAACGATGGCCAGAATGACCAGTGCCAGGATCAGAGTCGGGATTGACATGATCAGATCCACCGTACGGCTGAGCGCCTGATCAGCCCATCCGCCCAGTACAGCAGCCAGCAAGCCAAGCGACGTACCGGTCAGAAAGCTGAGCAGCGTCGCCGCTGCCGCGATGAAGATTGTCGTGCGCCCGCCATAGATCATGCGGGTCAGCAGATCGCGACCGATATTGTCAGTGCCTAGCAGATGTTCGGGGCTGCTCGGCTCCCAGACGTCGCCGACGACTTCTGCCATTCCATAGGGTGCAATCAACGGGGCGGCGATCGCCACAAAGAAATAGGCGAAGGTGAAGATAAGGCCAATCAGAGCCGAAAGAGGAATGTTCTTTATCATTTCGGATGCCTCAGTCTTGGGTTGGCAAGGATCGACACGATATCTGCAACCATGTTCAGACCGATATAAACGGCCGCAAACACCACGCCGCAGGCCAGAACAACCGGCACATCACGTTTGGTCACGGCATCCACAAGGTATTGCCCCATACCTGGATAGACGAACACAACCTCGACCACGACAACACCCACGACCAGATAGGCCAGGTTCAGCATGACGACGTTCACGATCGGTGAAATCGCGTTGGGAAAGGCATGGCGGGCAATAACCTGAAATGTGCTGAGGCCTTTCAATTCAGCGGTTTCGATATAGGCCGATTGCATGAGGTTCAGAATGGCCGCGCGCGTCATGCGCATCATCTGTGCCAGCACGACCAGCGTCAGAACAAAGGCAGGTAGCGCGATTGCATTCAACTTTTGTCCAAACGACATAGAATCATTGATCATCGCAAGCGACGAGAACCATCCCAATTTCACTGAGATATAGTAGATCACCACATAACCGATCAGAAACTCGGGGATCGAAACCGTCGTCAGGGTGATGGCTGAAATCAGTTTGTCGGGCCAGCGATTGCGGAACCGCACGGCAAGCAGCCCCAGAAAGATTGCAAGCGGTACGGAAACTATTGCTGCCACGCAAGCCAGGAACAGAGTGTTCCCAAGGCGTTTTCCAATACTCTCGGAGATATCAAGTTTGTTGGTCAGGGATTGACCCAGGTCACCCTGAAGTATGCCGCCCAACCACTCGAAATAGCGTGTAAGGGCAGGGCGGTTCAGGCCCATTTCTTCGCGTAGGTTTGCCAAGGCCTCTGGAGTTGCGGACTGCCCCAGGACGGCTTGCGCGGCGTCTCCGGGTAGGGCTTCGGTTAGGCCGAAAATCAGGGCCGAAGCGCCGAGCAGCAAAAGGAGTCCCAGCGCCAGGCGCTGGGAAACCAATTTGATGATGGGATGCATTATCCGTAGCCCGTTTTAGACGAACCACATTTTGCGAGATATGTTGCCGTTCATCATCTCTTGCGTCGGGTCAGATTCCCATCCATCCAGCTGGTTGCTGACGCCTTCGACAAAGTCGTTGAACATCGGGCAGATCAGGCCGCCTTCGTTGCGGACCATTTGACCCATCTGGCTGTAGATGGCTTTGCGTTTCTCAGCGTCGAGTTCCGCCTTTGCCGCGAACAATAAGTCGTCAAACGCCTGAACCTTAAACCTCGTGTCATTCCAGTCTGCGGTCGACAGATATGCAGTCGAGTACATCTGGTCCTGAACCGGACGGCCGCCCCAGTAAGACGCACAGAAGGGTTGAACGTTCCAAACCTCGGACCAGTAGCCATCATTGGGCTCACGCTTGATTTCAAGCGGAATTCCAGCCTGTGCAGCAGTCTGCTGGAACAGAGCAGCAGCATCTACAGCACCTGGGAACGCACCATCGGCAACGCGCAAAATAATCGGAGAGCCATCATGTCCAGATTTCTTATAGTGCTCTGCAGCCTTTTCAACGCTGAATTCGCGCTGTTCGATGGTTTCATCAAACAATGGATAGGCTGAATTGATCGGCATATCATTCCCGATCGAGCCATAGCCGCGCAGAACTTTGTCAACCAATTCCGCGCGGTTGATGGCGTACTTCAGTGCGGTGCGCAGTTCATTGTTATCAAACGGAGCCGTGTCGCAATGCATGATGAAGACATAGTGACCGCGACCAGCGGTTGAATGCACCGTCAGGTTAGGCGCACGGCCCAACAGGTCGGCAACTTTGGGTTCAACGCGGTTGACGGCGTGGACCTGTCCGGACTGCAGTGCAGCGGTCCGTGCCGTCGCATCGTTGATCACAACAACTTCTACGCTGTCAAAATTGCCGAAATCGCTGTTCCAGTGGTTTTCGTTCTTGGTGAACAAGTGGCGGACGCCGGGTTCGTCCACTTCTAGTTTGTACGGGCCGGTGCCGATACCTGCCGCCGGATTATCCATGCCGCCATCGGGCTGAATGATGAGGTGATAGTCGGCCATTAGATACGGCAGGTCGGCGTTCGGCTCGGTCAGTGTGACCTGGAAATTATCTCCATCGGCCTTCATCGACTCGATGCCTTTCATGATGCCCAAGGCACCTGATTTGGAATCTTCGTTCGAGTGGCGCTGCATAGTTTTCAGCACGTCTTCGCTGGTCATGGTCTTGCCGTTGTGGAACTCGACCCCTTGACGCAGCTTGAACGTCCATACTTTCGCGTCTGCACTTCCTTCGACGCTTTCAGCCAGGCGCGGTTCGATGGTTCCGTCGGGCGCCACTTCGACCAGTTGGTCTCCGAACTGCTTGCCGTTCTGGAACGGGACTGAGCTTGCGTAGGTTGCCGGATCAAGTGAGTTGGTTGATTCACCACCCTGCAAACCGAATTTCAGATCGCCGCCCTTTTTCGGACCAGCGGCACGTGCCGCATCGGCAAACATAGTGCTTGCCATTGCGGCCGAGACACCCAGTGCCGCTGCTTTGCCCATGAATTCACGGCGGGTCAGCTTTCCAGCTGTGACCTGCTTTGACATGTGAGTGAGTTGTTCGTTCATCCAGATTTCTCCCAGTTGATAGGATGTTCAGCCCGTTGGCGGGCTTTTTATTGACGCATGAGTCAACTTAGGTGCAATTCAGGGCAGCGGGCAAGTGCAAATCTCTTGAAATAATGGGGAGGTTCCGCCTTTGATCGCGCCAGATGATCTTGTTATGAGCCTTTGGAAATCCAAAACCCCTTATTACTAACTACTTACTCTGACCTGAACAAATTATCCGATAGTTGCCTGGTCAGTTTAGCATGAACTTTCGTTCCACAGATCAAACGCCATTCCGGCCTTTAAGTGATTCTATCTGGTGGTTTTTTCGGATGGGCGGAGTCAGGGTCCCGGATCAGTTTTTTATTGCAACAATCAGATCCATTACGTTTGTGCCTGTGGGTCCCGTGACCAACAGCGCCCCCGCCTTGTCGAGGAAACTGCCGCTATCTGCATTGTCCAGATACGCTTGCGCCTTATCAGACCAAGTGTCGCCGGTAACGATGGCGCCTGCTGCATCTGTTGGCCCGTCGGTGCCATCTGTTCCTCCGACGATGACGGTCAAATCAGATTGCCCTGCGATTTCGCGCGCGAGTGCTAGAGCAAGGGCCTGATTGCGCCCACCGCGCCCTGGCGCATCAGGTAGGACCACGGTTGGTTCGCCGCCAAATACCATGGCGCCCTTGGGCATATTCCGCAGCCGATCTCCTAATTTAGCTGCAACCGAGAGATAGTCATCGTGCATCGCTTCTTCGTTGCCGAGGACCTTGATGCCTGAGTTCTCGGCCGCAAATGCTGCGGCGTCGCGCGCGTGTGCGTTTGATGCGATTATCGCGGTGTGGGCAGAAAACTCCGGTTCTTCGGGCAATGACCCGATACCGGAGCCAATAACGCCCAGATCATCACCCGGGACGTCCGAGATCGCCAGAACGGTCACACTTTTCCCCAAGAATGCCGACAACAAACCGCCACCCTTGATCCGGGACAGCTTGCGCCGTTCCGTGTTCATTGCACCGATGTCGAGACCTTCACTCAGCAGTCTTTGGTTGAGGGCCTCAAGATCATCCAATGTCGTACCGGCCACGAGGTCCTCGGCAAGCGAAGAAGCCCCTCCCGAAACTAGCAGAAGCAGCTTGCTGTTGGGTTTCATCGCCTCAACCGTTTCGCGCAAAGCCTGCCCACCCTTCAGACTGCGGGCATCAGGAACCGGGTGTGCAGCTTCAATCACCACAATATGCTTAGGCAGGTCGTGGCCATGGCCATCCTTGGTAACCACCAGAGTGGGCACTGGGCCAAACCGTTCGACGGCGGCACGGGCCATGGCCCCTGCGGCTTTTCCAACGGCCAATATCTGATCTGGGGCTTCGATCGCCTGAGTGGCCTCCAGCGTTGCGCGATATCCATCAACCGCCGCCACACCTGCGCGCCAAATGTCCTTTGCCTTTTGCGAACTCTGCATCAGCTTTCCATCCAAATTGTGACCGGTCCGTCATTGACCAACTCTACCGCCATGTCAGCTCCGAACGCACCTGTCTCAACCGGAATGCCCCGCGATGAAAGGTTGTGTACAAACGCCTCGTAGAGGTGTTCGCCCTCAGCCGCCGGGGCGGCCCCGGAAAACCCAGGCCTGTTTCCACGCGATGTGTCAGCTGCCAAGGTGAACTGGCTGACCACCAGGGCCGAGCCCTCAATGTCCAATATCGACCGGTTCATCTTTCCCGCGTCGTCCTTGAAGATACGGAGCTTTGCGATCTTTTCAGCCAATTGATCAGCTTGTGTCTCTCCATCCCCCTGCATCGCACAAACCAGAATCATCAATCCGGGGCCCGATCGCCCGATGACTGTTCCATCGACTTTGACCGAGGCACTGGAAATTCTTTGAAGTAAGGCGCGCATCTGCAGGTCCTGTATTTTATTGCTATTCGTGCCAATCGATCACTTCATCCAGCGCGGCACGTTCCGTTCTGAACGCGTTCGCCGGGTGATCCATATCCGCATATCCGAACGAAATCGCGCACAGAATCAAGCGATCTTCTGATATCCCGAAATAACGGTGAAGAAATGTGCCATGGGCCGCTACCGCTGCCTGCGGGATACAAGCCACACCCAGGGCCTGCGCCGCCAGTGAAAATGCGGTCACGAAGCCACCACAATCCATCGCGCCGTAAGGGCCCAGTTCAGCAGGGCTGGACAGTATGGCGCAATGTGGGGCGCCGAACAGAGCATAGTTTTCCATCATCTGTTGCGCCGAGGCCCTGCGATCACCTTTTTCGATACCAACCGCTTTGTAGAGGGCCCAGCCACAGGCGCGACGGCGCTCTTGATAAACACCGGAATAGCCGGTTGGAAAGGGTAGGTCCGGAGCAGGCGCAACGTGCGAGGCTTCGTGTTGCAACGCGTCCCGAAAATGGTCTGTCTCGGCCCCGCTGGTGATGACGACCTGCCAGGGTTGCGCGTTGCACCAGCTTGGAACACGCGCAGCACTGGCGACGATCTGTTCAATCTGTTCGCGCGGCACCAGGTCCGTGCGAAAGGCACGGCAAGAAAAACGATCGGCCAAGAGCGCGTTCAGAGCGTCAAGGTGCAATTCAACATCTCCTTTCAGGCATGCCGAGGAGTAGGTTCCATGAGCGTGCTCTGCTTATCAGCTTTATTGCTGTCCAGTTGCCACCAGATACCCGACGCCGGCCGCAACGAGAAGGCCCAGAACCACGGCGATCGTAATCTTGATTGCGGACCAGGGACGCTCACCCTGAACGCGGCCGGTCCGGCCATTGACCACAAAACGATAGGTCTGGCCGCGGTATTTGTAGGCCGCCATCCAAACCGGCAAAAGGATGTGTTTGAATGTGACATCTCGCACTTCGGTGTCGACAGCGTGAATGCGCTGACGATCACCTCCGATATCGAAGCGCACGTCACGCTCGATCACCCGTGCCATATGTGCGCGGGCCTCTTGATAACCTTCTCGCAGTTCGACCGTGTAAGCCTCGGCGCGGAAACCGGCCAGATATTCCGGCTGGTATGGCTCAAGCGCAGGCAGGTCCCATGGCTCCAGCGCATCGGTATAGGATTTGGGCAGCGATTGTGATGCCAACACCAGAACATCGTCAAAGAACCGTGCAGCCCGTCCGGATTTTGGCGTCCAGCGCACTTTGGGAACCTGTTGCTGCACGCGCTTTCCATCGCGCATCACTGTGCGAGTTTCGTAATACACCACACCGCGTTCCCCACGATAACTCGACTTGGTATCAGCGTCGAAGGTCCAATACGGGACATAAATGCCCTGCATCTTGCGTCCCTTTCGGGCGTATTCCTTCAACCCGTTAGGTGCAAACCACAGTCGGCCCAGCCAATCCCCCATTGCCTTGTGGGCCGAGCGTTCATCCAGTGCAAAGGGCAACACTCCGCGGGGTTTGATATGGCGGCTAACGCCTGTATCGGTCACTACCGGAGTGGCACAGAACGGGCACTCCGCAGCATGGGTGTTCGGATCAAACTCAACCTGAGCCGCGCAGTTCGGACAGGTCAGAACACGGGTTTCTTCAATCTCGCTGTCAGGCAAGCGATCCGCGATGGCGGCGTCGAAATCCAGCTCTCGCAGACTCGCACCACCCCATGGGCCAGCACCGATCGTTCTGGTGTTGCCACAATGATCGCAGGTCAGCGTTCCGTCACCGGGATTGAACCGATAATCCGCCCCGCATTGGTCGCAGGGGAAACGGTGTTCGTCTTTCGCCATGACAGAACCTCGAAATCAGGTTACCAAATGTCAGATCACGCGCCCGGAGGCGGCGGAGGCAGGATCGTGAACAGCTGTGCCAGTTCCTGCACGTCGCCTGCCTTCTTCCAACCGTCCTGACCGGCAGTCCAGACGTGGGTATCACGCGTGATTTCACCATCGGTTGCCATACGACCCATCTTGGCCTTGGAGAACGGCCCGCTGGTCTGGCCATCCACCGCGATATGCCACACGTGCTCGACGGGTGGCGGGGGTGGCGGTGCCGCAGGCGCTGCGGCTTGCGGGGCAGCGGGGGCGGAACCGCCCCAAGGGCCGCTTGGTTGACCCGCTGCCATGTTCGACATCTGCTGTGCCATCGCCATACCCATTCCCATGCCAAGACCGGCGCCTATGCCGCCGCCCTGACCGGGATTGTTGGCCGCTGCGGTCATCGCTTCAGCTGCGGAATACTGCGTGAACTTGCCCAGATCGCCCGCCAACCCCATCGATGTGCGCTTGTCCAGCGCGGCCTCGACCGCTGGTGGCAGCGAGATGTTCTCGATGTAGAACTCGGGCATGCTCACACCATACCCGTCCAGCACCGGTGACACCTCGGCGGCAATCAGTTTGCCCAGATCGGCAGTGTTCGCCGCCATATCGAGAACTGGAATGCCCGAGCCTGCGAGGACGCGGCTGAATTCCTGCACGATGATGTTTCTGATCTGAAAGCTGATCTCGTCCATGGTGAATTCACCATCGGTGCCTACGATCTCTACCAGGAATTTCGCCGGGTCCTTGACCCGCACTGTATAGGTGCCGAAGGCCCGGATGCGTGTTGGCCCAAACTCGGGATCGCGCAGCATGATCGGGTTCTTGGTGCCCCATTTCAGGTCATTGAACCGGGTCGTGTTAACGAAGTAAATTTCAGACTTGAACGGAGACTGAAAGCCGTGATCCCAATGCTGCAGCGTCGTCATGATCGGCATGTTGTTTGTCTCAAGCATGTAGAGACCTGGGGTGAAGACATCCGCCAACTGCCCTTCATGCACAAAGACCGCCGCTTGACCTTCGCGCACGGTCAGCTTGGCGCCGTATTTGATCTCGTGTCCTTCACGCTCGAACCGCCAGACCATCGTGTCGCGCGTATCGTCGACCCAGTGGATGACGTCGATAAATTCGCCGGTCAGAAAATCAAAAATTCCCATTGGATTTCTCCTGTCTTCGGGGTCAGAGCGACTGCCCCATCAATTCGCGTGCAATGATACGGACCACCGGGCGCGCTTCTTCAGCGGTCATGCCAGCCTTAAGGCGCGGGTCATAAAGGATGGTCAGCAGCTTTTCGTCATGACTTGTCAGCAGGGCGAACTCGTCGTCATCGTTGAAGATTGATGGCCGGGCAGACGGGCTGTCATTCGGCAGCCCCAATCCCTGAGCGATCTCTTCGTGGACGCAACTCAGGCGCACCAGATCGGGATGTTCCGCCCGGATCAGGGCAACAGCCCGGGTATATGTCTGTGGCGCGCTGTTCGACGCCGAAGCGAATACAAAGCAATAGAAAGAGCGTGGCAGTTTGTCGAAGAGGTCAAGTTGCGCCTGCCCTATGCCCGGGATCAGTTGTCGCAGCCGGGCTTGCACATAAGCGGTATCATCTTCACCCGCCACGAAGACGTGGAAATTTGCATTCCGGGTGGTGGTTGAGACCGGGTGTCCAGTGAGCCGCGACAAGCGGTTGGCGTAGGCGTCAATTCGGGCGGTCTCTTGCTGGCGGACTTCAGGTGCAACCGATGGACCAAACTCGGGCTTTATGCGAACCGGCGACGACCAGCGACTAAGCTGTCGGCTGGTGCGGCTGCTGCCGCTGGCAACGGCTTGCCCCGGATATTCATTATAAAACGCTATGGTCTCAAAGTTCCGGGCCAGATCATCGGCATCATAGGGCGTATCAGGGCCACCGCCATCGGTTCTCAGCAACCCGCGCGTCAGCAAGTTGTTTTGTACGCTTTCATAGTATCGCGCGAGATCAAGGCTCGCTGGTGAGGGCGCTTGATATGCATTGCTCAGGCCTTGCGGCTGGGCAGGTTGAGGTTCAGGAGCGATCGTCGTCGTCAATGCCTCATCGCAGCCAGCAAATGCCAGCAGCGACAAGCCCAATACTGCAATCTTAGCGCGATGAAATGGCCGCACGCCCGCTGTTTCCATTATCCGGGAACAGCCGTTCCGGCATTGTCGCCGATCCCGTCCTGTCGCGCCTTGGCCGAGGCGAGCGTGTCGCGCAATTCGGCCTCCATCTTCTTCAGTTCTTCCTCGGCTGCGGCGCGTTTGGCCTTGCCTTCGTCTGCAATGGCGAGGCTTTCGTTGATGGTGCCGATCAGGTCTGCATTGGCTTGTTTGACGGCTTCGATATCGAAGACGCCACGCTCCATCTCTTCGCGGATCATTTTGTTGGATTCGCGCAAGTTGGCGGCGTTCGAGGTCAGCAATTCATTCGTCAGATCATTGGCATCACGTACGGCAGCGGCGGCCTCGGCACTGCGCTGTATGGTGACAGCTTGTGCCAGCTGGGTTTCCCAGAGCGGTACTGTGTTGACGAGGGTCGAGTTGATCTTGGTCACCAGCGACTTGTCATTTTCCTGCACCAGACGGATGGAGGGCAGCGATTGCATCGTCACCTGACGGGTAAGCTTCAGGTCGTGGACCCGGCGTTCCAGATCATCGCGCGCGGCACGCAAGTCGCGCAATTCCTGCGCTTTCATCACCTGTTGGTCTTCGGGCGCGGCCTGAACCTCGGTCTCTTTTTCAGGAATGTCATGGCTGTCCAGCTCGGTCAGCTTCTCCTCTCCCGCTGCGATGTACAGTGCGAGTTCGTCGTAGAACTCCAGCGTTTTTTCGTACAGCAGGTCCAAAGACTTGATATCTTTCAGCAGTGTATGCTCATGCCCCAGAAGATCATCAGTAATCCGGTCGATCTGGCTTTGAACGTCCTCATACTGCGCTGTGAATTTGGCGAAGGGCGCAGCACGGCCCAGCAGTTTTTCCCACCAACTGCGTTCGCGACGCACATCCAGTTCGCTGACTGAAAACCCCCGGATCGTTGTTACGATATTGCGAAGGCTGTCACCCGCCGGGCCCACATCCTTGTTGCGCACGTCGGCCAGCATGGCCTGACTGATCTCTTGCAATTCCGCCTGTGCGGATGATCCGAACGAGACGATCGAGTTTGTGTCGCCCATGTCGATCTCACCCATCCGCTTGCGGATCTCGGCACCAACTGGTTCGTCGGCCTCTTCCAACGGGACAATCTCGGCCTGCGGCTCGGGGAGGGCTACGGCGGTGACTTCCTGCACCAGCGTTTCAGCCTCGACTGCCTTGTTTTTAATCTCATCGGACATGGGGTAATCCTCGCTTACATAAAAGCCGGTCAGTCCAACCGGACGCCTTCGCGCTGCAGCCGGTCGCGCAGCACATCAATTTCAACCGTCAGATCACTGCGGTCATCCAATAGCATCTTTCGCGTCCGCGCCGCGAAATTCTGTTCAAGATCGTCCAGCAACGCCGAATAGTCCGCCAACGCCTGCGCATCACGCGTCCGTGCATAGACGTCCGAAAACTTCACCGTCGCATCGCGCGCGCCCTGCAAATAAACCGTCAGGTATTTTCGGGCACCAGCCAGATCGCGCGGGTCTTCCTCGACCGTGCGAAACAGATCGCGGGCTGTATCCTGAAAGCGTTCGACCCGCGCTTCGATCCGGCGGTCACCTGCGCGTTTTATTGCATCTGTCATTTGGGTCAGATGGGTTTCGGCGTCCTCGACCACGCGTGCGACACGGTCCTGCTGGAAGGTGTCGACACCCTCCATTCCTTTGTCCTTCATTGGGTCGAGGCCGAAGGAAACCGAATGTAGAACCGTTGCAGCGGCGCCAAACAGGATGGGGGCCAGCAGGCTTACCTGTGATGCTGTTTCGGCGTCCAGAAATTCGGTCCGGTATGAGGCTAGCGCCGCCCCCAAACCGGTCAGAACGCTGGAAAACATCTTGCGGGGAAACGCAGGTCTGCGTGCGGTGCGGCGGGCGTTGTAAGCGGATTCGGCCCTTAAACCTTCGCGCAGCAGAAACGCGGCAGCGGTCAGTAGCCCTGCCGCAACCAGGCCGATGGTCATTCCGATCGCGCCATCGTTCAGAGACAGAAACACCAGTGGTATCGCCGGGACAAACAGGATGTTCGCGCGTGCACCTGCCGGTTCGACACGGGCACCATCGAATTGGCCACGCGATGGCTGATCCTGCGAGGAAACATCGCCTTCTGGGCTGAATTTGCCGCCGTACCGTTTGGCCATTTCGCTACAGGCCCCCCAACAGACCGGTGCAGACGCCGAACAACAGCACCAACAGGGCCGCATAGGCCAATTTTTGTACTCCGGTCCCGGACATAGCGCCCCCCAACTGTGACCATCAGGGAAAATTTAGGCGATACGAGGGCTTGGCGCTAGGGGGAAGGTTGAATAACCCGCGTCACTTGCGAGGTTTCTTGCCGATTGCTGGTCTTTTGCGCTGCGGTCGAGCAGGGCGTTTGGCCGGGGGTATTCCGCTATCCTCAGCATCCAGCCCCAGTTGGTCGCGCATGACACGGCGGCGGATTTCTTCAACCTCGCTGGGTTTCAGGTTGCCCAGTTGGAATGGGCCGTAAGAAACCCGCAAAAGCCTGTTCACCACATAACCGATATCTTCGATAGCGCGGCGGATTTCGCGATTCTTGCCTTCGCGCAGGCCGATGGTCAGCCAAGCGTTCGCGCCCTGTTGACGGTCCAGTGTCACGGTCATGGGCTGAAACCGTTCACCATCGATTACCAGGCCTTTGCGCAGCGGTTCGAAATCCTCGTCTTTGGGGCGTCCATTTACCCGCACCCGGTATTTGCGCAGCCATCCAGTTGAGGGCAGTTCCAGCTTGCGCTTGATGCCGCCATCATTAGTCAGCAGCAGCAATCCTTCCGAGTTCAGATCGAGCCGCCCGACGCTCATGACCCGGGGCATATCCTCGGGCAGGTCGTCAAAAATCGTCTTGCGGCCTTTTTCGTCACGCGCCGTCGTCACCAGTCCCGGTGGCTTGTGATAGAGCCACAGGCGTGATGGCTCGGGCTCGGATACTGGTTTACCATCGACGGTAATCCTGTCCTTGGCGGTTACGTTCAGCGCAGGGCTGTTGATCGCCTTGCCATTCACGGTCACACGTCCGGCTTCGATCATGCGTTCAGCTTCGCGGCGCGAGGCGACACCGGCGCGGGCCAGCACTTTGGCGATCCGGTCGCCGGGAGGAGGGGTATTGGTCATCCTCCGGCCATAACCCATCCCGGCGGCTTGCGAAAGACGGGTTTCTGAGGCAGTCAGAGGCATGAAGTTCAGATCCCACATGAAACAGGCGCTGGAACAGGCACAGGCGGCGGCAGATCGAGGTGAAGTGCCGGTCGGCGCGGTGATCGTCGCGCCCGACGGGCAGGTGGTGGCCGCAGATGGGAACCGCACCCGCGAGTTGAATGACCCCACTGCCCATGCAGAGATTCTGGCTCTGCGCGCCGCATGTGCCGCGGCCGGGTCCGAGCGTTTACCCGATCATGACCTTTACGTAACCCTTGAGCCTTGTGCCATGTGCGCCGCAGCGCTGGCCGCAGCCCGCATCCGGCGCATCTACTACGGCGCTTCCGATCCGAAATCTGGCGGTGTCGCGCATGGCGCGCGCGTGTTTTCGCACCCACAGGCCCACCATCGACCCGAGGTCTATGACGGCATTGCCGCCGAAGAGGCTGCCGCGCTGCTGAAACGCTTCTTCGCGGCGCAGCGCGGTTAAGTTTTTACGACCATTTCACGTGGGATATCAGCCAGGGGCTTGCCCCCATCTGACGTCACCACAAAGCTTTCGGTAATCGCCAGTCCCCAGTCTGGGGTCCAGAGGCCGGGCATTAGGTGAAAGGTCATATTCTCTTGCAATTCCGTCGTGTCACCGGGTCGCAGGCTCATGGTGCGCTCGCCCCAGTCGGGCGGATAGCTGAGCCCGATGGGATAGCCGGTGCGGTTGGCTTTGACATACCCCGCGCGGGCGAAACTGTCATAGACACAAGCCGCGACCTCTTCGCAGGTGATGCCAGGGCGTGCGGCGGTCATTGTGTCGTCGATAGCGGTTAGAACAGCGGCTTCGGCCCGGCGGATATCATCCGGGGGATCACCCAGAAACAGGCTGCGACTAGCGGGGCAGTGATAGCGTCGATAGCAGCCGGAGATTTCGAAATAGGTCGCCTCATCCCGCGCCAGTGGTCGGTCGTTCCAAGTAATGTGCGAGGCAGAAGCCTCACGACCGGAGGGTGCAATCGGCACGATAGCAGGGTAATCTCCGGCTAGGCCGGGCAGTCCGGCGATGCCTGCCGCCTGCACTTCGGCGACAAGTTTGTTTTTGGGCAATCCTTCGCGATATGCGTCACGCAGAACTCCGTGCATATGTGCAGTCAGCTGACCCGCCTTGCGCATCATTGCGATCTCGGCATCGCTTTTGACAGCACGCTGCCAGTTCACAAGCCCTGTGGCATCAATCAATGCACCGAAGGCCTGTTCGAGGATGCGGTGGCTGGTGGCTGAGTAATAATAGTTATCCATCTCCACGCCGATACCAGAGGTCCAGCCGCGATCCCGCAATGCCAACACAAGGGCGTCGACCGGGTGGTGGTCCGGGTGTTGCACATGCTCTTCAGGCCAATCCAGCAGGTCCATCTGGTCCAACCGGGTGGTCTGCGCAGCCCCCGCTTTGTCCTGCGTTCTGCCCCACCAAAGAGGCGATCCGCTGGCGGGTAGGATGACCATCTGCGGTACGTAAAAGCTCCAACCGTCATAACCGGTGAGCCACGCCATGTTCGATGGGTCCGTGATCAACAAGGTCTCGATACCCTGTTGATCCATCGCAGAACGGGTCTTGTGAATGCGGTCAGCGTATTCCTGCGCGCTGAAATCCGACGCGGGCATCAGAGAGAAATCGCCTGCATGACCTCGGGCTCGATTACATCGACACCGGGCAACCCGTCAGCCAGTTCCTGAGCCGATTGCGCGAGAATCGGAAAGGTCTTGTAATGGCACGGGATCACTGTCTTGAAATTGAAATACCGCTTGGCAGCATAGGCAGTGCCCTTCATGTCCATGGTAAAGTGGCCACCTGCCGAAAGGATGCCGATATCGGGTTTATAATAATCACCCATCCACTCCATGTCGGCCATAATGTCGGTATCGCCAGAGAAATAGAGCATACGGTCCTCGGACGCGATCATATAGCCGACCTCGGTTCCACCCGTACGCAGACCATCAGGTGTCGAGAAGGTCGAGCTGTGCGAGGCAGGCACCATCGTTAATTTGATACCGTTTAGGTCAACCGTGCCACCTTTGTTGAATCCGACCGTTTCAATGCCTTCAGCCTCGGCCCAGTAGCCCATCAGGTCGTATTGCCCGACCACGGGCACGTTTAGATGTTTGGCCAGCGGCAGCACATCGACGACATGATCGAAATGAGTATGAGTCAGCAGGATATGCGTCGCGCCCGCAACGGCTGCGTCATGCTGATCTTCGGGCAAAGACGGGTTGCCCGTCAGCCAGGGATCGATCAATAGAACTTGTCCTGCTGTTTCGATGCGAAAGCTGCCATGTCCCAGCCAAATGATATCCATAGAGAATCCTCCCATTTTCCGCTTGGAGTTAGCCTAGCATCGGCTATGTAAAAATCTATGGATTGGACGCAGTATGTTGATGGATATTGTGAGCGGCTCTCGCCCGCGTATTGGGCCGAGCCGATAAACGCGATTACCAATGCGGCCTTTCTTATTGCTGCATTTGTGATGTGGCAAAGGGCGCGCGGGCAGGGCGCACCGTTGGCGATGGCTTTGGTTGTCATATTGGCGATGATCGGAATTGGCAGCTATCTGTTCCATACCCATGCGCAGGTTTGGGCGGCGATCTTGGATGTGACGCCAATTCTGCTGTACATCCTCGTTTACATCTACGCAGTGAATCGCGATGTCTGGCGGCTGAGCAACAGATACGCGCTGGGTTTGACCGCGCTGTTCTTTCCATACGTGGCGCTGACGATCCCGCTATTCCAGTTGGTGCCTAGGCTTGGTGGCTCGGCGGCATACGCCCCAGTCCCTCTATTGATTCTGATTTATGCGGTCCTGTTGCGCCGGAAAGCCCCGGACACTGCGCGTGGGCTGACAATAGGAGCAACTGTCCTGATCACCTCGATCACCTTTCGATCACTGGACACTCCAATTTGCGGGTATCTGCCAACGGGGACGCATTTTATGTGGCACATTCTGAATGCAGTTATGCTGGGCTGGATGATTGAGGTTTATCTGCGGGCGATCCGAAATCCACCTGCCGGAGCTGCGGTGGCTGCAGGATCAGGGCATTGATCAGAACCACCTAAGCATCTTCCTGATTGGTTAGTCCCTGAACGCAGCAGCCAAAGCCTCGGGCAGATCAAATTCAGCCAATACGCGCGCGCGGCCTTCGGCTGACATCTTGAAAGCCGTTTTTTCAACAATGCGCTGGATTTTTTCGGCGGAGTGCTTGGCGGCAAAAGGTTCAAAGTACCATTTCAGAAAAACGAAACAGATCACGTCCTCAAGCGCCTGTACCTCGGCATTGCGCTTGATCCCCTGTTTGCGCAGCATTTGCCCGACGGCTTCTATATCGTCCGCACCATATTCAGCCTGTTCCATGAATCCTTGCACAACGTCAGCGTGATATACGCCTTGCGCCTTCCTCCAGGCCAGATACCCTGCACGTCCTTCGGGGTATTCAGTGCGCTTTAGCTTCCAGCGTTCGACATGCTGACCACGTGCGGCGATCTGTAAAGCATCCGACGCATCGGGAAATAGCCGATCCAGCTCTGCGCTCATGCGTTGGCCATAAAGCAGTTCGACCGGCTGGCCGTCCTCTATATTAGGGTCTTGCGCATTTGCTGCGTCAATTGCGTCCAGAACGGTTTGCTTGCGTGTGCTCATTCTCTGCTCCGTTAGCTCGCCTGAACTGCACCTGACGGGTGGTTCGGCGTTTGATCCAAGACCATGCTAACGAGTTGTTGGAATGGGTGCAGCAGTCAATTGTAAAAAGCGCCGGATCGGGAGGGGGCGTACCGATCCGGCGCGCAGGTCAGGGTTATTTGCCTGCCTGGGTGTGGTCCCTCGTCACGGGCTCCGAAACAGGCGCGGGGAAGCTAAGGTTTCGGGTCAGATTGTTCATATCGATACCCAAAGCCAGGGCGGGCGAGGTCAGAACCAGAGCGGACAATATGAAGGCGGGAAGAAGGGTTTTCATGAGGTGTCTCCGATTTCTCGTTGCGTCACGATATTGAGGTGAACTGTTCGGTTCATTTTTTCAATGGCAAAACTGAACTAATCGGTTTACTTATTTGCATATCAGCCATTCAAATATGCATGGCAGCTGGCGATATTGGGTTTGAATCCGCGTCTGCCGCCTGTCGCTCTTGCGAGTGTTGCGGCAGGCAGGTAAACGCCCCCTAACGTAGATGAGGGTTTCCGATGTCGATTGACCAAAGCACCGCCGCCAAGGTGGCCAAACTGGCCCGGATCAAGGTCGAGGATGATGCGCTGCCTGCGCTGGCGTCCGAGTTCAACAATATCCTCGGGTTTATCGAGCAACTGAACGAAGTGGATGTCGAAGGCGTCGAGCCGATGGTCTCGGTCGAGCCGATGCGCCTGAAGCGTCGTCAGGACGTGGTCACCGATGGAAACCAGCAGGACAAGGTCCTATCCAACGCCCCCGATGCGCGCGAAGGGTTCTTCGCTGTTCCAAAAGTTGTGGAGTAAGTCATGAGCGAACTGAACAAACTGGGCCTGGCCGAGGCCCGCGATGCGCTGCGTGCCAAAGAAGTGACCTCGGTCGAACTGACCGAGGCCTGCCTCAAGGCCATTGACGAAGCCGACGCGCTGAACGCGTTTGTCCACAAGACGCCCGAGATCGCGTTGGAGCGCGCCAAGGCGGCGGATGAGCGGATCAAAGGCGGCGACGCGCCTTCGATGTGCGGTCTGCCGATCGGCATCAAGGACCTGTTTTGCACTAAGGGCGTGCCCTCGCAAGCGGCCTCGAAAATTCTCGAGGGGTTCAAGCCCGAATACGAATCCACCGTGTCGCAACAATTGGCGGATGCTGGTGCTGTGATGCTGGGCAAGCTGAACATGGACGAGTTCGCGATGGGTTCGTCTAATGAAACATCCGTTTACGGCAATGCGGTCAGCCCGTGGCGGCGCGGCAATGACGATGCACAGCTGACACCCGGCGGCTCGTCCGGTGGCTCAGCCTCGGCTGTCTCGGCTGACCTGTGTCTGGCCGCGACCGGTACCGATACCGGCGGTTCGATCCGCCAGCCTGCTGCTTTTGTCGGTATCACCGGCATCAAGCCAACCTATGGTCGTTGCTCGCGCTGGGGCATTGTGGCCTTCGCCTCTTCTCTGGATCAGGCCGGTCCGATGACCAAGAACGTCCGAGACGCAGCGATCATGCTGGAAACCATGTGCGGTAATGACCCCAAGGATTCCACCAGCGCCGAGCTGGCCGTGCCAAATTTCGAGGCGATGCTGACCGGCGATATCAAAGGCAAGAAAATCGGTATCCCAAAGGAATACCGCATGGACGGCATGCCTGCCGAGATTGAAAAGCTTTGGGCCGATGGCACCGCTATGCTGAAAGACGCAGGCGCCGAAATCGTAGATATCTCGCTGCCGCATACCAAATACGCGCTGCCTGCCTATTACGTGATTGCTCCTGCCGAGGCGTCGTCGAACCTCGCCCGCTATGACGGTGTCCGGTATGGCCGCCGAGCGCAGTTGGCTCAAGGCGATGGCATCACCGAGATGTACGAAAAGACCCGTGCCGAAGGCTTCGGTCATGAGGTCCAGCGCCGGGTGATGATCGGCACCTACGTGCTGTCTGCAGGCTTCTATGACGCCTACTACAACCGCGCTCGCAAGGTCCGCACCCTGATCAAGAAGGACTTCGAAGATGTCTTTGCCGCAGGCGTTGATGCGATCCTGACCCCGGCAACGCCGTCGGCCTCGTTCGGTCTGGGCGAGATGACCGAGGCTGATCCTGTTCAGATGTACCTGAACGATGTGTTCACCGTGACAGTGAACCTCGCTGGCCTGCCCGGTATTTCGGTTCCTGCTGGTCTGGACAAACAGGGCCTTCCGTTGGGTCTGCAGCTGATCGGCCGTCCGTGGGAAGAAGGCGATCTGCTCAACACCGCCTACGCGCTAGAGAGCGCGGCTGGGTTTGTGGCCAAGCCCGGAAAATGGTGGTAATCCTCAAACCTGACACGGCAATAAAGAACCGGAGCAGTCAAATGCGCAAATTGCTTCTGATCCCGGCCCTTGGGCTGATCGCGGCATGTGATACCGTTACCCCTGTTTCGGGTACCGGTTTCAATACGCCGGAATATCAGGCGCAGCGCGAGGCCGAACTGGCCGGGCAGGGTCTTGCCGGTAATCCGCTTGCACCACCCGAGGCGGTTTCCGAACAGCCGCTCTCGGCGCAGGGGGCTGTTGGTGCCGTACCAACAGGCGACGCCTCTGACATCGCCAACCAGACGGCCATTGCCTTGGCGAATACGTCGGGTCAAGAGACGCGCGTCGCGCCTCTGACTGCAACAAACAACCCAAGTATCTCTGATGAGCAGGATTTTGAGGCTGTCTCAAACCGTCGCAGTATCGATGCCGACGCTGCTCGTATCGAACAGAATCGGCAGTCTTACGAGGTCGTCGCCCCTACTGCCGTGCCCGAGCGCGGCTCTGACGGGCAACCCAATATCGTGCAATACGCCCTGAGCACTTCGAACCCCATCGGTACCCAGTTGTACAGCCGAGCCGGATTTAACCTGCAGGCCAAGGCACAGCGCAACTGCGCTCAGTTCGCATCTCCTGATCAGGCGCAGATTGAGTTTCTGTCGAATGGAGGCCCCCAGCGTGACCGCAAAGGGCTGGATCCGGACGGCGACGGTTACGCCTGCGGCTGGGACCCCAGCCCGTTCCGCAGTGCCGTCAACAACTAAGCTCTCCCCCATCTGGCACCCATCGCCCAATTTCGGCCCCCGCCGGGATGGGCTGTCACCCAAGCTGATCGTGCTGCACTACACTGCAATGGAGAGCGCTGCTGCCGCGCTTGAACGTCTCTGCGATCCGGGTCCCGAGGTCTCCGCCCACTACCTGATCGGTCGCGACGGTGCGCTCTGGCAGCTTGTCCGAGAGGAAGATCGCGCTTGGCACGCCGGGGCAGGGGAGTGGCAAGGGCAAGCCGACATAAACTCCCGCTCGATCGGGATCGAGCTGGACAATGGCGGAGATCACCCGTTTGCCGAACCCCAAATGCGTGTATTGGAACAGCTTTTGCCCGAACTCATGCAGCGTTGGACCATCGCGCCAGAGGGTGTGATCGGGCATTCCGACATGGCACCGGGCCGCAAGTCCGACCCCGGCCCTCGGTTCGACTGGCAAAGGCTGGAACACCAGCGCCTTGCCGCTCGGCGTGGTACTGCCCTCGAACCGAACGTCAACTTCCGCGAGCTGGCGCAGGACCGGGGCTACACAGCGACAAGCGAGGAGAAGACGCTCCTAAATTCCACACGCCTGCGCTATCGCCCGTGGGCCTCAGGCCCCTTGCACCCCGATGATCTCATAGCCCTCTGTCCGCTCCCAAAATCGACCTGATCCGCCCTTCATCTGGCCAAAAATATCTCGGGGATGAATTGGCCGTAGGCCAAGAAGGGGCTGGCCCCTTCACCACCCCAACCCCTCTTGACGCCATCACGCACAGAGCCTACCCAACCCACGCGCGGAGGGCCGGATGGCCGCTGGGGTCGTTAGGCCCGAGAGGAAAGTCCGGACTCCACAAGGCAACGGTGCCGGGTAACGCCCGGGCGGGGAAACCCGACGGAAAGCGCCACAGAAATCAGACCGCCACACACGTGTGGCAAGGGTGAAACGGTGGGGTAAGAGCCCACCGCGCCGCTGGCAACAGTGGCGGCACGGCAAGCCCCACCGGGAGCAATGCCGAATAGGGTCCCCGCGCGGGCCGGTCGGTGCAAACCGATACCGCCGCTAGGCACGCCTTGGCCGAGAGGGACCGGGTTGGCAGCTCGAGCCGCGCAGCAATGCACGGCCTAGAGGAATGGTCATCGAAGGGGGCAACCCTGGAACAGGATCCGGCTTACAGGCCCTCCGCGCATATCCTGTTACCCGCCCGGAGGTGTGTAGGTGCCGCCAAGTGCTGCAGCTTTTTCGGCGACGGCAACAAATTCCTGCGCCGACCATGCGCGAACGGTCTCGATCCTCGAAACCGCACCCGTGCCCGCGACGGCCATGCCAATTGCCACAGCATCACTGCCTTCAGGCAGTTCGCTGATAACGACGACATCATTGCCTCCGGTGGTTATATAAAATGAGATCAGTCTGCCGCCTGCTTTCTCAAGCAGAGCCTTGACGGGACCGGTGCGATCTTCCGGTTTTGCCAACATTCCTTTGACCCCATCTTGCGAATAAGACGCATAGGTAATGAAAACAGGCATATTTCTCTCCCTTGGTTGCAGTTTATTCGGAGCGCTAAAAGCGGCCGACTCCTTGGCCGTGTCGCGTGCAGGGTTGCGCGCAAACCGGAAAAGACCCGGCCAAATAGACAGCCGGGCGTTGCTATAGTTGTGAGCGGTGTTGTCTGCCGGAATTTACATCCGGCCCGGTATTACCTAAGTCCGCAAAACGGGCTTCGAAGGTTCCGGCGACACTATCACAGAATCGTGAGCGTTCCAAATCGACTGCTCTTGAAGCCATGTCAGGAATTGTTCCCCTAACGCGGCGAATCCGGTTGACTTGGGCGCATGAGCGGTTAAAAGCGCACGCTCATAAGGATTCAACCGAAAGGCCCCTGCCTTTTCGGACGCAGGAGATAACCATGGCGAAGCCGACGACAATCAAGATCCGTCTGAACTCGACCGCGGGCACGGGCCACTTCTACGTGACCAAGAAGAACGCGCGCACCATGACCGAGAAAATGACCATTCGTAAATACGATCCGGTCGCTCGGAAGCATGTCGAGTACAAAGAAGGCAAGATCAAGTAATCTGCCCTCTGACATACTTTTTGAAGAAGGACTCTGCCATGCAGGGTCCTTTTTTGTATTGTTTTGGGGTATCTCTTGGTCGGCCTAAACCAAGCAGGGGCGTTGCAGGGGCGCATCAGAGGTTTGGGTGTTCTGAATCTCAGCGGCTTGCTTTTTCTAATCCCCTGCCGCTACGCTTCAGCAACCCTTTCCAAAATGTTGACCGCCATGAAAAAAATCTTGTTGCCCGCTCTTGCTGTTCTGACATTGTCAGCCTGCGAAGACCCCTTTAACCGCGAAGGTGTTGGTTTCACCGGGATTGATGGTGAACCGCGCACAGTTTCGGATGTAAAAGGCGCCGTAGCCTTTTTGCCGCCAGAAACCAACATCCCGGCGGAACTGGCCAAGCTGCCAACGGTCCAGGTTACATCGGACAAAGCCGAGCTTGAAAAGATCGCGGGTGTCGCAATCGATAATGGCGGTCGCTCAGATGCGAATTCAGTTCAGCTCACTGGCAGTGATACCAATCTGTACCTGAGCAATGTCAGTGTAAACGGTCAGTTGTTCGGCGTCCTGCGTACGGAAAACAACTCCACCAAAGTTGATACATCCGTGGGCTCGGCCTTTGGCGCTCAAACGGAACGCTTTACCGGATGCTTGCCCGCGGGTGATGTATACCGCAAAGGTTCGTCCGAGCGCAGTTCGGGTTTTGCAGTGCCACTGAACTGCCGTTAATTTAGCTTACACAATCTAAGTAAAAGCCCCCGCCATTGGCGGGGGCTTTCTAGTTTCAGTGTTTCTGCAAGTCTTACGAGGCGCTGAACAAGGGCCCAAACCCAGCACCGGTCATTCAATCCAAGTGACACACCGGACGATGATCACGCGAGTTCAGAGGCCCCCGCCATCCGTTGGCATCCAAGCAAGCGCTATGCGTGTTCTCTATTCCGCCTCACCGCCAAAGAATAATCAGTGGTGAAACTCAGACCCGATCAGCAGAACTGTTTAACCTCAACTGATAGGAAGCAACGTTCATTGCTTTACCAATGCCTGCCCATTCTCGTCAAAGAAATGAAGTTTGTCGGTGGGAAAATGCAGGCCGATCTTTGCCCCAGGCTTTAGAGCGGTGTCCCCATTCAGGCGCACGGTAACCTTCTCTTCGGCGCCGCAATCCACGATCAGGAAGGTATCTGCCCCCAGATACTCAATCACCTCGATGATGCCATCACATTGCCCATCGCCTGATGATACAACATCGATGTGTTCGGGGCGAATGCCGAGTTTGCTTGCTACACCCGAGCGCGCGAAGTCGCCGCCTCTGCCATGTTCCAGAGTGTAGCCATCGTTCTGAGTCGTGCACGGCAATATGTTCATTTTGGGGCTGCCAATGAACTGTGCGACAAACAGATTGGCAGGGCGTTCGTAAAGTTCGCGGGGTGTGCCGACTTGCGCGATCTTGCCGTACTCAAGCACGACGATGCGGTTGGCCAATGTCATCGCTTCAACCTGATCGTGCGTCACGTAGATCATAGTGCGCTTTAGGTTCTGATGAAGTTTCGCGATTTCGTAACGCATTTCGACACGAAGCGCTGCATCAAGATTCGAGAGCGGTTCATCGAACAGAAACGCCGTCGGGTCGCGCACGATAGAACGACCAATTGCAACGCGCTGCCGCTGTCCACCGGACAGGTCCTTGGGGCGACGTTCCAGAAAAGGTCCCAGCTTGAGAACCTCGGCGGCTTTATTGACCTGCTCTGCTATCTCGGCCTTCGGAACACCCGCGACCTTAAGTGAGAACCCCATATTTTCGGCGACTGTCAAGTGGGGATAAAGCGCATAGGACTGGAACACCATCGTCAGACCCCGCTTGGAGGGTGGGTGATCCGTGACATCATTGCCGTTGATTAGTAGCGATCCGCGCGAGATATCTTCAAGCCCACCGATCATGCGAAGCAGGGTGGATTTTCCACAGCCCGATGGACCGACGAAGACGATGAATTCACCTTCATCAATCATTAGGTCAACGCCTTTGATGACCTGGGCCGAGCCAAACCACTTTTCGACGGATTTTAGTTCGATGCTGCCCATTAGTTCCTCCCTGCCCAATGCAGCCAAACTGCGGCTGTCCAGGTGAATGAATTCCCTCCGGCAGGGCTGCCGGTCAGTGGATCGTAGTATTCAGCGAAGCCGTTCGTTGCGATCAGCTGCGACGTTTTCTGGCGCAGTGCCTCGGCTTCTTCCAGGTGCCCCATATCCGCCAATCCAAACCCGATCAGCATATTCATGAACCCCCAAGTGGGACCCCTCCAGTACCTGCGTTGGTCGAAGTTGGGCATCGCGGGGTCATAGCTGGGAACTGGAAAGGGTACTTTTGCAAGCGTCGCCTGCAGGCGCTCCAGCATGTGCTGTGAATCAAGCCCCCCAAACCAGCAAAGATACGACGCGTTAGAGATGCTTCCGGCCCAATCACCAGTCAGCGCATCACGCGAGTCGAACGAGCTCAGCGTTTCGTTCCACAAAGATCGCGCGCCCGCTTCGAGCCTTTGAATGTCGCTACTTAGTCCATCCGCATCAATTCCAAGCCTTTCGCTGATCTCCTGCAGATCGCGTGCGGCGCGCAGAGCGATAAATGTCATCGTCGGATCTGCGACTCGGAAGGGATTCAGGCTCAGCAACTTCTGTTGATCCCAGTCGGCCTGGCAGCCGATCTGAACCAATTTGATATAGCGGTCATAGTCGTATTTGGTCGGTCGGTCTGCACTGTTGACGTGGCTTGTGTCACGACGCTGGTAGTCTCCGACACCTGTGGGATCTACGCCCTCCATTGCTTTGTCCCAGTCCGGTGCATTGTCGCGACCAGCTTCCCACGGATGCGTGGTGCAGACCGCGCCGTGTTCGTCGAGTCGCCATTTCATGATCCAGCGATGCCACGCCAGCAGAGATGGGAAGAGCGCGCGAACGCGGTCCGCGCCTGCATCGCCATCTTTTTCCCAGATCTTCCGCGCCACAGTTGCAGCCACCGGGGGCTGAATGATGCCTGAGGACGGGATCGGCCCGTGGCCACCCCAGACATCCGGGCCGGGGTAATATCCGTCATCCTGTTTGTGGAACAGGATATGCGGCACCATTCCATCATCCCACTGGCCCGAGAACAGTGTTTCAAGTTCCACCCAGGCTCGATCAATGTCGAACTCGGCAAAACCAAGCGCCGCAATCGCGCTGTCCCAATTCCATTGATAGGGGTAAAGCCCTTCGGTCGGGATGGTGTAGCCGCCGCGATCATTGGCAACCAGAATGTTGCGCGCCTCGCGGTCGGGGTTTGTATGTTGGTTCATCTCAGTCATCCTTTGACGGACCCCGCAGTCAGGCCCTTAGTCATGAAACGTTCAAGTCCCAGGAACAGCGCCATGATCGGAACGGTGGCGATCACCGCACCGGCCATCAGATGCTGTCGGGGAATTTCCGAGGAGTTCAGCATCGTGACGCCTCGGGTCAGGGTAAATTTCGAAGGGTCGTCCAGCAGCATGAAGGCCAGCAGGAACTCGTTCCAAGCGATCATGAAGACGTAGAGCGAGACCGACGCCAGCGCAGGCAGGCTAAGCGGCAGCGTAATCTTCCAAATCACTGCCAGCCGCGACAGCCCATCCATGAGACCGGCCTCTTCCACCTCAGTCGGCAAACCACGGAAATAACCTTGCAGCATGTACAGCGCGACAGGGATCGTCGTGACCGGGTAGATCATAACGATGCCAAGGATCGAGTTGCGCAGCCCGGTCAGCGAGAATGCGATATAGATCGGCAATGCCAGAACAATCATCGGCACCATGTAGATCAGCAGAATCGAGCGCGAGAACGCCTTTTGCCCTGAGAAACGGAACCGCGCCACCGCATAGGCTCCGGGGACGCTGAACAGCAGGGTGATAAAGACCGTCAGGACCGAGACGTAGAGCGAGGTCCAAAGATAGGTGCCGAAGTTGAAATCGCGAAACAGCTCGGTATAGCTGCGAAACAGAGCGGTGCCTTGTGATAGATCTACCGAGAAATCCAGCGGGTTCTGCAACAGGGCCTGTTGCGACTTCAGGCTGGTCATCACCATCACATAGAACGGAATGATCACGATCGCCGTGAAGAAGATATAGCCAAAGCCCGTGCAGAACCGGATCACGGCCTCTTCGTACTCGTGGCGGGTGAGCTCGCCGAACGGTGTCTCTTTCAGGATTGCGGCAACGGATAGGTGCATCACGACCGCCATCGCCACGACGGTGACCAGTATTGCCTGCAGGGATGTGTCAGAGCCGATCAGGACAGGCCCGACTCCGGTCAGGCAAGACAGGCCTAACAAGGCGGATACACCCAGTCGGGCCGGTGCGCGTTGCGCCGAGAAGCGGACATACACCAGACCGGCAATAGCCCCCCATATCAAGCAGAGCAAGACCTGTGGCCGGAACGCAGCCCCGGTCGAGAATGACATGGTGATGGCGACAGTAGTGGCGATCACCACCAGCCAGAGCGCGCCTAGAATCGGGGCGGTTATATACCCTTTGCGCATCACAAACCCTCCTCGCGGCTGATGAAGCGGAAGAAGACGAAGCTAAAGGCAATCAGGCACATCAGGATCACAACGGCCACCGCTGCGCCTGCGCCGATGTTCGAAACCGCAAATGCCTGTTCATAGACATTTACGGTCAGAGTACGGGTGCCGGCATTGCCGCCGGTCAGCAGGAAGATGTCGTCGAACTTGTTGAACGTCCAAATGAAACGCAGCAGGAACAGTACCGACAGGATGCCCAGCAGTTGCGGGATGCTCAGCAGCCAGAACTTCTGGAATGGTGAGGCTCCATCCATATCTGCTGCTTCGTACATGCTGGAGTCGATTGATTGCATCCGCGCCAGAATGAACAGGAACGACAGCGGGAAATAGCGCCAGATCTCGAACACTGTCACCATGATAAGCGCCAAAGGGCGTTCCCCGAAGAAGTTGATCGGTTCACTGCTTAGTCCCATCTGCACCAACAATGCGTTGGCAGAACCCGAGAACGGGTCGAACAAGGTGACCCATGTGAAGGCCACAGCGATGACCGGCGCCACATAGGGGAACAGATAGAGGCCGCGTATGAACCCTTGTCCTTTGAAGCTTTTGTTCAGCAACAAGGCTGCAAACAGGCCCATCACCAAAGCTCCAATGGTGCCGACCACGGTGTAGAACAACGTAACCCACAGCACGCCCCAGAACTCGTCTCCATCAAAGACACGGGCGTAGTTTTCCAGACTGAATTCAAGGTTGGTCAGGACGCTGGGTCCGCTCCCGGTCACGCCGGGCTCTGATCCTTCGAGCAGCTCTTCGAAAGCGTCCGGATCTCCGTCCAAGGTGACCGGAATACGGATGCGTTCGCGTTGACCGCCTTCCAGTGTGCCGAAATCGCAGAACAGGTTTTGCCCGTCCAGAACACAGGGACTTGCAACTTCGCGCGCCGTCACGCCGTCCGGTAGAACATCTGTCAGGGTGACGCCGACAACGGCGATGTCCTGACTTGAGTTGCGGACGCGGTATTCAATCCGCAGATCCTCGCCAGATCCGCGCAAGCTTTCACGCACCACAGGTGCAGGCGGACGAAGGTCAGACAGGGTGAAGGGCTTGAAGCTGATCCAGAAGATCGCCAGCAAGGGCAGGATCACCACAAGCGATACACTGATCACTGTCGGAGCCAGCAGCGTCCAGGCCAGACGCGCCTCGCGTTTGGCTAGCGCCCCGGTTCCGGTCGGTGGGGTGGCCGAAGACATGGGATACCTCGAAGGGTTGGGTGCAGCGGCGTAATCGCCGCTGCATGTGTCACAAGGTTACTGAACCTTCGCGAGCTCGTCGTTCATTGCGGCCACTGCAGCGGCGGCATCGATTTCATCGTCGATATATTGGCGCACGACCCGGTTAATTGCCTGGCTGTTGATCATTTTGGACGCCAAAGCCAGCTGGCCTTCAGCAACGCCCCAGCGCTGCGCCACGTCCAGACCGCCGACGATCTCATCGATCATCGCCTGATCATACAGCTCGCCCAACGGGGCTTTGCGGTCCACGCCTACAGGCAGCTCTGCCCATGCTTCCGAGAACGCGGTCGGGTTGTCAGCATTACCGCGACGGACCGGGAACTTGCCCTCGGGTGCGATGGCCAGTGTTTGAGTATAGCCGTCGTCCATGGCGAATTTCACGAACTCCATCGCCGCGTCGGTGTCGGCGTCGTTGGTGATGCCAAAGTAACGAACGTCACCCCAAGCCGCGCCATCCGGGTTCGATGGGCCCGAGAAGTTAGTGACGATACCGGTCTTCGAGGCCAGATCGCGCGAGGTCGGATCATCGTTGATCGTCGGCGGGGCGCTGTCGCGCAGACCGGCCAGTTCGTCAAGGATGAAGGGCGACCAGATGATCATCGCTGCTTTGCCATCAAAATACAGCTCGCGCGATTGTTTCCAGAATAGCTCACCCGGGGGCGAGGCTTTCGAGATCGCCTTGTAGAAATCCAATACCTCTATGGTCTTGGCTTCATCCAGCGGTTGGAAGCCGTCCGCGCCAACAGGGGTCACGCCATTGGCGAGGAACACATGCTCCAAAACCTGACTCATGAAGTTTTCATCAACTTTGGTTGCAGCAACGAAACCGTACATCTCGGGCGGGTTGTGCAACTGCTCCAGCGCAGCGACGACGTTGGCGAATGAGTTCGGGGCCTCAAGGCCAGCTTCATCAAACAGGTCTTTGCGGTAGACAACCATTTGAGTCCATCCATCGACCGGTACCGACGCGGTTTCGTCGTTGAACGCCGCCATACCAAGCGCGCCGGGGGCGAAGGTGTCGGCGCCCAGTTCTTCGATCACTTCGGTGGCGGCTTCGGTGTCCAAAATGCCCGCTTCAGCCCATGGCAGGGCATATTGCAGCGGATGATAGACCACATCTGGCAGGTCTCCGGCGGCAAATGCTGCTGTGGCGCGTGTACCCAGATCACTTTCGGTGACCGGGATAACCTCGACCGTGGTGCCGGTTTCAGCCTTGAACTGGTCAGCCATTTCCTGTTGCTTGGCCAGCCGCTCGGGCTGTTCTTCGGTGGTCCAGAAGCGGATCGTATCCGCCTGAGCGGACATCGCCGCCAATACTAGCGCAAGCGATGTTCCAAGCATCATTCGCGATGCTAAAGGTGCAAGTTTCATAGTCGGTTTCCTCCCCGGTTATGATCTTTTGAAAGTTGAATTTTTCGGGCCAGTTCCTCGGCTGTAACGCTTGGTGGCCCGTCGGAATTGCGTTCGATCAGAACGGCCTCACTAATCTCACGCAGATCTGTCGGTGCTTCACCGCGAGTCTGACTGATCAGCATCGTCGCAAGGCGTTCTCCGGCCCGCTTAGAATCGACGCTGAACGTGGTTAGACCAGGGCTGACATATTGGCATTCAGGGATGCCGTCATATCCCAAAATTGATACATCTTGCCCGACCTCGAGGCCCAGTTCTGCACAGACCGAGTAACACCCCAGCGCAGCAAGATCTGTTGCAAACACTATTGCAGTAGGTGGGTGATTCAGCGTCAAAAGCGCGCGTGCCTCAACCGCACCCTCCTCGCGCGTACGAGCACCTTCCCGGAACAACTCGGGATCGGCAGGCAAGCCCGCGATCTTGAGACCTTCGAGATAACCGTCACGGCGCAGATGGCTGTAGTTGAATTTCGGATCGCTACCGACATAGCCGATACGCGTATGGCCAAAATCGACGAGCCGACCGACCGCATCACGGGTTGCAGATTCACCCGAAATGTCGAACCAGGATGTCTCATCCTGCCAGTCCGCCTGCCCATACCCCGTGCGGCCATACATGATGAAGGGAACCTTCAACTCTTGCAGGTATTTCACCCTCGCATCGTCGACCTCGGTCCGGGGCAGAATGAATCCATCGGCTTTGCGCTCTTCGACAAGCCGCCCCAATACATCAAGCATATCTTTTTCGGACTTCGCCGTAGAAATCGTCATCGTCCAGTCGGATGCGCTCGCCGCTTCGCATGCTCCGGCCAGAAAGTCCTGAAGAAATGGGTTATGCCGGTCTGGTTCTTCGCTGTTGATGACCATGGCAATGGCGCGCACCCGCCCGGTTCGTATCGCCTGCGCATGGCTGAGTGGGCGATAGCCCATCTTTCGCGCCGTGGTTTGAACGCGCTTTCTCGTGGATTCCGAGATGTCGGTATATCCATTCAGGGCGCGGGACACCGTGCTCTTAGAAAGCCCAAGATGATCGGCCAATTGATCCAGTTTTACCCTGCCGGGGCCAGAATGACTCCGGGGGCGAGACTGCGGTTGCTGGAGACTTGGATTCGTCATCATTCTTCTATTTGTTTTCTCCGAAACCGGTTTCGGCAATCAAAATTATGAAATTCTTTGATTGGATCGACCAAGTACACGAACGTTCCAATGGCGAAAGGCGCTGATGAACGCATATGCAAACTTGCAAACGCGGCTTTCAGAGCGGTGCAAAATTAGGGTTGCGCCAACATGGTTGACTGCCGACTGCTACAGTAACTGCACGCTGATCATTGTTCGCGGAGCTTTGATGGGAATCGGTGAATTGAGCATGAGGACTATGCGTAAATACGGGCGACTATCCGGCCATGAGGGCGTGTAAAATTTGTGGAGGCAAAATAATCTGGTCGGAACATCATGCGATTTCACCAAGGCTTGGTATGGGCTTTTGAAGAGCAACCTAAAAAAAGCCCCGCTTAGCGGAGTGCTAAGCGGGGCTTTCTGTATTCTGTTGGAAGCAGTTTTATTCTCTGTTGCCCAGTAGTTGCAGCAGGAACATGAACATGTTGATGAAGTCCAGATACAGGTTCAATGCACCCATGATCGCCGCTTTGCCAAGCCATTCCTGATCGCCAGCATGAGCCATCTGCAGATAGGTGGTTTTGATCTTCTGCGTGTCATAGGCGGTCAGGCCGGCAAAGATCAGCACACCCAGGATCGACACTGCGAACATGATCGCAGGCGACTGCAGGAAGATGTTGATAACCATCGCAACGATCAGGCCGATAACGCCCATCATCAGGAAAGTACCCATGCCGGACAGGTCTTTCTTGGTCACATAACCGTACAGCGAAAGACCTGCAAACGCGATCGAAGTCACCAGGAACACCTGCGCGATCGAGATGCCGGTGAATGCTACGAAAATCCAGCTCAGCGACAGGCCCATCACGGCTGCAAATGCATAAAAGAACAGCTGTGCGCCGGACGCCGAGAGGCGGTTGATGGCGGCGCCAAAGCCAAACACCATCGCCAAAGGTGCAAACATCACGATCCAGCCCAGGATATTGGGGCTCAGCGTGACCGGATCACGGAAGATCGACAGCAGTTGCGGGCTCGAGCCCACGGCCCATGCCACGGCAAATGTGATCAGCATGCCTACGGACATCGTGCCGTAGACTTTGTTCATATGGGCGCGCAGGCCCTCGTCTATCTCGGCAGCGCGCGCGCCGGACGCCGTCCGGATCGTGTCGAATTGTGCCATATAGGGGTCTCCCTTCAATATTCTGTTCGCAGCCCACGGATGCGAGCCGGTTTCCCGGTAAATATCGGAGAGTGTGGCCCTCGTTTCAAGGGTTTTAAGCCTGAAACTCAGCAAAACTGTCGGCAATTTTTGCAACTGTCGCCAAAAAACCGGCGGCTTGGTCGCCAAATCCCTCAAGCCGCCGGTATTTTCGAATTAATACAGATGTTTGTGCCAGCTGTCGGGCGCGTCCCAGAACGGGCGCTCTGCTTCGTTACGCGCGTCTTTGCGTGAAACGCCGATGTCATTCAGTGCATCATCATCAAGCTGGGCGAGGGCGCGCCGCTGACGAGCGAGGTTAAACAGGTCAAGTATCCGAGCACCAATCGCCTTACGCTTGATGCGACGATGAGCTGAGATGGCTATATGGGTCATGATGATTGCCCTTTCCTGATTGTTTGATGAAACCTAGCGCTTCAATCAATTTCCTTGATCTATATGGAGCAGTCTGACATATTTTGGAAATGAATGTTTATGACGAGTCTCATAAGGAATCTTGAACATGCGAAATTTGGACATCACCACATTGCGGTCTTTCGTAGCTGTTGCTGACCATGGGGGCGTGACGCGTGCCGCTGGATTTCTTCACCTCACGCAATCTGCGGTCTCTATGCAGCTCAAGCGGCTGGAAGAGCTTTTGGGGCTGGAATTACTGGATCGATCCGGTCGAACCATCGCGCTAACGGCGTCCGGAGAGCAATTGCTGGCATACGCACGGCGGATGATTGCGTTGAATGATGAGGTAATCGGGCGGTTGACGGATCAGGCGTTTGAGGGCGAGGTCGTGCTAGGCGTACCGCATGACGTCGTTCATCCGTTCATCCCGCGCGTGTTGAAGCGTTTCAATGCCAGCTTTCCTCGGGTCAGCGTGAACTTGGTCACTTCCAACACGCGGCACTTGAAAGAAGAGTTCGCACGCGGAAGCTTCGATCTGATTGTGACTACGGAATCGGGTGCGGGCGAAGGTGCCGAAACCCTGCACCATATGCCTTTGCGTTGGGTTGGCGCGCTGAACGGATCTGCCTGGCGCCAAAAGCCTTTGCGGCTGGGGTTTTGCCGGAATTGCATTTTCCGTCCGGTTGCGACAGCGGCGCTGGATGATGCGGGAATCGAATGGGATATGAGCATCGACAGCGATTCCGACCGCACCGTTGAAGCCACCGTCAGCGCTGATCTGGCTGTGGGAGTTTTGCTGGAAGGCACCCAGCCCAGCCATCAGGAACTGATTGACCATGCCGGAGTGCTGCCGGACCTGCCGGTGCAGTTCATCAACCTCTACGGTGCAGAGCGGGTACGTGAGGAATATGTATCAGAGCTTGCGAACCTGCTGCGCCAGAACTTCAGTCATCCAACGGCGCAGCCGCTTAAAGTGGCGAGTTGATGCGGATCACCACCTTGCCAGTGGATTTGCGATCGCGCAGCAGTTCCAAACCTTTTGCTGCATCCTTCAAGGGCAGGACGTGGCTGATATGAGGCTTTATCCGGCCCTCAGAATGCCAGCGGAACAAGGTGCTGAAGCTGTCGCGCACGATCTCGGGTCTGAAATTCAGATAGCCGCCGATATATACGCCGATCACGGTCAGGTTCTTGACCAATAGATGGTTGGCCGGGATCTGGGGCACCTCACCTCCGGCAAATCCGATCGGTAACAAGCGGCCTTCCGGGTTGGTCGCGCGGAAGGCGGCCTTGAAGACATCTCCACCAATCGCATCGTAGACCACGTCAGCACCACCCAGAGCGAGAACGCGGTCGCGCAGGTCTTCGCTTGCGTCAAGCAGATGGTCTGCACCAGCTTTTTGTGCCACGGCCAATTTGTCCTGCCCGCGGGCTTGGGCGATGACTGTCGCACCCATCAGTTTTCCGATTTCAACTGCGGTCAATCCCACGCCACCGGCAGCACCGGTGACCAGTAGGGTCTCGCCCGGTTGCAGTCGCGCCCGGTGCGCAAGAGCAATATGGCTGGTGCCATAGGCAATTTGGATCGCGGCCGCGTCTTCGAAACTCATGGAATCTGGAAGGGGAATTGCCCGGTCCGCATCAAAAACGCCTGATTCGGCCAGGCCGCCTTGACCTGAATAGACTGCAACACGATCGCCCAACTTCAAATGCGTAGCATTGTTTCCAATTTCGGTGACAATCCCTGCAATCTCCATGCCCAGCGTAAACGGTGCTTCGGGGGTGTCTTGATACGTTCCTTTCTGCATCAGAAGGTCTGCAAAGTTCAGGCCGCAGGCGCGGATTGCGATACGAACTTGGTTCTCTTGCAGCGGTGCTTCGCGTGTTTCGCATAGCTGAGCGGGTGCCCCTTTGGTCTCGATACGAAATGCCTGCATCATTGGTCTCCGCTCTTTTGTCGCCATAGGCCGTTT
The DNA here is from genome assembly GCF_056543005.1 of Ruegeria sp. A5. Classification (NCBI taxonomy): domain Bacteria; kingdom Pseudomonadati; phylum Pseudomonadota; class Alphaproteobacteria; order Rhodobacterales; family Roseobacteraceae; genus Ruegeria; species Ruegeria sp. A5. The sequence continues at coordinate 213,099 of NZ_JBQGAV010000004.1, forward strand.
GGCTTGACCGTTTGTCAATTCCATTCGCAATCTTCACAGCGTTAAACTGAATAGGGTGGATCAACTGTTTCCCATTTAGAAACTATCAATCTCTATGTTGGCCGTACAACCACAAACCACTGTTCGAATTCTCTGATTCAACCAGCTTGAAAAAATAACGGATTGCGGCAATATTGTACTATGGTGCTGTTCGGGGGGCACGATCCGAATTAGGGAGTTCTTAAGCAGCGACCCGCTAACTAAGCGGCGATGGCTGCTGTCGCGGTTTCCCGGACAGGTGTTTGTGTAAAGGAGACTACCAATGACCCATCACGTCGATGTCCATGTGGGCAAACGCGTCCGGCATCGCCGCTGGCTGATTGGCATGACTCAGCAGCAGTTGGCGCAGCAAGTTGGTATCAAGTTTCAACAAATCCAAAAATACGAAACAGGGGCCAACCGGATAAGCGCATCGCGTTTGTGGGACATTGCCGAAGCGTTGGATGTTCCCGTCAGCTTTTTCTTCGAGGGTCTTGAAGAGGCTCAGAAGTCGGATGCAGACAAGAAATCGGTTCCTGCGGATTTGATGGGTGACAAAGAAGCGCTTGATCTTGTTCGCTCGTATTATGCGATCCCGGAAAACCAGCGTCGCCGCCTGTTTGAACTGGCACGCGTGCTGAGCGACGTCGCCTGATACAAGCGCTTGACTTCGCGGGGTGTGGGGCGCACGGGTAAGCAATGCAAAACACCCTACGAAGCGATCTAGAGATTGCCGAAGAAATGGCCGACGCTGCGCGGGCGGCCATTCTTCCGTTTTTCCGCCAATCTAACCTGAAGACAGACAACAAACTCGATGCCGGTTTTGATCCGGTGACAGCCGCTGATCGCGAAGCAGAAAAAGCAATGCGTAGGGTGCTGGCTGATCACCGGCCTGAGGACGGTATCCTGGGGGAAGAGTTCGGTCATTCCGAGGGAACTACCGGACGAGTTTGGGTGCTGGACCCAATTGATGGCACGCGCGGTTTCATAAGTGGTACGCCCACATGGGGTGTTCTGATCGCCCTAAGCGATGAGACTGGACCGAAGCTTGGTGTGATCGATCAGCCCTATATCGGCGAACGTTTTATCGGAGATAAAGAGCACGCATTTGTCAAAGGCCCTTTGGGACGCACAGAACTTGGGACGCGTGACACTCGATCTCTGGACCAGGCGATCATCTTCACCACTTTCCCGGAGGTTGGCAGCGCGGTCGAGGCCGCCGCATTCAAGGCGGTTTCTCAGAAAACGAAGCTGACACGCTATGGGATGGATTGTTATGCCTACGCGTTGCTCGCTGCAGGTCAAACCGATCTAGTGGTCGAGGCCGGATTGAATTCCTACGATATCCAGGCCCCAATCGCGGTGATCGAGGCCGCGGGTGGTATTGTGACGGATTGGCAGGGCAATCCGGCTCATAATGGTGGGCGTGCGCTCGCTGCAGCCAATACTGAGATTCATGCGGCAGCGCTAGAAATTCTGAAGCAATACTAAACGGGTTGCCGACCCTTCTTTGCGACTTTAAACTGATCACGGCTGGTTCTTACGCCCGTTTTCCACCAGCCCATCACTCCATGCATGAGATGGGCAGTATGCGGGAGTGCGAAAATGACAGAATTTCTGATCCGTAACGCCGATATGATCCTGACGATGGATGATGATCGGCAAGAGCTTGCAGGCGCTGATCTGCTGGTTCGGGATGGTAAGATTGCCCAGATTGGCCAGCGCCTTACGAGCGATGGCGAAATACATGATGCAAATGGGTGTGTTGTGACCCCCGGTCTGGTGAACACCCATCACCATCTCTACCAAACGCTCACCCGCGCGGTTCCCGGCGGGCAGGACGCATTGTTGTTTGGTTGGTTGCGAACGCTCTATCCCATCTGGTCCCGCTTTGGTCCTGACGAGATGTTTATATCTGCCCAGATCGGATTGGCCGAGATGGCACTGTCCGGCTGCTCGCTTAGCTCTGACCACCTTTACCTATATCCAAATGGCGCGCGGCTTGAACACACGATCCATGCAGCGTCAGAGCTGGGGCTGCGTTTTCATCCCACGCGTGGGGCTATGAGCATTGGCGAAAGTGATGGTGGACTGCCTCCTGATGCTTTGGTCGAATCCGAGCAGGCTATTCTGGAGGATATGATCCGTGTCGTAGACGCCTATCACGACCCATCTGAGGGTTCGATGTGTCGCGTTGGTTTGGCGCCATGTTCGCCGTTCTCGGTTAGCCGAGACTTGATGCGTGATGCCGCGCTGTTGGCGCGCGACAAAGGTGTGATGCTGCACACCCATCTGGCGGAGAACGATGAGGATATTGCCTATTCTCAAGATCAGTTCGGATGTAGACCCGGCCAATACGCCGAAGAATTAGGCTGGACCGGTTCGGATGTCTGGCACGCTCATTGTGTCAAGCTGGATGGCGCCGAGATTGACCTGTTTGCACGTAGCCGAACCGGCGTTGCGCACTGTCCATGTTCCAATTGTCGTCTTGGTTCAGGTATCGCGCCAGTCCGAAAAATGCGTGATCAAGGCGTGCCAGTCGGGTTGGGCGTGGATGGATCAGCCAGCAACGACAGCGGCAATCTGATGGCCGAGGCGCGCCAGTCTATGCTGCTGCAACGAGTCGCAAACGGCGCTGACGCCATGTCGGCCCGTGAGGCGCTTGAGATCGCCACCCGAGGCGGGGCGGATGTGTTGAATCGGCCCGATTGCGGCCGGCTTATGCCCGGTAAACGAGCTGATATTGCCATTTGGGACGTGCAAGGAATTGAAAGTGCAGGCAGTTGGGACCCCGCTGCGCTCCTTCTGGCCGGACCGACGCGTGTCAAACACCTCTTTGTCGAGGGACGCCAGATTGTTCGTAACAGTCAGATCGCCACGATCGACCTGCCAAGGGTCATAGAAACCCAGAATCGTCTGGCACGCGCGCTGGCAGAATAGCGGATCCGCTCTTCATCTGGCTAAAAATACCTCCGCCGGAAGCATGGGCCATAGGCCCATTCCTATCAACCAGAAACAGCTCGTCCGGCGATCCAGGTATCGGTTACGGCACGGTCATCACCCATCATGATGGTCGGGAACACCGCTTCCCAAAGATCATCAGCATGAGCTTCGCGCTGGGCGATAGCAGGCGTCGATGCGAGGTTCAGCACCGCCAGATCGGCTTCCATGCCCACGGCGATGTTTCCAATACGGTCATCCATCCGCAGGGTACGAGCCGATCCCACCGTTCCAAGCCAAAGCAATTGCGACGGGTGCAGAGGATAACCCCGCAATTGACCAATCTCATAGGCCGCAGCCATTGTGCGCAGCATTGAAAAACTTGAGCCGCCTCCGGTGTCGGTGGCCAAGCCCACGCGGTGTCCTGAGTGGATCAGACCATTCATGTCAAACAGGCCAGAGCCGATAAACGTGTTTGAAGTGGGGCAGTGGATCAGGGCTGCATCTACCTCGCGCAGACGATCCCGCTCTCGGTCTTCCAGATGGATCGCGTGCCCATAAAGGCCATTTCCGCCCAGCAATCCAAACTGCTCGTACGTATCCAGATAGTCGCGCGTGTCGGGGAACAGGAATCGGACCCATTCGATCTCATCGGTCTGTTCGCTCAGATGGGTTTGCATCAGGCAGTCGGGATGCTCGGCCCAAAGCGCGCCCATCGCCTCCAGCTGTTCTGGCGTCGATGTCGGCGAAAATCGTGGAGTGATGGCGTAAGATATGCGATCAACCCCATGCCACTTTTCAAGCAGAGCTTTGGACTGGTCGTACCCGGTTTGTGCAGTATCCCGCAGCCCCTCAGGCGCATTGCGATCCATGCAGGTTTTACCCGCGACAACCCGCTGCCCACGCGCCTGCGCGGCGGTAAAGAAGGCATCAACACTCTCTGGATGAATGGTACAAAAGCTGCACATGGTCGTGGTGCCATGGGCTGCGGTTAGGTCTAGATATCTGTTTGCAATTTCAGCGGCATAGGCGGGGTCGTCAAACTTCATCTCTTCAGGGAACGTGTAGCTGTTCAGCCAATCGATCAGCCGCTTTCCCCAGCTCGCGATCATTGCCGTCTGCGGATAGTGGACATGAGAATCCACAAATCCCGCCATGATCAGCTGATCGCCATAATCCTTAATGTTGGCTTCGGGATGCGCGTCAGACAGGTCGGACGCCTGGCCCAGTGCCGCGATGCGGCCATCTTCGATCAGGACGGCTTGGTGAATTTTGGTCGCATCGGTGGGCTCACCTTCGAACGGTGATCCGTTGAAGCTAAGCACACGTCCCTTCAGAAGCGTCTTTTGCGCCATTTGTTCTGTTCTCCGCCTGTTTTGGACCGCCAACCAGCATAGGGGCGCGAAAGATGCGGGTAAATTGGACCATTGTCATTGTTTTCCGGTAGCTGCTTCTTCTATCTAGGGGCAATCGACAAGAAAGAGGGGCAGCGCATGACGACAGGCAACGACGAAGCCAGACCCGATCAGCCCCGCGATGAGGACGCCTATGCGCTGGACCCGCGAACCGTTGCGGCCATCCTTTATGCGGTTGATGTCGAAGATCGTGCCAAGCTGATTGAGCTGATGGAGCCGCTGCACGCGGCCGATATCGCTGACCTTCTGGAGCAGATCAATCCTTACGACCGTGCGCGCCTGATCCGGCTGTATGACAAAGAGTTCGACGGCGATATCCTGTCGGAGCTCGACGAGTCAGTTCGGGAAGAAGTAATCAATGTCCTGAAACCGGACGTTCTGGCCGAAGCCGTTCGGGATATGGAAAGTGATGACGTTGTTGACCTTCTGGAAGACCTTGAAGAGCCGCAGCAAGAAACCATCCTGGGCGCGCTTGAAGACTCCGAACGCGTCGCGGCAGAGCAAGCCCTATCTTATCCAGAAAACTCTGCTGGCCGCCTTATGCAGCGCGAGGTGGTCATGGCGCCCGATCACTGGACCGTGGGGCAGGCCATCGATTTCATGCGTGCCACCGACGATTTGCCGGAACAGTTCTATCATGTCATACTTGTTGACCCGCGATTGAAACCGGTTGCTCAGGTCACGCTGGGCAAGTTGATGGCAACCCGGCGCGAGGTGCCGCTGCAGGACATTGCCGAAGATGAATTCCACACCATACCCGTCGAACAGGATGAAGAGGACGTGGCCTATGCGTTCAATCAGTATCACCTGATTTCGGCTCCAGTCGTGGATGGCGACGGTCGTTTGGTCGGTGTCATCACCATCGACGATGCGATGGTGGTCCTGGACGAAGAATACGAAGAGGATATGCTGCGTCTTGCGGGCGTCTCGGACGAAAGCTCTCTGTCCGATAGTGTAGCGGCAACCAGTAGGCGCCGCTTGCCTTGGCTTGGTGTCAATCTGGTTACGGCGATTTGCGGATCGCTGGTGATTTCTCAGTTTGAGGCCGCGATTGATCAACTGGTGGCGCTCGCGATCCTGATGCCGATCGTCGCCTCGATGGGGGGCAATGCCGGGACCCAATCACTTACCGTTGCAGTGCGGGCGTTGGCAACACGCGACCTGACCGGCTCGAACGTAGGGCGCGTGATCCGGCGAGAACTGCTGGTGGGAATGCTCAACGGGCTGTGTTTCGCTATCGTGTTGGGAACCGTCGGGATGATGTGGTTCGATTCCCCGCTGCTGGGCGTCGTGATCGGATCGGCGCTGGTCGTGAACATGATCATCGCGGGCTTTGCTGGTACGGTAGTACCGGTCGTGCTGGACCGTCTGGGTGTTGACCCGGCGCTGGCGTCAGGAACCTTTGTGACCACGACAACGGATGTCATGGGGTTCTTCATCTTTCTGGGGCTTGCCAGCGTGGTGCTACTGTGAACGAGACAACCGATCTGACTGAAATCAAGGCCGCAGCGCGCAAGGTGGCATTCGCGCGACGCAAGGTAGCGTTTGATATGCGCATCCCGGGCGCGGCCGGGCGCTTGTCCGAGGTTCTGGCGGGTCATCGCGGTGTTCCCATGTCTGGCTACATGCCGATCCGCACCGAAATCGACCCGCTGCCTGCAATGGCCGAGGCTTCTGCATATGGCCCAGTGGGCGTGCCTGTCATTCGGGCCGCAGGACAGGCGTTGCGCTTCTCTCGATGGACGCCTGAGGGCATGCTGAAAGATGGACCCTTCGGCGCGAAAGTGCCCGAGATCGATGACTATTTCGACCCGGAGATCCTGATCGTGCCACTGGTTGCGTTTGATGCGAAGGGTGGTCGCTTGGGCTATGGCGGCGGCTTCTATGATCGCACGCTTGAAGGGTTGCGCGCCAAGCGCCCGACGCTTGCCATAGGATTTGCCTTTGATGCGCAGGAAGCCGAACATATGCCGCTGGAGCCGACCGATCAACCACTCGATATGGTGATTACTGAAAGCCGGGTGCTAACTTTCTAAGTTATCCCTCGCTATGCGCGATCGCGATTTCCTTTACATTGGCAGGCTTCAGGCTGAGTGATTGTTTGCTTCTGCCTTGTTATTGCCACTTCCAGCCCCTAGGACCGCAATCATGAGGATTTTGTTTCTTGGTGACGTCATGGGGCGCTCGGGTCGCGCCGCCATCCAGCAGCATCTGCCACGCCTGCGTGACGAATGGCGGCTGGATTTTGTCGTTGTCAACGGCGAGAACTCCTCGAACGGAATGGGGCTGAGCGGGGACCACGCCAAGCTGCTTTTGGACGCGGGGGCCGATTGTATCACCCTGGGCGATCATGCTTTCGACCAGAAAGACATGCTGCAGTTTATTGAGAAAGAACCTCGCATCGTGCGTCCGTTGAATTATGCCAAAGGGGCACCGGGGCGGGGGCATCGACTGTTCACCGCGCCGGGCGGTCGCAAGGTTTTGGTGGTGCAGGTGTTAGGGCAGGTCTTCATGAAACGCCCCTTTGACGATCCCTTTTCGGCCATTGAACCGATCCTGAAATCGCACCCACGCGGCGGCCAGGCGCAGGCGATCATCGTCGACATGCATTGCGAGGCAACGTCCGAGAAAATGGCGATGGGCCATTATTGCGACAAACGCGCAAGCCTTGTGGTTGGGACGCATACGCATGTGCCTACCGCGGATGCGCAGGTATTGCCGGGCGGTACAGGATATCTGACCGATGCCGGGATGTGCGGCGACTATGACTCGGTCATCGGAATGGACAAGCAGGAACCGATGCGCCGGTTCATAACCGGGATGCCCAAGGCGCGGTTTACGCCTGCGACAGGTGAGGCGACCTTGAGCGGAGTTTTTGTCGAAACCGATGACCGCGATGGAAGCGCAAAATCCGTGCAGATGATTCGTGTTGGCGGGCGGTTGCAGCAGTCTACACCCTGAAAAGCACGTCAGACTTGCCCCGCCGCACGCAATACGTGAAACTACCTATTAGGCGCGTATGCCAAATCAGGGTTCGGACAGAATACCAAGAATGCAATTCCTTCAACTGACAGAGATGGGCAGCGCAATTCTGGCGCTGATGATCGTAGCGGGCATGTTCATCATGTTTCTGCGCGAGGTCTATCCGACCGAAGTTGTCGCAATCGGCGGGGCGGCCCTGATGCTGGCAACCGGTATCCTGCCCTATCAAAGTGCGCTTGCAGTCCTTTCGAATCCCGCGCCGTGGACCATCGGCGCGATGTTCATCATCATGGGTGCCTTGGTGCGCACCGGAGCGCTTGATGCGTTCACCTCGCTCGCGCAGAAGCAGGCGCAGGTGAACCCTCGGTTTGCCATCGGGTTATTGATGGCGTTTGTCGTCGTCGCTTCGGCGGTGGTGTCGAACACACCGGTTGTCGTTGTAATGATCCCGGTCTTTATCCAGATCGCCCGCACGCTGAACGTTTCGGCGTCTAAATTGTTGATCCCGCTCAGCTATGGGGCGATCCTTGGGGGTACGCTGACGCTGATTGGCACCTCGACTAACCTGTTGGTCGATGGTGTGGCCCGCGCACAGGGTATGACGGCGTTTTCAATCTTCGAGGTTACCCCGCTGGGCATCGCGCTGGTGATCTACGGTATGGTGTACCTGCGCTTCATTGCGCCACGACTGCTACCCGAGCGTGACAGCATGGCCGAGATGCTTAGCGACCGCTCCAAGATGAAGTTTTTTACTGAGGCGGTTATCCCACCCGACAGCAATCTGATCGACCGCGAAGTGACCGGTGTTCAGCTGTTCAAGCGCCCCGGTGTGCGCCTGATCGACGTCATCCGAGGCGATGATTCACTGCGGCGGAACCTCAAGGGGGTGACGCTGAAAGTGGGCGACAGGGTAGTTTTGCGCACCGAGATGACCGAATTGCTGAGTCTTCAAAGCAACAAGGAACTCAAGCGCGTGGATCAGGTCTCAGCCGTTGAGACCAAGACGGTTGAGGTTCTGATCACGCCGGGCTGCCGAATGGTCGGTCGAACGCTTGGTGCGATGCGGTTACGTCGCCGATATGGTGTCTACGTCCTGGCGGTTCATCGCAGGAACCAGAATATCGGGCGTCAGTTGGATGCCTTGACCGTGCGTGTTGGGGATACGCTGCTGTTAGAGGGCTCGCCTGCGGATATCCAGAAGCTGGCCGCCGATATGGATATGGTCGATGTTACGCAACCTTCGGCACGAGCGTTTCGCCGCAGCCATGCGCCCATAGCCATCGGTGCGCTGGTCGGGATCGTCGCCCTGGCGGGGTTGGGCGTGGCACCGATTTTGCTGTTGTCGATCATCGCCGTTGCCGTGGTTCTGCTGACCCGATGTATCGACGCGGATGAGGCGTTCTCATTTGTCGAAGGCCGATTGCTGGCCCTGATCTTCTCCATGCTCGCAATTGGGGCTGCGCTCGATAAATCGGGCGCGGTTACACTGATTGTCGAAGCGGTCGCACCGGCGCTGGGCATGTTGCCACCTTTCTTGATCATATGGGCCGTATATCTGTTGACCTCGGTGCTAACCGAATTGGTTTCGAACAACGCCGTGGCGGTGGTGGTCACTCCGATCGCGATCTCTCTGGCTCAGGCTGTAGGAATTGATCCGCGCCCGCTGGTGGTCGCGGTGATGGTGGCGGCATCGGCATCCTTTGCGACGCCGATTGGCTATCAGACCAACATGATGGTGTATGGCCCGGGTGGGTACAGATTCACCGATTTTCTGAAAGTTGGTGTGCCGCTGAACCTGACTGTGGGTCTGCTGGCGTCACTTCTTATTCCGTTCATCTGGCCGCTCTGACACTGGCACGGATTCGCCGACCTGGTGTTTCGGGCCTTGTAAATGTCGATATCGTCACAATCTTTTTGCCTAAGATGAATGTGAAAGGATGGGATCATGCCTTTTCCAAAACTCGGGCAGGCCATTGTGGCCGGAGCAATCGTATTGGCTTTGCTGGGCAGCCAAAGCTCGGCAGGAACAGTCACTGGCACGGCAACCTACCGTGAACGGATCGCCCTGCCACCGGATGCGACGCTATTTGTCGAATTGCAGGATATCTCTCGGGCCGATGCGGCAGCGGTCACGCTGGCGGCGCAACGCTATGCGTTGAACGGAGTGCCCTCGGAATTTGAGCTGACTTTTGACGACGCGCTGATCCGCGAGGGTATGACCTATGCAGTACGCGGATCGATCTATCGCGGGGGTGAGCTGTTGTTTACGACGGATACGGTCCATCCCGTGCTGACCAACGGCGAAGGCAATTCGGCAGATCTTGTGCTGGTGCAGGCCGGTGCTCAGAGCCCCGCGACCCTGGAAGGGACCGAGTGGACAGCCATCGGTATCGGTGGAACCGTGCTAGATACAAAACGGCCGCCCCAGCTTTCCTTCGCCCAAGGTGGTGCGTTCGGTGGCACGGGCGGTTGCAACCGGTTTTCCGGGCAAGCCGAGATCACCGGCAACAGCCTTGAGTTTCCAGACAATATGGCCGCGACTTTAATGGCGTGCCCGCCAGAACTGGACGAGGTCGAGGATCAGTTCTTTGCCGCCCTGCAAAACGTGACGAACTATGCCGTTGCCGGCGACAGCATGGTTTTGCTCGATGCTGCAGGTGAGCCGATACTGAAATTCGTGCGCACCCAGTAATCAGGCCACTGCGCGGGACCTTCCTGCGTTGCGACCCGAGAAGATGCAACCGCCCAGAAACGTGCCCTCTAGCGCGTTGTACCCGTGATAGCCGCCGCCGCCAAAGCCCGCGACCTCTCCGGCTGCAAACAAGCCGGGGACGATTTGTCCATTGGCGCCGATCATCTGACTGTCCAGATTGGTCTGCAGCCCACCCAGTGTCTTGCGGGTCAGTACGTGCAGCTTGACCGCGATTAGCGGGCCGTTTGATGGATCGAGGAACTTGTGCGGTTTGGCCGTCCGGATCAGCTTGTCGCCCCGATAATTGCGTGCCGCAAGGATGGCCATCATCTGGGCGTCTTTGGAAAACGGATTGTCGACCTGAGAATCCCGTGCCTCGATCTGGGTGCGCAGATGCGTCTCGTCTATCAGACCCCCGCCTAATTGGTTCATGCCGCTGACCAATTCAGTCAGCGTGTTGGCGACGACGAAATCCTCGCCCTTTTCCTTGAACGCCTCGACCGGGCCAGTCGCCTTGGTGCCAGAAAGGATGCGCTGACGGAGCACCTCTTTCCAGCTGCCCGAAGTGAAATCCGGGTTCTGCTCGGACCCCGAAAGTGCAAATTCCTTTTTGATGATCTTCTGGGTCAGAACGAACCAGCTGTATTCATATCCGGTTTTCAGGATCTCTTTCAGCGTTCCCAGCGTATCGAACCCCGGCAGGCAAGGGGGTTGCAGGCGATTGCCGCGCGCATCGAACCACATCGAACTTGGGCCGGGTAGAATACGTATACCGTGCGCGGGCCAGATCGGATCCCAATTGCGCACACCTTCAGTGTAATGCCACATTCTGTCGCCGTTGATGACATGTCCGCCAGCTTTCTCGCTGATCGGGATCATGCGGCCATCGACATGAAACGGAACGCCTGCCACCATATCTTTGGGCGGTTCACCCAGCCGGTCGCGGGGCCAGTTCTGTCTCACCATCTCGAAATTCCCACCGATCCCACCAGAGGTGACAATAACCGAAGGGGCATAGACTTCGAATTCGCCTACTTCGTCCCGGTTGGTCTTGCCACCTCTTTGAATGCCGTCATCGGCCAGGACCTCCCCTGACACGCCTTTGGCAGAACCATTTTGCATAATGATGTGGCTGACTTGGTGACGGAACTTCAATTGGATCAAGCCGGCGTCGAAATGCGCGCGGACGCGGCGGATAAAATGCTCAAGTACACCTGGGCCGGTTCCCCAAGTGATGTGAAAGCGCGGGACCGAGTTGCCATGGCCGTCCGCATAAGAACCGCCGCGTTCGGCCCAGCCCACGACGGGAAACCAGCGCAGCCCCATTTCATGCAGCCACGGACGCATTTCACCTGCGGCGAACTCGACATAGGCTTCAGCCCATTTGCGGGGCCAGTTGTCTTCATCGCGGTCAAACTGCGCGCTGCCCATCCAGTCGCGCAGGGCCAGATCGTGGCTGTCGCGGATGCCCATGCGGCGCTGCTCGGGGGTGTCGATCATGAACAGGCCGCCGAGGCTCCAAAACGCCTGTCCACCCAGAAAATGCTCAGGCTCCTGATCCAGCACGATCACCCGCTTGCCCCGGTCGCCCAATTCGGCCGCCGCCGAGAGGCCCGCAAGGCCGCCTCCGATCACGATCGCGTCTGCGGTGTTATTGGTCATCGGATGTCCTTTCAGCGGCTGCGGAACCAAAGGATGAAGGGGGTTACGACCACATACATCGTGATACCATAAACGGCGGCAGGAACGGCAAGTGGGCTGAAGCCGGTCGTGGTGCCGGTGATCAAAGCTGCCAGCGTAATTCCCATCGCCGAATTCTGAATGCCAGTCTCGACCGAGATCGTTTTCGCCTCACTCCATGTCAGATTGGCGATGCGCGCCAGCCCCAGACCGATCAGCAACAGCGCAACGTTCAACGCGATCAGAGCTGCCCCAATCGAGCTGAGGTTTTGGATGAAGAACTGCCAGTTTCCGGCCAGTGCCGCCGCGACGATCAGCACGAACAGTATCGATGCGAGCGTCGAAAGCGGGCCGTCGACCCGAATGGCGAACCCCCTTGCAAAGTGACGTATGGCGACACCAATGGCGACTGGTAGGGTCGTGATCAGGAACAGCGCGGTGGCTAATGCGCTGATCGAAACTTTGGGTGCGGCCTCGCCCATGAAATGATCTATGGACCATGCGGCCAGAATGGGGACGGTCACGATGGACAGCAGGCTGATCACCGCTGTCAGGCTGACCGACAGTGCCACATCACCCTTGGCAAACTTTGCTAGGATGTTGCTGGTGACCCCACCGGGGCAAAAGCTTAAAAGCATGACACCCACGGCGATTTCAGCGGGCAGTCCGAACAGAGTGACCGTCGCGAAGGCAGCCAATGGTATCAGCACAACTTGACTGATGGCGCCAATGGCGAAGGGGTACCCCCGCGCCAAAACCCGGCGGAAATCGGCGGCTTCTAGCCCGATCCCCAGTGACAACATGATAATGGCCAGCGAAATGGGCAGGCCAACGTTGATAAGCAGGTCCAAGAACAACTCCTCCCAAAGTCATTCGGGCCAGCCTATGCGAGGGGTCGTAGATCAGGCAACAACGCCGTTGGGTCACCCGTAGCGTTGAGCAAACCGGCGCAGGATTTCACCCGGCTCCGTAACGTCTGCGGCATGGCACATATCGATCAAGCTTTGCGCATCCTCCGGCGGAAAATAGCCGTGGTCCTTGTAGATGTTAATCCGCTGCTCAAAATCTTTGGCGTCCGCTTCGGGGTGGAACTGGGTGGCATAGACATTCTGCCCCCAGCGGATCATCTGAAACGGGCAGGGGTTAGACGCTACCAGATGAACGCAGCCATCCGGCAGTAACTGCACGGCTTCCTTATGTCCCACAAACGCTTCGAATTTCGGCTTTAGGCCTGCGGTCAAGGGGTCTTGGGCGCCATCCTCTGTCAGACGGCAGTCGGACGGTCCGACCGGTTCGCCAAATTGCCGTTTGCTGACATCTCCGCCCAAATGTACGGCGAGAATACCCAAGCCATAGCAGCAGCCCATGAACGGGTGATCTTTCGCAGTGATCTGGGGCATCAGTCCCATGATTGCGCCTTCGATCTTTGCATCCAGCGCGGATTTGGTGGTCGGATCGTCGCTGACGCAGCCGGGACCCCCACCCACGATGACACCAGCGTAATCGACGACATCCAACCCTTCGGGCAGGTCTTCGCAATCCAGCCGGATGCGATGAGTTTGCGCAGGGCTCAGCCCGGTTTTGTCCAGTATCGAGGCATATTCGGCATCCGATGCATCGGTTTCCGGGCGCAGTTGCAGGATCAGAAAGCGTTTCATAGACAGCCTTTAGCCATCAAAGCGGCCAGAACACAAGGATCGCGGGGATCGAGACCGCGATGATCAGGATTTCCAGCGGCAGCCCCATGCGCCAGTAATCACCAAAACGGTATCCTCCGGGACCAAGCACCAGCGTATTGTTCTTGTGCCCAATGGGCGTCAGAAACGCGGCAGACGCCGCAACGGCCACCGTCATCAGAAACGGATCTGGCGACACCTCAAGCGTGCGCGCCATCTGAATGCCAACAGGGGCCGCGACAATGGCGGTGGCTGTGTTGTTCAACACATCGGACAGGGTCATCGTCACGACCATCAGTACGGTCAGGATTGCCCAGGCGGGCAGGCCGTTGGTCAGCTGAATCAAGGCGTTGGCGATCAACTCGGTTCCGCCCGAGGTTTCAAGCGCGCTACCCAATGGGATCATTGACCCCAGCAATACAACCACTGGCCATTCGATGTGGTTGTAGATATCCGCAATCGGCATGATCTTGGTCAGCACATAGGCTACGACCACGAACCCCAGTGCGATCGGCAGATAGATCAACCCGATACTGGCCGCCAACACGGCAGCCGCAAACAGGCCGATGGCAAGCCAGGCTTTCTCATTCGCGGTTACATTCAAGCCGCGCTCGGCCAAGGGCAGGCAGCCGAGCCACTCGGTGACATCGGGTGCTCGGTCGCGCGGGCACAGCAGCAATAAGATGTCGCCGGGCTCGACCTCGGTTTTGCGAACCTGACTGGATATCCGGCGCCCTTGGCGTGAAATGCCCATCAGGACTGTACTCTGTCGCCAGGCCAGTCCTAACGCCTGCGCAGTTCGCCCAGTGATGCGCGCGCTTTCGGGGACAACGACTTCAACCACTTCCAGCCCTTCGCCTTCGGCAGTCAAAACCTCCTGCCGACGGGCGTCCGAGAAATCCAGATTGAGCGCGGCGCGGAACTCATCCAGCGCTTCGGGGCGTGCTTCCAGAACAAGCGCATCGCCTTCATGCAGGGTTGCGTGGGTTGATCGACCATAGCGTCGCTTTCCGTTCCGGATCAGGCCGATGATAGCGACGTCAGATTTCTCGGCAGCCTCGTAGAGCTCACTGACCCGTTTCCCGATATGGGGCGATTCAGGCGGGATCGTCAGTTCGGCGATGTATTCGGCCAAAACTTCCGAGGTTTCTTCCTGCGCGCCGCGATTGGGGATGAGGCGCCAGCCGATCAGCGCGACGAACGCCAGCCCCGCAATTGCAGCCAACCCGCCCACCGGTGCGAAATCGAACATATGAAACGGTTCGCCCAGCGTTTCAGCCCTGATCGAGGCGATGATGATATTTGGCGGCGTACCGATCAGCGTGGCCATCCCTCCCAGGATCGTCGCAAAGCTGAGCGGCATCAGGCTAAGGCCGACCGGGCGCCCCGCTTTGCGCGCGGTCTGGATATCGACCGGCATCAGCAGCGCCAGCGCCGCGACGTTGTTCATGAAGGCTGACAGGATCGCCCCGATGCCGCCCATTAGTGCGATATGCGCGCCCAATCCGCGCGATGCATCGACCAGCGTGCGCGTGATCATGAACACTGCACCTGAGCGCACCAGACCGGCAGAAACCACCAGCACCAACGCCACGATTATCGTGGCCGGGTGCCCGAACCCGGCAAAGGCATTGTCAACGGGCACCACACCCAGCGTGACCGCGATCATCAAGGCGGTGAATGCTACAAGGTCATAGCGGAACCGCCCCCAGAGCAGCATTCCGAAAACGGCGATGAAAAGGGAAAAAAGAATGATCTGATCTGTCGTCATACCGCCACCATAGTCACGGGCGAAGACAGGGCAAGCCGCTCTCTTGATCCTTTGCCCCGCAAACGTCTATATGAGCGCCAAACACGCAATCACGATGACGAGGACGCACCATGGCAGGCCACTCCAAATGGGCCAATATCCAACACCGCAAGGGACGTCAGGACGCCGCGCGGTCCAAACTGTTTTCCAAGCTGTCGAAAGAGATCACGGTCGCCGCCAAGATGGGCGACCCCGATCCGGACAAGAACCCGCGCCTGCGTCTGGCGGTGAAAGAGGCCAAATCGAATTCGGTGCCCAAGGACGTGATCGACCGTGCGATCAAGAAGTCCGTAGCAGGCGAGGGCGATGAATACGAAGAAATCCGGTATGAGGGCTATGGTCCCAACGGTGTGGCCGTGATTGTTGAAACGATGACCGATAATCGCAACCGTACCGCCTCGACTGTTCGTTCGACCTTTTCGAAGAATGGTGGAAACTTGGGTGAAACCGGCTCGGTCGGGTTCATGTTCGATCGCAAGGGCGAAGTTGTGTATCAGGCAGACGCAGGCGATGCGGATACGATTTTCGAAGCCGCGATCGAGGCCGGGGCAGAGGATGTCGAAAGCTCGGATGACGGTCACATCATCTGGTGCGCAGATACGGATCTGAACGATGTGTCAAACGCGCTGGAAGAGGCGCTGGGCGAATCCGAATCCACCAAGCTGGTCTGGAAGCCGACAACGACGACCGAGTTGGGTCTGGAAGACATGCAAAAGCTGATGAAACTGGTGGATGCTTTGGAAGACGACGACGACGTTCAGCGCGTGACCACGAACTTCGAAGCGACCGACGAGGTTATGGCGCAGCTCTGATGTACCGGACAATCGCCAGATGAACCAAACCCGGCCCAGCGGCCGGGTTTTTCTGTTGCAGTTGCGCGTCTTACACAAGCCTTGGTCCTGAAGCCTCTTGCGATTAAACTCAGATCATTGAGGCTGAAGGACCTGAAAGGCAACCGTAGGCACATCATGCAGAGCATCGCAAATGGCGAGTAAATCGACTGATCCGGCCCGACGAAATGTCCCGGTTCTGGCTAGCCAAAGTATCCTTTCCCAGGTGGCGTGGACTTTGGGCAGCCCGTCTATCGTATTGCCATTCCTTGCCGTCTCGCTGGAGTTACCGATGTTCCTTGCCGGTGCATTAGTGTCGATTCGCATGGTCGGTAGCATGATATCGGACGTGTTTTTCGCGCGATCCATCGCAGCGCAGGCGCGGAAGAAGCGCGGGATTGCCCTGACCGAGATCGGCATTGGCGGTTGCCTTCTGATGGCCCTTCTGATCGCGGCCACCGGCAGTGTCTCGTTGACGGCCATCGCCTTTGTCATCGCCTTTTTTATGATCGGGCTGATTGAGGAAAGCCAATCCCTGATGCTGTCAGATCTGTTGGGCGATCATCTGAAATCGAAATCCAGGATGATCATTCGCTATCTCCAACTGGGCGCAGGAGGTCTTTGTGCGATCGGGTTGGTGTTGCTGATACACGAGATCACGAAAGAGTACCCGCCATTCTCGCGCCATTCCGCGGTAATTGCCGCCTCGGTCGTGTTTTTCCTCTTTTCGGCGCTGTGCATTCTCGGCATGGCCGAAATCGGCCCCGATGAGTCCGATGATGGAAAGCCCAAAGCGGCAGGGCATCAATCGCTGCGAAGCATCATCTCAGGCATCGCTGGCATGTTCGAACAGCCATGGTTCGGGCGCTATATGGCCCTGCGGCTTCCTTTGGTTGTCGTGTCGTTGTCGGTTCCGTTCTTCGCACTTATCGCCGCCGAGGCACATCACAGCTCGGCCAAAGGTCTGACGGCGATGATAATCTCATCCGCGTCCGGCTATCTGGTTTCGGCACCCTTGTGGCAATTGGTGAATATGAAGTCCCACCGGGCGGTGATGGTCGCAGGCAACTTGATGGTCGCGCTGACTGGGATCGTATTATTGGCGTTCCACTATGCCCATATTGATCACGAGGTACACTTGCACGCCATTGCCCTGTTTGTCGTTTCAGTGGCGACAACGGGGATATCCAGTGCGCGTCAGCTATATTTTTTAGACGTTGCCCCAAAGGATCAGCGTATTCAGGGCGCGGCCGCCATCAAATCCATCTGCAGGCTTGCTGCGGTTGCCCTGTCTGCAATGCTGGCTGCGGTCGCCCATATGCACGAGGTTGCAGCCGCCATCGTGTTCATCGTGCTGGCCAGCATCTGGGCGGCCTTTAGTTGTTATCGCATCGCGAAACCGCAAAAGGCGGCTCAGTCGCAGGCCTAAGACCCAACTGGGGCGATCAGTTGCTGGGCCGCCGCGTGGAGTACCGCCTGGGTCAGGGGTGCAAGGGCAGGGGCAAGGACGCGCCCGATCTGCCAGGTCAGTTCGATATCCAGCGGCGCATCGGGTATCACCTCGCAGAGCTGCCCACTTGCGATCGCTCCTCTTGCAAGGCATTCGGGGTTCATGCCCCATCCCAGACCGGCGATTGCCGCGTCAACAAAGCCGTTCGAGGATGGCAGAAAGTGCGACGGCGGCGAAAGGTGCCTGCCTGTCTGGGCAAATATCCAGGATTTCTGCAGATTGTCCTTACGGTTGAAGGTCAAACATGGGGCCTGTGCCAGAGATTTGGCGGAAACCCCGTCAGAAAACCACCGCCGCATGAAGGCCGGGGACGCGGTCGGCAAATAGCGCAAAGTGCCCAATGCAATGGCATCGCATCCAGTGATGTTTTGACCGCCCACCGTTATCGCCGCACTTACGTCGCCACGCCGCATCCAGTCAGCCGAATGATCCTGATCGTCAATCACGAGGTCGAACAGTATGTCTTCGGCGCGCGCCATCGCGTCGATAAACCATGTGGCAAGACTGTCAGCCGGTAGTGCGATGCGCACCCGTACCGGACCTTCACGCTGATCCAGAGTCAGCTCTCGCGCCAGCTTCGCCTCCAACAGGCCGATATCTTCGGCGTGACGGGCGATCCGCAGACCCGCCGGTGTCCCGGTGCATGGGGTTCCGCGATGAATGAGAGCTGCACCAACACGATCCTCCAACGCCTTGATCCGCTGCGAAATGGCGGACGGGGTAACGGACAGCTCTGCTGCCGCGGCTTCAAAGCTGCCATGACGCAAGATCGCCGCCAATGCGGCTAGCTGATGGGGGTCGAGTAGCATTAGAGATACTTAATTCAGGTAATCATCATTAATTTGATAGAACCTCGCCAGCCATGTAGTCAACGACCATCGACAGGAGGCCGCATGTTCCCATCAATGATCGCCGGATTTGCCCTGAGCTTTAGCCTGATATTGGCGATAGGCGCTCAGAACACCTTTGTTTTGCGCCAGGGCCTGCGGCGCGAGCACGTCTTTGCCCTGTGCCTGACCTGCGCAGTGTCTGACGCGATATTGATCGGGGCGGGTGTTGCAGGGTTCGGCACCCTGGCTCAGGCCGCGCCGTGGTTTGAAACGGTGATGCGCTATGGTGGGGCGGTGTTTCTGATTTGGTACGCCCTACGAAGTTTTTGGTCTGCCTGGCAGGGAGGGGCGGTGATGGATACCGCAACAGGGCAGCGCACCAGCCTGCGTGCGGCCATGCTAACTGTGCTGGCCTTCACTTGGCTCAACCCCCATGTATATCTGGATACGGTCGTATTGATCGGGTCGATATCGGCCCAATATTCAGACCGCATGGGGTTTGCGATAGGGGCGATGACTTCGAGTTTCGTTTTCTTCTTTTCGCTCGGCTACGGTGCCAGAGTGCTTTCACCGATTTTTGCACGCCCGCGCGCATGGCAGATTCTTGATTTTATCATCGGAATCGTGATGCTTATGATCGCGTTGAAACTTGTTATCATGTGAAGGGTTGTCCCGGATCAGAATTCGGTGTTCAACCGTTTGTATGACCTCACCTAATGATCAGCACCGCCCGCTTGTTGGCATGTTTTGGATGCTTGCGGCCGGGCTGTCCTTTGTGGGCATGAATGCGCTGGTGAAGGTGCTGGGAACCAGCATGAACCCCATTCAAGCGGCATTCTTGCGCTATGTCCTGGGTCTGGTGTTTCTTTTGCCCGCAATCCGGGCGATCCTCGGAACTCCATTGACCCCGCGCAATCTAACGCTGTTTGGACTACGCGGAATGGTCCACGCCATCGCCGTCATGCTGTGGTTTTTTGCGATGACGCGCATCCCCCTCGCCGAGGTGACCGCGATGAATTACATGACACCTATATACGTCACGGTGGGTGCGGCACTGTTCTTGGGTGAAAAGCTAGCTTTTCGTCGTATCGCCGCGATTGGGGTTGCTGTGATTGGAGTAGTGATCATCCTGCGCCCGGGCTTTCGCGAGATTTTGCCCGGTCACATCGCGATGCTGGGGGCTGCGCTAGCGCTTGGTGGTTCCTATCTGCTGGCCAAAGTCATGGTCCGTGATATCCGTCCCTCGGCCGTTGTTGCCCATCTTTCGATATGGGTCACCATCGCGCTTATCCCTTTCGCCGTCGCGGTTTGGGAGCCGCCCAGCCTGCGCGATCTTGGTATACTTTTCATCGTCGCCAGCTTTGCGACTGCGGGGCACTATTTCATGACGCTTGCATTGCAGGCTGCCCCGGTGGCCGTGACCCAGCCAGTGACGTTCCTGCAGCTGATCTGGGCCACTTTGCTCGGCGCTTTGGCCTTCCATGAACGCATCGACATCTGGGTAATTGCAGGAGGCACTCTGATCCTGGCTGCCGTCAGCTTCATCACCTGGCGTGAAGCCGTGCTGAGCCGTGGCGGCACACCGCCGCAAGGTTCTGAGACCCAACATGCGAAACCAAGAGCCGTTATTGATTGACGAGTCAATAAAAACCGCTTAGCCTTCCTTGCACTCAGGTATGGCGAAGAGGCGAAGATGCCAAAACTCGGAATGGAGCCGATCCGGCGGGACGCGATCGTCAAGGCGACGATCGCCGAGCTTGGCGCGCAAAAATCCCTTGATGTCACCGTTAGCCAGATCGCCAAACGCGCAGGGATGTCCAGTGCATTGGCGCATCATTACTTTGGGGGCAAAGAACAGATATTCCTAGCCGCGATGCGGCGTATCCTGACGGATTTTGGATCTGAAGCGCGCGCACAACTCAGCACGGCAGATCCGGAAGAGCGCGCACAGGCCATCATTCGCGCCTGTTTCGCGCCATCATGTTTCACACCGGATGTTATCGCAGCTTGGATGACTTTTTATGTTTTGGCGCAAACCAACGATGATGCGCTGAGGCTCTGGCAAATCTATCAGGCGCGCATCCGCTCGAACCTGATCCACGCGTTGCGTCCGCATATGAGTGACCCGAGCGAGGCTGCCGAAGGTATGATTGCGCTGATCGATGGTTTGTACATCCACTCTGCACTGAATTCCCCACAAGAGCCGCAGCGGGCAGTCACCCATGCGCTGCGGGTACTGAGAGTTTTCCTAGAGGCCGAAAAATGACAAAGCCGAATATTCTGATCCTGATGGTGGATCAGCTCAACGGGACCCTCTTCCCCGACGGTCCTGCAGAATGGTTGCATGCGCCGAACCTGAAGGAGCTGGCGGCAAGATCAACGCGTTTCGCAAATGCCTACACTGCCTCGCCGCTCTGTGCTCCGGGACGTGCGAGCTTTATGTCGGGTCAACTGCCATCGCGTACTGGCGTCTATGACAACGCCGCCGAGTTCAGCAGCGATATCCCGACCTATGCCCACCACCTTCGTCGTGCAGGATATTACACCTGTTTGTCCGGCAAGATGCACTTTGTCGGCCCAGACCAGTTGCACGGGTTCGAAGATCGTCTGACCACTGATATCTACCCGGCAGATTTCGGTTGGACGCCGGATTATCGTAAACCCGGTGAGCGCATCGACTGGTGGTATCACAATATGGGCTCGGTCACTGGGGCAGGCATTGCCGAGATTTCCAACCAGATGGAATATGATGACGAGGTCGCTTATAACGCCAAGGCCAAGCTATATGACCTTGCACGCGGCAAGGATGATCGCCCCTGGTGTGTGACCGTCAGCTTCACGCACCCACACGATCCTTACGTGGCGCGACGCAAGTACTGGGATCTGTATGAAGATTGTGAGCATCTTGAGCCACAGATCGCGGATCTGGGATATGACAATCAGGACCCGCATTCCAAACGTATTTTCGATGCCAATGACTGGCGCAGCTTCGACATAACGACCGAGGATATTCGCAAATCCCGTCGCGCCTATTTCGCCAATATCTCATATCTGGATGACAAGATCGGTGAGATACTGGAGGTTCTGGAAACGACGCGTCAGGAGGCGATCATACTGTTCGTGTCCGACCACGGCGACATGCTGGGTGAGCGCGGGTTGTGGTTCAAGATGACTTTCTTCGAAGGCTCTTCCCGCGTGCCGCTCATGATTTCGGCCCCCGATCTTCCAGTTGGTCGCATCGATACACCAGTTTCGACGATCGATGTGACACCGACGCTTGGTACGCTGGCGGGCGTCGATATGGCTGAAATCTCACCTTGGACGGATGGTGAGGACCTTGTTCCGTTGGCAAAGGGCACAGACCGAACCGCGCCGGTTGCAATGGAATATGCCGCCGAGGCCTCATACGCTCCTTTAGTCTCTTTGCGTTATGGCAAGTGGAAATACAATCGCTGTACATTGGACCCCGATCAACTGTTCGATCTCGAGGCTGATCCGCATGAGATGGAAAATCTCGCTGGTCTGCCCGAACATGCAGGCACCTTGCAAACACTGCGTGCTAAATCCGAGGCGCGATGGGATTTGGATCGCTTTGATGCCGATGTGAGGGCCAGCCAAGCCCGGCGCTGGGTGGTTTATGAGGCATTACGGCAGGGTGGCTATTATCCTTGGGACTATCAGCCTCTTCAGAAAGCGTCTGAACGGTACATGCGCAATCATATGGACCTGAACGATGTCGAGGATAGCCAGCGTTATCCACGTGGCGAGTAATCCTTTACATTTTTGAAATTGCACCCGTCGGAAATGCGGAGATTTTTCGTCGAAAAATCTTGCCCCGAAGGTGAACGGAGACACGAATATGGAAGCAGATTTTGTCATTGTTGGCGCCGGTTCTGCTGGTTGCGCGATGGCTTACCGTCTGAGTGAGGCCGGAGCCTCGGTTCTGGTGATCGAGCATGGCGGCACAGACGCCGGACCCTTCATCCAAATGCCTGCCGCCCTAAGCTATCCGATGAATATGTCGCGATATGACTGGGGCTACAAATCCGAACCCGAACCACATCTGAACAATCGTCAACTTGCTTGCCCTCGGGGCAAGGTGATCGGAGGGTCTTCTTCGATCAATGGCATGGTCTATGTGCGCGGTCACGCGCGAGATTTTGACACCTGGGCCGAGATGGGCGCAGATGGATGGTCTTACGCAGATGTGCTGCCGTACTACAAACGCATGGAAACCTGGCATGATGGTGGCCATGGCGGTGATCACACCTGGAGAGGCACGGATGGACCTCTGCACGTGTCGCGAGGGCCTCGTGAAAATCCGCTGTTTAAGGCGTTCGTCGATGCAGGTCAGCAGGCTGGATATGAGGTCACTGGCGACTATAACGGTGAGAAACAAGAAGGTTTTGGGCCGATGGAGCAGACCGTCTGGAAAGGACGGCGCTGGTCGGCGGCGAATGCGTACCTTAGGCCAGCGCTCAAGCGGCAAAACTGCGAAATCATCCGGGGTCTTGCGGCGCGCGTGATTATTGATTCTGGGCGCGCATCCGGGGTCGAATTGATACGGGGTGGCAAACGGGAAGTGATCACAGCGCGGCGCGAGGTTGTATTGGCGGCTTCGTCTATCAATTCGCCTAAGTTGCTGATGCTTTCGGGGGTTGGACCCGCGGCGCACCTGGCTGAGCACGGTATCAAAGTGGTCGCCGACCGCCCTGGCGTCGGCGCCAATCTGCAGGATCACCTAGAACTTTATATCCAACAGGCCTCGATACAACCGATCACGCTATACAAGCATTGGAACCTGATCAGTAAGGGGATGATCGGGGCGCAATGGTTGTTTACCAAAACCGGCCTTGGCGCATCGAACCAGTTTGAAAGCGCCGCCTTTGTGCGTTCGAAACCGGGTGTGGAATATCCTGACATACAATATCATTTTCTGCCGATGGCGGTTCGCTATGACGGGCAGGCGGCAGCCGAAGGGCACGGATTCCAGGCGCATGTGGGGCCAATGCGGTCGCCCTCGCGCGGCGCTGTGACTCTGCGATCCGCCAAAGCCGAAGACGCGCCGGTGATCCGGTTCAACTACATGAGCCATGATTCGGATTGGGAAGACTTCAGAACCTGCATTCGCTTGACCCGAGAGATCTTTGGACAGCAGGCGTTCAAACCCTTTGCCGGTAAAGAGATCCAACCGGGGGCGGAGGTTCAGTCGGACGATGAGCTAGATGCCTTTATCGCCGAGCATGCCGAAAGCGCCTATCACCCTTGCGGGACTTGCCGCATGGGCCGCGCGGATGACAAGGATGCCGTTGTCGACCCGCAAGGGCGTGTGATTGGGGTGGATGGATTGCGCGTCGCCGATAGCTCGATTTTCCCGCAAATCACCAATGGCAATCTGAACGCGCCGTCGATCATGGTGGGTGAAAAGATGTCGGACCATTTGCTGCAGAAAGACCCTCTGCCCAAAGCGAACGACCAGCCCTGGATAAGTCCGAGATGGGCAACGGCACAGCGCTGACACATCCAAAACCCACGGCGTGCATTTATCCTGAAAGCTGGTTGATTGCGCTCAGAATTTGATCGGCGTCAAAGCGGAGTGCGACAGTCATGTTTAGCCTTGGGATGTAACGCTGAAACAAGGAGCCAACTGGATGTCTCATACCCCGCATGAACTGGCTGAAGAGTTCCCCGACAAGCTCGAAGTGATGAGCCAGCTCAAGCAAACGGATGCGCATTTTGCCCGACTTGCGGATGAGTATCATGAGGTCAACCGCACCGTGCATCGGGCTGAAACCAATGTTGAGCCGATGGAGGAATTGGCCGAGGTTGATTTGCGCAAGAAACGCGCGGCGCTCAAGGACGAGATCTGGGCGATCTTGTCAAAAAGCTAAGGATTAGGCGGGGGCTCTGCCCCCGGACTCGCAGGATATATATGGCCAGGCGAAGATCAGGTGACCTCATAAGGCAGGGTGCCGCGGCTATGGGCGTCGATGGTCAGGCGGCGCTCTAACGGTGGGACTGATCTTTGGTGGCAGGTTTGGCGCTCGCATATGCGACAGGATATGCCGATGGGCTCGTAAGCGCTCGCGTTGTTTATGTCGAGATTATCGGCGTAGACCAATGCTTCGGCATGACGAACCTCACATCCCAAGGCGATGGCATAGCGGCGGACAGGAGCACCGAACGAGCCTCCGGATTTTGAAACATCACGAGCCAATGAGATATAGCGGACGCCATCCGGTGTCTCGGCTAGCTGTTGCAGGAAATGACCCGGGGTCTCGAACGCCCGGTGGACATTCCAGAGTGGGCAGGCGCCGCCGAAGCGGGCAAATTGCAAGCGCGTAGCTGAATGGCGTTTGGTGATCGTTCCGGCCTGATCGACACGGACAAAAAAGAACGGAATCCCCTTTGCGCCGGGGCGTTGTAGCGTAGATAGGCGGTGCGCCACCTGTTCAATCGACGCCCCGAACCGGTTGCTGAGCAGCTCCAAATCATGCCGATAGTCTTGCGCTGCGGACAGGAAAGCGCCGTAAGGCATCAGCGAAGCCCCGGCAAAATAGTTGGCGAGGCCAATTTTGGCGATGGCGCGGGCCTCATCGCTTTGGAAACGGGCGAAATCTAGCGTTGCTTCAAGCAGCTTATCCTGACTGATCAACGCCACCTGCAGCAATAGTTGGAAGACCTGCGTTTGTGGTGCGGCGCGCGAGGAAAGGCGCAGGGTTTTGTCACCAGCATTGTAGCTGCGTAAGGTTTCTGTGTCGGCAAAAGTGACGTGAATGCCGCGTTCTGACAGGCTGTTCAGGGCGACTTGTCGAATATCGCTGGTTTCATCGGCACGGCTGGCGAAGCGTTCGGCGGCGCGGTCAACGGCGTCAATATAATTGTCGCAGTAGTGAAAGAAATCGCGCACCTCTTCCCATGGGCTGGCCTGAATACGGGCATCCTCGCGGCCCAATGCCTCGTCGAGCGAGGCGAGGCGTTCATGGGTCTGGCGATAGGCGCGGTGTAACTCGATGAACGCGCGTGCAAGCGCGGGCGCATTTGAAGCGGTGAGCCTGAGATCAGCCAGAGGGGGTATCGTTTCGGCAAACACCGGATCGGCCAGTGCTTCGCGCATATCCGAAACCAATCGTTCGCTATCCCCTGTGCTGAGTTCGGTCACATCCATACCAAACTCTTGCGCCAGTGCCAGAACAACGGTCGTCGAGATCGGCCGGTTGTTATTCTCCATCTGGTTCAAATAGGGCAGTGAAACGCCCAGTTTTGCGGCGAAATCCTTCTGCGTGAGGGTCAGGCGTGTGCGCATTTCGCGCAGCTTGGCGCCAGCGTATAGTTTCTGAGTGGCCATGGCGGTTCTTTGCAGCTTTACTGAATCTGCAGGATAACTTTGCAAACCCTGTCGCGCAAGCCGTCTACAGACCCAATTGCCGTTCGCGCCAGATAACAACGCTGATCGCGCAGATTGCCAGGGCGGCGGTTGCCAGCATCAGCCAAAGCAGAGGCATCGCGCCTGTCTCATGCGTCAGCAATGCGCCTGCCAATGCGCTGAGTGCCGCGCCGCCACCCAACATGATCGCACCGCTCAAACCAGAGGCAGTAGCCGCCAGATGCGGGCGGACCGAAAGCGATCCGGCGGTTGCATTTGGGATCGCCATGCCGTTACCCAACCCGACGAAGGTCATCAGGCCGAAGAAGCTGAGAGCCGTTCCCAAATCCACTAGGAACAACAAAGCTGATAGGGCCACGCCAATTGCATTCAGCCAGCATCCCCAGCGCACCATTCGGTTGACGCCGAAGCGAACCGAGAATCGACCGCTGATGAAGTTGCCGAAGAAATAGCCAATCGCAGGCGCACCAAAGTAGATGCCGACCTCGGCGGCTGTCATGCCGAACACTTCGGTCCCGATAAAGGGTGCGCCCCCGAGATAGGCAAAGAACGCACCTGAAGAGAACGCCGAGGACAGGGAATAGCCCCAGAAGCGGGGCGATCTCAGCAATTCAGGATATTCGCGAAATTGCTGCATCAGTGTTTTGCCGCTTGCGGCTGCGGTTTCGCCAAAATCTTGGTAGGTCAGCACCAGCGCTAGCGCCGCAAGGGCAAAGGGTAGCCAGAAATTGGCTTTCCAGCCAAAAGTTTCTTCGAGAAGCCCGCCGACAGCAGGGCCGATCATCGGGACGACTGCCATCCCCATGGTGACATATCCGAGCATCGAAGCAGCCTGGTCCTGTTCGTACATGTCCCGCACAGCCGCACGACTTAAGACAATACCAACGACAATGACGGCCTGAAACATTCTGAAAGCGAGAAAGGTCTCGACATTTGGGGCGTATATACACCCCAGCGTTGCAAGCAGAAAAAGGGCGAGTCCCCACAGCAGTACAGGCCGACGTCCGGCCTTATCGGCAATGGGTCCTATTAAGATTTGCAGTGCCGCGTTGACCAGAAGATAAAGCGCGATCGAAAGCTGCATCACCTTGTAATCAGTCTGAAAATACGTCGCCATAAAGGGAAGGCTGGGCAGATACAGATTCATGCTCAGCGCCGACAATCCTGACAACAAAACGAGTGTTGCAAGCGTGGGGGGCGTGCGGCTGACAGAGGGTGAACTGAACTGCATGGTTTACCTTTAGACCCTGATCGCGCGAAACGCCATCGGCAGTTTGGCTTGTTGTGTTAATTAACAAATTTGCAGTTATCTCAAATAGTGTTGCCAAATATTTGCAAATTTGCCGAAAACTACTTTGGCCACTGCTCCCAAATCGTTATGGTCGCGCAAATTCTCTTGGGAGACTACCGACATGAAAGACATCCTTTCCGAGCTCGAAGGCCGTCGCAACAACGCGCGATTGGGTGGTGGGCAAAAACGCATCGACTCGCAACACGCCCGCGGAAAGCTGACGGCACGCGAACGGATCGAGTTGCTGGTAGACGAAGGCAGCTTTGAAGAGTTTGACATGTTTGTCAGCCATCGCTGCACTGATTTCGGAATGGAGAAACAAAAGCCTGCTGGTGACGGGGTGGTCACAGGCTGGGGTACAATCAATGGTCGAATGGTCTACGTCTTCAGCCAGGACTTCACCGTATTCGGTGGCTCGCTGTCAGAAACCCATGCGCAGAAGATTTGCAAGATCATGGATATGGCAGTTCAAAACGGAGCGCCGGTGATCGGGATCAACGACTCGGGCGGGGCGCGGATTCAGGAAGGCGTCGCTTCATTGGCCGGATATGCTGAGGTGTTCCAGCGTAACATCATGGCCTCAGGCGTCGTGCCACAGATTAGCGTGATAATGGGGCCGTGTGCAGGTGGTGCGGTTTACAGTCCTGCAATGACCGACTTCATCTTCATGGTCAAAGACACCTCGTACATGTTCGTGACCGGCCCAGACGTTGTGAAGACCGTCACCAATGAGGTCGTGACGGCGGAGGAACTGGGCGGGGCTTCAACCCACACCAAAAAGTCGTCGGTCGCTGATGGCGCGTTTGAAAACGATGTGGAGGCGCTGGCCGAGGTGCGCCGTCTTGTCGACTTCCTTCCGCTCAACAATCGCGAGAAACCGCCAGTTCGCCCGTTTTTTGACAGCCCTGACCGGGTCGAGACATCGCTGGATACGCTGATCCCGGACAATCCGAACACGCCGTACGACATGAAGGAACTGATCACCAAAGTGGCGGATGAGGGTGATTTTTACGAGATTCAGGAAGACTACGCTAAGAACATCATCACCGGTTTTATCCGGCTTGAAGGGCAGACCGTGGGCGTCGTGGCCAACCAACCCATGGTATTGGCAGGATGTTTGGACATCGATAGTTCCCGAAAAGCGGCCCGGTTCGTGCGGTTCTGTGATTGCTTTGAAATCCCGATCCTGACGCTTGTTGATGTTCCGGGCTTTCTGCCGGGCACTTCGCAGGAGTATGGCGGCGTGATCAAGCACGGCGCTAAACTGCTATTTGCTTATGGCGAAGCGACCGTGCCAAAGGTCACCGTAATTACGCGTAAGGCCTACGGTGGCGCGTATGATGTTATGGCCTCCAAACACCTGCGCGGCGATTTCAACTATGCGTGGCCCACGGCTGAGATCGCGGTGATGGGTGCAAAGGGCGCGACCGAAATCATCCACCGCGCCGATCTCGGCGATTCCGATAAGATTGCGAAACACACTCAGGACTATGAGGACCGGTTCGCAAATCCCTTCGTCGCGGCCGAGCGCGGCTTTATCGACGAGGTGATCATGCCACAATCGACCCGCCGCCGTGTATCACGTGCATTTGCGAGCCTGCGCGGCAAGCAACTGAAGAACCCTTGGAAAAAGCACGACAATATCCCGCTGTAAATGCCCGCCGAGGAGGCCCGAGCCGTAAATGCCCCGATTGACCGGACATAAGACCGCGCAGGTTGCAACAGCTCTGCACGCTCCCCCGGAGGAAGGAAACCGCCGCTGGCGGATCCGGGGATGCGCCGGGGTTTTTACGTTGCTGGTCGGAGTAGGTTCGGCGCTGGCCTCAAACCTGCTGCCCGTGCCATCGGGTCAACCGGTCGAGCTTAGCGATGTGCTTCTGGACACCAATCCGGGTGAGCTTTGGGTGCGGTTTCGGTTCATTGCACCCAAGATCGGATCGACTGCAGGTCGTATCACATATGATGTCGCCGTAGTCGACATGGAGCATTTGTGTGAAACACTGGCGGTGCCTTATGTGGCCCAGCACGAATTGCAGCCTGCCCGGATTGTGATTTCGTTTTCGGACAGACCGGTAGCGTTCGGCACCTCCGAACCTGACGCAACGCAGTTCTTCGAAGCCTACCGGCTGGATCAATCCCGGTGTATCTGGGAGGGGCTCTGACCATGAACCAACAATGTCACGGTCTCAGAGTGTCCCGATACAGTGATGCAGCTCTGGAGGTTCGCATGATCACTTCAATCCCGCAGGCATGTCCGATGGCCTGCCATATCTGGAACTTGTCCGTTGAGGTTTCGCAATGCTGAAACATCGCGGTTTCCCCGGACGTTTGCCCGGAACAGACTTCCAGTTCACCATTCGGCGGGCCAATCCCAAGGGCGTTACGCCGCTGACCCAGCGAGAACGCTTTCGCGATCGCAAACCCGCCGACAAGCGCGCAGATGTCGCGTTTATCGAGGCGTTATGGGCGCACTTTGGTGATCAGCCCTTTGAGCGGGGCAATCTGGACGCGGGCCGTCTAAGTTGGCTGTTCGGGCGTGAGGTTGTCGCCGCCGAAGACCCGTTTGATCCTGCAAGCTATGATGCTCTGCTGGTGATCAATCTGGACGCCGCGCGCCAATCTTTCCCTGACGTGTTCGACGGAGTGCGCTGATTGTGACCGGGGCTGCCGCACATAACACTCAGATGATCAGTGACAGTGGAACCCTGCCCGCTAACGGGCAGGGTAGGCTGTTTTCATCAGAAGTTGAGTTGCGCGGCCAACTGGACACGATTGCCGTCGAATGTGTCGCCGGAAATTGTGTCGTTCCGCTCGCCATAGATGTATTCGGCGCTGAGCGTCAGGTTGTCTGTCGCCTTGTAAAAGGCATTGACGTGAATCGTCTCAAGCTCGGTGAACGACAAAGTACCGGTCGATGTAGGCAGGTCGTAGTCTTCCTTGCCATAGGCGATGCCGACGTTCCATTTGGAACTCAGGTCCTGACGGAATTCGATGGTGTAGCCATCAACATCGTTGGCCTGACCCCCGACGACTGCGTCACCCAAGCCGATCAGGTAGGGGCCAAGTGCCTCGCCGTTGACATAGTTGACCTGAAACAACCCACCTTCCCACGGTCGGATCGAGCCCGACAAAGAGAAACCGGTCTGATCGACCTCGACGTCGCCGGATTGCGCCTTGCCGTAGAGCGCCGAGGCACGAGCGATGTATTTGCCATCGTTGTATTCGACCGAACCAGTCAGCACAGGATCATCCGAATCCGAGCCGCCGACGTTTTCTTCAACGGAAACGGCGAAGGTGGTATTCGATCCGATATTATTGGCGTAGCGCACCTGCGGTACGCGCGCGAAAGCGATCCCGACCGGCCCGTTAAATTCCACCGAGGTGGGGTAGGTGTCCAGAGGTTGGAAATTGGTCCAGTATTGTCCGATCAGCCATTGTTCTCCAATCCAGATATTGGCGTGACGAATTCGGAATTCGGCGGTTCCGTCCGAGCCGAAGGCATCGACTTCGATCTGGCCCTGAATGTCTCCGATTCCCGAAGGCGTGCTGGTGCGCAGCCCGATACGAGACTGACGGACTGTGGCGCCAAACGTACCATCTGTCTCGGCCGAGGGTTCGCCAATCACGTTTACGAATGCGGTGTCGCCCTGATCGTATTCGAAGTCATAGAAGAAGTCGGCTTTGACATAACCGTAGACGTCCAGAGTGGTGTTGCCGATCTGCAGATCCCCAGTGCCAGACCCGGGATTGGAGGATTCCAGCGCTTCGACCCGGGCGCGCAGTGCATCCAGTTCAGCCTGAGTTTGTGCATCTTGCGCCAAGGCTTGCATACCGGTCACGGAAAGCGCGCTGGCAGCAAGCAGGCTAGCATTTTTACCCTTTGTTATCATATGGATAGTTCCTTGTGTGCGAGTGTGCAGGGGCACCGTTCCACGCAACTGAATTCTTGGGAAATCACCAAGTTGAGAGAAGATGCTCTCAATTTTTCAAGCAAAAGTGTCGGTAGACATGTGACGTTTCACGCTGCGCTGAAACCGGAATCTAAGTTACTGTCACCGGAAGGATTTTTGCGTGAGTTTGTAGTGATGTTGCGTGAGGTGCCTCGCGCACTGCCTCGCTACAAGTCTTCGATTTGTAACAGGAACGTGACGGATTTCAGACGTAGTCGTCGCTGTCCGGGCGATTACGACGTCGGCGCAAATCTGCGTGGTGCCGCGCTGGATGGGCAGGTTTCAGCCGGAATCTCAGATGGAAACAATAACTGGTTGGCGGCCAGAATTGTGCTGTGCACAGTGATTGGGCCGTGCGGCTCTACTTTGCCTGCGTCGCACAAGCACCTACTATTCCGTACCCCTTCCTTCCGCGGGCAGGCTTGTGTTCCCCACAGAGTTCTGTCCGCGGTTTTCTTTTTGTCAGGTTTGGACAAAAAGCGGCAAAAACCTGCGCAATTCGCAAGTTTGTGGTCCGTGTTATTGCATAACAAGGCGCGAAATCGGCATCTGCTCTCAAAGACTGCAAAAAATCTAGAAGGGCAGAAACCATGCGAATCAAACGAATTTCCCTTGCGTTGGCAACCTGCGCGGGTTTGGCGGCCTGCGGTGGCTCGACCGGTGAACAGGCGATCCTTGGCGGCGGTGCGGGGGCTCTGGGGGCGGCGGTCCTCAGTGCAGATCCGCTGCTTGGGGCGGCAGTCGGGGCTGCGGGCAACGTGCTTTACTGCAAGACCCAGAACAACTGTAACTAAAGCTGAATTTAACGGGGCTGGAAAAGTCCCGTCCGTCATTGCGCATCACGCCGTCGTGGGGTCAACGCCCCGCGGCGGCGTTTTGCGTTTCCAGAACATCAAGCCAAAGGACGTTCCATGTTCAACAAGATCCTGATCGCAAACCGGGGCGAGATTGCCTGCCGGGTCATCAAGACCGCCCGCAAGATGGGCATTGGCACGGTTGCCATCTATTCAGATGCTGACAAGAACGCCCTGCATGTTTCAATGGCGGATGAGGCCGTGCATATCGGCCCGCCGCCCGCCAACCAGTCATACATCGTCATCGACAAGGTGATGGATGCCATCCGTAAAAGCGGCGCGCAGGCGGTCCACCCCGGTTATGGCTTTCTGTCCGAGAACTCCAAATTCGCCGAGGCGCTGGATGCCGAAGGCGTCGCCTTTGTCGGCCCCCCGGTCGGTGCGATCGAAAGCATGGGGGACAAGATCACCTCGAAGAAGATCGCGCAGGAGGCCGGGGTTTCGACGGTGCCCGGTTACATGGGCCTGATCGAAGACGCCGATGAGGCGGTGAAGATTTCGAACGACATTGGCTATCCGGTGATGATCAAGGCCAGCGCTGGCGGCGGTGGCAAGGGCATGCGGATTGCGTGGAATGACGAAGAGGCGCGGGAAGGTTTCCAGTCATCCAAGAACGAGGCCGCGAATTCTTTTGGCGACGACCGGATTTTCATTGAGAAATTCGTGACTCAGCCGCGCCACATCGAAATTCAGGTTCTGTGCGACAGCCACGGCAATGGCATCTATTTGGGCGAGCGCGAATGTTCGATCCAGCGCCGGAACCAGAAGGTCGTGGAAGAGGCGCCATCGCCCTTTCTTGACCCCGAAACCCGTAAGGCGATGGGCGAACAGGCCGTCGCGCTTGCCAAAGCGGTGGACTATGCCAGTGCCGGTACGGTCGAGTTCATCGTGGATGGCAAAAAGAACTTCTACTTCCTCGAAATGAACACCCGCCTGCAGGTGGAACACCCGGTGACCGAACTGATCACTGGTGTCGATCTTGTCGAACAGATGATCCGTGTGGCCGCTGGTGAAAAGCTGTCGATCACGCAGGATGACGTCACCCTGACAGGCTGGGCGATTGAAAACCGTCTTTATGCAGAGGACCCGTATCGTGGCTTCTTGCCCTCGATTGGCCGCCTTACCCGTTATCGCCCGCCGCAGGAGGTCGCAGCCGGCCCGCTCCTTGTGAATGACAAATGGCAAGGTGATGCGCCTAAAGGGGATAGCGCTGTGCGTAACGATACCGGCGTCTATGAGGGCGGCGAGATCAGCATGTATTACGACCCGATGATCGCCAAGCTGTGTACCTGGGCACCGACCCGCGAACAGGCGATTGAGGCGATGCGCGTGGCGCTGGACAGTTTCGAAGTCGAAGGCATCGGTCACAACTTGCCATTCCTGTCAGCGGTCATGGATCACCCGAAATTTGTAAGTGGTGAAATGACGACCGCTTTCATCGCCGAGGAGTATCCGGACGGGTTCGAAGGCGTCGACCTTCCCGAAGAAGATCTGCGTCGCATCGCAGCCTCGTGCGCTGCCATGCACCGGGTTGCCGAAATCCGTCGCACCCGCGTATCGGGCCGGATGGACAACCATGAACGGAAAGTCGGCAAACGTTGGAATGTCGCTCTGCAAGGGCAGGATTTCAGCGTCAAGGTTAAGGCTGACAAACAGGGCGCGACTGTCAAATTCAAAGACGGGTCAGCTCTGCGTGTGTCCTCTGACTGGACGCCGGGTGACCAACTTGCGGTGTTGGACGTGGATGGCAGCCCGTTGGTCTTGAAGGTTGGAAAGATTTCGGGCGGGTTCCGTATCCGAAACCGAGGGGCTGACCTCAAGGTACATGTGCGCACCCCGCGTCAGGCCGAACTGGCCCGCCTGATGCCCGAGAAGCTGCCGCCTGATACATCGAAAATGCTGCTCTGCCCAATGCCGGGCTTGATCGTGAAGATTGATGTGGAAGTAGGTCAGGAGGTGCAGGAAGGTCAGGCACTTTGTACCGTTGAGGCGATGAAGATGGAGAACATCCTGCGCGCCGAGAAAAAGGGCGTTGTCTCCAAGATCAACGCGGGCCCCGGCGACAGTCTGGCCGTTGACGATGTGATCATCGAGTTCGAGTGATGATGCGCGCACCTGCGACATATCTTTCAAGGTTCCCAGCGGCTTCCGCCGGGATCTTGAAGCATGTCGCAGGTGCTCAGCCGCCCTCACGTCGTTCGCGGATTTCGCGTTCGCGCAAAGGCGTCTTGTCAATGGATCGGCCAATCTCACGCACGCTCCATGGGCTGGGTTTGCGCAGTTTGACGACACCATCCTTGTCGACAAACACCATCTGGAATCCACGTGGTCGCAGTTTTGATCGGATCGATGATCGCGCCGCCGGATCAGTATCGGTCAAGACAATCACGTCGCGATCCCGCATTGCGTCCTCGCCTTCGAGTAACATGTCAATCTGTTGCTGGAATCTTGGGTCTGCCGGGGTATCGGCAAAAACGACGATCGGGCGATGCGTCCAGAGAAAATCGCTTAGATCGCTGTCAGCTACTGGACGAACAAAGCTGTCATTCGCAGGGGCAGTCGCGTCGGCGGCCAAGGCGGCCAACGGGAATAGTGCCGAGAAAACAAAGGCAAGCGTGCGTGTCATGAGGCCTCCTGTTGTGATGAATATAGCCTCTGCTGGGGCGAATGCGACTGACGAAATGCGTGTGATCACCAAAAATTTTCTTCGTGGACGCCGCACCCACCCATGCGTATTTGTCAGTATGCCTACAAAACGCGCCGTTCCCGCGGCCTTCGCGTTGGGAGAGTAGGCCGATGGAAGTGATCCTGCATTGCGGCGCACATCGATGTGCAAGCACCAGTTTCCAGAACTATCTGAGCCGGAACGTGCAGGTCCTTGCAGATCAAGGTTTGGCGTATTGGGGGCCGGAGCGAACACGCTCCAATGGCCTCAACAGCTTGAACAAATTGACGCCTGAGGTCTGTGATGGATTACGCCGCGAGTTGGACGTATGTCAGAAAGACGGCGCGACGCAGCTATTGGTCAGCCAAGAGAATTTCGTGGGCTCAATGGAGCGCAATATTGCCTTTGCCTCGCTCTATCCAGGTATGCAGGAACGTGGGCAGCTTTTGGCAAGGGCATTTGATGGAAGAGTCACCAAAATTGCTTTGAATATCCGCGCGTTGGATATGTATTGGTCTTCCGTGGCCGCCTATAAGTTCAAACGTGGCAGCGCCCCAATAGAGCCCACAAAGTGGACCCGCATCGCGCAAAGCAAGCGGAGCTGGCGAGACGTCATCACCGATATTAGCCACGCCTTCCCGGGCGTCCCATTGCTCGTTTTGCCGTTTGAGGAATTTGCGGGTCATCAACAGGCGCAGCTTCAGGCGCTGACGGGTCGCACCGCGCCCGAATTCAGCGATGGCCTTGCGTTGAATGCTGCGCCCAAACCCGCGCCCCATGGTCTGACCGCTGAACAGGCGATGCAGCTTTGGGCTGATTATGCCGATGATCTGGAATGGCTTGCCTCGGGCGCCGATGGGAGGGCTGAACTGATCTGCCGGACAGATAGCAATGCACGCGGGGTCGCCCCCGCCGAAACCAGAATTGAACAGAGGAAATCGACATGACCGACACCAACGACTGGCAGGTGCTGGCTGAAAAAGAGCTGCGCGGCCGACCTTTGGGCGATCTGACCAAAGAGACGCTGGAAGGCATCGACGTCAAACCGCTTTATACTCAGGAAGACACGGCTGATCTGCCGCATATGGGCTCGCTTCCGGGCTTCGGTCCGTTTACGCGCGGCGTAAAAGCGACGATGTATGCGGGGCGCCCTTGGACGATCCGTCAATATGCAGGCTTCTCGACGGCTGAAGAATCGAATGCATTTTACCGCCGCAATCTGGCAGCCGGCCAGCAAGGTGTCTCGGTCGCCTTCGATCTGGCGACTCACCGGGGGTATGACAGTGACCATCCCCGTGTGGTGGGCGATGTCGGCAAGGCCGGTGTGGCCATCGACAGCGTTGAGGATATGAAAATCCTGTTCGACGGTATCCCGCTGGACAAGGTTTCGGTCTCAATGACGATGAACGGGGCGGTGATCCCGGTTCTGGCCAGCTTCATCGTTGCAGGTGAAGAGCAGGGGCATGACAAGGCCGTGCTCTCGGGCACCATTCAGAACGACATTCTGAAAGAGTTTATGGTGCGTAACACCTATATCTACCCGCCCGAGCCTTCGATGAAGATCATCTCGGACATCATCGATTACACTTCGAATGAGATGCCCAAGTTCAACTCGATCTCGATCTCCGGCTATCACATGCAAGAGGCCGGGGCGAACCTGGTGCAGGAACTGGCTTATACGCTGGCCGACGGGCGCGAATATGTGCGCGCAGCGACGGAATCAGGCATGGACGTGGACAAGTTCGCGGGTCGTCTGTCGTTCTTCTTTGCCATCGGCATGAATTTCTTCATGGAGATCGCCAAACTACGCGCTGCGCGCACCCTTTGGCATCGGGTAATGACCGAGTTCGGGGCAAAATCCGAACGGTCGAAAATGCTGCGAACTCATTGCCAGACCTCGGGCGTGTCGCTGCAGGAACAGGACCCCTATAACAACGTGGTCCGCACTGCCTATGAGGCCATGAGCGCGGTTCTGGGCGGCACACAGTCACTGCATACCAACGCACTGGACGAGGCGATCGCGCTGCCAACCGATTTCTCGGCACGTATCGCGCGAAACACGCAACTGGTGTTGCAAGAGGAAACCGGCGTGACCGATGTGGTCGATCCGCTGGCGGGCTCTTACTACGTCGAAAGCCTGACCAACGAGTTGGTCGAAAAAGCCTGGGCTCTTATGGAAGAGGTCGAGGAAATGGGCGGTATGACCAAGGCCGTTGCTAGTGGCATGCCCAAGCTGCGGATCGAGGAAAGCGCTGCGCGCCGTCAGGCCATGATCGACCGGGGCGAAGAGGTCATCGTTGGTGTCAACAAGTATCGCAAAGAGCAAGAAGACCCGATCGATATTCTGGACGTCGATAACGTGGCCGTGCGCGAAGCTCAGGTCGCGCGGCTGGAGCGTATCCGTGCAACGCGCGACGAGGCGGCTTGCCAACAGGCACTGGACGCCCTGACAACAACCGCCCGCGAGGGAGGTAACCTGCTGGCCGCCGCCGTCGAGGCCGCTCGAGCCCGCGCATCCGTAGGAGAGATCAGCATGGCAATGGAGAAAGAGTTCGGTCGTCACCGCGCCGAAGTGAAGACCCTGGCCGGTGTTTATGGGGCGGCCTATGAGGGTGACGAAGGTTTTGCCGCGATTCAGAATTCCATAGAAGAATTCGCCGAGGCCGAGGGGCGTCGCCCGCGTCTGCTGGTGGTCAAGATGGGGCAGGACGGCCACGATCGAGGGGCCAAGGTGATTGCCACTGCCTTTGCCGATATCGGGTTTGATGTGGATGTCGGCCCTCTGTTCCAGACGCCTGCAGAAGCCGCACAGGACGCGGTGGACAATGATGTGCATGTGATTGGGATCTCTTCGCAGGCTGCGGGGCATAAGACATTGGCGCCTCAGTTGGTTGAGGAACTGAAAAAGGCGGGGGCTGAGGACATCATAGTCATCTGCGGTGGGGTCATTCCGCAACAGGATTACCAGTTCCTTTACGATCACGGTGTGAAGGCTATCTTTGGTCCGGGAACGAACATCCCTGAAGCGGCGCAAGACATCTTGCGTTTGATCGGCGAAGCCAAAACCTAACGCCGGCGCCAAGATTTTTCGTACGAAAAATCTTGTGATTTCGCCCCTTTGCGGAAAACATGCGACCAGACCCAAATGGTCTGGTCGTTTGTCATCAGGAGGCGTCTTCATGTTACTGGATCATCTGGCTGTTGCGGGCGAAACGCTTGAAGAAGCTTCTGACCATATCGAACAGGCGCTGGGCGTACGGCTTCAGGACGGCGGCAAGCACGAAAAATTCGGAACGTATAATCGACTTCTGGGCTTGCGGGATGGGCTCTATCTGGAGGCGATTGCGATCGACCCCGAAGCCTCCAAACCGCAAAGGACGCGCTGGTTCGATCTGGACCGGTTCACCGGATCACCCCGCCTGACCAACTGGATTTGCCGGGTTCCGGATATCGAAGCGTCACTGACCGTTTTCCCCGACGGCGTCGGACAACCTATCGATCTGAACCGAGGCGCGCTGCGCTGGCGTATGGCAGTCCCCCCAAATGGACGTCTGCCATTTGACAACCTCTTTCCGGCGCTTATCGAGTGGAAGGGTGATTTGCATCCGGCGCAAATGCTTCAGGACAGTGGCTGCCGGTTACGCCGCCTGATTGTGTGCCATCCGGATGCAATCGACTTAGCCAAAGGTTTGGGGGCGTTGGAGTATGTCGCGTTTGACAGCGGCCCGGCTGCATTGCGCGCTGAAATCGAAACACCGCACGGGTTGCGCGTGCTGGAATGAACATCCGGCAGGCCAGAGCCCAGGATGCATCCGCGATTGCGGCGATAGCAAACGTGATTATCCGTGATACGCTGGTCACTTTCACCACCGATGAACGCAGCGTTGAAAGCGTGGTGGCAGAGATCGAAACCAGAGGTCCCGCCTTCTTGGTCGCCGAGCGCAGTGGTGCCGTCGAGGGGTTTGCGACCTATGGCACCTTCCGCTCGGGACCGGGATATGCGCAGTGCCGCGAACATTCGATACAGTTGGCACCCGAAGCCAGAGGCCAGAATGTTGGCCGTTCGTTGATGGAGGCTCTTGAAGCCATCGCGCGGGAGGATAACGTGCATGTCTTGGTGGCGGGCATTTCATCGGCCAACCCCGCAGCCATCGCCTTCCATAAGGCAATTGGCTTCAAGCAGGTGGGACGCATGCCTGAAGTGGGGTTCAAATGGGGGCAGCGGCTGGATCTTGTCCTGATGCAGAAAATACTCGGCCCGCAGTCATCTGTCGCACCTGACAGTCGTGACAAGGCACGCTAGGGTGCGCCCATGTCGATCTGGTCCAGAATAGCCGACGCGCTGAACGCGCTTGCCCAGGGCGAAAGCCTGACTGCGGTGTTTGAGAAACTGCGCACGCCGCCAGAACGTTCGGTGGCCTTTGCGATTGCTGTCGTGGCGCTTGGCGCCAAGATGGCCAAGGCCGACGGTCAGGTGACGCGGGATGAGGTGACGGCTTTCCGTGAAGTGTTCCAGATCGCGCCCGAAGATGAAGACGGGGCGGCCAAGGTCTTTGACATGGCACGGACAGACGTTGCTGGATATCAGGACTATGCCCGCCGGATTGCCCGCATGTTCGCCGAAGATAGCACCACCCTGTGCGATTTGATGGAAGGGCTGTTTCACATTGCCATGGCGGACGGGTTCTACCATCCGAACGAAAACGAGTTTTTGGAAGAAGTCAGCCGCATTTTCGGCCAGACCGACGCTCAGTTCATGGCCCTGCGCGCGCGTTTCGTACCGGATGCGCCGAAAGACCCCTATACGGTTCTGGGCGTTCCCCGCGACGCTCCTCTGACCGAAATTCGCAAGGTTTGGCGGCAACTGGTGCGAGAAACTCACCCCGATGCGATGCTGGCACGCGGCGTTCCGGAAGAGGCGGTGCGGCTGGCCGAGAAAAAGATGATCGATATCAACCGCGCCTGGGATGAAATCAACGGCGCCCGGGTCTGATCCGTGCGGTTGGCGACCTACAATATCGAATGGTTAGCCAACCTGTTTGATCGCAATGACAGCCTGATTGTCGATGACAGCTGGTCAGGGCGTCACGATGTGACCAAGGCCCGGCAGGTTGAGGCGATCGCAAAGGTGCTGACAGCGATTGATGCCGATGCGATGCTGATCGTCGAAGCCCCCAACACAGGCAAGTCTCAGAATACCGTCCGTGCCTTGCAGCGATTTGCCGAGGCGTTCGGTCTGCGTACAAGCCATGCAATCATGGGATTTCCCAATGATACACATCAGGAATTGGCCCTGCTTTATGATCCCGAAATTCTTACAGCCAAACACGACGCAAGGGAGGCTGAGAACGCGCCGCGTTTCGATGCCGAGTTCCGGATAGACCTGGATGTGGATGCGACCGAGGATCTTGTTCGGTTTTCAAAGCCTCCGATGGAATTGGCGATCCAAACAACCTCAGGGCAGGAGTTTCGACTGATCGGGGCGCATCTGAAGTCCAAAGCGCCCCATGGCGCTGCGTCGCGGGATGAGATGATACGAATTTCGATTGCCAATCGCCGTAAGCAGTTGGCGCAGGCGGTATGGCTGGGTCGACGGGTCCGACATCATTTGACGGAGCAAGAGCCGGTGATTTTGCTGGGAGATCTCAATGACGGACCCGGGCTGGACGAGTTCGAACACCTCTTCGGTCGATCGTCGGTCGAGATATTGTTGCAGGCGGGGCTCTATGATCCTCATGCGGCACGGGCATTGGAACTGCGCCCCGGTTCCGTCCCGGCAACTGCCCGATTTGCGCGGCCGAATGAGGGACGGTATCTTGAGGCGCTGTTGGACTACATCATGATTAGCGAGGATTTGCGCGCCCACCACCCGAACTGGCGCATCTGGCATCCGTTTCGCGATGCCGCCTGCTGGGGCAACCCTGAGCTGAGGGATGCCTTGCTAACCGCATCCGACCACTTCCCGGTGACGTTGGATATCGACCTCTGACCTTTCAACACTCGGCACGCTCGCTTATATTCAAGCTATGCTACGTCTCATGCTGATCAGCGCTATTTGTACTGCCTTGGCCCTGCCTGCCCAAGCACAGGACGATTCGGGTAAGTCGCTGATGGAGCGGGGTGCCGAGTTGTTTCTGGAAGGCTTGCGGCAAGAGATGGAGCCCACGATCGAAGACCTGCGTGGATTTGCGGACCAATTTGGTCCGGCTTTGCAGTCTTTCATGCGGGAAATGGGTCCGGCGCTGGCTGAGTTGGCTGCTCAGGTGCAGGATTGGAGCGCGTATGAATCGCCCGAGATGTTACCAAACGGCGACATTATCATCCGCAAGAAGCCCAA
The DNA here is from genome assembly GCF_056543005.1 of Ruegeria sp. A5. NCBI lineage: Bacteria > Pseudomonadati > Pseudomonadota > Alphaproteobacteria > Rhodobacterales > Roseobacteraceae > Ruegeria > Ruegeria sp. A5. The sequence goes on from NZ_JBQGAV010000004.1 coordinate 253,966, forward strand.
AGATCAGCCCGAAGAAGTTGTGCCGGAAGAAGAGACTTCTAACGGTTATACCGATATCTGATTATCCGCGAATGATCACTTTGGGTTCTGATTTCAGCGCGCCGGCCAACGAGTTAAAACGGGCCTCGGCGACTTCGTTGAACAATGCGCCCGCCGATTTGGGCAGACGCAGTTCGAGCTTTTGTTTTTTGGGATAGTAACGCATCTTGCCCATGGCTGCGTCGTGCTGCATCCAAAGCATCGCTCCGAACCGTAGTGCTTTGCCCAGGATTTCGGCCTGTTCCTGGCCGCGTTCGTCGAGCAGTTCGTAAAGCTCGGTAAAGCGGCTCCCTTCGCGTTTGTTGCGATATCGGTGTTGCAAAGCGAGCCCGATAAAGATCCGCTCGGAGTGTTTGATCCCGCTCATGTTGGCGCGGGTGACATATTCGAAACAGGCCTCGGCCCGGTAATCTGGATGCGCACGCCAACTGACGTCATGCAGCAGACAAGCTGCCTTGATCAGGCGCAGCATCGGTTCCGGCGCCGAACGGAACAAGGGCATGACAAAATCGAACAGGTGTTTGCCGAAACCGGGCAAGCGCGCGTCTTTCGCTTCGGCAAACCGGCAGGCTTCGATCAAAGGATCCCGGTCGCGCAGGCGTTGCGGCATCTGTTCATACAGCAATCCTTCGCGGATGCCGTAGCTTGAAATCGCGATGTCCTTTGGTTTGAACGTGCGGATCAGGCGTGAAAGCACATCCATTGCATAGGGGATCAATGCCATACGCGAGCCCGACACACCGGCCAATGCGCGCAATTCATCAGGATCATTCTGTTCGATGAACTTGATGGTCTCGCGTACCTGACTTTGTGTCATGCGGTATTCGTGCAGCACGTTCAGCGGATAGCCTCGGCGCAGCATGTCCAGACGTGCGAAGGCGCGCCAGCTGCCGCCGACCAGAAACAGCCGATCACGTTGAGGGCCCATCCGGTCGCGCATCTCTTCCAGCGTCTTCTTGATATGCTCCTTACGCGCCCGGCGACCGCCTTTGATATCGCGCAGTTTGAGCGGCCCCAGGGGCGAAGTCATGCGACGTCCGACCTTGCCGCCTCCGATCTCAGCGAGTTCGACGGACGAGCCACCGATGTCGCAGATCAGCCCATAAGCTCCGGGCCAACCCAGCAGCACGCCCTGAGCTGAGAGCCGTGCTTCTTCCTCGCCATCGACAACGTTGATGATCAGGCCGGTTTCGGCTTTTGCCTGCGCGCAGAAATCCGGTCCATCGCTGGCCTCGCGCACCGCAGCGGTGGCGACCGCGTGCAGGGCGGGCAGGCCGAGGTCTCTGGCAAGATGCTGAAACCTGTGCAAGGCAGCCAGCGCCCGTTTGCGACCTTCAGGGTTCAATCGGCCGGTCTCTGACAGGCCGGCGCCCAGTTCGCACATCACCTTTTCATTGTAGAAATAGGCCGGTGAGCGCGCCGCGCCGTCAAAGATCACCATCCGGACCGAGTTCGATCCGATATCGACAACCCCGACCCGGGAAAGTGCACGGGCGCCCGGATCTTCGAACAGCGGCCTTCCGAACAGCCCGTGATCCGGGAAATCAGTCTCGGCAATCTTGGTCATGGTGTCCCCAGGTCTTTTGCGCGACAGGATGCGAGATCACCCTTGTCCGGTCAATTACAGGCATCCGATTGTTCGGCCTCTGTGTTCAATAGACGCACCGCCAGCGCACGGGTGATGTCGCGTTTTTCAGTCAGCGCAATTTCGTCAAGCTGCTCGACCACGCGGGCGGCGGTTTCAAAGCTTCGATTCATGTGCTTGACCAGATATGCTATGACATCCGGCCCCGGATTGAGCTGCCGGTCGGTGAATAGCTTCGCCAGCACTGCGCCCAGCAGCGCATCGTCCGGCCCTTCAAGCGACACATGATGCGCACCTTCGGCCCGGCTTTGCAGATCGGCCAGCGGCAGATGCCACAGTTTCGGCGTCGTGCGCCCGGTCATCAGCAAGGCGTGGCCCTCGGCCAGAACCAGATTGTGCAAATGGAACAGAGTTTTCTGCTGCTCGACGTCCGCCGCGATTACTGGCACATCTTCGACCGCCACCGGACCGCGCGCCAGGTCCGGCACGTCGTCATATCGAAGCGCGGCGGCTTGTACGATTCGACCGCCGGTCTCGCCGGCCCAGACATGCGCCAGATGGGTCTTGCCCGATCCTGCAGGGCCGCTCAGCACCAGTTTGTTGCCAGGCCATGAGGTGGCAGAGATCATCGCAACAGCTAGCGCATTAGCAGGCGAGACGAAAAAGTCTTCGCGGCCCAAGGCAGTCTTGGACGGCAGATCAAAGCTGAGCTGCATGGCCATTTATTCGTCTTCCTGATTGAGCCCTTCAAGCCCGGTATATAGGCGGCTGTGCAGATACTGCTCGGTCGCAAACCGTGCCAGCACGCCCAAGGCAGCCGCTACAGGTACTGCGATCAGCATTCCGACAAAGCCGAACAGCGCGCCGAAGACCGACAAAGCCAGCAGCAGCCAGACCGGGTGCAGGCCCACCGAACTACCGACGAGTTTGGGCGTCAGGAAGTTGCCCTCGGTCACCTGTCCGATAGCAAAAATACCGGCGACCAAACCGATATGTGCCCAATCCCCCCAGAACTGAAACAGGGCCAGGCCTATGGCTAGGGTGCCTCCGATCAGGGCGCCCAAATAGGGGATGAAGGTTACCAGCCCTGCAATGAAGCCGACGATCAGGCCGAATTGCAGGCCGACCAGCATCAATGCGACAGCATAGTAGGTGCCGAGGATCAGGCAGACGGTACCCATTCCACGCACGAATGAGGCAAGAACGGCGTCGATTTCACCAGCAAGTCGTTTGATCGTGGGGGCGTGATCACGGGGCAAGAGCTCTCCGATCCGGGTGATCATGCGATCCCAATCCATCAGCAGATAAACCGCGACAACCGGTACGATAACCAGCAGGACGACGACATTTATTGCTGAACCCAATGAGGCCAGAACGGTTTGCAGCACATCGCCGGTTTTTGATTTCAGCGTCTCGCCAAATGACACCAGCATCTGGTGGGTATTTGATTCGCGATCGAGCAAAGCCGGGAATTGTTTCTCAATAAAGGCGCGCAGTTCTTTAAAAAGGCTTGGCAAAACATCAATCAGATCCAGTAGCTGTGTGATCAACGCGGGCACAACCATAAGAATCATCAAAACAAAACCAAACACGCCGACAACGGTAATGATCCCGGTCGCAGCCATGCGCGAAAGGCCGAGTGTTTCCAGGCGGTCCGCAACGGGATCAAGGAAATATGCAATCGCACCACCGATCACAAAGGGCAGCAAGACATCGCCCAACAGGTACAAAAGCAGCACGAAAACAGCGGCGGCAATGCCCCAGTATCTAAGCTGATCCTTCACCGGCAAGGCCATGGCGCAATCCCTCGTTTGCACAGCATTGCCGTGTTCTTGGCCCATGACGCCCGGCGATGCAAGCGGTTCATGGCGCGTGATTTTTATACCCTAGTCTGTCAGAGTACCCAGTTCCGGTGTCTCACCTGTGGCCATTTCATCAGGCCAGTTGGTGCGCCAGATTTCCGCCGACCAGTGTCCGCAATGTACCTTCGGGCGATCAAAGCCGGGCAGGGCAGGCAGCAGTGGCGCAACCACCACATCGTGGCGCGGAACGGCGAAATAAGGGAAGGAATAGCGTTCACGCCCGGATCGATTAACCACGCGATGCGGGGTCGATTTCAACCGCCCGCCCGACCACAGTTCCAGCATGTCGCCGATATTGACCACGAAGCCGCCGGGCGGGCAGTCCGGTGTGATCCAGCCGCCGGTGCGGGTCTGCACCTCAAGTCCTCCGACCGGATCGGTAGCGATTATTGTCAGTGCGTCGGTGTCCTTATGCGGATGAATTCCATAGCCACGCTCATCCGGGGATTGTGGCGGATAGTGTAGCAGGGTCATGTTGGTCATCGGGTCGCGGAAGGCGTCGCGTAGTGTGTTGGGCGGGATTTTTAACCCCACTTCCAATGCACCCAGCAAAAGATCTGTTACGCCATCAAGCTGTAGCCAGTAATCCAGTATTACCGCGCGGGCCTGGGGCACTTCTCGGGGCCAGATATTCGGGCCGTAAAGCGCGCATTCAACCCGGATCGGCGCATCTTCGGCTGCTTCGAAATGCAGCTTGTACCCTTCGTACTTATCCGCCGCGCCCGAGCCGTCATTGGGCGTGAAGAACCCCATCGGAATGTACCCACGATAGTTTTCGCGGGTGATGGCCTGATCCCATTTTCGGGCCTCGTCGATATCAAAGATCGCACTGACACAATCGCGCACCTGCTCAATTTGCTCGGGTGCGATGCCTGTCCCGGTGATCGACAGAAACCCGATACTGGTGCAGGCATCCATGATCTGCGCGACCGTTGACTGATACTGTGGACCAGAAGGATCGGCCAGCGGGCTGATATCTATGGTTGGAATATGCTCCATCAGTTAATTCTCACGCCTTGCCGTTCCAGTTCCTGATGCACTGGGGCAAGGTTCATGCTGTCGAGCTCCTGATTGCTTTTCAGCGACAAGGCCGCCGCAATCCCCGCACCTTGCCCCATGACCGCGCAGCAGGACATGTTGCGCGTTGCGGCATGGGCGACCCGATCCGCACCATGAGACCGGCCCGCTACCAGCAGGCCCTTGATCCCTTTGGGCAACATCGAGCGATAGGGGATCTGCATATACCGCCCGGTAGTGGGCAGGATCAGTATGCCGTAACCATCAATGAATTCTGGGTAGATGCCGATAGAGTCTTCGAACCGGCCCTGATGGCGGGCATCGGTTTCGGTCATGTTGTAGACTGCATCGATCTTGCGCGTATCTCGAATACCGATAGTCATGCCGAAATTGCGCAAACGTGCGTTTTCGCAGCCCGGCATGAAGCGACGGAGGGCATCAATGGCGAGCATCGCCTGACGGCGGCCTTCGATCTCGCCAAATGTCAGGCTGTCGGGGTCGGTCCCGTCAATCTGATCCATATGAATCAGGTTCATATAAGTCAGCTCTCCGGTATCGTGCATCGCTCCCCACGTGCCTGCAATCGTGTTCAGATGCGCCGGGATCAGGCCCTCATCAATCGCCTGCTGGAAGGGTTTCTTGACGAAGGGTGAGAACATGTCGTCCTCTTTGCCAGAGGTCTCGATATTCCATTCGCCACCGCCGCCCCAGTCCTTGTAGGTCTGCGGATCGGCTTTGATGCCTTCCATAAACGCCCGTTTGTCGACACCGGCCAGATGGAACATGACCGAGGCTGCCATCATGTCCTCACGCGGCGTCTTGTGCGTCGGGGCGCCCGCGCGATGCGCTACATCTGCATCCCCTGTGGCGTCGATGACAACCTTGGCCAAGATCGCCTCACGCCCCGCTTTGGATTCGGTAATCACCCCAGTGATGCGATCCCCTTCCATGATTGGGGCAACGAATTGACGGTGCAGCATCGGGTGAACGCCGGCCTCTTCGACCAGCTTGTCGGCCACCAGCTTGAAACCCTCGCTGTCCAGTTCGTAGCTGAGCGATTGGCTTTCAGGCACTGCTGCACCCATCTCTTTGGCGCGGGTTTCGAATTCCATGCCGATGCCTCCGGCCTCGACAGTTTGTTCGTGGCGATACCAGGCAAAGCCTTCGACGCCGACTGCCGTAATATTCCCACCCATGCAACCGAATCTATCCATCAAGGAAACTTCGGCCCCAGCGCGTGCGGCAGCCAGCGCTGCTGACAATCCAGCGGGGCCCGAGCCGACAACCAATACGTCTGTCTGATGAACAACGGGGATCTGGCGGGCGGGTTCGGTGATTGTTTGCATTGCTGCCTCGCGGTTTAACGTTTGCGCCAACATTGAAAACCCCAACGCTCGGGTCAATCAAAAAACCGACTGCGCATGGGTCGCAAAACACCGATGTGCGATTGCCCCCGGCTAGGCTTTGGAATAATCACCTTGCAGCGAAATTCTCACCCGTAAGGTTACGTTATGCGCCTCAGCCGTTACTTTCTGCCCGTTCTTAAGGAAAACCCCTCGGAGGCTCAGATCGTCAGCCACCGGCTGATGCTGCGTGCCGGGATGATCAAACAGGCCGCCGCCGGGATTTATTCTTGGTTGCCATTGGGCTTCAAGGTTCTGCGCAAGCTGGAGAACATTGTGCATGAAGAACAGGCGCGGGCTGGGCACATCGCGATCCAGATGCCGATTCTGCAATCAGCCGACCTGTGGCGCGAATCCGGTCGTTATGACGATTATGGCCAGGAAATGCTGCGCATGCAGGACCGCCACGGTCGCGATATGCTGTACACGCCAACCGCCGAGGAACTGGTGACCGACATCTTCCGCGGCCACGTGAGCAGCTACAAAGACCTTCCGCTGACGCTCTATCAGATTCAGTGGAAGTTCCGCGATGAAATCCGCCCACGTTTCGGCGTGATGCGGGGGCGCGAGTTCTACATGAAGGACGGATACAATTTCGATCTGACCAAAGAAGACGCGCTGCACGCCTATAACCGCCACTTGGTCAGCTATCTGCGTACTTATGAGCGGATGGGTCTGCAAGCCATCCCGATGCGCGCTGATTCTGGACCTATCGGCGGTGACTACACGCATGAGTTCCTCGTACTGGCCGATACTGGCGAATCCGAGGTCTTTTATGACAGCGCGGTCACCGATCTGACCTTCGGCGATCGTGAGATCGACTATGATAACCGCGAACAGTGTCAGGCGATCCTCGAAGAGTTCACTTCTAAATACGCCCGAACGGACGAAACCCACGACGAAGCCCTGTTTGACCAAATCCCCGAAAACCGCCGCCGCGTGGCGCGTGGTATCGAAGTGGGGCAGATCTTTTATTTTGGCACCCAGTATTCCGAAGCTCTTGGAGCGACTGTGCAAGGCCCCGATGGCAAGCCGGTTCCGGTGCATATGGGCAGCCACGGCATCGGCGTTAGCCGCCTGATCGGTGCGATCATCGAAGCCAGCCATGACGATAAGGGCATCATTTGGCCCGAAGGCGTGACTCCATTCCATTGCGGCATTGTGAACTTGAAGCAAGGTGATGAAGAGGCGGACGCGGCGTGCGATAAACTCTACAGCGCGTTGACTGCGTTGGGGCTTGAGCCGCTTTATGATGATCGGAATGAACGGGCAGGGGGCAAGTTTGCCACCATGGACCTGATCGGTCTGCCGTGGCGCATCACAGTGGGCCCGCGTGGTCTGAAGAACGGTGTGGTCGAACTCACCAGCCGCCGTACCGGCGAAAGTGAGGAACTCAGCCCCGAAGCGGCCGTCACCAAGATCGCAGAAATCTATGAGGGCATCGCCTGAACAAGGCGGTGCAACCTTCGGCGGTTTAGCTCAGGAAGCTGAGGTCGGACGTGCGGTCAGGAAATCGCCGTCCGCTTCGCTGCCGCGTGCGACCACGATCGGGCGACCAAAGCGGCGTACAAGTTCCGCCAGTTCGAAGCCCAGAAACCGCAATCCACAGACGCGTTCGTCAGTGGCGCGATCCGTGATGCACAGCCGCCCCTGCCGGAAAGCAAGGCGATAGCCTTTGTCCCGCAGTATGTCGGCCAAACCGGCCCAGCTTGCTGCGCTTGTGAAAACTGGCCTGATCGCTGCCCGCAACAATACGGCGCTTTCGCAATCCAGTTCTGTTGCTGCTGAACGGGCAGTAATCGGGCCCGTACCTTCCATATGTTCTTGAATACCCATGAGCGTGCCTCCGCCCTTAAACTCTTAAAATGTGTCCCCCACACAAATAGGGTGACAAAGTTTCTCACACTAATCAATTTGTGAAACAATATTTCGCACCTGAATGTTGCGATTGTGACTCAGTCGGGTGCTGATATCTCACATTGACTTCATAACTGAAACAATAAGCCCTTGTCTGTGAAGGGGTTCACAACCATTGGTATAATTTGCGGCCAGTGATTTCTCGCGCTGCCGCTGATGAGTTGGCGCTTGGGGCAAATGATTCGTTTCAAACTGTTCTTTTCGCCCCTTTATCGGGCGCAGTAACGCCGAACCGGTGTCCGCACGATAACTGGCTTGACCATCCGGCGAAATGTCGAAAGGGTCGCGAAAAATCTGAACCCGAGGCAGGAATGGCCAAATCTCCCCCGCCCTTTGCCCCTTTCGAATGGAAAATCGCCTGGCGATACCTCCGTGCCCGTAGGGCCGAAGGGGGCGTTAGCGTGATGACCTGGATCTCGCTGATCGGGATTACGCTCGCTGTGTTCGCTCTGATCGCGACGCTGGCTGTTCGGTCCGGATTCCGGTCAGAATTCGTGGGCACTATTCTTGGGGCCAACGCACATGTCACGGTGTATTCCGCCGGAGAAATCGATGCGCAGGGGCGGCTAGACCGCACCATCACGGATTTCGATGGAATGGCCGAGCGGATCGCGCAGGTGCCGGGGGTCGAACGGGCAGCACCGCTTGTCAAAGGGCAGGTGCTGATCACCAATGCGGACCGCAGTTCAGGCGTGCAGGTCTTTGGCATTCGTCCCGACGATCTGGCCGAGTTGCCCGGTATTGCAGAAAGCGAAGAGGCCTATGGTGACCTGTCCCGGTTCCCGGACGGCATCGCCATCGGCTCGGGCGTGGCGCGGGCCATCGGGGCGACGGTGGGGGATCGGGTCAAACTGACCTCGCCCAACGGTGTCAAAACCGCATTTGGCACATCTCCCCGCGTGAACGCTTATGAGGTGGTCTATGTCTTTTCTGCCGGGCGCTATGACATCGACCGCACGCGCGTCTACATGCCGTTTGCCGAGGCGCAAAGCTTTTTCAACCGTGAGGGCGTGGCGGACGAGATCGAAGTGATGGTCGAGCGCCCCGAAGAGCTGACCCCGATCCTGATTCCGATCCTTGAGGCCGCAGGTGAGCGCAGCCAGATATGGACTTGGCAGGATGCCTCTGGAGGATTCCTGCGGGCGCTGGAGGTCGAAGACAATGTGATGTTCATCATCCTGTCGATCCTCGTGCTGATTGCAGCAATGAACATCGTCTCGGGGTTGATCATGCTGGTGAAGAACAAAGGGCGCGACATCGGTATCTTACGCACCATCGGGCTCAGCGAAGGATCAGTGCTGCGGGTGTTCTTCATTTGCGGGGCCTTTACGGGAATCATCGGAACAGCGATGGGCGTCGTACTGGGCTGCCTCTTCGCTATCTATATCGATCCGATTTTTTCCTTCGTGAACTACGTCATGGGTGGCGGCGTCTGGGACCCGTCCATTCGCGGCATCTACGCATTGCCCGCCGAATTGCACCTGTCGGACGTCATGAAAGCGATAGGGCTGTCACTTGGCCTGTCTTTCCTTGTCACTTATTTCCCGGCTCGTCGCGCAGCGCGGCTGAACCCGGTTGAGGCGCTGCGCTATGAGTGATGTGACTTTGAGGCTCAGCGGTCTGACCAAGACATATCTGCAAGGCACCCCAGGAGAGGTGCAGGTTCTGCGCGGTGCCGATCTGGAGCTGCGCGCGGGTGAGGCTGTGGCACTGGTTGCGCCATCCGGGGCGGGCAAGTCGACCCTACTGCATATCGCGGGCCTGCTGGATATCCCGGATACAGGCGAAGTCGAAGTCGCGGGGCAGGGCGCGACGGGCAAAGGGGATCGCACGCGCACAGCGATCCGTCGGCGCGATGTTGGCTTCGTCTATCAGTTCCACCATCTGTTGCCTGAGTTTACGGCGCTGGAGAACATCGTGTTGCCGCAACTGGCAAACGGTGCTTCCGAGAAAGTAGCGCGAGCCCGTGCGATGCAGTTGCTTGATCGCGTTGGCGTCGCTCCGCGCGCAGATCACCGGCCAGCAGCCTTGTCGGGCGGAGAGCAACAGCGCGTGGCCTTCTGCCGGGCGCTGGCAAATCAGCCACGTGTGCTGCTGGCGGATGAGCCGACCGGCAATCTGGACCCCGATACCTCGGATCAAGTGTTCGCGGCCCTTATGGCGCTGGTGCGGGATGAGGGGCTTTCGGCGCTGATCGCGACGCATAACCTTGATCTGGCGGCGCGGATGGACCGGATGTTGCGGCTGGAGGGGGGCGTGCTCAGGCCAGCTGAGTGATGGCGACCCCGATTGCCATTACTGCAATGCCTCCTGCCCGCATGAATGTCAGCGGCGTAACCTGCGCGCCGAACAAGCCAAAATGGTCAATTGCGGCTGTGCTGATCAACTGGCCCAGCAGGACGAAGAACACCGCATTGCCCACGCCAAAATGTGGGGCCACATGGGTGATTGAAAGCACATAGAAGGCGATTAATACGCCGCCCAGCAGCAGATGTTTGGGGGCTTGGGTGAGTTTGGCAAAGGCATCGGATCCACCGAGTACCAACAGCGCCAGCGCTGAAGCGACAAAGGCGATCGCGAACAGGACGACGGCGGCCGCATTGGGTGAGCCGATCAACCTGCCCAAGGCTGCATTCAGAGCGGCGAGGATGGGAACGCCGATCCCGGCGGCCAGCATGATGGCTGCGTATTGTGTCATTGCCTTTTGTCCCTGCGCCTATTTCGTTGATCTGGATCATTGCGCCAGCGTGAACTCCCGGCAAGTCTCGATTTGCCAGGCAGGAGGGAGAAAAGTGATGATCCGATCAATACTTGGCGCGGGCGCGCTGACTGTACTTACCATGATACCACAGGCCTCTTCAGCTCAGGACGTGGAGACCGGGGCCGAGCTGTATCAGCACTATTGCGCTACCTGTCACGGGTTGGATGCAACGGGGCATGGGCCAATGGCCGGGGTGCTGGTGATCCAGCCAACAAACCTGAGAACGCTGGCCGATGCAAATGGTGTATTTCCGACAGCGCGCGTCGTGGCGCGGATTGACGGGCGCGAACCGTTGGTCAGCCATGGCAGCCCGATGCCGGTTTATGGCCCCTATTTCGAAGGTAACGACACCGCGATCAAATCGCCGGAAGGGCAGCCTATCCTGACCAGCAAGCCAATCGTGGATCTAGTGGCGTACCTGAAGACCCTGCAAGTGAACTAAAAAGCTCAGCGACAGATGCCATTAATCTCTGCGCCCGCCCAGGGTATCAGGACGGAGCTTTCGCGCCTGTTACCGGGCAATTTCGAGACTTCGAATTGGGCGCTTAGCATATCGTGCAGACGCTTGGTTCGAGGTGCGTCGGGGTCGAGCGCCCGGCAGCAAACATATTCCTCGACGATGGCGCCCTGCTGTTCGTAGCCATAGGCCAGAAAATCGGGCGAAGTATCAAGGTCGAACAGGTAAGGATCGTCCTTCCGGCCATGCTCTGCCGCAGCGCGGAACGGGTGATAACCAGTTGTCTTGCGATTTTGCCACTGCCAGACATGGGTTAATTCATGCGCAAGCAACATTGCCCCGATCAGGTTCACCTGATCGGGGTACTGGCTCATGTAGTCGTCCAGATACCAGTCCTTCGTGAAGTATACATGATTGAACAGCGCAACGCCCGCGGGTTTGCCGGTCACGGTTTCCTCTTTGACAGGTGGTAAGATCCGTTCGCGGCAGGCAACCCGAGGGCGGGCTTTGCGGGTAAATGTAACCGCTGCGACGGGGGCGCCCTCTACCAATCGCACACGATCCAGATTCAATGTGTCTCCGTGGATTCTACTGACAAATGCGCGCTCGTGATCGGTTAGAGGTCGACCACAGGCTACACATAGAAACAGCAATGAAATCAACAGGGGGCGGATCATGGCATTAAGCCTAATGCGGCAGCTCGGCGCTGCAAGTCGTTTTCAAAGGCTCATCGCCAGAACCCGGCTGATTTCCGTCAGCGATCGCCCGGATTGTCCCATCCATGTATTGAACGCGGCCTGCACCGCGGCCATTGCTTTTTTGGAGGTTGCAGGTTTGTCGATAACGCCCTCAGCGATCAGACGAGCTGTTACATCTTGGGACAGAATAAAGCTGTCCCGTCCGGCAAACCGCATAGCATACTGCGCCGAAGCACCGCCAAGCCGTGATCCGCGCTTGGCGAGCATCTGTAGCAAGCCGACATAATCCTGTGATGGCCACCCGCCCAGAATTTGCCCGACGCCACCTTCCGCGCGGAGTTCTAGCAGAAACGCGGCATTGTCGCGCACTGTGGCAATCTTAGTTCCGTTGCGGACAATGCGGGTGTCCTGCAGCAGTGCGTCGAATTTCTCGTCATCCATGAATGCGCAGCGTCCAATGTCGAAGCCGTCAAATGCCGTTTCGAATCCGTCCCACTTCGATTCGATCACTTTCCAGTTAAACCCTGCCTGGAACACGGTTTTCGCAATAATTGATAACCAGCGATCATCTGACATCGCCACCAATTCGGCGATCGGTTTAGGCTTGCTTAGCTTGCTTTCCAGTTCGGCGGGGCCGCCGTGGCGATCAGCCGATATCTGGTAGATCTTTTCAAAGTGACGCATCTCCCAGACCCTCCCTTATCCAGATGCTGCCTTATTAAGAAGATTTGACAAGGCAAATCAGATCTTGAGATGAAGCGCGTGTTTTATATTGACTAGTCAATCAATATCTTTGACGGTTCCGAACTGACGGTGTTAAGTGTGTGTATTGCCGAGTGGAGCAGCAGGGATGGGTCGTGTTTTCACGCTTGATGAAGAGCGTCGGACCCGGAACAACTGTTCCCTTTCCTTTTTCGGCTAAACTTGTGCATGTTGCGAAATGTGCTGTGACCACAAATGATCCTGGGCGGGCTCGATATCGCCATGGGGCAAACGTAAAAAACAGGGAGTTGTTGTTATGAAAAAGCTAAGCGTAAGCTTTTTGGCTATCGCAGTGGCCGGGGCGGCCCATGCCGCAGATATGGGCGCGGTCGATGAACCGATCAAGCTGGCGATCAACGAATGGACCGGTCAACATGTGACCACCCATGTGGCAGGTGAGATGCTGAAGGCCGCCGGTTATAACGTAGAATACGTGACCGCCGGGATGATGAATCAGTTCCAGGCGTTGGCCGATGGGGACATTGACGCGACATTGGAAATCTGGTCGTCCAACGTGTCCGACGAATACGCCAAGAAGATCGACGAAGGCACCGTTGTTGAAATCGGCGATCTGGGGCTTGATGCCAAGGAAGGCATTGCCTACCCGGCACATGTAGCGGAGCTGTGCCCGGGCCTGCCTGCGTGGGAAGCGCTGAAAGAGTGTGCGCAAGTTTTTGCTACGGCTGAAACTCTGCCCGGTGGCCGTCTGGTCGATTACCCAGCGGATTGGGGTACGCCCGGCGCGGATCGTATGACCGGTCTTGAATTGCCGTTCAAAGCGGTCCCCGCGGGTTCCGAGGGCGCTTTGATCGCCGAATTGCGCGCCTCGACCGAGCGCAAGTCGCCGTTGCTGATCACCTTCTGGCAGCCACATTGGGCGATGTCGGCATATGACGTACAGTTTGTCGAACTGCCTGCAGGCGAAGAGGCGTGCTTTAACGATCCGTCTTGGGGCCCGAACCCCAACGCAGTGAATGATTGCGATTTCTCGCCGTCACGTATCTTCAAGGCCGGTTGGAGCGGCATGGCAGACAAGTGGCCCGCTGCCTATGAAATCCTGACTAACTATCAGCTTTCGGTCGAAGACCAGCAGCCAATGATGGGGGCGATCGACGTAGATGGTGGCGCGGTCGAAGAAGTCGTCGCGGCATGGATGGCCGAGAATGAAGACAAATGGCGCCCCGTCGTTGACGCGGCAACGCAGTGAGTCCGCTTAAGTGACTGAAGCGAATACGCCAGCCATCGCCTGCCAGAATCTCTGGCAGGTGTTTGGCCAAGGTGCCGACAAAGCTCTGACCGACGCGCTGTCTCGGTCAGGGAGTGACGCTGACAAAGCCGCCGCCGAATTGCGCGAACTGGGGTTTATCCCTGCTGTTCAGGATGCCAATTTCGAGGTCAAAGAAGGCGAGCTTTTTGTCATCATGGGTCTGTCCGGCTCGGGCAAATCGACGCTGATTCGTTGCATTTCGCAACTTCTGCCCGGTACGGGCGGCGAGATCCGTGTGGATGGCGAGAATGTCATCGGTGCATCGAAGAAAACCCTGACTGAACTAAGGCGCAAGAAGCTGGGCATGGTTTTCCAGCATTTTGGCCTGTTCCCTCATATGACCGTGGCTGAAAACGTGGCTTATCCACTACGTGTGCAAGGCGTCGGCAAAAAGGAACGTTTGGCGCGTGCTCAGGAAGTAATCTCGCTGGTCGGCCTGGAAGGCCGCGAAGATAGCTTTCCTCGGCAGCTTTCGGGTGGTCAACGCCAACGCGTAGGGATCGCGCGCAGCCTTGCGGTGAATCCCGATATCTGGTTTCTGGACGAGCCGTTCTCGGCCCTTGATCCTTTGATCCGTCGCCAACTGCAAGATGAATTCCTACGCATCCAGGCGACGTTGAAGAAATCCATCGTCTTTATCACTCACGACATTCAAGAGGCGCTGAAACTGGCCGACCGCATCGCCATCATGCGCGATGGCAAAATCGTTCAGATCGGCACGCCGACGGATATCGTGCTGCGTCCGGTAGACGACTACGTGCGCGAATTTTCTAAGGACGTGGCCAAAGGCCAGCATGCCAAGGTTGCTTCGGTCATGCGTGATGATGCTGAGCGTGGGCCGGATGATCCGGGCTTGACCACATCCATGACGCTCGACGCGGCGCTCGCACATTGCATGGAGCTGTATGAACCCGTGCCCGTCCGCGATGCAGACGGCAATATTGTCGGTACGGTTCATCCGTCCGATCTCGCCGCAGCTTTGCAGGTGGATGAAGCATGACCGCTGTGACGGATATCCCCGCGCGGCAGGCCCGCCTGACGGCTGGGGCGCAGGCCGCGCTGATTACCCTTGTCGTTGGTGCGGTTTGCCTTGCGCTGGAAGGCGTTGCGCCATGGCTGATCACATGGCCCAAAGAATGGGAACTGCCTGCAACGCAATGGGTTGGTGCGTTTCTCGACTGGTTTCTGAATGGCATTAAACCGGCGATGCGGTTGTTTTCGGACCTGATGACTTATCCGATGAATGCTGCAAACTACGTGCTTGGCAGCACGCCCTGGCCGATCTTGATTGGGGTCGTCACTGCGCTGGGTTGGTATCTGGGCGGTCTGCCGATGGCGGCGCTGGGGTTCTTTGGCCTCAGCTTCGTTCTGGCTTCAGGCTATTGGGCCGAGAGCATGAATACGCTGGCCCTTGTCGCCGTATCTGTCCCCGTGGCGCTGATTATGGGCGGGGCTATCGGTATTCTTGCCAATGAAGTGCCACGTGTGAAGGCCTTTGTTCAGGCAGTACTGGACATCATGCAAACGGTGCCGACCTTTGCCTATCTGACGCCGCTGCTGCTTCTGTTTGGCTTCGGTCCGGTGGTCGGCCTGATCGCTTCGGCCATCTACGCCGCGCCACCTATGGCTCGCAACGTTATGCTGGGGCTGGAACGGGTAGAGCCCGAAATCAAAGAAGCTGCGATCATGTCCGGCGGGACGCGCTGGCAGCAGCTCTTTCAGGTCGAAATTCCTGCTGCCACGACTCAGATCATGGTTGGTGTGAACCAATGCCTGATGGCCGCCCTGTCGATGGTGATCATCGCCGCGGTCATCGGCGGCTTCAACGACATCGGCTGGGAAGTCCTTTTGACCATGCGCAAGGCGCAGTTCGGTGAATCCCTCATGGCCGGTCTGGTCATCGTTGTCTTCGCAGTGATCATCGACCGGATGAGCGGCACTTTGGCGACCGAGCGCAAGCGATATGACAGCCGCGTTGTCTGGGCGATGCTGGGCTTTGCAGTGCTGTTTACCGCTGCCTTCTGGTCCCGGTTGCCGAACCCGTCTGACCTTACAGTTCTGGACCCGATGGCCGAGGCGATTGACACCGGCCTGACCTCATTTACGCAGGCTAACGGGCCTTGGCTGGACGCACTCAAGAACAATTCTCTGTTCTATGTGTTGTTGCCCTTGCGGATCGGTCTGGACCAGGCTGTACTACCGTTCACCTGGGGGTTCCAGTGGACCCCGAGCATGAGCTGGGGTCTGTTCGCCGCCGGTGCGGCTATCGCTCTGCTGATGGCGTGGCGCGGGCATCTGACCGGCGGTCTGATCGTTCTTATCCTGATCGGCATGCTGGAAACCGGCATATCAAACCTGCCTTGGCCGTTTGTCCTGACGGGCGCGGCTGCGCTGGGTTGGGTCGCGGGTGGCTGGCGTCTTGCGGCGCTGTCGGTTGGGCTGCTGTGTACCATCCTCGTTTCAGGCCTGTGGGAGCGGGCACTCCTGTCGCTCTACCTCAGCGGTGCCGCAGTGTTTTCTTGCGCAGTGGTCGGAGGGCTGATCGGTCTTGCCAGCGCAGTTTGGGGGCCGGTCTGGAAAGTGGTTCGCCCGATCTGTGATATGCTGCAGACGATCCCACTGTTTGTGTTCCTGATCCCGGTTCTGATGGTGTTTCAGATCGGTGAGTTCTCGGCCTTCTTGGCGATCTGTGCCTACGCGATCGTCCCGATGATCCGCTACACGCGACACGGGCTGGTCAACACACCCGAGGAAATGATGGAAGCCGCAATCTCCAGCGGCGCGACCGAATGGCAGATCATGCGCGACGTCCGCGCGCCCTATGCCGCACCGACCATCCTACTGGGGCTGAACCAGACCATCCTCTATGCCTTTGCCATGCTGGTGATTGCGGCACTGATCGGGACAACCGGTCTGGGCCAGTCGATCTATCTGGCGCTGGGGCAGGCGGATGTGGGGCTTGGCATCTCGGCCGGTGCCGCCATGGCAATTTTAGCACTGATCGCTGATCGTATGGTGCAGGGTTTTGCCGAGGAACGCCGAAAGGCACTGGGCCTGTAAGACAGGGCAGGGGCGGGTAACCGCCCCTTTGCCCTCACTTGATTTCGGACAAAGACCAGCGCGCTGTCACGGCCTAAACCGGGCGCAACACGTTCGGAGATTACAATGACTGGTTGGGGCCTCTTCCTCGCAGCACTTGCCACATTCCTTCTTAGCCACATGATTCCAGCGCGCCCCGCAGTGCGCGGCTGGCTGATCGGTACGATGGGAAAGCGCGCATATTTCGCCAGCTATTCAATGATTTCTCTAGCAGTTTTGGCCTGGTTGATCATCGCCGCCGCAAATGCACCCTATGTCGAAGTGATCCCGCCGCTTCCGATCTTTCGCTGGGTGCCTTTGCTGATCATGCCTATTGTCTGCTGGTTGGCCATTGCGGGCCTGTCGATCCAGAATCCATTTTCGTTCGGAGGGTTGGGGCACCGTCCGTTCAATCCCGAAAACCCTGGAATCCTGCGCACGACGCGTCATCCGATACTTGCGGCGTTGATGCTATGGGCTTTGGCACATCTGTTGGCCAATGGAAGCCTGTCGCATGTCATCCTGTTCGGCTTGTTTTCTGGCTTTGCGGTGATGGGCATGGCGCTCATTGATCACCGCACCGCGCGGAATTTGGGGACGGAATGGGTACGCCTTTCCCGCAATACCGCGCGCCTGTCACTCCGCGCGCCTCGCCCTTGGCCCAGCCTTTGGGTCTGGTTGACTGCTTTGGCTTCTTACGCGGTTCTCCTCCACCTGCACGCATCGATGATCGGGCTTTCTCCACTGCCTTGATGGATGAAGGTGGTCGGACAAGCCGACGCGTGCTATCTGAAACGTCACCAATTGAACTTTGAGGTCCAAAAAATGCATCTGGCCTATATTACGACAACCGATCGCGGCGCAACCGATCGCCTGCTAGGCGAATTTGCGGATGGTCTTGTGCAGGCCGGAACACCGATTGCCGGGGTTGTGCAGACCAACACCGAATGTGCCGACGGATACAAATGCGATATGGATCTGAAAGTCATGCCGACCGGGGAAACCATTCGCATCTCACAATCTCTTGGCAAGAACGCACGGGGTTGCCGTCTGGATCCGGCTGAATTGGAACGGGCCGTCGGCCTCGTGACGCGGTCGCTTGAGGATGGCCCTCAATTGCTGATCATCAACAAGTTCGGAAAGCACGAGGCGGACGGGCGGGGCTTTCGCCCAATTATCGCCGACGCACTAGAGCGTGAGATTCCCGTTTTGGTGGGTGTCAATAAATTGAACATTGAAAAGTTTCAGGATTTCGCCGGCGGCATAGCCGAGGCGCTTGGCCCCGATGTCAGCAGCCTGACTGAGTGGTTTGACAAAATATCCCAAACTGACGTTCAGCCCGCCGCGGCATCTGGCGGCTGAAGCCCAGGCATCCATCTGCTGAGCCGCGCGCATTGTTTCACGCGCCCAACTGCCGCAAAAATGGTGGACTTGAGCCCACACATCGGGTCTAGCTTCGGTCAAAGTTGCAATCCGGCGGCCAGAAATCCTGGGCGAGTGCCGACGAAATGGGCTTATCCATGATCGAAGATCAGTGCGTCTCAGATGAGCGATCTCTGGAAACCGCTTGCGGGGTCGATGACCCGGCAGCGAAGCAATCCCGTCTCGATGGGTTGATGTCGACAGATCGCTTCTGGTTAAGCATAGTAACGGCTTACTTTCTGCTTCATGTCGTATTGCGAGTTGCAACCGGCGGCGCGCTTGGTCTGGATGAGGCTGAGATACTTCTTGATGCGCGCCGCTTGGAATGGGGCTACGGCCCGCAACTGCCACTTTATGCCTGGCTGCAATGGGGCATCTTTCAGATAACCGGTCCCGGCATATTAGGGCTGTCACTGCTGAAGAACGGGATGCTGCTGGCGACGGTTGTCGCGCTGTACCTGACCATACGAACCCGTCATGCGCCACTGTGGGCAGGGCTGTCGGTCCTGTCACTTCTGATGCTCTATCAGTTTAGTTGGGAGGCGCAACGCGCGCTGACGAATACCGTTCTGGCCAATCTCTGCTCGGTTCTGACCTTCGCGGTGATTTGGGGGCTAATTCGCAAACCGGCGACTTGGGGATTCGTCTTGCTGGGCGTAGTCGTGGCAATGGGAAGTTTGTCAAAATACAACTATGCGATCGCGCTGCTGGCCATGTTGCTGGCGGCTTTCAGTGCATCTGAGACGCGCAAGCCTCTCTGGTCGCCTCGACTGCTGCTTTCGTTGGGTGTCGCCGCATTGCTTGTCACACCACCGATGCTATGGGTTCTGAACAATCCCGAACACGCATTTGCAAGCGCGCGCAAGTTGGACATGAGCAGCGATGGCCCAACCACATTGATCGCGCTGCAAGGCTTGGTTGAGTTGGCCTTGGCGTCGGCTGGGTTTGTATCGCTCTTGCTAATCGTCCTGGGTGTTCTCTGGTTGGTCTACCTCAGACAAGGGGTGGCCGCCAAAGGCGATGATCTGAGGCGATTGATGACGCGTACTCTGGTCTGGGCGTTGTTACTTATGGCGGCTGTAGTGCTTGTGAGCGGAAGCACCAACGTAAAGGATCGCTGGCTGCAACCGATATTGATTTATGCCGGCCCCGTGCTGTGTTTGTGGTTGTTACCGAGTGCAGGTCGTAAAGGCGTAAGGCGATTTGCCCAGGTCAGCGCCGTTCTGGCGGTGTTTATTGGACTGGCGATGCTGCATCACAATCTGGCAGGGGATGCCAAACGTGCGGCCCCTTTCGCTACTTTGACCTCTGAGATAATCGCGCAAGCAACGCCCGAAAGTGCAATTGTTGCTGACAATTGGATTTCCGGAAACATGGCCTATTTTGCGCCCAATCATCCTGTTTACAGCGATCGGGACCCGCGCGCGCCAAATGCTGCTCTTCGGGTTTGGGAATCGGCTCGAAATGTCCCGAAGGACGTCGACCCAGCACAGGTGAAAACCTTGGTTGCGCCATACCGCTTTGACAACAACGAAGAGATGACGCTGTCATTTGGACCTGTGACGCAATAGCGCGGGGACCATGGCAACTGACAGCGCGCGGTGCAATCAAACAGATATCGGCCTGAACGAATGGCCCAAATTTATCGGTGAGTAAGTGGTGGGCGACCCTGGAATCGAACCAGGCGTGCGTCTCCGCGAGGGAGTTACAGTCCCCTGCCACACCTTGCGGCCTGTCGCCCACTGTCAGGCGTTGCACCTGACGTGGAGGCGTGATTACTAGCGCGTCTAAAGGGCGTCAACAGGAAAATACCGCTTTGACGCAGGAAACCGAATTCCCGGCCCGGAGGCCCGTATTATGAAGAAACCAAAGTGGGTCGTTGAGAAGGAACAGGCGCGCAAAGCGGCTGCGGCAGAAACCGTCTGGCTGTTCGGTTTACACGCCGTACGCGACGCGCTGATGAACCCGAAACGGCAGAAGCTGCGCCTGATTGTGACGCGCAATGCCCGCGACAAACTGCTGGAAGCTATTGAATTTGCGGAGATTGTACCCGAGATGGTTGATCCGCGAAAATTTACCGCACCGATTGATCCGGGATCGGTTCATCAGGGCGCGGCACTTGAGGTCAAGCCGCTGGAATGGGGTGGGCTTGCCGACAATTGTATTGGGCAGGAAAACCCACGTGTGCTGCTGCTGGACCGGGTGACAGACCCACATAACGTCGGGGCGATTCTACGCTCGGCAGAAGTGCTGGGCGCCAGCGCCGTCATTGGCACCCGCCACCATTCAGCGCCCGAGACCGGCGCTTTGGCAAAAACTGCCAGCGGCGCGTTGGAACGACAACCCTATCTACGCGTGCGCAATTTGGCCGATACGATCATCGAGCTGCAGAACATGGGGTATTTAGTCCTGGGTCTGGATGGTGAGGCCGAACAGACGATAGAAGCCACGCTGGGTGACAAGCGTGATCGCCCGGTGGCGCTGGTGCTTGGGGCCGAGGGGCCTGGGTTGCGGCAGAAAACCAAAGAAACCGTCGATCAATTGGTAAAAATTGACGCGGCGGGGGGATTTGGTTCTCTAAACGTCTCAAATGCCGCGGCTATCGCACTATATGCATCCAAACCCAGATGACAGGAGGCCCCCATATCCACTCCACATAAAATTGCCACCTGCTGCTATTGCGGTACCCGTGCCGCATTGGTTCTTCGGGGAAAGCAACAGCACGAGCTGAGTTGCGCAAGCTGCGGCGCACCCCTGCATAATCTCAAGATGGTGCCAAAAGCCAAACTGGCAGATCGGCCGATCAAAAGTTACCAGCCGGCACAGAAGCACAAAAAATACAAAAAGAAGAAAAAGCGGGGCCTGTTCTCAAAGGTGTTGGACGAAGCCTGGGACGTGATCGAAGACGTTTTCGATTAACAACCGCACGCCCGTTCACATCGGCGTCATGGGGGTTTCAGATACGGTTTGAAATATGCATCTTGAAGCCCTCTAACCGCAATCCAGTGAATCACCTATGTTGTCTCGACGTTCCTTCTTGATCAGTCTCTCTTGTACCCCGTTTGCCTCTGTCGTCGGTGCGCAGGAAATGCCCATGTTCTACGTGGACGATGGGATGGCGGTCTCAGGCTATGATGCGGTTTCTTATTTCAAGGCTGGAGCACCAGAGTTGGGTCAGCCCGACATAGCGCTGATGTGGAAGGGTGCGATCTGGCGGTTTGCGTCAGAGGAAAATCGCGATCGATTTGAACGCAATCCGCGCGCCTATGCCCCGCAGTTTGGTGGTTACTGCGCCTATGCGATGGCGAAAGGTCTGCTAAGCAGTACCGATCCCATGGCATGGCAGATTGTGGATGGGCGGTTATATCTGACCCACTCGGAAGCGATCGAACGTATCTGGGAACGCGATGTCACCAATTACATCCGCGAGGCCGAGGGGCATTGGCCTGCGGTTCTTTACCAATAAAGCCTATTGCTCTTGGCTTAAGATCGGCGCGCGGCTTATGTAACGAGCCGTTCTGACCATGATCGCCGAAGGAAATGCGCACGGTTTCATTCGGCGGCATTCCGCCTTTTGTGATGTGTCATCACAAAAATGCGCGCGACCTCTTTTTTTTAGAAAACTCATGCTTAAATGTCACAGTGACCGCGGAATGGAACTGCCGCGGGTCATTTCACTGTCCCTCGTTCCAACAACTGGCGCTCAGGAGTTTCCTGGGCGCTTTTTTCTTTGCATGCGCTTGCTTATGGTGTGCTCATGAATGACTACTCCGACGATGTTCTGACCCAAATCCTTAGGCGCACCAAAGTGGTTGCGGTGGTTGGGGTTTCTATGAACCCGGTGCGGCCCAGCTACTACGTCGCGCGTTATCTGTCGCTCAAGGGATATCGGGTGATACCGGTCAATCCGGGCCATGCAGGCAAGATGCTGTTTGGCCAGACGGTGCAGGCTTCACTATCCGACATTCCCGAGCCCGTCGATATGGTTGACATCTTTCGCCGCTCCGAGGCCGTGCCACCCATTGTCGACGAGGCGCTGGATGCGTTTCCCGACTTGCGCACCATCTGGATGCAGATCGGAGTTGAACATGCCGAGGCCGCTGCCAAAGCGCAGGCCCGCGATATCGACGTAGTCATGAACCGCTGCCCCAAGATCGAATATCAGCGCCTGTTTGGCGAACTGCGTATGGGTGGGTTTGCGACTGGAGTGATTTCGTCCAAGCTGTGACAGCCCTGACGTTTGTGTCTACGCCCCGGCCTGAATTGAACAGAAATGGTGCATTTGTTGAGGGCGAGGTCCAATTGACCTATACCCATTCAGCAAACCAATAAGACAGGACCATGCGGAATGATTGCTTATGTGACCGTTGGTGTTGACGATATCACGCGCGCTGAGCGGTTTTATTCGGCGTTCCTGCCCGCCCTTGGTTATGCGTTGGAGCGGTATCACGGAGACTTGAGCTATGCGCTGCCAGTGCCGCCGGGGCAATCCCCGGTTCAGCCCGAGTTCTATGTAAAATCACCCTTTGATGGAGGCGCGGCTTCGGCTGGCAACGGGTCCATGGTGGCGTTTGAGGCGCGCACCCAACAGCAGGTTCGCGACCTTCACGCCGCTGCGCTTGCCGCAGGCGGGTCTGACGAAGGCCAGCCGGGCTTTCGCGCCTCGTATGGTCCGAATTTCTATGTCGGCTATCTGCGCGATCCTCAGGGCAACAAAATCGCGCTGTTTTCCAGCAATCCAAACGAGCCGGGGCGCGACGGGTAACGCTTTCGTCGGGTCGCTATGGCGCTTCAATCACTGCCCGCAGAAGCTCAGTCTCACGGGCTGGATGCTTGTTCCTGTCGCCGCTTTTCCAGAACCACTTCGCGTGGAACCCACTCGTAACGGGTGTCCTCAACCAGGGGCGACCAGAATAGCACTCCGCCATAGCGCCAGGGATCCAAGACAACGCCTTCGTACATGCTCTCTCCCTTGCGGCTGATAATGGCAGTGCTGTGGTCGATGCGGAACGGGTTATCCGCGTTGGCGATGGCGCGGTGCATTTCCAGAGTGCGGAACTGCTCCTGATCCAGTCGCCGCTCAATATCTTCAGCCCAGTGCCAGCACAGACCACGCGGACGCAGACCCTTGTTGACCTTGGCGTTATGGATAAGCGGAGGGTCGGTGATCTCGTATTCCTGCGCCAGTTGCGCAGTATAGGCATAGGCGATGCGGGCGGCGCGGGTGGCCTCTTCCGGGTCGATATCGGGGCCGAGGCTTTGAATTTCAGCCGCCAGCCGCTGGACCTCATCTCCGGAAGACGGGGGAGGGGTGGCACAGGCGGCGAGGGTGGCAAGTACCGCTGCAAACACCAAAGCTCTGATCATCTGCGCGCCCTTTGCCTCAATGCACCCGAACCCGGAGTATAGCGAGCCGGGTATCCGCGCGAAACCCGCTTAACCTTTGGGGCGGGATGCCTTTTCCGTTATGCCGCTGGTGCCCTGTCGACGGGCCAGTTCGCCCAGCACATCATCCAGCGCAACATCGCGCGCGGCCAGCATCACTAGCAGGTGATAAAGCACATCAGCCGCCTCGGAGGTCAGTTTTCCCCTGTCCCCTTTGGCGGCTTCGATGATTGCTTCAATGGCTTCTTCGCCGAATTTCTCGGCACATTTCTCGGGACCTTTGGCCAACAGCTTGGCGGTCCAGCTGCTGTCTGGTTCTGCCCCTTTACGGGCCTCAATCGTAGCCGCCAGATCGTGCAAAATACTCATGTCAGCCTCATCGGTATGCCAGCGGCGGCCATATGCTCTTTGGCCTCGTGGATGGTGTATTCGCCGAAATGGAAGATCGAGGCGGCAAGCACCGCGCTGGCCCCACCTTTAGTCACACCTTCGACCAGATGATCCAGATTGCCCACGCCCCCGCTGGCGATCACCGGCACTTCCACCGCGTCACTGATCGCTCGGGTCAGGGGCAGGTTGAACCCGGCCTTGGTGCCATCGCGATCCATCGAGGTCAGCAGGATTTCCCCCGCGCCCTTGGCGACGACGGTTTTGGCAAATTCAACGGCGTCGATGCCTGTTGGTTTGCGTCCGCCATGGGTGAAAATCTCCCACTTGCCGGGGCTGACCGTCTTGGCGTCAATGGCACAGACAATGCACTGGCTGCCGAACTGGTCCGCTGCTTCGGCGATGACGTCCGGATTCGCGACGGCGGCCGAGTTAAAGCTGACCTTATCAGCCCCCGCCAGCAACAGGGCCCGCACGTCATCTTTGGTGCGCACGCCACCACCTACAGTCAGAGGCACAAAGCACTGCTCTGCCGTGCGTTGGACCACATCGAACATCGTGCCGCGGTTCTCATGCGTCGCATGGATGTCCAGAAAGCAGATCTCATCCGCTCCGGCGGCGTCGTATGCCTTGGCCGATTCCACGGGGTCACCAGCATCGCGCAGGCCAACGAAATTCACACCTTTGACCACACGGCCATCGGCGACATCCAAACAGGGAATGATGCGGGTTTTCAGCATGGGCTTTCCTTTGCTCGGGGCACCTGTACCGGCAAAGCCCCGCCGATGCCAGACTTGTGATTGTGATCTGTCGCGAAGCCATGGAAATTAGGGGTGAAATTTATGAAAAGGATTACGCAGATGCGACAACTTCTTTTGGCTTCAATTCTCACATTCGGAGGCGCCCTGTCCGCCATGGCTGACGACATCATCAAAGTGGAAACCAACAAATCCGTGGCCGAGGCGCTGGACGCGCTGGAAGCCGCCGTGGGTAATGCGGGCGCCACCGTGTTTGCCCGCGTGGATCACGCGGCGGGGGCGGAAAAGGTCGGAACGCCAATCCCGGCCAATCAGGTGCTGATTTTCGGCAACCCTGCTCTGGGCACTCCCGCCATGCAGATCGACCCGCGCGCGGGGCTGTTCTTGCCGCTGAAGGTGCAGGCCTACGAAGACGCAAACGGACAGGTCTGGCTGGCTTATGAAGATCCGAAAGAGACGATGGACGAGCTCGACGAAGTAGAGAAATCCCCCATCATCGAAAAGATGCGCGGCGCTTTGGCGAAACTGACCGCCGCCGCTGCTCAATAACTCAGTTCAGGGCGCGAATGGCCTCTTTTAGGTCAATCGCGCCATCATATAGCGCGCGGCCAGAGATCGCGCCGTTCAACTCGACGCCACAATCACGCAGGGCGATCAGGTCGTCCAGTGAGCTGACGCCGCCCGAGGCAATTACCGGAATCGAAACCGCCTGCGCGAGCGCCGCCGTGGCTTCGATATTCGGACCCTGCATCGCACCGTCGCGGTTGATGTCTGTATAGATGATCGCTGCCACGCCAGCGTCCTCGAAACTGTGCGCCAGATCGGTGACCTGTACGTCGGTCTCTTCGGCCCAGCCCTTGGTGGCAACCATGCCGTTTCGCGCATCTATACCGACGGCTACCTTGCCCGGGAAGGCTTTGGCAGCTTCGCGCACCAGATCAGGATTTTCGACTGCAACGGTGCCCAGAATCACCCGCGCCAGACCTTTCTCGATCCAGGTTTCGATCGTGGCCATATCGCGGATGCCGCCGCCAAGCTGCGCGGGCACGTTACAGGCTTTCAGAATTGCCTCAACGGGTGCCGCATTAACAGGCTCCCCGGCAAAAGCACCGTTCAGATCAACCAGATGCAGCCACTCGCAACCAGCCTCGACAAAGGCGCGGGCCTGCGCAGCAGGGTCTTCGTTAAAGACCGTCGCCTTATCCATTTCACCACGCAGCAGGCGCACGGCGTTGCCGTCTTTCAGATCGATGGCGGGGTAGAGGATCATGTCGGGCGGCCCTATATCACTGTTACACGCGCGGGATATCGCACAGGCAGGGCAGGGGCGCAACGCGACGCTAAGTCATTCTTGCCCGGTGCCGAACGGCAGGTCAGACTGACCGGAAAGACAGGGAGATAACCATGAAGACATATTCTCTTGCAGCGGTCTTCGCTGCGATGGCCACCACCGCCTTTGCTGCCGATCCGGTAGACGGGCTGTGGAAGACCGCTCCGGGCGATACGGGCGGCTATTTGCATGTGTCGATTTCGGAATGTGGCAGCGCCATCTGCGGAACTATCGACAGCGCATTTGATGCCCAAGGCAACCAACAGCTGGAGTACGAAAACCTTGGCAAGCAAATCATCTGGGACATGATCCCCGAGGGTGACGGCAGCTATGACGACGGCAAAATCTGGGCCCCGGATCGCGACAAAACCTATAGTTCGAAAATGACACTGGACAGCCAGAACAAGCTGACCGTCAAGGGGTGTGCCGTGGGTGGTCTGGTCTGCCGGGGGCAGGTCTGGACGCGGGTGCAGTAAACCTCAGGGCTTCCAGGTCAGGAAATTGCCGATCATACGCAGGCCGACGTCCTGGCTTTTCTCAGGGTGGAACTGCATCCCAACCATCGTGTCGCGGCCAATCACGGCCGTGACCTCTTGCCCGTAGTCCACATAGGCCAACCGTTGCGCCGGATCCATCACCCGGAAGTGGTAGGAGTGCACAAAATAGGCGTGATCGCCTGATTTTATCCCTTCAAAGACCGGATGGTCGCTTTCCAGAATCAGATCGTTCCAGCCCATATGTGGCACCTTGAGCGCGCTGTCCGAGGGTTCAATCTTCACAACATCACCGGCAACCCAGCCGAGACCATCGGTCGCGGAGTATTCATGACTCTTGGTCGCCATCAGCTGCATTCCGACGCAGATGCCCAGAAACGGGCGGCCTTTCTGCTCAACGGCTTCAACCATAGAGTCATAGATGCCTTTGTGGCCGCGCAACTCGGCGGCGCATGCCGGGAAAGCGCCATCACCGGGCAGAACCAGCCGGTCGGCCCGCGCGACGACGTCTGCGTCCGATGTCACGACGACCTCGCCCGCATCCAGTTCGCGGGCCATCCGTTGAAACGCCTTCTCCGCCGAGTGCAGGTTGCCGCTCTCGTAGTCAATGATGGCAGTCAGCATCTAGAGCGCGCCCTTGGTCGAGGGAATCGCATCCGCCTTGCGTGGATCGGTCTCGACCGCATCCCGCAGCGCGCGCGCGACGGCCTTGAAGGCCGCCTCGGCGATGTGATGGCTGTTGAAGCCGTGCAACTGGTCGATATGCAATGTGATGCCGCCATGGGTGCTGAGCGCCTGAAAGAACTCGCGCACCAGCTCGGTGTCGAACGTGCCGATCTTTTGCGTCGGCAGGTCCACATTCCAGATCAGGAACGGGCGGCCCGACAGATCCAGCGCACAGCGCACCTGTGCGTCATCCATGGGCAGATGGCATTCGCCATAACGACGAATACCCTTCTTATCCCCTAGCGCCTGCGTCAGTGCCTGACCCAGCGTAATCCCGGTGTCTTCGACTGTGTGGTGGTCGTCGATGTGGTAATCGCCCTTGGCACGGATCGTCATGTCGATCAGCGAATGCCGCGCCAATTGATCCAGCATGTGATCAAAGAACCCGACGCCAGTCTGGTTGTCATACTGGCCGGTGCCGTCCAGATTGACCTCGACCGAGATCTCGGTCTCGGCGGTCTGACGACTGATCTTAGCGCTGCGCATGGGCGAATTCCTTTTGCTACAGGGCGCTTATAGACGCGGATGAACGGCCTATCCAGACCGCTTTAAGCCTTCGCTGCAAACTGTTGCAGGGGATTGCACCTGGGCGCGGCCCGTGCCAGCCTGCGGGCAACACGAACCAACAAGGCCCGGCCCATGTCCACCTGCGTTTTCATCCAGATCCGTTGTAAACCCGGCACCACTTACAAAGTCGCCGAAGAGATCGCGCTGCGTGAAATCCATTCCGAATTGTATTCCACAAGCGGCGAATACGACCTGCTGCTGAAGCTCTACATCCCCGAAACCGAGGATGTGGGCCATTTCATCAACGAAAACCTGCTGGTGATTCCCAATATCGAACGCTCGCTGACCACGATGACGTTCAAGGCATTCTAGCCGAGTTCGAATGTCGTGATGCCATATATCCGTTCAAGGTCGATGTCTGGCGCGTGACTGGAATACATGCGCCCCGTTTCAAATACCTTGGTTAGCCCCAACTGTTTGGCCAATTCCATGGCTTGTGCGTTTGGATTAGGCTTGTCGATGAAGACCTCGGCCTTTGCCTGATCGGCGGGTAGCGTCGTCAGAAGGGAAACCAAAAGCGCCTGCGCGATTTGTGGATTGTTGGCAAACAGAGGCCCGACCTTGTACCCGCTCAGGCAGCGCCGCAACGTTGCATAGCCTTTGATCCGCCCATTTTCCTCAAACACCCGCGAAACGTGGCTGGGTGCCTCCAACCAGACGCGCAAGAACGTGTCGCGCGCGGCGGGGAACAGGCCTCGGTCATACGACTTTAGATCATCGGTTAGTGCGTTGATTGGACGAACCCGAGTGTCCTCTACGCGACCCAGGGCATCCAGGATGCCGCCGACGGTGCCCGCGAATCGATAATTGTCATACGCCAGTTCAAAACCGAATTTCCGATAGTTGTCCTGCTGTTCGACCACACCATCCATGCCCATGTTACGATCCTGGCAATGTGCCTTGACCGCTTCGGCGACCTGCAATCCGTATCCCGAGCCGCGAAACTCGGGACGCACGATGTAGAAGCCAAGAAATGCGTAGGCATCATCGTAGTTCACGGCGGATGCGGACGCGATCATCTGGCCGTCCAGGAAACCGCCCTTGAATCCTTCGGGGTCCGAACTGCGAAAACAGACCGCGTCGTGCAGCCCGGGGTTCCAGCCTTCCTGTCCCGCCCAATCTACAGCGGTTTGAAGTTCGTCTGCTGTTAAGGCGCGAATGACGTAATCGGGCATATCCGCATCTCCGTCGTAATTTCATGTGCAGCAAAGATGCCGCAGCAATCGCGAAAGAACCAGCATGTTCGGAGAGTTTGGTATCTGGAGCGGGCGAGGCGATTCGAACGCCCGACCCTAACCTTGGCAAGGTTATGCTCTACCCCTGAGCTACGCCCGCATCAGATACTTATATGGTCCGTAGACCTCTCAATGGAGCGGGCGAGGCGATTCGAACGCCCGACCCTAACCTTGGCAAGGTTATGCTCTACCCCTGAGCTACGCCCGCGCCGTTGAGTGAGGAGGGATGTATAAATTCCAACACGAGGCTGCAAGCGGAAAAACACAAAAAACAGCAAAAAATCTTTCGACGGAAATTCGGGGCTGCGGTGTTCAAGAGATATAGCAATGAACGAAATAAGGGATTGGGCAGAGGAAATGAAAGATATTGCAGACATTAAAATGGCGGCATTGGCGGCGCTGATTGTTCTTACCACCGTGATCTACAGTCAGAGCGATGAAACACTGGCAGAGGCGCAGCCTAGCCTCCCGCATGCTCCTTTGATCGAGACGCAGGTTTTGACGGGCTAAACGTTCTCATACAGCCAGAACAAGATTCGCCATGGCCGCCAGCAATATGGCCGTAAAGGTCAGACCCATTCCGATCTGGCGCAGGATGATGATCTGTGGGGTCTTGCCAAAACCATAAGCGTGCAGAAGCCTGCCCGCCAAAAGTAACATCCCCAGCAGGTTCACAAGCCAGCCGCCAGCATCTTGCAGTTCGACCATGGCGATAAGCAGCAAAGCAAAGGGAGCGTATTCGGCGCAGTTCGCATGCGTTCGCATTGCCTTGATCATGGCCTTGTCGCCATGATCCCCGACCGATATTTTGCCCACCCGGCGTTGCCGAATGACATTCACGCTGAGTGCGACGTACAGAAATGCGATCAACGCGGCGTAGATCGGGGTGATGGTCAGCATGCGGCCTCCTGATGTTGAAAGGGCCGCCCGGTTCCCCGAACGGCCCTTATTAGCTTAGAAGGCTAAACCGGTTATTCCAGTTCGACCAGCAGATCTTTGGCGTCGATTTGACCTCCGGGCTGGACGTGAACGGCCTTGACCACCGCGTCGCGCTCGGCGTGGATACCTGTTTCCATCTTCATCGCTTCGATGGTCAGCAGCAGATCGCCTTCTTTGACTTCTTGACCTGTGACAGCGGCAACAGTTGCAACGACACCCGGCATTGGCGCGCCGATATGGTTGGGGTTACCAACTTCGGCCTTTGGCCGCTGAGCGGTTGATGCTTTCACCAAACGGTTCGGCACGCGGATCACGCGGGGCTGACCGTTGAGTTCGAAGAACACGCGAACCTCGCCATTCTCGTCCGTCTCGCCGATGGCCTGACAGCGAATCTCCAGCGTCTTGCCGGGATCGATCTCGGCGGTGATCTCCTCGCCCGGCTCCATGCCGTAAAAGAAGGTACGCGTGGGGAGGGTACGGACCGGGCCATAAGTGCGGTGACGGCCCATATAGTCGAGGAACACCTTGGGATACATCAGATATCCGTTCAGGTCCTCGTCATCGATCTCTTTGCCCTCAAGCTGTTTGGACAAATCTGCTCGCGTGGCCTCGAGATCGACCGCTTCGACATGCTTGCCGGGGCGTTCGGTGTTGGGGGCCTCGTCCTTCAGGACCTTCTGGATGATTGTATCGGGGAACCCGCCCGGAGGCTGACCCAGATTGCCGCGCATCATGTCCACCACCGAGTCGGGGAAGGCGACATCAGTGTTCGGGTCTTCGACCTGCGCACGGGTCATGTTCTGGCTGACCATCATCAACGCCATATCACCGACCACCTTGGACGACGGCGTCACCTTGACGATATCGCCGAACATCTGGTTCACGTCCGCATACATCTGAGCAACCTCGTGCCAGCGTTCTTCCAGTCCAAGCGAACGCGCCTGTGCCTTGAGGTTGGTAAACTGACCACCAGGCATTTCGTGCAGATACACCTCGGAGGCCGGGGCCTGCAGGCTGGACTCGAAGGCCGCGTACTGGCCGCGCACTGCCTCGAAGTAATCGCTGATTTCACGGATGGCTTTGATGTCCAGCCCGGTGTCTCGCTCGGTATGGCGCAACGCCTCGACCACGGTGCCGAGCGTTGCCTGAGAGGTGTTGCCGCTGAAACTGTCCATCGCGCAATCCACCGCGTCCACGCCGGCCTCGGAGGCGGCCAGAATGGTGGCGCTTGCAATGCCTGCGGTGTCATGGGTGTGGAAGTGGATCGGCAGCCCGACCTCTTCCTTCAGCGCCCGGATCAGGATCTTGGCGGAGGCCGGTTTCAGCAGTCCGGCCATATCCTTCAGGCCCAGCACATGTGCGCCAGCGTCACGCAGTTCCTTGGCCATTCCGACATAGTATTTGAGGCCATACTTAGCACGGTCCGGGTCCAGAATATCGCCGGTATAGCAAACGGTGCCTTCACAGATCTTGTTGTTTTCGATCACCGCGTCCATGGCGACGCGCATGTTCTCGACCCAGTTCAGCGAGTCGAACACGCGGAACACGTCGACACCCTTGGCCGCCTGACGCACAAACTCCTGCACCACGTTATCGGGATAGTTGGTATAGCCAACCCCGTTCGCCCCGCGCAGCAGCATCTGGGTCATCAGGTTCGGCATCGCCTCACGCAGATCACGCAGGCGCTGCCAAGGGCATTCCTGCAGGAAGCGATAGGCGACATCGAAGGTTGCACCGCCCCAGCATTCGACGCTGAATAGCTGCGGCAAGTTCGCAGCATAGCTGGGTGCTACTTTGATCATATCGATCGAGCGCATCCGGGTTGCCAGCAGCGACTGGTGCCCGTCGCGCATGGTGGTGTCGGTGATCAGCAGCTGACGCTGCGCCTTCATCCAGTCAGCAACCGCCTGTGGGCCTTTTTGCTCCAGCAGGTTGCGGGTGCCCATCTGCGGTTCGGCTTTGGGCGCGGGGGGCCTGGCCTCTTTCAGGTCGGCGCGCGGCATCGGGCGATCCTTGGTTTCGGGGTGCCCGTTCACAGTGATGTCGGCGATATAGTTCAGAACCTTGGTGCCCCGGTCGCGGCGCTTCTTGAACTGGAACAGGTCCGGTGTCTCATCGATGAACTTGGTGGTGTATTCATTCGACAGGAAAGTCGGGTGCTTTAGCAGGTTTTCGACAAATGCGATGTTGGTGGAAACACCGCGCACACGGAACTCCCGCAGCGCACGGTCCATCCGCGCAATCGCCTTTTCTGGCGTTGGGGCCCAAGCGGTCACCTTGGTCAGCAGAGAGTCATAATACCGCGTGATCACCCCGCCTGCATAAGCGGTGCCGCCATCCAGGCGAATGCCCATGCCGGTGGCCGAGCGATAGGCGGTGATGCGGCCATAGTCGGGGATGAAGTTGTTTAGTGGGTCCTCGGTGGTCACGCGGGTCTGCAGCGCGTGGCCGTTCAGGCGAATGTCGGACTGCGTGGCCTTGCCGGTGGCCTCGGTCAGGGTCTTGCCCTCGGCGATCAGGATCTGAGCCTGCACGATGTCGATGCCGGTGACTTCCTCGGTTACGGTGTGTTCCACCTGCACGCGCGGGTTCACTTCGATGAAGTAGAACTTGCCGGTGTTCATATCCATCAGGAACTCGACGGTGCCCGCGCATTCATAGTTCACATGGGCGCAGATACGGCGGCCCAGCTCGCAGATTTCGGCGCGCTGTTCTTCAGTCAGGTACGGGGCAGGCGCGCGTTCCACGACCTTCTGGTTGCGGCGCTGGACCGAACAATCGCGTTCATAGAGGTGGTATATCTCACCGTGCTTATCGCCGAGAATCTGCACCTCAACATGGCGGGCACGGGTGATCATCTTTTCCAGATAGCCCTCACCGTTGCCAAAGGCGGCCTCGGCTTCGCGGCGGCCTTCCAGCACTTTCTCTTCCAGCTCATCCTCGGACAGGATCGGGCGCATCCCGCGTCCGCCACCGCCCCAAGACGCTTTCAGCATCAGCGGATAGCCGATCTCGGCTGCCTCGGCCTTGATGGCTACCATGTCGTCGCCCAACACCTCGGTCGCTGGGATAACCGGAACGTCGGCGGCAATCGCCACTTTCCGAGCGCTAGCCTTGTCGCCAAGCGCGCGCATGGTCTCGGCCTTTGGTCCGATGAAGGTGATGCCGTTCTGAACACAGGCATCCACGAAATCCGGGTTTTCGGACAGCAAACCGTAACCGGGGTGGATCGCATCTGCGCCGCTTTCTTTGGCCACCCGGATGATCTCGTCAATCGACAGATACGCCGCAACCGGTCCCAGATCTGCGCCAATGCGATAGGCCTCATCCGCCTTGAACCGGTGCAGGCCCAACTTGTCCTCCTCGGCGAAGACCGCGACGGTGCGCTTGCCCATCTCGTTGGCTGCCCGCATCACACGGATGGCAATCTCGCCGCGATTGGCAATCAGGATTTTCTTGAAGTCTGTCATTTCAGGTCCCGGTCTTAATGGCTGTGGCCTTGTGCATAGGCGGACAATACGGCCACGTACATATGTAGTTCTGGGTAGAACCGGCATGTTAACGCTCGCAAACGCCGCCCTTTTGCGCAAACTTATTGCACATGCTGCATTGCGGCATCAATCCCCCGTGGGAAAGAGCAAATAATGCCCGTTTCTCCGAATATCCTCGCTGCGCCCTTTGGAGGGATGATTCTATTTGATTTGAGCGAACAAGCCGTGAACAAACCCTTTCCCTCCGCGCTCATCCGACGTAGTTTATTGGCATGAGCAGTTTTGACGAAATGGACGCCTTCGAAGGCGCATCGCTGTCGGCGCGGGCGATGCCTGCGACCTCGGCTGAGTACCTCAACGATCTCAACCCGGCGCAGCGCGAAGCGGTTGAGCGGCTGGATGGTCCGGTGCTGATGTTGGCTGGTGCGGGCACGGGCAAAACAAAAGCTCTGACCGCTCGGATCACCCATCTGCTCAGGACACATAGGGTGCGTGAGAATGAGATTCTGGCGGTGACCTTCACCAATAAGGCCGCGCGAGAGATGAAAGAGCGGGTAGGGCGGATGCTGGGCCGACCCGCTGAGGGGATGCCGTGGCTTGGCACCTTCCACGCAATCTGCGTCAAGCTGCTGCGTCGCCATGCGGAACTGGTCGATCTGAAATCGAACTTCACAATTTTGGACACTGACGATCAGAAACGGCTGCTGAAACAGCTTACTCAAGCCGCCAACATTGACGACAAGCGCTGGCCCGCTCGGATGCTGGCCGGGATCATCGATGACTGGAAAAACCGAGCGCTGACGCCCGACAAGGTGCCTGCTGCGGATGCGGGGGCCTATAATCACAAGGGCATCGAGCTTTATGCCCAATACCAGACCCGCCTACGCGAGCTGAATGCGGTGGATTTCGGCGACCTGTTGCTGCACATGGTCACGATTTTCCAAACCCACCCGGACGTGCTGGAGCAATACCAGCGCTGGTTCCGTTACATCCTTGTGGACGAGTATCAGGATACCAACGTAGCCCAATATCTCTGGCTTCGTCTGCTTGCAGGGGGCCACAAGAACATCTGTTGCGTCGGAGACGACGATCAGTCGATCTATGGCTGGCGCGGGGCCGAGGTGGGCAACATTCTGCGATTCGAAAAGGACTTCCCTGGCGCCTTCGTGGTCCGGCTGGAACAGAACTACCGCTCGACCCCGCATATTCTGGCCGCTGCGTCCAACGTCATTCGTGGCAATGAAAGCCGCTTGGGCAAAGAGCTTTGGACCGACTGCGAAGAGGGTGAAAAGGTCCGTCTGATCGGCCATTGGGATGGCGAGGAAGAAGCGCGTTGGATCGGGGAAGAGATCGACGCGATGCAAGGTGGCACGCGCGGTGTGCGGCCGATGAACCTTGATGAGATCGCGATCCTCGTACGCGCTTCGCACCAGATGCGGGCGTTTGAGGATCGGTTTTTGACCATTGGTCTGCCTTACAAGGTGATTGGCGGCCCTCGATTCTATGAGCGGATGGAGATTCGCGATGCCATGGCCTATTTCCGGCTGGTGGTCAGCCCCGAGGATGATCTGGCGTTCGAGCGGATCGTAAACACGCCCAAACGCGGCCTCGGCGACAAAGCGCAGCAGACGATTCAGGTTGTGGCGCGCGAGAACGGAGTGTCTCTGGTCGAAGGCGCGCGGATTGCAGTCGAGAACGGACTGATCAAGGGTAAGGGTGGCAAGGCGCTGCGCGAACTGATCGACGGATTGGCGCGGTGGAATGCAATGACGCGTGGGCCTCGGATCGAGGTGGACGATGATACGGTGATTGATGACGGTGTTTCACCGATCCGATACGGCGCGCCCGAGCATACGCATATCGAGCTGGCGCAGATCGTCTTGGACGAATCCGGCTATACCGCGCATTGGCAGAACGAAAAGACGCCCGAGGCGCCTGGACGATTGGAAAACCTCAAAGAACTGGTCAACCAGCTGGACAATTTCGAGAACCTGCAGGGGTTTTTGGAACATGTCAGCCTGGTGATGGACAATGAGCAGGATGGCGATGGGGCCAAAGTCTCGATCATGACGCTGCACGCGGCCAAGGGGCTGGAGTTTCCCGCGGTTTTCCTTCCGGGGTGGGAGGATGGATTGTTCCCCTCTCAGCGTTCGATGGACGAATCCGGTCTCAAAGGCCTCGAAGAAGAACGAAGGCTGGCCTATGTCGGTATTACCCGTGCAGAAGAAGTCTGTACGATTTCCTTTGCAGCCAACCGACGGGTGTTCGGACAATGGCAGAATTCGATGCCGTCCCGGTTCATTGATGAGTTGCCCGAAGATCATGTGGAAGTGCTGACACCTCCGGGGCTCTATGGTGGTGGTCAGCAGGCAGCCGGGATCGAAACTCGCGCAGCCGAGGCGAATGTCTATAACTCTCCGGGCTGGAAGCGGATGCAGGCGCGGCAGGGGCAATATGGCATGTCTCAGCCAAAAGAAAGCCGGAATACTGTGATTGATGCGACCGCCGTGGCCAGCTTTACGCTGGGCGAGCGAGTGTTTCACCAGAAATTCGGCTATGGCGCAGTGATCGGCATCGAAGGTGATAAAGTCGAGGTCGATTTCGACAAGGCAGGGGTGAAGAAAGTGGTCTCGCGCTTTCTGACCAACAAGGATGACGTGCCGTTCTGAAGCTTACAAACCTTCGACCAGCACAAGATTCGCCGTCGCCGTTTTTTGCCTGATCTTGGCCAATTCGACATAGTCCGGATCGTCCTTCCACGCGTTTGCGGCAGCCATATCCGGAAACTCCATCAGGACGATCCCATCTTCTTCCCAACTGCCTTCGATCACTTCAACGGGTTTTGAGGATACGGTCAGAAGCCTTCCGCCATGTCGGTCAAAGATCGGCATGAATCCTTCGAGGTATTTCTGGTACCCAACCGGGTCATGAATGGAAATCTGGGCGATGAAATAAGCGGCCATGGGAGACTCCTGACAAAGCGTTCACGACCCCAGCCTACATCTTGTGCGCAAAAAACGAAAAACGGCGGTTCCCAGGGAGGAGGAGGGGAACCGCCGTTCTTTTCTACATCAGGGCAGGGAGGAGGAAGCCCCGATGTATCCGAACCCGGGTTTGATCCCGGTATGAGGAAGACGCGGCGACGTCAGGGAGGAGGAAGACGTCGCCGCGCGCTTTCAACATCGAGGCAGGGAGGAGGAGAGCCCCGATGTATCAGGTTCCGGCGGTCAGGGCCGGTATTAGGTGCGGCAACGTCAGGGAGGAGGAGAGACGCTGCCGCTGAAATACAGGTCCGAAAGGGAGGAAGACGGACCTGATCTCGGTGTTCATGTTGCGCTTACCGCGCGATCTGCTCTTCGGTGGCCTGTTGGGCCAGCCGGCGGATCATCGAGCGGTGCAAGCCAAGATCAGCCAATTCCCGATCTGACAGTCCCGACAATTCGTTGACTGTCTGACGGTACAGGCGATAACGAGCAACCCGGGTTTTCACGGTCTCAACCAGCGTTGAGATTCCATTTGCCGGTGTGCCTTTCAGAGCCGTTTGTGTGCTTGCGACTGCCATCTTCATGATCCGTTCATTCTTACTGTTGCCGGCATCGTCCGGCGTTTGCTTGAGACTGAAGATAGGCAAATGCTGCGATTGCACAATAGTTCGCGTCGTCAATGCTGCTATGCAGCAAATGCATGGATTGGCAGGATAATCCGGTACGCCCCAATAATTGCCTTTAAAATACTGGTTTTCACGTGTGGTTGACGTTTCGTGTGTCCAGACCCTGTGATGGTGACCGCTTATCTATTGAGCGGAATTGGTGTTTGTTTGGGCATGTTGTGTCAACTCAAGAGGGGCAAATCTTCTCACCGCAGGTCCGGCGCCTGGGGTGATGGTGCTATGGGAAAGCATGGGGCGACTATGGGAAAGGCCCTGTAAAGGGACCGCGATTCGTCCTCTTCGGCTGTCATTCATGAGTGTCTGCGCCAAATAATCCATAATTCTAAAAATTATTGGGAATTCATGGGAGGAATAATCTAGGCGTCAATTTTTACATATTTAGTGTTAGTAAGCATTTGGAGCACAATTTGTGGCATATTTGATCCGAGTTTCGATTGCATTAGTCTTGATCTGAAGCCTGCATCAGGCCTCCATATGCAAATTTCCTATTGATTTCCATGAATTCCCATGGCATCCCTTGTGTACCCGATGAGGGCGAGGACAGTTGAGGGGCACCAAACGACCCCGAACCAAAAATACAAAAACAGGTTTCATACAGGCATCTCGCTTTCATCACTTAACAGATCCGGCGCGCGGGCGAGCAGACATCCCCCCCAGGTGGCGCGCGCAGCTGGACATCCCGCAAAGCGGGTCAATGCGGCGGGTTGATCAGTGGCAGCAGATCAACCCGCCGTTTTACTTCCGGGGGGAACGTGAATTTTGAGGTGGGGCGCAAGCGAAAGGGACAGTCGTCTTGGCGCGCAGGTTTAGAGGCGAAAGCCAGCATAAGGTGGATACGAAGGGCAGGGTCTCGATCCCGGCCTCGTTTCGTCGTGTGCTTGAGGCCTCGGACCCCAGCTGGCAACCCGGTGACAATCCTGAACTCGTGATTGTCTATGGCGACCACCGCCGCAAATACCTTGAATGTTACACCATGGAAGCGATCGACGAGGTGGATGCCAAGATCGATGCGCTGCCACGTGGCTCGATGCAGCGTCGGATGCTTCAGCGGATGTTCCATGGTCAGTCCTTCCCGACCAATGTGGACGAAACGGGTCGTTTGGTGCTGCCCGCAAAGCTGCGCAACAAGATCGACCTTGAGAACGAGGCGTTCTTTATCGCTGCCGGTGATACCTTCCAGATCTGGAAGCCCGAGACATACGAGGCCGAGGAACTGGCCACGACCGAGGAATGGCTTGACGATCTGCCGGATGATTTCGATCCGATGCAGTATCTCGATGGCATCGGGGATGGGTGACGGCATGGCCGGCGCTCAGACCTCATCGGACAAACCTCATATCCCCGTTCTTCTGCGCCCGTTGTTGGCCGCCGTGGCGCCGGTATCCGGTGCCTGGCTGGACGGCACATTCGGCGCAGGCGGCTATACTCGTGCGTTGCTGGAGGCCGGGGCCGAGAAGGTCATTGGCGTCGATCGCGACCCACTGGCATTTGAAATGGCCGCTGACTGGGCTGGGGAATACGGTGACCGGCTGGTGATGCAGCAGGGCGTGTTCTCTCGCATGGATGAATATGCACAGGATCTGGACGGCGTGGTGCTGGATCTTGGTGTCTCATCCATGCAGTTGGATCAGGCTGAACGCGGTTTTTCCTTCATGAAAGACGGTCCGTTGGACATGCGGATGAGCCAAGATGGTGAAAGCGCAGCTGATCTGGTGAATACGGCAACCGAGACGCAATTGGCCGACATCCTGTTCCATTTCGGTGAGGAACGCGCCAGTCGTCGTATAGCAAAGGCCATCGTCAAGGCGCGGGCCGAAGAACCGATCACAACAACTCTGCGGCTGGTCGAGATTATCGAATCCTGCCTGCCGCGCCCCAAACCGGGCCAATCGCACCCGGCGACGCGCAGTTTTCAAGGGCTACGGATCGCGGTGAACGCAGAATACGAAGAACTGTTTCAGGGGCTTATGGCCGCCGAGCGCGCTTTGAAGCCGGGCGGGCAACTGGCCGTTGTGACTTTCCATTCCATAGAAGACCGGATGGTGAAGCGGTTCTTCCAATCGCGCGCGGGCAAAACCGGACGCGCCAACCGTTATGCGCCTGAGATGGAGCAGGAGAAGCCGCAATTCATACTCAAGACCCGCAAGGCCGTAGGGCCGGATGAGCAGGAACTTGAAGAAAACCCACGTGCACGCTCGGCAAAATTGCGTGTCGCGATAAGAACGGATGCCCCGGCAGGGGAAATTGAGGCCCGGGCCATCGGCATGCCGCAATTGGGGGGAAGGGCAAGATGAAGAGTATTCTGTATGTGTTGACTGCACTGTCCGTATTCGGGCTGGCGCTTTGGGCTTATCAAGAGAACTATCGCACGCAGCAGGTGCTGAAGGAAACGCAGTTGCTGCAAGGCCAGATCGGGATGGCGCAGGCGCGACTCGCCGTGCTGAATGCCGAATGGGCCTATCTAAACCGGCCTGATCGTTTGCGTGAGCTGGCGGACTTGAATTTCGAACGTCTCAGCTTGCTGCCTCTGCGGGCTGAGCAGTTTGGTCGCGCCGATCAGATTTCCTATGGCGAGGACCCGGATCTGCCCATCGTCGACCCGCTTGAAATACAGGACGTCACTGACATTCAGGCACTGATCGAGGTGCAGGTTCCATGACCCGCACACCACTTCGCCCTCTGGCCCGTATCCTCGACGCCCGTGCAAAGGGTGAAAACCCCAAGGCGATTGAGCGAGAGAACATCCGCAAACGCCACGAAGACATGAAAGACCGCGCCCGCGCGCGCGCCGAGGGCCGCCTGTTGGTGTTGAGTCTTTTCTTCTTTTGCGCCTTTTCGGTCGTAGGCTTTCGTATGGGCGTTCTGGCGACATCCGAGGCGCAAGAACCATTGGCAAGTGCGCCGGGGGCCTCCATCGCCATGCAACGCGCCAATATCGTGGATCGCGAAGGCCGTATTCTGGCGACCAATCTGGACACCTATTCTGTCTATGCGCAGCCACCGCTGATGATTGACCCGATCGCCGCAGCCGAGCAACTGGTCGCTATTTTCCCTGATCTGGAAAAAGAGCGTTTGGTCAAAGACTTCACCGGTAAGCGAAAATTCCTGTGGATCAAGAAGCGCATCTCGCCCGAGCAGAAGCAGGCGGTGCATGACATCGGTGATCCCGGCATCCTGTTCGGCCCGCGCGAAATGCGGCTATATCCCAATGGCAGACTCGCGGCGCATATTCTGGGCGGCTCGGGCTTTGGCCGCGAAGGTGTCAGCGCAGCCGAGGTGATCGGCGTAGCTGGCGTCGAAAAACAGTTCGACGGCTATCTGCGCGACCCGGCCAACGGCAACAAGCCGCTGCAACTGTCGCTGGATCTGACCGTTCAAGCGGCGGTGGAACAGGTGCTTTATGGCGGCATGAAGATCATGAACGCCAAAGGAGCCTCGGCGGTTCTGATGAACGCCCATACGGGCGAGGTCGTCTCGGCCGCGTCGTTGCCGTCTTTTGACCCCAATGACCGTCCGCGCCCGCCGACCTCGGGCTTCGATCCCTCGGACAGCCCGCTGTTCAATCGCTATGTACAGGGTGTCTATGAGCTGGGTTCGGTGTTCAAAATCTTCACCGCCGCGCAGGCGGTGCAGCTAGGTCTGGTGAACTCCAACACCATCATTGACACTTCCGGCCCAATGAAAATCGGGCGCTTCCCGATTGGCGAGTTTAACGGCAAGAATTATGGTGAGATCAGTGTCTCGGATGTAATCAAGTACAGCTCGAACCGAGGCACCGGGCGGCTGGCCTTGCAAATCGGGGCCGACCGGCAACAGGATTTTCTGAACGCGCTAGGCATGTTCGACCCAACCCCATTCGAGATTGTCGAGGCCAAGGGCGGGCAACCGCTCAAGCCCAAGAAATGGGGCGAGTTGAGCACCGTGACGATTTCTTATGGCCACGGCCTTTCGACCAGCCCCATGCATCTGGCCGCTGGTTACGCAGCGATTGCCAATGGCGGGTACTATGTCAGCCCCACGATCTTGCGCCGCAATGGCCCGCAATACGGCCCTCGCGTGATGTCCGAAAACACCGCCAAGCAGGCGCAAAATATGCTACGCAAAGTGGTCACGGATGGCACCGCCAGCTTTGGTGATGTCAAAGGGTACGACGTGGCGGGAAAAACCGGTACTGCCGATAAACCCAAGCCGCGTGGCGGGTACTATGAGGACAAGGTGATTGCCACCTTCGCCACCATCTTCCCGGCTTATGATCCGAAATATGTGTTAATCGTCACGCTGGATGAACCGTCCATCGTAGCCTATGGCGAAAAGCGCCGCACGGCGGGTTGGACTGCCGTTCCCGTTGCTGCCGAACTGATTGGACGGGTGGCGCCGCTATTGGGTCTCAGACCCCGGCTTGAGCCTGAGGCGCGCGCTGCTATAACGCTGACCTCAAATTAGGCTGTCCAGCGAAAGGTGGGTCATGGGCAATCGGTCAAAGAAACTCAGCGAACTGGCCCTGACCGCACGGGGAGGGGCCAATCCCGAAATCACCGGTCTGGCTGTCGACAGCCGCGAGGTCAAAGACGGTTTCCTCTTTGCAGCCCTTCCCGGCACTCGAGTCCATGGTGGAGACTTCATCCAATACGCCTTGCGCATGGGGGCCGCCGCGATCCTGACGGACGCGAAAGGGGCCGAGATCGCCACCGACGAACTGGCCGCATCCGATGCTGCGCTGATCGTCACGGAAGACCCCCGTCAGGCACTGGCAGGGGCCGCCGCCCTATGGTTTGGCGCGCAACCGCAGACTATCGTGGCGGTCACCGGCACCAATGGAAAAACCTCGGTCGCCAGTTTCGTCCGCCAGATCTGGACCGAGCTTGGACTTGCCGCCGTCAACCTGGGCACCACTGGGGTCGAGGGCGCATGGACTGCGCCGCTGGCCCATACCACACCCGAGCCGATCACTCTGCACCGCTGTCTTGCCGAGGCTGCCGAAAATGGCGTGACCCATGCGGCGATGGAGGCCTCCTCGCACGGGCTTGAACAGCGTCGCTTGGACGGGGTGCATCTGACCGCTGCCGGGTTCTCGAATTTCACGCAGGATCATCTGGACTATCACGACACGTTCGAGGCCTATTTCGCAGCCAAGGCGGGTCTGTTTGATCGTGTGCTGCCCGAAGACGGGGTCGCTGTGGTCAACCTTGGTGATCCCAAGGGTGCCGAGATGCGCAAGATCGCCGAGGCACGCGGCCAGAATATCATCACCGTGGGCCCTGAGGGTTCTGATCTTTGTCTTCTGAATCAACGCTTTGACGCGACCGGGCAGGATTTGCGCTTTTCATGGAAAGGCAAGGCCTATCAAACCCGCCTGAATCTGATCGGCGGCTTTCAGGCCGAGAACGTTTTGCTGGCTTGCGGATTGGTCATCGCGGCGGGCGAGGACCCCGACCGCGTGTTCGAAACCTTGCCGCACCTGATCACCGTGCGCGGACGGATGCAGCTGGCTGCCACCCGCGACAACGGCGCGGCGGTGTTTGTCGATTACGCGCATACTCCGGATGCCGTGGCCACTGCACTGAAGGCGATGCGCCCGCATGTCATGGGACGTCTGATCGCCATTGTTGGTGCAGGCGGTGACCGAGACGCCACTAAACGCCCATTGATGGGGCGGGCCGCTGCTGAAAACGCCGATGTGGTCTTTGTTACCGATGAC
Organism: Ruegeria sp. A5; assembly: GCF_056543005.1. NCBI lineage: Bacteria > Pseudomonadati > Pseudomonadota > Alphaproteobacteria > Rhodobacterales > Roseobacteraceae > Ruegeria > Ruegeria sp. A5. The sequence continues at coordinate 296,914 of NZ_JBQGAV010000004.1, forward strand.
AACCCACGCAGCGAAGACCCGGCCACCATCCGCGGTGCTGTCATGTTGGGCGTACCCGAAGCCACGGAAGTCGGGGACCGGGCGGAGGCCATCCTGCGCGGCATCGACGCGCTGCAACCGGGCGACGCTCTGCTGATTGCGGGCAAGGGACACGAAACCGGCCAGATCGTCGGAGATCAGGTCCTGCCCTTTGACGATGTGGAACAGGCCAGTATCAGCGTTGCCGCGCTGGACGGGAGGGTCGCATGACGCTCTGGACCGCAGCCGAGGCCGCAGAGGCCACCAACGGGCGCGCCACCACCGATTGGCAGGTGAACGGCGTCTCCATCGACACGCGCACCCTGCAGCCGGGTGACCTGTTCGTTGCGTTGAAGGCTGCCCGCGACGGCCATGATTTCGTCGCCCAAGCGCTTGAAAAAGGCGCAGGCGCAGCGCTTGTGTCGCATATTCCCGAAGGCGTGCCCGAAGATGCACCGCTGTTGATCGTCGACGATGTGCAGACGGGTCTAGAGGCGTTGGGGCAGGCGGCTCGCGCCCGGACAGGTGCGCGCGTGGTGGGGGTGACTGGCAGCGTGGGTAAGACCTCGACCAAGGAAATGCTGGCCAGCATTCTGGAGACGCAAGGCAAAACTCATGCCAGCGTCGCCAGCTACAATAACCATTGGGGCGTGCCTTTGACGCTGGCGCGAATGCCGCGCGACACCGAGTTCGCGGTGATCGAGATCGGCATGAATCATCCGGGCGAAATCGCCCCGCTGGCGCGTCAGGCGCAACCGCATGTGGGGCTGGTGACCACAGTAGCCGCCGTCCACCTCGAAGCCTTCGACTCGGTTGCGGGTATTGCATTTGAAAAAGCTGCGATCTTCGACGGGGTGGCCGAGGGCGGCACCGCTATCGTCAACGCCGATATCGAACACGCGGGCATCTTGCGCGACTGCGCCGCTGCGCATGGTGCGAGGATCGTCGAATTTGGCCACAAGGCGCGGGACTATGCCCTTACCAACGTGCTCCAAGGCCCTGACTCGGTGCGGGGACACGGTATTGTCGGCGGAGCAGACATCACATTCGATGTACAATCCGCGGGAACTCACTTTGCTATGAATGCGCTGGGCGCTCTGGCGGCCTGTGTCGCGCTGGGGGTCGATCTGGATCAGGCGATTGCCGGTCTGCGCGGCTGGTCTCCGGTCAAAGGGCGCGGTGTGCGCGAGGTGATCGCGCTGCCAGATGGCGGGCAGATTGAACTGCTCGATGACAGCTACAACGCCAATCCAACCTCGATGGAGGCCGCTCTCGACGTGCTGTCTACGTCGGCGGGCAAACGCAAGATCGCGTTTCTGGGCGACATGAAAGAGCTTGGTGCGCAAGAGCAGGCGATGCACGCCGCCATGGCCGAGTTGCCTGCGATGGCGCATGTCGATCAGGTTCATTGCATCGGCCCGTTGATGCAAGCGCTGCATCAGGCGCTGCCCGAGGGCAAGCGCGGGTTGTGGACGGAAACCAGCGATGAGATGGCCGCCCATCTGCCGGAATTGATCCGTAGCGGCGATGTAGTGATGGCCAAGGGCTCCCTCAGCATGGCTCTGGCGCAGATCGTTGACGGTCTGCGGCAAATGGGGCATGGCAGCGCGCCAGAGAGCCGCCGTATTGTGAGAAAGGTTTTGTAATGCTCTATTGGTTAACCGCCCTGTCGGACGGAGGGGATTTCTGGAACCTCTTCCGCTATATCACCTTCCGGGCAGGGGGCGCCTTTCTGACTGCGCTGATCTTTGGGTTTTTGTTCGGAAAACCCTTGATCAACGTATTGCGCAAACGGCAAGGCAAAGGTCAACCGATCCGCGATGACGGCCCCGAGGCGCATCTGTCCAAGGCTGGAACCCCTACCATGGGCGGGCTGCTGATCGTGGGTGCGCTGGTCACCTCGACCCTGATCTGGGCGCGCTGGGACAATCCATATGTCTGGATGGTACTGTTCGTGACGCTGGCCTATGCGGCCATCGGCTTTGCGGACGATTATGCCAAGGTCTCAAAGCAGAACACTAAGGGCGTTTCCGGTAAGATGCGGTTGGCGCTGGGAATCATCATTGCCGTGCTGGCGTCACTCTGGGCGACGCTGCACCATCCCAGCGATTTGCAAAACCAGCTGGCTCTGCCGGTGTTCAAGGATACGCTGATCAATCTTGGCCTTTTCTATATCCCTTTTGCGGTGATCGTCATTGTGGGTGCGGCCAACGCGGTGAACCTGACAGATGGTCTGGACGGGCTGGCGATCATGCCCGCGATGATCGCGGCCTCGACCCTTGGTGTGATTGCCTATGCGGTTGGGCGGGTCGACTTCACCGAGTATCTTGATGTTCACTATGTGCCTGGCACCGGTGAAATCTTCATCTTCACTTCAGCGCTGTTTGGTGCGGGGCTGGGATTCCTGTGGTACAACGCCCCTCCGGCGGCGGTTTTCATGGGTGATACCGGATCACTGGCTCTGGGTGGTGCGCTGGGCGCGATTGCCGTTGCTACCAAACACGAGTTGGTATTGGCAGTCGTGGGCGGGCTGTTCGTGGTTGAAGCTTTAAGTGTGATCATCCAGGTTCTTTATTTCAAACGGACCGGAAAGCGGGTGTTCCTGATGGCGCCGATCCATCACCATTATGAGAAAAAGGGCTGGGCTGAACCCACCATCGTGATCCGGTTCTGGATCATTTCACTGATCTTAGCGATGATCGGGCTGGCGACGCTGAAAGTCAGATGAGCCCGCGTTGCGTCGTGCTTTCTGGATGCTCCGGTGGTGGCAAATCAACACTGCTGGAGGAGATGGCCCGACGCGGATATTCAACAGTTTCCGAGCCGGGTCGTCGTGTCATTGCCGAGGAAAGACAAGGTGGTGGTCGCGCTCTGCCTTGGGTCAACTCCGAGGTATTCTGCCGCCGGATCATTGAACTTGCGATATCAGACTTCAACAATGCCAAAGATGATCTTGTGCTATTTGATCGTTCGGCATTGGACGCGCTGATTTGGTTTGATCGAACCGTTACACCGTTGGAGACCAAAGTGCGTGAACAGATACTGCACTTGGGCTACGACCCATGCGTGTTTCTCTTTCCTCCTTGGCCTGAGATATTCGAACAGGATGATGACCGGCGGCACAACTTGGCCGCAGCTATTGCGGAATACGATGCTTTGTGCGACCGGTTACCAGACTATGGGTTCGTAATAGAAAACGTTCCAAAAGGGCCGGTCTCTTGGCGGGCGGACTGGCTGGAAGAGCGGCTCGGATAGAAGGTGTATGGCAATGATCCCGGTCAAAGGGTTTTCAGGGCAGAAAGTAGCGGTTCTGGGGCTAGGTCGGTCGGGTCTGACCACCGCACGAGCGCTGCGCGCTGGCAGGGCTGAGCCGATCTGCTGGGATGACAACCCCGCCGCGCGTGAAGCGGCAGAGGTCGAGGGATTCTCGTGTGTCGATCTGCGCCGCCACGGGGCGTTTGACGATATTGCCGCACTAATTGTCTCGCCCGGCATCCCTCATCTCTACCCCGCGCCGAACCCGGTTGTGGCCGCTGCGTTGGAAGCCGGAGTTCCGGTCGACAATGATATAGGTCTGTTCTTTCGCTCTTTCGCAGGCCCTGAATGGAACAACTACGACATCCCACCGCGCGTCATCGCGGTGACGGGATCGAATGGCAAATCAACCACCGCTGCGTTGATCCAACATATCCTGACCGAGGCCGGGCGCGACTCGCAACTGGCGGGTAACATTGGGCGCGGCGTGCTGGACATCGACCCAGGTGGCGATGGATCGGTCGTGGTACTGGAGCTATCGAGCTACCAGACCGAACTGGCCCGCGCACTGACGCCGGATGTGGCGGTTTTCACCAATCTTTCACCTGATCACTTGGATCGACATGGTGGAATGGGTGGTTACTTTGCCGCCAAACGTCGCCTGTTCGCCGAAGGAGGCCCAGACCGCGCCGTGATCGGGATAGATGAGGCCGAGGGCGCGTTTCTGGCCGGGCAACTGGCCGAGGGACCGTCGGATGACCGGGTGATCCGCGTCTCGGTGGCGCGCAAGCTGACCGGGTCGGGTTGGCAGGTCTTTGCCCGCAAGGGTTTCCTGTCGGAATACCGCAAGGGCCGTCAGGCCGGATCGATCGACCTGCGTGAGATCAAGAGCCTGCCCGGTGCGCATAATCACCAGAACGCCTGCGCCGCCTATGCCGCCTGTCGCTCATTGGGCCTTGCGCCGCGCGTCATAGAAGATGCGCTGCATAGTTTCCCCGGTCTGCCGCATCGTAGCCAGATCATCGCCGAGGCGGATGGCGTGACCTATGTGAACGACTCGAAAGCCACCAACGTAGATAGCGCCCTCAAAGCGTTGAGCGCGTTCAAGAAGATACGTTGGATCTGTGGCGGGCTTGAGAAAGAAGGCGGGCTTGAGGCGCTGAACGGGGCAGGGGACCACGTAATCAAGGCCTACGTCATCGGGCGTGAGGCGGCGAGCTTTGCAATGCAGTTGCAGGCCGATGCGCAAGTCTGCACCACTATGGAAGCGGCGGTTATGCAGGCCATGGCCGATGCGCAGCCCGGTGAAACCGTTCTATTGGCACCTGCTGCGGCCAGTTTCGACCAGTATGACAACTTCGAACAACGTGGCGATGACTTCGTGGTTCAGGTTAAAAAACGCCTCTGAAAGCAATGCGTTTGCAATAGATCGCCGGTTCGGCGAAGCTGTGGGCCTATCTGCTTGACGCACTGCCTGCATTGGTTTTTGCCTTCAGGAAATTCAACACGAGGTCATGAATATGCCAAACCGTAAACTTCTTCTGGTCGTTCCAGCGCTGCTGGCTGCTGCGGCTTGCACCAATACCGGGGCCAACTATCAGCCCGTGATCGATGGCCCGGTAGGCCCGAACTACAACTCGGACCTGTATCAGTGCCAGCAACTTGCAGCCTCGCAGGCCAGCGTTGACGGATCGACCGCAGGTAATGCCGCAATCGGCGCTGCAGGTGCTGCAGCCGTCACCGGCATCGTTCAGGACAGCAGTGACAACCTGGGTCGCGCCGCCGTTGCCGGTGCGTTGGTTGGTGCAGGTGCTGACGTGATCAACAAGAACCAGAACAAGGAAGTCATCGTGCGCAACTGTATGCGCGGACGGGGTTACAACGTCGTAGGCTAACGGCTTGCGATGGCACTTCCGGCGGCGTGGCCCGAGGACCACGCCCATTGGAAGTTGTAACCGCCAAGCCAGCCGGTGACATCCACCGCTTCACCAATGACATAGAGGCCGGGGACATCCCTGGCCTCCATGGTTTTGGACGACAGCCCGTCAGTGTCGATTCCACCCAGAGTGACCTCGGCGGTGCGATAGCCCTCGGTGCCCGACGGCGTAAGCCGCCAGTTGGACAATGCGGCGATCAGTTCCGACAGCGCCGTGTCGGACTGATCCGCAAGATTGCCCTTCATCGGGATATGGTGTGCGAGGTATTCCACCAGACGCGTGGGCAGGTGGCGTGCCAATTCGGTGGTCAGCGCCTTGCGCCCAACAGCCTGCCGCTGATCGCGAAGCAGATCGTATAAAGGCAAATCGGGGATCAGGTTGACCCATATTGCCTCACCCTCGCGCCAGTACGAAGACAATTGCAGCACCGAAGGACCGCTCAACCCGCGATGGGTGAACAACAACGCCTCGTCGAAACTGCTGTGCTCGTTTGACAGTCGAGCGGGCAAAGAGACGCCGGACAAATCCTTGAACCGTCCGTCCGAGAAGGTGAACGGCACCAGCGCCGCCCGTGTCTCGGTTATCTGCAGCCCGAATTGCTGCGCGATGTCATAGGCCAACCCCGTTGCGCCCATTTTGGGGATCGATTTGCCACCCGTGGCCAGAACCAGATTGCGACAGGTCAGAGGGATGTGCTTGCCATCGCGTTCGACATCCAAAGCAAAACCGCTTTCGGTTTTGCGCAAGTTGCGCAGCGACGTCTGCACCCAGAGCTCGGCCTCGGCCTTGACCATTTCATTCAGCAGCATCTGGACGATCTGTTTCGAAGACCCGTCGCAGAACAATTGCCCAAGCGTTTTTTCATGCCATGCAATGCCATGGCGATCGACCAGTTCGATGAAGTCCCACTGTGTATATCGCGCCAGCGCTGATTTGCTGAAATGCGGATTCTGAGACAGGAAATTGCCCGGTCCCGCATACATATTGGTGAAATTGCATCGTCCACCACCCGAGATGCGGATCTTTTCTCCGGGAGCTTTTGCATGGTCGATCACCAGCGCCTGGCCACCGCAATGGGCTGCGCACATCATGCCAGCCGCGCCAGCACCGAGGATGATCGTCTCGAAATCCATATGCTGCGCATGGCGTGGATTGTGAGCGATGGCAAGAGCGCAGACCAAAAACGGTGTGGGTTTGGCCCACAGAATTTCTCAGCGGCACTTGGGTTTGTGCCATATGGTATGTGGATTTTTAGTCGTAGTACATCCTGACATGCTAGGCTCTGTGCTAATGCTTGCCGGTTAGATCCATTTAAAGGGATAAAAATATGCGCTTTCCAAACTTCATTACAGACTTTCCAAGACTAGACGTGCCATTTCCCGAAGACGTCGTGCAGACGGCAGTCATTCGATCTGATGCTGGTTTGGTCGCCTTTTTTACTTTTCTTAAAGAAATGGAACTCCCACTACATTCACATGGTGCCCAATGGGGTACGGTGGTGGAAGGAGAAATTGAACTCACCATTGGCGGAGAGACGAAAGTTTATCTGCCCGGCGACAGCTATTCTATCCCAGCCGGAGTGGAGCATGGCGGGCGCATCAAGGCGGGTTCCCGAGTGATCGATGTGTTTGAAGAGCCTGACAGATACCCCATCAAAGACTGACGATTTACTTTTTGAACAATGACGTTGGGCGCGGTTGATATTTGGATGAACTCAAACCGAGCCTCAACGGGCCGTCGATCAGAACAGGCAGCATGCGCTGCTTGAATGCATGCGCGTTTGTCAACGGCGGCTCATCGTTCCGGAATTCCAGTTCTGCCTGTCATTCTGCTAGCCCAAATGTAAAAATCCCTGTAGACTCTCAATCAGATCCCGAAAACGGGACGTTAACGAGGCAGATAGTGGCGGTATCTCATGACTGAGATGGTGTATGGCGCGGTCCAGGACCAGCGCGGAGAACCGATTCTTCCGAAGTGGTGGCGAACGATTGATCGCTGGACGATGTCCTGCGTTCTGATCCTGTTTGTCATCGGGCTTTTGCTTGGGCTGGCCTCGTCGCCGCCACTGGCGGGGCGTAACGGGTTCGATCCTTTCCACTATGTAGAACGTCAGGCGATCTTTGGCGGGCTGGCGCTGGTCGCGATGCTGCTGACCTCAATGATGTCGCCGACACTGGTGCGGCGGCTGGCGATTCTGGGCTTTCTGGCCTCGTTCGTGGCGCTGGCCTTCCTGCCGGTCTTCGGTACAGACTTTGGCAAAGGCGCGGTGCGCTGGTATTCGCTGGGTTTTGCCTCGTTGCAGCCATCCGAGTTCCTCAAGCCCGGTTTTGTCGTGGTGGCCGCATGGCTGTTGGCCGCATCACAGGAAATCAACGGCCCGCCGGGGCGGTTGTGGTCCTTTGCACTGTGTATGTCCATCGTGGCAATGCTGGTGATGCAGCCCGATTTCGGGCAGGCCTGCCTTATCCTTTTTGGTTGGGGTGTGATGTATTTTGTTGCCGGAGCCCCGATGCTATTGCTGGTCGGCATGGCCGGGGCGGTCGTTCTGGGCGGCATGTTTGCCTATTCCAATTCCGAGCACTTTGCCCGTCGTATCGATGGTTTCCTTAATCAGGAACTCGATCCGACCACCCAGCTTGGGTATGCCACCAATGCTATCCGCGAAGGCGGTCTGTTCGGCGTCGGCGTGGGTGAGGGGCAGGTCAAGTGGTCTCTGCCTGATGCGCATACGGATTTCATCATCGCGGTCGCGGCCGAAGAATACGGGCTGATTCTGGTGCTGATTATCATCGCGCTGTACTCGCTGATCGTTGTGCGTTCACTGCTGCGGCTGATGCGCGAACGCGACATGTTCATCCGTCTGGCTGGCACTGGTCTGGCCTGCATGTTTGGCGTGCAGGCTATGATCAACATGGGCGTCGCCGTGAGACTTCTGCCCGCCAAGGGCATGACGCTGCCCTTTGTCAGTTATGGCGGATCGTCCCTGATTGCAGGCGGCATCGCGGTTGGCATGTTGCTGGCCTTCACCCGAACCCGCCCGCAGGGCGAGCTGGGCGACATTCTGCGCGGACGAGGCTGATGGGCAAACCTTATCTACTAATCGCAGCAGGTGGCACCGGGGGCCACATGTTCCCCGCGCAGGCGTTGGCCGAGGCGATGCTACAGAAAGGCTGGCGTGTGCGCCTGTCCACCGACCCGCGCGGAGCGCACTATACCGGCGCGTTCCCCGCAGACGTCGAGATTGTCGAGGCATCCTCGGCCACCTTCGCCCGAGGCGGATTAGCGGCCAAGATGTTGGTTGGACCCAAGATTGCTGCTGGAGTCACTGGCATGGCTGTGCAGATGATGCGTGACAAGCCGAATGTGGTGGTGGGCTTTGGCGGCTATCCGTCGATACCGGCGCTGGGCGCGGCCATCCTGCTGAAGCTGCCGCGTATGATCCATGAACAAAATGGCGTTCTGGGCCGGGTAAACCAACTGTTTGCCACCCGTGTGGCTCAAGTGGCCTGTGGTGTCTGGCCCACCGATTTGCCTGAAGGGTCCAAGGGCATACACACTGGTAACCCGGTTCGCGCCTCCGTTCTTGAACGCGCTGCTGCCCCCTATATCCCGCCTGGGGAGTACCCGATGTCCGTCCTGGTGATGGGCGGCTCTCAGGGCGCACGTATCCTCAGTGACGTGGTGCCGGGGGCCATCGCTGCGCTGCCTGAATATCTGCGCGGGTATATCCGCGTCTCGCATCAGGCCCGCGATGAGGATGGTGAACGGGTCAAGGCCTTTTACGCCGATCACGGCATACGCGCCGATGTACAGCCTTTCTTTGACGACGTACCTCGCCGTATGTCCGACGCGCAGCTGGTTGTCAGCCGGTCAGGTGCCTCCAGTATCGCCGACATTTCCGTGATTGGCCGCCCGTCGATTTTGATCCCGCTTGCCACGGCTGCCGGAGATCATCAAACAGCCAATGCGCGTGGATTGGTTCAGGCAGGCGGTGCGATCATGATCCCCGAAAACGCCCTTGACGTTCCCGCGCTGACACAGCAAATGACCACGGTTCTCACCAACCCCGAAGCCGCACAGCAAATGGCCCATGCCGCGCTATCGGTCGGGGCACCGGACGCCACCGAGCGTCTGGTCGCCCTTGTCGAGCAACTGGCGCAGAAGGAGACCTCATGAATCCAGCAACCAAACTGCCGCAGGACGTTGGACCGATCCACTTCGTGGGCATCGGTGGGATCGGGATGTCGGGTATCGCAGAGGTGCTTTTGAATCTTGGCTACCAGGTACAAGGTTCGGACCTGAAAACCTCGAAGATTACTGACCGGCTGGCTGGGCTGGGTGCTGAGATTTTCGAAGGCCAGCGTGCCGAGAACTTGCAGAATGCCGCCGTGGTCGTGGTATCGACCGCGATCAAACCGGGGAACCCGGAACTGGACGAAGCACGCGCGCAGGGCCTGCCGGTTGTCCGCCGCGCCGATATGCTGGCCGAACTGATGCGGCTGCGCTCGAATATTGCCATCGCCGGAACCCACGGAAAAACGACCACGACCACAATGATGGCCGAACTGATGGTTGCCGGCGATTTCGACCCCACTGTCATCAATGGCGGCATCATCCACGCCTATGGCAGCAACGCCCGCATGGGGCAGGGTGAATGGATGGTGGTTGAAGCGGATGAGAGCGACGGCTCATTCAATCGCCTACCTGCAACCATAGCCATCGTCACCAATATCGACCCTGAACACATGGAGCATTGGGGCGATTTCGATAAGCTGCGAGACGGGTTTTACGAGTTCGTCTCGAACCTGCCGTTTTATGGCCTGGCCGTCTGCTGCACAGATCATGCCGAGGTGCAGGCTCTGGTCGGCCGCATCTCGGACCGTCGTGTGCGCACCTATGGATTCAACGCACAGGCCGATGTGCGGGCCGAAAACCTGACCTATAAGGGTGGCGTCGCCCATTTCGACATCCACCTACGCCATGAAGACAAGGTGATCGAAGGTTGCACCTTGCCAATGCCCGGCGACCACAATGTCTCTAACGCGCTGAGCGCCGTGGCCGTGGCCCGTCATCTGGGCATGAAGGCCAGTGAAATCCGCGACGCGCTGGCCAATTTCGGCGGCGTCAACCGCCGTTTCACGAAGGTTGGAGAAATTGACGGCGTCACCATCATCGACGATTACGGCCACCATCCGGTCGAAATCGCCGCCGTTCTCAAGGCCGCACGTCAGGCCACCGAGGGCCGCGTCATCGCAGTCCACCAGCCGCACCGCTACTCCCGCCTGTCCGACCTGTTCGACGATTTCTGCACCTGCTTCAACGACGCCGACGTGGTCGCTATTGCGGAGGTCTTTGCTGCAGGCGAAGATCCGATCGAAGGTGCCAGCCGTGACGATCTTGTGCAGGGCCTGATCCGCCACGGCCACCGCCACGCGCGCGCGATCTTGAACGAAGAAGACCTGGCCCGCCTTGTCCGTGAACAGGCCCGCCCGGGCGATATGGTTGTCTGCCTCGGCGCAGGTACGATCAGTACCTGGGCCAACGGTTTGCCTGACCGGTTAATCGCCAAAGCGAGCTAACCTCGTGGCGCTATCGCTCATACTCGCCTGCGTCTGGGTCTTCGCTTCCACCATTGTGGCGATGCTGCCGATGCACCTGCAATTCCCGCCGGGTGTTGTACTGTTTGCCAGCGCGCCTGCTCTGATTCTGTGGCTGAGTTTAGACTATGGCTGGTTCGTCGGAATCCTGGCTGCTGGCGGTTTTGTTTCGATGTACCGCAACCCGATCCGCTACTACTGGCGCAAGTGGACGGGTAAAGAGGTGTCGGAATGAACTGGTCGATTGCGCTTGCCGGTCTGTGGGGTGTTGTCGCCAACGTGTTGGCGATGTTGCCCAGCAAGGACAACCATTGGCGGCGCGCCTATTTCCTGATCGCCGTTGGCGTCCCCATCCTAGGCTATGTCACCTATGAAAATGGTCCATGGATCGGGCTGCTGGTTCTGGCGGCAGGTATGTCAGTTCTGCGTTGGCCGGTGATTTACCTCACCCGTTGGACAAAGGCGAAAATGCAGGGCATGAAGGCGGCGAACAAGTAACTGGCCATTTTCAGGAGGCCCCCATGGTCGACATCGCCACTTTCGCCTATTTGCCGCTGATTACCCTGATCCTCGGGACGCTTGCGGGTTTTGTCGCCGCGCGCTGGATCGGCCTCAAGGCACTGCTGTGGCTGATCGGGCTGACCTCGGCCCTTGGTCTGGTACTGATCATAGTGCTGGCCGGTGTCGGGACAGGAGAAGAAGAACAGGCGTTCGGACCCTTCGTCTGGCTGACCGGTGCGGTCCTGCCCTTCCTGTTTGCGGTGATCATGGGTGGAGTAGGCGGGCGCAGCCTTGCATCGCGGGAAGGCGCATGAGCGAACTGCCCGACGTCCGTGGCCGCTTGTCCGCGGCGCGCTCTCTTTCCGAACTCACCTGGCTGCGCGTCGGCGGACCTGCGGATTATCTGTTTCAACCCGCCGATACCCAAGACCTTCAGTCGTTTCTGCGTGATCTGCCTGCGGATGTTCCCATCTTTCCTATGGGTGTCGGATCCAATCTGATCGTCCGTGATGGTGGTCTGCGGGCGGTGGTGATCCGATTGGGGCGCGGGTTCAATGGCATCTCGGTCGACGGCAATACCGTCAGCGCGGGTGCCGCCGCGCTGGATGCGCATGTGGCGCGTAAAGCAGCGGATGGAGGTGTGGACCTGACTTTCCTGCGCACGATACCAGGCTCGATCGGCGGGGCCGTGCGCATGAACGCGGGCTGTTACGGCAGCTATACGGCGGATGTGCTGCAAAAGGCTACCGTGGTCACCCGCGCCGGAGAGATCGTGGACCTGACCCCGCAAGACCTCAGCTTCCGCTATCGCCAGTCCGACCTGCCCGAAGGCGCGGTGCTGATCTCGGCGACGTTTCAAGGCCCCACGGGCGATCCAGCTGAGCTGCACGCTCGCATGGAGGCGCAGCTAAAAAAGCGCGACGAAACTCAACCCACCAAGGACCGCAGCGCCGGGTCGACCTTCCGTAATCCAGCTGGGTTCTCGTCGACTGGGCGCGCGGACGATGTGCATGACCTCAAGGCGTGGAAAGTGATCGATGACGCGGGTATGCGCGGGGCCACAAAAGGTGGCGCGCAGATGAGTCCCAAACACTCGAATTTCATGATCAATACAGGCGACGCCACCGCCGCAGACCTCGAAGGTCTGGGCGAAGAGGTGCGAAAAAAGGTTTACGAAACAAGCGGCATCACGCTAGAGTGGGAAATCATGCGGGTCGGTGATCCGCTGGAAGAATAAAGCCCCGACCGTCAGACCATAACAGGCAAATTAGGACGACGGATCAAAGGCATAAACGCAGTACGGACCACCACATAAGGTCCGGGGACATTGAGGCGCACATTGGGTATGTCGAGCAGGACAAACCTCAAAGTGGCGGTATTGATGGGTGGCCCCTCGGCGGAACGCGAGGTGTCTCTCAGCTCTGGGCGCGAATGCGCAGCCGCTCTTGTGGGAGAAGGCTTTGAAGTGGTCGAACTGGACGCAGGTCCGGACCTTGCTGCTCGCCTTACCGATATCAAACCCGATGTGGTGTTCAACGCCCTGCATGGACGCTGGGGCGAGGATGGCTGTGTGCAGGGGCTACTGGAATGGATGCGCATTCCTTACACGCATTCCGGTGTGCTGGCTTCGGCCCTTGCGATGGACAAGCAACGCAGCAAAGAGGTCTACGCCGCCGAAGGATTACCTATCTTACCCAGCCTGATCGTTCCCAAGGTCGAGGTGGTCGAGGTCCATGTGATGGAGCCGCCCTATGTGGCCAAGCCCAACAACGAAGGTTCCAGCGTCGGCATCTATATCGTGCATGAAAATGCCAACGGCCCGCCGCAACTGGACGAGGCGATGCCTGATCAGGTGATGGTCGAGAAATACGTCGCGGGCCGTGAACTGACCGTGACCGTGATGGGCGATCGCGCCCTGACGGTGACCGAGATCATGACCGATGGCGGTTGGTACGATTATGATGCCAAGTACAAGCCCGGCGGCTCGTGGCATGTGCTGCCCGCCGAGATCCCGCAGGATATCTTTGACCGCTGCATGGACTATGCGGTTAAGGCGCATATTGCGCTGGGGTGTCGCGGCGTGTCCCGCACCGATTACCGCTGGGATGACAGCAAGGGTGCCGACGGGCTGTTCCTGCTGGAAACCAACACCCAGCCCGGCATGACGCCGACTTCGCTGGTGCCCGAACAGGCCGAGCATCTTGGCATCAGTTTCGGCCAGCTCTGCGCCTGGATGGTGGAGGATGCCTCATGCGACCGCTGACCGCCACCCGCGCGCCGGTGATCCACCGGACCAAACCGTTGGCGGGGCCGGATGCCGATTTCAACGCCGCGCCAAGGCCCGAGCCCAAAACCGAACCTAAGCTGCATTTGCGCGGGGCGCGTCTTTTTGGCCGCGCGCGCAACGCGGACCCCGCGCCCTCGCGCCTCAGCTACCGCTTTCAGCGCTGGATGCTCACCCCCGGCATCCGGCGCGGGCTAAAAATTGGCCTGCCGGTTCTGGCCGTCTTTGGTTTGGTGGGTGGCTTCTTTGCCGCCGAAGAACGTCGTGAGGCGGTCAGCACCTATATCGCCGACATCAAGACCTCGATCCAGGAGCGCCCCGAATTCATGGTCAACTTGATGGCCATCGACGGGGCAGGAACCGCACTGTCTGAGGATATCCGCGAGATCGTGCCGCTCGATTTCCCGCTCAGCTCGTGGGATCTGGATGTGGAGTTGATCCGCGACACCATCACCGGGCTTGACCCGGTGAAATCGGCAACCGTACGCATTCGCCCTGGCGGGATTCTTCAGGTTGATGTGGTCGAACGCCAGCCGGTCATCGTCTGGCGCACCCGAGACGGGATCGAGCTATTGGATGAAACCGGAGCTCATGTTGACCGTGTTTCAGCACGCGCTGATCACGCAGCCCTGCCACTGATCGCAGGGAAGGGCGCGAACAAACATGTCCCCGAGGCGCTGCAAATCCTGACCACAGCCCGCAGCTTGGGCGAACGCGTGCGCGGTTTGGTGCGCGTTGGCGAACGGCGCTGGGATCTGGTGCTGGATCGAAACCAGCGCATCATGTTGCCGACCGAACGTCCGGCGCGCGCGCTGGAACGCGTGTTGGCGGTGAACGAGGTTCAGGACCTTCTGGAACGTGACGTGGCCGTGGTCGACATGCGACTGGGGCAGCGACCGACCATCCGAATGAACAAAACGGCCAGCGAAGACTGGTGGAACACAAAAGTAGATGTGAGTAGCGGGCAGTAACGACCATGATGACCGATCTTTATCAGTCCCAAAGGGCTATGCGGCAGATGCGCCGACAGGCAATGCAACGCGGTGTAGTTGCTATCCTGGATGTCGGCAGCTCCAAAATCGCTTGCCTTGTATTGCGCTTCGACGGGACGGGGCGGTTGTCCGAGGATAACTCGATCGGCTCGATGGCCGGACAAACCGGTTTCCGGGTCATTGGCGCTGCGACCACCCGTTCGCGCGGGGTGCAGTTCGGCGAGGTTACCGCGATGCAGGAAACCGAGCGCGCCATCCGCACCGCGCTGCAGGCGGCGCAGAAGATGGCCGATATCCGCGTCGATCACGTGATTGCATCCTTCTCAGGGGCGAACCCGCGTTCCTACGGGCTGGATGCGCAGGTTGATCTGGAAGGCCAATTGGTTACCGAAGCCGAGGTCGGTCGTGTCCTGAACGCCTGCGACGTGCCCGATTACGGCGAAGGGCGCGAGGTACTGCATGCGCAACCGGTGAATTTCGCGCTCGACAACCGCTCGGGACTAATCGATCCGCGTGGACAGTTGGGGCAGAGCCTTGCAGTGGATATGCACATGCTCACCGTCGATGCGGTGGCGATCCAGAACATCGTCCGCTGCATCAAGCGCTGCGATCTGGAGCTGGCAGGGATTGCGAACTCAGCCTATGTCTCGGGCATTTCCGCATTGGTCGAGGACGAACAGGAGTTGGGCGCGGCCTGTATCGATCTGGGCGGCGGCACCACCAGCATCTCGATCTTCATGAAGAAACACATGATCTATGCCGATTGCGTGCGCATGGGCGGGGATCACGTGACCAGCGACATTTCGATGGGCCTCGGCGTGCCCGCAGCGGTGGCCGAACGGATCAAGACCTTTAACGGCGGCGTTCACGCGACCGGAGCCGATGATCGCGACCTGATCGACATCGGTGGCGATACTGGCGATTGGGAGCATGACCGCCGTACCGTCAGCCGTGCCGAGTTGATCGGCATCATGCGCCCCCGCGTCGAGGAGATTCTCGAAGAGGTGCGTACTCGTCTGGACGCTGCCGGTTTCGACCACCTGCCAAGCCAGCAGATCGTTCTGACTGGTGGTGGCAGCCAGATCATGGGGCTAGACGGGCTTGCCAGCCGGATTCTGGGTCAGCGTGTTCGTTTGGGCCGCCCGCTGCGTGTTCATGGCCTGCCGCAATCCGCGACCGGGCCCGGTTTTTCTTCGGCAGTGGGGCTTAGCCTGTTTGCGGCGCATCCTCAGGACGAATGGTGGGATTTTGAGATCCCGGTCGACACCTATGCCGCGCGCCCGTTCAAGCGCGCCGTGCGCTGGTTCCGTGACAATTGGTAATGCCCTGCGTGGTGCAGCCGTTGGCGCGGCCCTTGGACCCGCTGCGGCCCCGGCTCAAACCCTGATTACGCCAGAGGCGTTTCTGAGCGCAGTCGTTGGCAAAACGATCACCTTCCATGAAATCCGAAGCGGTATGTTGGTCGGAACTGAGGAATTTCTCAGCCCGACTCTCTCGGTCTGGCGGATGGAGGGGCGGGGCTGTGTCTATGGCCAGATCACCACGCCAAATGGCCAGATCTGTTTTCTGTACGATGATGCGCCCGATGGCCTGCCAGTCTGCTGGTGGCCCTACCTGTACAATGACCGGTTGATGGTGCGGCTGGCGCGCTTCGTCGGCAGCGAAATGCAAGAGGTCCGTAGCATCTCTGAAGATGGCCTGAATTGCCCAAGTGCCCCGGTAGGCTAAAGAAATCAGTTGCGGCAACTGCCAAATTGCCGCAAAATAAGGCTCAAGGCCCGGCAGAGGCCCAGCGGCAGGACATTGAGCAGTTTTCCGCGACCAAACGAGTGACTAAAAGTTTTACACCCCCCTCAAGGTGGGCGGGGTCTTTCCGTGTGTAGTAGCGCATGAGTCCTTCGCCGCAACATGTCGCGGTAACAGCGAAATGCCGCTGTTTGCTGCCTTATTTCCTCCATATTTTGTGGATTCGTGCGATTTTTCTGGTGACGTTTCCGAAATGACACAGTAAAATCGACTGTGGATAGGTCAGAAAAACCGCATTTTGCGGCAACATAAAAAACAGGCGGACAGAGCATGACATTAAATCTTTCGATGCCCGGGCACGACGAACTCAAGCCTCGGATTACCGTATTTGGCGTTGGCGGCGCTGGGGGCAATGCTGTCGACAACATGATTGAAAAACAGTTGGACGGCGTAGAATTTGTCGTCGCCAACACAGACGCACAGGCGCTGCAGCAAAGCCGTTCGTCGGCGCGGGTGCAGCTGGGCGTCAAAGTCACCGAAGGGTTAGGTGCAGGTGCGCGTCCGACCGTGGGTGCTGCAGCAGCTGAAGAAAGCATCGAACAGATCGTCGATCACCTAGCGGGTGCGCATATGTGCTTTATCACCGCCGGCATGGGTGGCGGCACAGGCACCGGCGCAGCCCCGATCATCGCGCAGGCAGCGCGGGAGCTGGGTGTCCTGACCGTTGGCGTTGTCACCAAGCCCTTCCAGTTCGAAGGCGCCAAGCGTATGCGTCAGGCCGAAGACGGCGTTGATGCGCTGCAGAAAGTCGTTGACACGCTGATCATCATTCCGAACCAGAACCTGTTCCGTCTGGCCAACGAAAAGACCACGTTTACCGAGGCGTTCTCGATGGCCGACGATGTCCTGTATCAGGGCGTCAAAGGCGTAACCGACCTGATGGTGCGACCGGGTCTGATCAACCTCGACTTCGCCGACGTTCGTGCCGTGATGGACGAGATGGGCAAGGCGATGATGGGCACAGGCGAAGCGACCGGTGAAGATCGCGCCATTCAGGCAGCCGAGAAGGCCATTGCCAACCCGCTGTTGGACGAAATCAGCCTCAAGGGTGCCAAGGGTGTGCTAATCAACATCACCGGTGCGCACGATCTGACCTTGTTCGAACTGGACGAGGCCGCCAACCGCATCCGCGAGGAAGTGGACCCGGAGGCCAATATCATTGTCGGTTCGACCCTGGACACCGAAATGGAAGGCGGCATGCGCGTTTCAGTCGTTGCCACCGGTATCGATGCCAGCGAGAAAACCGAAGATGTACCGGTCGCCCGCCGTTCGATGTCGGCTCCGCTGACACGCACGGTTTCGGCAGAAGACTCCACGCCTGAACAAATCGCTGCAGATGAGGCCCCGGCTGAGGACAACATTGCACCCACGCTCTTCGAGTCCATCGAAGATGTCGAGTTCAATGAAGGCTGGCAAGACGAACAACCCGCTGCCGAGCAGGACGATGACGGGCTGCCTCCGCCCGCCTATCAGCCTCAGGTTGCGCAGTTCGAACCGCAACCCGAAGTCGAAGAGACAGTCGACTCCTACGACGCACCGCGTGCCCAGACCCCCGGTACACCGTCTCCGGAAGCGATGCAGCGGTTGCAGGCCGCAGTTCAGAAAGTACCTTCGAACCGGCTGCGTCCGACGCCTGAGGCACCTCGCGAACCGGCCCCTCAGCCGCAGCAAGCGACCGAGGATCGCCCGCGTTTTGGCTTCAACCGATTGATTGACCGGATGACCGGCCATGCGGCCGATACGCCCGCTCAACCGGTACGCCAACAGCCTGCGATGCGGTCGGTTGACGCAACGGCACCTGTTCAGGATGAAGCCGATCCTGATCAGGAGCGCATCGAAATTCCCGCCTTCCTACGGCGTCAGGCCAACTGATCGCGGTAACAAAATCATCCCGAAGGGCCGCCATCGCGCGGCCCTTTTTTGTGGAAACACAAGGTGTTGAGCTGGTGTAAGCAGGGATTTGCCGATGTGTCACATTCATGTTTCATTCGGTTGCAAAAGGTGAGTTGAGCCTCAACGCCCCCTTCCTTAGTTGAGGGTGCAACACAGCCCCTGATAGGCTGGACACAACTCACCGAGGCTCACATTGCAACATACGCTCAAATCTTCAGTCACGTTTGTGGGCACTGGGCTGCATAGCGGCAAGCCTGCGACGATGGTTCTGAAGCCTGCAGCGGCAGGTCATGGAATCTGGTTCAAACGGACTGATATCGAGCTGGGCAATGCGTTGATCCCCGCAATCTATGACGTTGTTGAGCGGACGCCTCTTTGCACACGATTGGTTAACGATGCGAATGTGTCGGTATCGACTGTGGAACACATCATGGCGGCACTTGCCGGATGTGGTGTGCATAATGCACTGATTGAAATCGATGGTCCCGAAGTCCCGATCATGGATGGCTCATCCGTGGCCTTTGTTCAGGGCATCATGGCCAAGGGCGTTCGTCGTCAGGCTAGTCCGGTACTAGCTTATGAGGTGCTTCAACCCGTCTCTGTTGAACGCGAGGGCGCAAAGGCATCTATCGCGCCTGCGGAAGGTCTGGAGATCGAGTTCCACATTGATTTCGAAGATGACGCCATTGGAAGCCAGACAAAAGTTTTGGACATGCGCAATGGTTCGTTTGCGCGTGAACTCTGCGACAGTCGCACGTTTTGCCGCCGCACAGATGTTGAAGCGATGCGTGAAAACGGATTGGCTTTGGGCGGCACGTTGGACAATGCCGTAGTCGTACAGGGCGACGAAGTCCTGACCCCGGGTGGCTTCCGTCACACGGATGAAGCGGTGCGCCACAAAATGCTGGACGCTCTGGGTGATCTCTATCTTGCAGGCGGTCCGATTCTGGGGCGCTTTGTCGGCGAGAAGTCGGGGCATTCGATGACCAACACATTGCTGCGCAAACTGTTCGAAACACCGGGCGCTGTGCGTCCGATCCTTTGTACCCCTGAACAAGCCGCGCGTCTGCCCGGCCAGGGCCTTGTGCGAAGCGAAATCCCGCAGGTTGCGTGATCTGATCAACTCTGACGACATTTGCGCCATGAGGGTGGATAAGGCGTTTTGCACTGGAATTTTATGTGCTAGACCGAGGCCCGATCAGGGGTAATTCCCGCTAAGTAGACGACAAGGATGGGCGGAATGGTTGGCAGCAAAGCGGCAGTCAGAATCGCAGGTGCGCTTCTTCTGGCAGCAACTTTGACGGCATGTGGCAATGCCGGAGGTCTGTTTGGTAACCGTGGGGCAGACCGCAGCCAAAACCTCGAAGGTTTCACGCCTGAACAGATTTACACCCGCGGTGAATACGAGCTGTCGCAGAATCGCTCGGACGACGCGGCTTGGTATTTCTCTGAAGTAGAGCGGCTTTATCCTTATTCCGATTGGGCGAAACGTGCGCTGATCATGCAGGCGTTCTCATTCCATTCGGACCAGAACTATGAAGAAAGCCGCGCCGCCGCGCAGCGCTATATCGATTTCTATCCCACTGACGAAGACGCCGCCTATGCCCAGTATCTTCTGGCGCTCAGCTACTATGATCAGATCGACGAAGTGGGTCGTGATCAGGGGCTGACCTTTCAGGCTCTGCAGGCGCTGCGCACGGTGATCGAAGTCTACCCAGACAGTGAGTATGCCACATCTGCCGTACTGAAATTCGACCTTGCCTTCGACCATCTGGCTGGCAAAGAGATGGAGATCGGGCGCTATTATCTGCGTCAGGATCACTTCACTGCGGCGATCAACCGATTCCGCGTGGTGGTCGAGGATTTTCAGACCACATCTCATACCGCCGAGGCGCTCTATCGCCTGATCGAGGCGTATCTGGCGCTGGGACTGGTGGACGAGGCGCAGACCGCGGGTGCGATTCTGGGTTACAACTATCAGTCCTCAGAATGGTACGACGCGGGGTACACGTTGCTGACGTCGCGTGGTCTCGATCTAAAGAGCCGAGGTAACAATTGGCTCAGCACGATCTATCGCCAGACCGTCAAGGGTGAGTGGTTGTAACGGCCATGGCTAAAGGCTTGGGACGCTAAAGACCCGATGCTGCGCGCCCTTGATATCCGCGACATGCTGATCATCGACCGGCTGGAGCTGACGTTTCAGCCGGGCTTGAATGCTTTGACCGGTGAAACCGGCGCGGGCAAGTCGATCTTGCTGGATTCGCTGGGCTTTGTGCTGGGCTGGCGCGGGCGCGCCGAGCTGGTTCGTCAGGGGGCCGCGCAGGGCGAAGTTGTGGCCGAGTTTGAACTGCCTGACGATCACCCTGCCCATTCGATTCTGGCCGAGGCGGGTCTGCCCGGTGGCGAGGAGCTGATCCTGCGCCGCGTCAACACCGCCGAGGGACGTAAGACTGCATGGGTCAATGACCGCCGTTGTTCGGGCGAAGTGTTACGGGCGCTGTCGGATACTCTGATCGAACTGCACGGCCAACATGATGACCGAGGCCTGCTGAATCCACGCGGGCATCGCGCAATGCTGGATGCCTATGCCGGGGCAGGGGATCAGTTGGCCGCCGTGCGTGCCGCATGGGGCCAGATGTCCATCGCCCGCAAAGCTCTGGCGCAGACTGAGGCAGCGCTGGAGGCTATGCGTGCCGAAGAAGAGTTCCTGCGTCATTCCGTTGCCGAGTTGGATCAGCTTGACCCGCAGCCGGGCGAGGATGCAGATCTCGACGCCCGCCGCCGCATGATGCAAGGGGCCGAGCGGATTCGCGATGACGTGGCCCGTGCCTTTGCCTTGCTGGACGGCGACGGGGCCGAGGGCGCGATGGCCGATGCCGTGCGCTGGCTGGAAGGCGTGTCGGACAATGCGGGTGGCCAGTTGGAAGGCCCCATTGCAGCGCTGGGTCGCGCCCTGATCGAACTGGGCGAGGCGCAGGATGGGGTCAACGCCTGTCTGCAAGCGCTCGATTTTAACCCAGCGGAACTGGAACAGGCCGAGGAACGCCTCTTTGCCATTCGCGCGCTGGCACGGAAACACGATGTGGCCCCCGATGATCTGGGCACCTTCGCCGATACCTTGCGCGACCGCCTGAACCGGCTGGATGCAGGTGACGCCGACCTCAGCAACAAACGCGCTGCTGTGGACGCGGCACAAGCTGCGTATGACAACGCGGCCACCGCACTCGGCGAAACGCGCCGTAAGGCCGCCAGTGCGTTGGACACCGCAGTAATGGCTGAACTCGCGCCCCTGAAAATGGAACGCGCCGTGTTCCGGACCGAGATCACCGCGACCGACGCAGGCCCCGAAGGCACCGACGCGGTGGCCTTCACCGTCGCCACCAACCCGGGGGCGCCGTCAGGGCCGCTCAACAAAATCGCCTCGGGCGGCGAACTCAGCCGCTTTCTGCTGGCGCTTAAGGTCTGCCTAACGGGCGAAGACAGTGCCCGCACGATGATCTTTGACGAGATTGACCGCGGTGTCGGCGGTGCCACGGCGGACGCGGTGGGCCGCCGTCTGGCCGCACTCGCGCAGGGCGGGCAGGTGCTGGTCGTCACCCACTCGCCGCAAGTGGCCGCACGGGCGGCGCATCACTGGCGGGTGCAGAAACAGGTCACCGGCGATCAGACCCTGTCCACCGTGATCCCGCTGGCCGACCCCGACCGCGTCGACGAAATCGCCCGGATGGTCGCAGGCGACACCATTACGGATGAGGCACGTGCCGCTGCCCGTGCCCTGTTGGATGCATGACGCGCATTCTGTGAGCATCTTGTCGTGAACCGACTTTTCTAAGGCGCGCGCGTGGCTTACTAAGGGTCAGGCGACCACCCCAACGAGGGCCAATGACCCAATCGACCCGCACCGTGCTGCGCAATCAGCTCAATCAAGCCCTCTCGGCGCTGCGGGATGCATGGCGGGTAATGCTTCATCGTGGCCCCAGCCAGATTCAGTTCTGGTTTATTGCTCTGGTCATCGGGATCGCTGCAGGCTTCATGGCGCTGGGATTCCGGATGGCGATCTCGTCGTTGCAGGCTTATCTCTACAACACCGAAGATATCCTGTTCCTGCACAGCCATGCTGAGAAGCTGCATTGGCTCTGGATTTTCCTTACACCTGTGGTCGGCGGGTTGGTCGTCGGGATCATCCTGAACAGGTACACCGATGATGGCCGTGTGCGTTCGGTAGCTGATGTGATCGAGGGTGCGGCCATCACTGATGGACGGGTCGAAAAGAAGGCCGGTATCGCATCTTTTTTCGCTTCGCTGATCACGCTCAGCTCTGGCGGATCCACGGGGCGGGAAGGACCTGTTGTGCATATGGCCGGGGTCATCTCGACTTGGGTCAGCGACCGTATCCACGCCGACGGCATCACCGGGCGCGACCTATTGGGTTGTGCTGTGGCCGCTGCTGTTTCGGCCAGTTTCAACGCCCCCATCGCCGGGGCCTTGTTTGCGCTTGAGGTTGTGCTGCGCCACTTCGCCGTTCATGCCTTTGCGCCCATTGTCATCGCCTCGGTCGCGGGGACCGTGATCAACCGGCTGGCTTATGGTGACGTGACCGAATTCACGCTGGATACGCCCGGGTCGTTGCAATTCTATGTCGAGCTGCCCGCCTTCCTGATCCTAGGCCTGATTTGCGGGCTGGTCTCGCTGCTGCTGATGCGATCGATCTTCTTCGCCGAGGATATCGGCACGCATATCCAAAACCGCTTGTCTCTGCCGCGCTGGCTGCGCCCCGGTGTTTCGGGCGCGATGCTCGGCCTGTTGGCGGTCTGGTTTCCGCACATCATCGGCGTGGGATACGAAACCACGATCCGTGCCTTGACCGGGGACCTCGTGCTGACGACCGCGATCCTGTTCGCGGTCATCAAAACCGTCGCAGTGGCGATTACCATGGGCGGTCGCATGGGTGGTGGTGTGTTTTCCCCTTCATTGATGATCGGAGCGCTGACCGGGTTGGCCTTCGGCCTGATCGCCACCGGATTGCTGCCAGATGTGTCAGGCACCCATACGCTCTATGCCTTTGCCGGGATGGGCGCGGTGGCTGCCGCGGTGCTGGGCGCACCAATCTCGACCACGCTCATCGTGTTTGAATTGACCGGAGACTGGCAGATCGGCCTCGCCGTGATGGTTTCGGTCTCGATGTCCACTGCGCTGGCCTCGCGCCTTGTGGACCGGTCCTTCTTCCTGACCCAGCTGGAACGACGCAATGTGCACCTTGCCGCCGGGCCGCAGGCCTACTTGCTGGCAATGCTGCGCGCAGGCGCAGTAATGCGCCCGCTGGGGGACGCGCGTTCTATCTCCAAGGAAGACGCGCAGGCATTGATCGAACAAGGCCTATGCGTCAAGGCCAGCGCCACGCTTGAGGCCGCGATGCCATATTTCGACCGCGATGACATCCCTTGCATCCCGGTGGTGATCATCGACAAGGACGGCTGTGAAAACCCCGTTGGCGCGCTCTATCACATCGACGCGCTGAAAGCTTACAACCGCGCGCTGGCCGCCACAGCGGCCGAGGAACATTCTTGATCAGCGTCCGTAAACGCTGGCTGCGTCGCCCAGATAATTGTCCCAGGCAAACCAATACGAGATATGTCCCGCGACGCGCGGCAACTCTGCGCCATCCGGGCCAATCAGTGCCTCTTCGGTGACGCGCCACTTGTTGCCCGTTTCGTCCAGCAGCCCGCCATCGGTGGTCGCGCGGAACTGGCGCGACCCACGCTCGTAGGCGCGCACGCTGCGCTTGTCCGGGTCGCCCATCAGCATCAGTGCCCGCCCGCCAATCGCATCGTTGATCACCGGCTTGCCCTTGAACGCGTCCAACGGCCACGCCCGCGCCGCGCCGAACTGGCGCACGGCGAACACGTAGTCCTTCTGGCGATGCCGACTTTGATCGACCAAGGCCGGGAACATCAGATCGGGTGAGGCAAAGTAATCGCGATACACAACGCCCGAGCCATAGTTGCGCCGATGACCGGTGCTGAGCGACAGCACCTGCGTATCCGGATGCGACGCCTTCCAGCTGTCCCAGCGGGTGATCACCACAGGACGCTGCTTCAGCTCGATCCAACTGTTGACCAGCGGTCCGACCACGGGCTTACCTGTGTACTGGTTCCATAACGAATGCGTCTCACGGTCGAACATCAATTTGTTCGACCGATACAGGAACCCGGACGAGCCAAATACAAACGGCTTCCGCCGCCCCTCGACCTGCGTTTCAAACAAAATCCCCGATCCGCACAGCGTACAATAGGCCAGTGCTACCGGAACGCCTCCGATCACCTCGTTGAACATCTCGTGCCAGCCCATGATGCGCAGCGGATAAGCGCGTACATCGCCGTTGATCGAGACGCCAAAGACCAGATCGTCGTCTTTCATGTAGTCCGCCCGCGCCGCCGGGATCAGCTTGGGATTGTCCAGCGAAGGGATACCGTCCTTGAGCACACCACCCCAACTGATCTCTTCCAGCCGAATCTTCATCTTGTCGCGTTGCAAATATTCGGGTTTCAGGAAAACGTCGAAGTTCTGATCGATGCCCAAAAGAACTTCGCGTTTGAACGGTATCAAAGATGGATGAGGTACAATCTGAGCGTTCCGTTCTTGCCATAGCATCCATTCGAACCAGTCTGTGCCGTGGCGCGCGCCGCTCAACGCTTCCATGACTTTGGCAATGTCTCGCTCTCGCCGTCTACCATAGCGCATCGCCGTCAAAAGCGCGGGCACAACGTCCGGGTTGCCGCGCTCGGTCAGGAACGCCATCCCGGCTTCGAAATCGGTCCGACTGCCATACAAAGTTGAACGTACGGCATCGTAAACAGGGTCATCCTGCGCCCAAAGAGCGCGAGGTGCTACAGCGCTTGCCCCCAACAGGCCGACAAAGCTGCGACGTGGAATCGACATGGCATTCTCCGATCGGGTTCATATTCGATCTTGCCTGCAAAGCAGATCACATACACGCAACACTCGCGTGAGTGGCTCAGAAATTCTGAAGCTGCACGCCGGGCATCTCGACATTGGTCCATCCTGAGCACAAGATGCTGCTGCGATTGATGTCATCGAACGTGACAGTGGCAATGAAAAAGGAAATACCCATGCAAGACCATGGTTATAAGGCGGGGCGACTAAACCTGCCTTTTGTCGGCATCTCAACCTTCGCCAAATCTCCCTATGTTGAGAATTGGGATGAGATAGAGGCGGATATCGCCGTTCTCGGCGCGCCCTTCGATTTCGGGACCCAATGGCGACCGGGGGCGCGGTTTGGACCTCGGGCCGTGCGCGAAGCCTCGACCCTGTTCAGTTTCGGCCACGCCGGGGCTTATGATCACGAAGATGACGCAACCTATCTGGATGGCTCTGTGCGGATCGTTGATCTGGGGGATGCAGATATCATCCACACCAAGACCGACGAGAGTCATGCGAGTATCGCCTTGGGGGTGGGCAAGATCCTGAAAGCAGGGGCCTTGCCGGTGACAATTGGCGGGGACCATTCGATCAACATCCCCTGCATCAACGCCTTTGCCGAGGATTGCGCGCGGAACGGCCCGATCCATGTGGTGCAGATCGACGCACATCTGGATTTCGTCGATGAACGCCACGGGGTGACCGCCGGGCACGGAAACCCGATGCGGCGGGCGATTGAGAAAGACTATGTCTCGGGCATGACGCAGTTGGGCATCCGCAATGTCTCATCCACTGCGAAAGAGGGCTACGAGGACGCCCGCGCGCGGGGCTCGGATATCCTGTCGGTGCGGCAGGTGCGCAAACTGGGGGCCGAGGCAGTGCTGGCGCGTATCCCGCAGGGGGCACGTTATTACGTAACGATAGATATCGACGCTTTTTGCCCTTCAATCGCGGCGGGCACAGGTACGCCCAGCCATGGCGGGTTTCTCTACTACGATGTACTGGAAATTCTACAGGGTCTGGCCAAACGCGGGGATGTTGTGGGCATCGATCTGGTCGAAGTCGCGCCTGCTTACGACCCGACGGAAAGTACCCAGGTTCTGGCGGCGCAGCTATTGCTGAACTTTCTGGGCTTCATCTTTTACGAACGAGCCCAGCGGTAGAAGGTGGGGCTTGTCGCCCCACCCGTTTTTTCATGCATCGATGATGTTGTGGCCGGGACCATAGGGGAAGCCGGTGATGTTCTCGGCCCCGTCTTCACCAACCACAAGGATATCGTGTTCACGATAGCCGCCCGCGCCGGGCTGGCCTTCGGGGATCCACAGCATCGGCTCGATCGAGACGACCATGCCGGGTTCCAGCACCGTGTCGATATCTTCGCGCAGCTCCAGACCCGCCTCGCGCCCGTAGTAGTGGCTGAGGATACCAAAGGAATGGCCATACCCGAACGAACGGTATTGCAGCAGGCCCTCATCCGCGAAGAAGCGGTTGATCTCAGCCGTGATGCCCGAACAGGT
Source organism: Ruegeria sp. A5 (assembly GCF_056543005.1). Taxonomy (NCBI): domain Bacteria; kingdom Pseudomonadati; phylum Pseudomonadota; class Alphaproteobacteria; order Rhodobacterales; family Roseobacteraceae; genus Ruegeria; species Ruegeria sp. A5. The sequence goes on from NZ_JBQGAV010000004.1 coordinate 323,653, forward strand.
CGCGCCGGGTTTGATCAGGCTCAGGCCCAGCTCATGCGCGGCAACGTTGGCCTTCCACAGGCGCAGGCTGTCTGCGTCGGGCTCGCCCAGGAACAGGGTGCGTTCCAGCGCGGTGTAATAGCCCGAGATCATCGGGAAGGTGTTCAGCGACAGGATATCGCCCTTTTGCAGCGCGCGTTTAGTCACCGGGTTATGTGCGCCGTCGGTGTTAAGCGCCGACTGGAACCAGACCCATGTGTCGCGGTATTCGGCATCCGGGTAGGCGCGGGCGATTTCCTCTTCCATCGCGTCGCGTCCGGCCATGGCGATCTCGATCTCGGTGGCGCCTTCACGGATAGTTGCGTGAATGGCGGCCCCACCCACGTCAGCGGTGCGCGCGCCGCCTTTGATCAGCTCGATCTCTTCTGCGGATTTCACCATGCGAGCAAACATTGTGTCAGGCGCGATGTCGATCAGTTCCGGTCCGCCCAGCATGTCCAGCGCCGTGTTGCGCGCCGCCAGTGTCATGTGGTCGCCTTCGATCCCGATCCGTTTGGCCCCGCCGATCAGGCTGGCCACTGCGCGCCAGTAATTGTCGCGCTTCCAGTCGGTGTAGATGACGTTGTCCTCAACCGAGCGCCGCCACGGTTGGCCCGCGTCGATGTTTGCCGAGACAGTGGTGCAAGCGTCCTGTGTTACCACGCAGCCGTAGGGGCGGCCGAATGAGCAGTACAGAAAGCCGGAATAATAGGCGATGTTCTGCATCGAGGTCAGCAGGACTGCGGGGATGTCATGCTTGGCCATGATTGCGCGCAGGGCGCCAAGGCGGCGGTCGTATTCGCCCTTGCTGAACGGCAGGGGCGCTTTTTCGCCATTGTGGCAGGTGAAGAATTCAGGGCGTTTTGTTGTGTCTGTCATGACTTGGTCTCTCATCATTGCCGGGCGGCAAACCCGGCCACTTGTCCCGGCGTTCAGGACAGGCGGTCTCGGGGTCCGAGAGCCGATCATCCCAGTGCGTCCGCGACGCCATCGCGGCTGGGATGAACAGGTGAATCGTTAGATCAGACCTAGGCCTGCGTCAAGCGGGGGAAAGGCCTCGCAGGCGCTCGGACCGACGGCGCAGCAGCTCGACCGTGGTCAGCAGCGCAATCGAGATCACCACGAGGATCGTGGCCACCGCCAGAATGGTCGGGCTGATCTGTTCGCGCAGGCCGGTGAACATCTGCCATGGCAGCGTTTTTTGGCTAGCCGAGCCGACAAACAGTACCACGACCACCTCGTCGAATGAGGTGATGAAGGCAAACAAGCCGCCTGAGATCACACCCGGCAGGATCAAGGGCATCTGAATCTTGAAGAATGTCCGCACCGGACCCGCGCCCATATTCGCAGCCGCCCGCGTCAGCGAGCGGTCAAAGCCCACTAGCGTTGCGGTCACGGTGATGATGACGAATGGAATACCCAGAACGGCGTGAGCGAGGATCACTTTCACATAGCCCACAAAATTCTTGTTCATGCCCAGTGTTCCCTCCATGAAGCGGCCGATATCGCTGTAGAAGAAGAACATGCCTGTGGCTGAAATGATCAGCGGCACGATCATTGGCGAGATCAGGATGCCCATGATGGCGCGGCGGCCTGGAACGTGGCTCTGGCTGAGGCCAATGGCCGCCAGCGTGCCCAGCGAGACCGAGATGATCGTCGCAATTGGAGCAATGATGAGTGAGTTCTTGAAGCTGCGCTGCCATTCATTGTTGGTGAAGAAATCGCGGTAGTGCTTGAGCGAGTACCCTTCCGGGTCGAGCCGCAGCATTTCTGGCGTGAAGGTAAAGAAGTCCTGCGCGTTGAACGAAAGCGGCAAAACCACGAGGATCGGGGTGATCAGGAACACGAAGATCGCGCCGCAGATCACCCGGAACAAGTAGTGATAGAACACTTGTTTCGCGGTCAGATAGGGCAACAGTTTTTGGCGATATCGACCTTCGTACAGCCAAAAGATAAACCAGACGAAGAACCATCCACCCAACAGGCCCAGAACGCCGCCCATTGGGCCAGAGAATAGAAAACCGACGATGCCAAAGCCAAGAATATTGATCCATCGTGCCAGCTTTTCGTTCTTGAGTAACGTGATGTAGACCCAGGCCACAGCGGCGATCAAGGCTGCCCCGCCAATGATGCCGAGGAAGACCGAGCCATTGCCCGCGCCGACAAAGATACCGGCGAAGGCGCCTGCCAGCGCAACGCTTGGCAAGACCATGGACAAAGGTTTGCGGGATATCGGAGTAAGTGCGGCCATGTCGATTATCCCAGCTTCACGTTATCAATGCCGACAATCTTGTCGTAGCACCAGTAGAGCAGCAGTACGACGCCCAGAAGGATCGTTCCCAATGCCGCGGCCAGCCCCCAGTTCAGTGAGGACGAGATGTGATAGGCAATCCGGTTCGAAATAAAGACACCTTTGGTGCCGCCAACGATTTCAGGCGTGATGTAGTAGCCGATCGCCAGAATGAACACGAGGATTGAGCCCGCGCCAATGCCAGGAATGGATTGCGGGAAGTAGATGCGCCAGAATGTCGTCCAGTTGGTCGCGCCCATGGATTTTGCGGCGCGGGTGTACGAGGGCGGTATGGTCTGCATCACCGAATACATTGGCAGGATCATGAACGGCAGCAGGATATGCGTCATAGCTATGATCGTGCCGATCTGGTTGTTGATGATCACCAGCCTGGCGTCGTCGGCGACCAGTCCCAGCCAGACCAATGTTTCATTGATCACGCCCTGTTGCTGCAACATCACCTTCCACGCCGAGGTTCGCACCAACAATGACGTCCAGAAGGGCAACAACACGAGGATCATCAGCAGGTTCGACACCCGCATCGGAAGTGTCGCCAGCAAATAACTGACCGGATAGGCCAGCAGGATACAGGACGCGGTGATCACCAGCGACATGAACAAAGTGCGCCCGAACAGCTTGATCAGGATCTGCTTGTCCTCGGGCTGCGCCTGCGCGCCCTCGGGCGTGCGGCGCATGTCCACAGCGTTCAGAAAATAGCCATTGGTGACAGCGGGCGAATGCGTCTTGATAACCGCCCAAGTCTGCGGTTCACCCCAGCCGTCGTGAATCTCGATGACCTGGTCTTTGAACGGCCCATCGGTTTCGGGGTCCAGCTTACCCATTTTCCGACCCGAGCGGCGGAACATCGAAGACATGCCTGTCTCTTCGTAGTTCAGACGCGAACCCAGCCGGGTGTGTGTCTTGTTATCGACGGCCACGACCATATCGCGGACAAAGGCGTCATAAACGGCTTCGTCGGGCAACTCGCTGCTGGTTTCATCCCAGCTTTGCAATGCTTCAACCGTCAGGGGCAGTGTCTCTTGTACGATGCTGTTTTCCACAGATCGGAACAGCATCGCCGCAATAGGCACGATGAACGAGAACATAACGAACAGCAGCAGTGGGGCGACCAGCATCAGGGCCCGCAGCTTTTGCCGTCGCAGTGACCGGGCCAGCGATTGCTTGAGTGGCGTGCCGTCCGCGGCCAGCATGGGACCAGTATTTTGGGTGGCGTCAGTCATCGGTACCCCTTGGGTATTTTTGGGGTCGGGGGCGATAGGCCGCCCCCGACAATCTCAGGAAATCAGACGCTTATTGCGCCAGCCAAGCCTGGAATTTGGCGTCGATATCGTCGCGGTAATCCGCCCAGAACTCGTAGTTGTACAGGAACGTGTTCTTGGCGTTTTCCGGATCGGTCGGCATGTGTGGTGCCATGTCGATGCCCAGATCGGCGTGCTGACCCACCAGCGGAGCAGAGGAGGCACGGGCCGGGCCGTACGAGATGTACTTGGCCTGATCTGCCAGACGCTGCGTGTCAGTTGCGAACATGATGTAGTCCAGCGCGCGCTGTTGACGCTCTTCGCTCAGGCCTGCAGGAATGATCCAGCCATCAAGATCGAATACCTGAGCATCCCACAGCATCGCTACCGGCTGCTTTTGTTCTTCGATCACGCTGAACAGGCGACCGTTATAGGTCGAACCCATGACAACTTCACCATCAGCCAGCAATTGTGGCGTGTCGGCACCGGCAGACCACCAGACGACACTGTCCTTGATGGTGTCCAATTTGGCCAAGGCCTGGTCCTGACCTTCAGCAGTGGCCAGAACGTCGTAGACGTCGTCTTTTGCAACGCCGTCACACAGCAGCGCCCATTCCATGTTGTTGATCGGGCGCTTTTCCAGCGAGCGCTTGCCGGGATAGGCTTCAAGATCGAATACTGCGCAGATGTCGGTTGGCGGAGTATCACCGACCAGATCTGTGCGATAACCGAAAGTGGTTGAATAGACGATCTGCGGGATAAAGCAGTCGCTGACCAGAAGGTCACCGAAATCTTCGGAGGCAGGCGTGCCATCGGGGGCAGGGGCCAGTTGAGTGTCGAAATCGATCTCAAGTGCCAGACCTTCGTCGCAGAGGCGGATCGCGTCCGCCGCAACCACATCAACCACGTCCCATGTGATGTTGCCCGCTTCGTTCATCGCGCGCAGTTTGGCGACGGCCTCGTTCGAGCTGTCATCGTTCAGGATGGTGACGCCGGTCTTCTCTGAATAGGGCTCGTGATAAGCCTTGAGCTGCGATTTGGAATAGGCGCCGCCCCACGAGACGATGGTCATCTCTTCGGCGGAAACGCCGCCAGCCGCTGTCGCAATAGCAGCTGCTGTCAGCAGTGTTTTGGTAGTTTTCATGTGTTACTCCCAGTACTTCCCGTTTGTTGTTTGGTCAGCTGACGCACGGGTTTTCGCCAGCTGGTCCCTCGGTAAGCCACGTTTGTACCGCGCGGCTTGGTCTATGCGTCGAGCGCACGACAATCCTTTGCAAGCCAGCCGATCTCGATTTCCTGTCCGGGATTCAGACGGATGGCGTCGGGGGCATTCCGTGTTTTGACGATGAACTCGTCATTGCCCGCCACCGACATGCGGAAGCGGAACACGTCGCCCATATAGATGAATTCCTTGACCGTTGCTTTCAGCGTATGTGCATCGGCATGCAGTCGGTCTTTATTGAATTCTACGCGCTCGGGCCGGATCGAGACCTTGGTACGTTCGCCCGGATTGTGCACGTTGATCGGCACCGCATCGATTTCCGAGCCGTCATCCAATTGCACAAGGCAGGTATCTCCATCGATGGATTTAACAACACCTTCCAGGGTATTGTTTTCACCGATGAATTGCGCCACGAAACTGTTGTCGGGTTCTTCATACAGCTGATCCGGCGGGGCCAGTTGCTGAATGCGGCCATCGTCAAACACCGCAACACGGTCGGACATGGTCAATGCCTCGGTCTGGTCGTGGGTCACGTAGACGGTGGTAATGCCCAGTTCATGCGCCAGACGGGTGATTTCGAACTGCATATGCTCGCGTAGTTGTTTGTCCAACGCACCCAGCGGTTCGTCCATCAACACCAGTTCGGGCTCGAAAACCAGCGCACGTGCCAGTGCGATCCGTTGCTGCTGACCACCCGACAACTGCGCGGGGCGACGATTGCCGAAGGCACCCATTTGCACCATGTCCAGCGCGCGTTTGACTTTCTCCTCGCGCTCGGACTTGCCCAGCTTGCGGACTTCCAGCGGGAATGAAAGATTCTCGGCCACAGTCATATGCGGGAACAGAGCGTAGTTCTGGAACACCATCCCGATGCCACGTTTGTGCGGAGGGATATTATTGATGGGTTTTCCATCCAGAAGAATCTCGCCATGTGTGGCGGTTTCGAATCCGGCAAGCATCATCAGGCAGGTCGTCTTACCTGATCCGGACGGCCCGAGCATGGTCAGGAATTCGCCCTTTGGCATTGCCAGGTTGAGATCTTTGACGACGAGGTTCTCGCCATCATAAGACTTTTGAACGCGTTGAAATTCAACAAACGCGGCGTCGCTATTTGTGTCGGTCACAAGACCCCCTGTTGCGTCAAATGATTACCCGGTTGGTCCGGGCCTCATTGATCTTCTCGTGCATTGATGACGAGGCTAACAAATGGTCGCAAGCCCGTAAAGCAATTGGAGTCGCGTAAACGCCGCATTTGCCTAATTTTGCGACACGTTCAGTTGTTTCATATGCCAGGCCAAACTCTGGTTGCTTGACAGGACAGGCTTGCCGATCTGCGCCTCGATCCTTGGGATAGCCGTCAGTGTCCGAAGGTTCGTACAACTTAGGAATACGGCGTCGACTGTTGAATCTCTTCCCAGTCGCACGGCGGCATCGACCACGGAATCGGTCGAGATGCGCACAACTTTGGCTTCTTCGGATTCGCCGAAAGTGCCAAACACATCCATCGCGATGCCTTGTTCTGCAAACGCGCGTCGCAACGGAGTGTTTACTTCTTCGATGTAGGGCGACAGCAGTGCAAATTTTGAGACGCCCAAATGTCTCGCGCAGGCGGAGGCTGCCCGCAACGGGTTGGTGACGGTCGCTGTATTACAGGTCTGCATGACCATCTGCTCAACCCGATCCGATCCGATTACCGAACTGGCTGATGTGCATCCATAGCCAACAACTCGATAGGGCCGCGCCTTTGGCAGCAGATCAGCCGCGGCGGGCAAGTCGGTTTCCATTTGCGCCAGAGTGTCGGTGTTGACCTCAGCCCCGCTGGGAATGCGGCTGACATAAAGCGGGCTTTTGTCATCGGTAAAAAGGCTGCGAAACTCAGGTTCGATTGTCTCGTCAGTCTGTAAAACGATCAGCCCCATTGGTACGGCCGAGGGATCGTCAGGATCCAGTGTGTACGGCAACGTGCTCATATCTCGGCGATCTCTGGTCCGGTGCGGGGGCTGAGGAATTCGGGCGCGCCTTCGGTTATCAGGATGTTTTCTTCGTGCACGAGAATTTTGCCATCGACTGCAATACCCGGTTCAAGCGTCAAAACCATTCCCGGTTGCAGTTCAGTATGATCATCGGGAATAAGCGAAGGCCATTCGGTCAACGACATTCCTAACCCGTGGCCCAGTCTCCCGGCATCGGTACCCGCGCTGCCATCGGCAAGTATTGTGTTCATCGTATGAAAAAGCTGAGAAGCCGTCACGCCGGGACGCGCTTGATCAAACGCTGCATCCGAAGCCTCGACCAGTCTGGCATGTGCATCGCGTACCGTCTTGCTCGCTGGGCCGACGGACCAATTGCGATCATAGTCGCAAAAATAGCCATCGTGGACGAGGCCGGTGTCGAGCATCAGCACATCGCCTATACGAAGCGGGGTCTGTGTCGCGGGTGAGATTACATCCGAGTACCCGCCTTGCTCGGCCCCTCCGGCCAGATAGGGCACCCAGTCGGCACCCTCTTCAAGGCAGAGTCTCTGAAAGTTTCGAAATATCTGATCCAGCGGTGTCCCTGCTGAGGCAATCTCGGGCACTCGTGCAAAGGCGTGGGCACCAATCTGACAGGCAGTTCGAATCTTTGCGATCTCGGCGTCAGATTTCACCATCCGCAGCGCCCGCAGGATGCCATGGTCACCCGTAATTTGGCGCGCTCCAATTGCGGATTCGAGATGCCTTAGATCGGCCAGTGGCATCCTTACATGGGTCTCATGCCCGTCGGGGCAGCCGATTGAGGCGTTTTCAGGCGTCAACCCTCTCAGTGTATCGGCCAGCAGGGATACCCCATCATCTTCAAGGTCGGGTGCACTCCAGGTTCGAATGTCGTCGATCCATGTCTGTGCCATCAATGCAGCACCGATGGATGGGATTACTGCAACCGGCTTGCCAGAAATCGGAACGATCAGAAACCAAGGCCGCGTTGGGCTTTCCCAGAAACGGGTGAGATAACCGGTGAAATAGCGAAGCTGGGGCTCAGTCGTAAGCAACAGGGCCGATAGACCGGTTTCTTGCATCCGATGCTGGGCGCGCGCAACGCGGGTCGCGAATTCCTCTGGTGCGAAACCTCTCATGCAGGTTGCTCGCTCAAGATGCAGAGCACTTTGGAATTCGGTCCAATACCCAGTTCACTACGGATCGCGTCGTTCAGAACGGCCGCAATGCCAGCACCGCCCGAGGCGCTGGTTTCCAACCCGGCCTTCGCCATGGCCGGAAGCTGTGCTTCGACAGTGTCATCCTCGATTGTCACAAACAGATCGGCATCTCGGGCCAAGCCGTTCAAGGCGATCAGCGAGGGCTCTTTGCAATCCAGTCGCCCCATGATGCTGTCGGGCCCGTCAGCAAACACACAATGCCCCGCTTCGATACTGGCCTGCAGCGCCGGGGCAGAGGTTGGCTCGACAACGATGATCTGCGGAGCATCTCCCCAAACGACCCGCGCATAGGCAGCGACGGCTCCGGCCATGCCGCCAACACCGGCTTGCAGAAGAACGTGCGTTGGTGCCTCAGTACATTGCTCGGCGGCTTCGACCGCCATTTGCAGATACCCTTCCATCAGCAAGTACGGTAGTTCAGTATACCCCTCCCAGGAACTGTCCGAGAGCAAAGCCCAGCCATTGTCCTGCGCTGCCTGACTGGCTGCTTCCATGCTGGCGGCGTAATCCGCACCCGCCCGGACCACTTGTGCGTTTTGAGCGCGCAGGCGATCTGCAAAGCTTTCCGGAACTGTTTCTGCGATGTAGACAACTGCATCAGCTCCGAAAGTGCGCGCGCCTGCGGCCATGCTCATCCCGTGATTGCCCGCGCTTGCTGTAACATAGGTGCGCCCTTTGAGCGTGTTACCATCTGGCGTGACCGAGATGTCATTCGCTTCGCAGGCGATCACATAAGCCGCACCCAGCGCTTTGAACGATCCCAGGCCCATACGGCTTCGCTCATCTTTAACCCAGAGATTCGCGACGGGTGCCAGCGCCGATGCATTCACAAGGGGCGTTTCGGCAAAGTCAGGGCAGAAGAATCGATGCCGGCCCAACCCATCTGTCTCTACGGAGGGATAAGGGGCCTGATCCGAAAGCTTAGAACCACCTCGAAACGGGTTACTGACTAGTTTCATCGCTCGCTCCCTGATCTTGTGTTGTGCCGACGTGAACGAATTGGCCGAAGGCTGTCAAGCTCGGCCTTGATTCAGCAGGATTGTGTTCGTGTTCTGCATGCATCCCTGGATCTGATGAATGAGTATCTTTTCAATCGTTTTGGTTGGTTGTAAGTGTCTGCACACGACATCGGCGCGGTGAGACAAAACTTCGACGATGATGTGCGGGCGTGATGGAATGGTAGACATATCGGACTTAAAATCCGAAGGCCTTAGCGCCGTGTGGGTTCGAGTCCCACCGCCCGCACCAGTACCATATCAGACAGGGAAACCCAGCTGGGTGATCAATTTCCAGATATCCCTGTTGGCATTCGAGAGCTGAGTGACAACATCCTCGATTTCTTTCATTGCTTTGTCGTCAACTGTGTCTTCACGACCAAGTTTGATGTCGGTCTTGCGATCAGCAATGCGCATCAGGATGGTCTTTGGATTTCCGCTTTCCTGATCGAAAGAATAGATGCAGTGATTGTACTTGTTTCGAATAGAGGACAGGCGCGACAACCGCTGGGTGTGTTCGAGAATCGGATCGCGGATTTCAGGGGGGCGACCCTCCATCTTGGCGAGACGTTCGACCAGATCGATACGGGCACGTGTGGTGTTAAGCGTCAGGAATATGATGACCGCAACATCTTTATTGGCCCCGGTCAGACCTGCGATCAGGTGGATCAGCAGGCTTTCCGTGTTCGTCCACATATAGTTGAGCCGACCCACCAACAGAATGAGCCGGTCGAACCGGGTTTCGAATGCCTCATCCAACGGGCGCGTTGCGCGCTTCGTTCGGCGCGACCTCAAAGTAAAAATGCGCAGCTTCAGTCCGGTTGCTCACATCGATCTTGCCCGAGACATTGTGCATATGCAGTTTGACGGTGTGTTCGGTGATGCCCAGATTCGACGCAATGGTCTTGTTGCTCTTGCCTTGCGATACCAGCCTCAGGACTTGCTTTTCGCGGCGCGTCAGCTTTGAGTATCGCAACAGTTTGTCGGGCGACCGGGTTCTGGTTGCAGGCTGTTTTTCGATAGGTGTGCCTGGCGCACTTTGTGTTGCGGTCATGCTGTCGGCCAGAAAGCAGGGCAGGTGCAGCTCTTCGTGCATCAGAAGGCGCAATATTGCGCGCCAAACATCCGGCGCCACGTTCATTGGCAAATACCCGACACTGCCGAAACGGGTACGATCCCAGCGTTCGAACAGAACCCGGGCCGGACTTTTCTTGCGATAGGCGAAGGCCAGACATCCTGTCTCGGCGAGCCGGGAGTAATCAGCGGGCCGCGCTAACAGATCTTCGAGCATCATCTGATCCACGACAATGATGCGCTCGGAGGGAACAGAGTTCCCACTCTCGGCCAGCAGGTCGTCAAGGCTTTCATATCTTGACGCACGAACGCCGAATTCGCTTTGAACACTTCTCAGGGTTTGGTTCGAGTAGAACAATTCCTTGCCGATAAAAATGATCGACAGCTCTTCGGGATATTCAATCTGATCACGGGCGTCTTCTTGCAATGAAATATTCATTGACTTTCCCCCCACTAATACAAACGCCGCCCTCTGAAACTTTAAATCGGGTACAGAGCTGGGTGGCGCGAAACATTAACTTTGAACTCAAATAGTACCTTATCATAGCTGAAAGTACGTATTTCAGCAACCAAAGGCGGGTTCTGCAATACCGCTTACTAGAACCTTTGATCAGGTTCTTCGCATCTGGTTATAGCGTAACTCCATGAAATATCAGGGTTAATAATCCTATATGTTTGCGCATGATTGTTTCTGGGTAAAATCTGGCGCGAAATAAGCCGAATTTCAAAAAAATATATATTAAACAGTGATTTGCAGAAAATAATGCTTTCGGCCAGCTATGCATACCCCTTTATCGCTGCGACCATTCCTAGGCTTCTATTTGTGAAGTGAACTTGAACCTGACGTGTCTGCGGTCCGCGTATTTCAGCGAATTTCCCGTGGTCATGGAATCGGCTTAGCCGAGAAAGGGGGGCAAACCAAACAGAAGACTTTCTCTGCCGCGCGAGTGTCCAGTTTGACACCTTGTGCGCGAACTCTGTTTTCAACCGCGCCTGTAGCCGCTTTGTAGATGAATGGCGGTCCGGTGCTTCAGTAAAAGTGGAAAATTTTATGAGACGCCAACCCAACCAAACAACAACCGTGACCACAATTGATGACGTCCAAATCGATAATCTGGACGCCGATTTCGAAACAGATATAGCGGTAGACGAAGCCTATATCGAAGCTGACATCAACGCTCAGAAGCAAAAGCAAGATCAGGACGTTGAAAACTCTGCGAACAACTCTGATTCACAAGGACAAGATCAGTCACAGCGTTCTAAAAATGATAACGACAATGACAACGCGCAAGATCAGGATCAAAATCAGAAGCAGCAGCAGCAAAACACCAATGGTGGTGAAGACAATAATGATAATGACAACTCTAACAATAATGCGGTCAACATTGACTTCGGTGGCGGCGAATGGATTCCCCGCGATGACGATCAGGTAGACTTGGATCTGGGCGACAACGCCAGCGTTGGTGATGTGATCACCGCCGGTCGCGACCTGAATTATGATCCCGGTGATGATCTGAACCTTGATATTTCGCTGGATGGTCCTGGCAACGATATGTCGTCGATCAACAATCAGCTGGCAAGCTTGGAAGACAACGATCAGTTGGATAATGCCGAAGTTGGTAACTACGGAGAATTCAAGCAAAACGGTGATGCCAATGGTGGCGAAGCCAACGCTGCGGAAGGTATTAGTTCCAATGCAAATGGTGCAGCTTCCGGAAAAGGCGGAACCAGTTATGGCGGTGAAGCTGTAGGCGGCAAGACCATTGGTAGCGACGCTTACGGTGAAGGCGGAGACACTGGTGACGCTGATGCCCATGCCAAAGGTGGTAGCGGTGGCGATTCAGGTAATGCTGACAATGCAAGCACCGGCAAAGCCAAATCCAATTCGAACGCTGATGGTGAGAGCATTGGCGGGTACGGTGGTGACAGCACCAGCGACTCGAATGCTGACAACAACACCGACAGCGATAACACGACTGATGGCGAAGGCGGAGATGGCGGCTATGCCGATTCCGAAGGTGTAGGCAAAGGCTATGGTAAGGCGTACAGCGAGTCCGATGCCGATGCTGACGGTGGTGATGCTGACTCAGAGTCCAGCGCCAAAGGCAAGGGTGTAGCGGATAACGACGCAGATGCATCTGGTGCAGATGGTGGCGACGGCGACTCGAATGCGGATGGCAACGCTGACAACGACAGCGACAACAACACCGACGCCAACGACAATGACGGCGGTGACAACACAGCTGACGGAACAGGAACTGGTACTACCGATAGCGACGCTTCAGGCGACGGCGGCGATGGCTCGGGTGGATTCTCGCGCCTAGTCGAAGAAGCAATCGCGCGCCTCCAGCAGGAAATCTCTGAAAGCGGCCGTGGTGATGCAGATGCCGACACCGGTAATTCCAGAGCTGATTCTGGCAGTGGTTCATCCACCGGTGGAGACGGAGACGGCGGAGACAACAACGGAAGTTCAGCAGCTGATGCCGATGTTCAAGGTTTAGGTGATCAAGACGCTGAAGGCCCAAGTGTCGATCAGACATCTGGTGATGTTGACGGTTCGGCTGCCAACGCAAGTGATGCGGACGCAGATGGTGGCGATGGTGGTTCGAACGCTGCCAACGGTTCCGGTGATGGCACGGGTACAGGTACTTCAACGGCTGATGGTGATGGTGGTGCAGGTGGAACTGGTTCTGCTGCATCGGATTCAAACGCCAGTGCTGCTGGATCTGGCGCTTCCGAGGCCACAGGTGGTCTGGGTGGTGCATCAGATGTATTCTCAGAGACCGACACGGATGGTTCTGCTGATAGCCTCGCTGAGGCGATTGCCGGATACGGCGGTGCATCTGCATCGGACAATGACTCGGATTCGTCCGCAACGGGCAATGCCACTGGTACCGCATACAGCGGTGATGGCGGTGCAGGTGCTGCTGGTACTGCAGCAGGTGGAACTAGCGGCGAGTCAATGGTTGACGTCATGTCTGGTGACACAATGGGCGGCAACACGACAGGCGGAAGCGCAGCCGGTGCCTATTCGGGTGACGGCGGTGCCGGAGGCCATGGCGGTGATTGGGGTTCGAATAACGGTGGCGATGGCATCGTGACCGGTGAATCCTACGCCTCGGCCGCTGCCGTAGTCGATACGAACGCCTTCAACCAATCGATCGTACAGGGTGCCAATGTGCTAGGTAACTCAGTCGATACAACCATGGTTGGTGGTTCGATGACCTCGTCCTACGCAAGCGACGACACTGACGTCTAAGACAAAAAATCGGGGGCCGCATTATCGGCCCCCGTTCAATGAAATCGCCGGGGCCGCGCAATGTGGCCTCGGCCCAGAAAATCCCGAACCGGAAATTTTAGCTGGCAAGGGGGTAAGGGATCATCGAAATGTTATTCGATAGTGTTACCGAAAAGATTGCACACTTTATTGGATCTTTTGATCTTACGATTGAAAAAGCCCGGTTGAGGGATCAGTACGAAGAGTTCACCGCCATGCGGCGCAAGGCGGAACTGGACGAACTGGAAGAACCCGCAAAGATCCGGATCAAGGCAGATCTTGAATTGGACCCAGGCAAATATGGTCCGCTTTCCTATCGGTTTGACACCCCCCCCGCCACTCCTGAACTTCCACCCCCAACCGATGGCCCTGAATTTGAAACGGTCGTTGTACTTGAACCACCACTCTCAGACGGTCCGCCGTTACCCGAAGCGACAACCGGCCTAGGTGCAACGTTTGTGATCGAGCAGCAGCTGGAGATTGTGACAGAGCTTATCGGGTCTGCTGTGACCTACACGTTCCAGACGATTTTCCTGCGCGACAATGACGTTGTCGGCGAGGGAGATTTCCGCGATGTCGATCAGTTGATCGCATTGGCCGAGGCGGCTGCGCAGGTCGCAGCATCGATGCACGCGTTTGCCGTGCCCTCGTTCTCAATCTCGGACTACTTGTCGGTTGAATACGTCGAGTCTTTGGCCGAAGCGATGTTGGCCCCGATCAATGTCGAAGTTGAAGGCGCAGTTGTTTATCAGTTCCACGGCGAAGACGCGATGGGCGTGATCGTCAATGGTGAGTATGTGGACGAAGCCCCGGAATGGGAAGATCTTCTGCCTGCGCATCATAGACCGGACGAGGAAGAGGACGACGAAACACCCGATATGATGCCCGCAGAATGGGCTCAGGACGAGGAAGACGAATTTGCCGAAGGTCACACGGTGATCGCAGGCGGCAACCTTGCGATCAACGAGATGAACGCAACTGTGGCTTGGGTCGATGCGCCTTATATTGCGGTCGGTGGAAAAGCAATCGAACTGGCCATGGTGAGCCAGGTCGCCGTTGTATCTGACACCGACAAGGGCACGAATGGCGGCTCGGGCACCAATGTGGTGCACTCGTCGACGATCGAGGTCGAAGGCAACTCAGCCCCTTGGCTTAAGAAAGGCTCAAGTGGAGACGATGCCCCGGCATATGTGCATGTTGATTGGATTACGACCGATCTGATCGTTGCAAATTTTGTCAAGCAGGACATCGATGCAACGGATATCGATCATATTGATGCCGAGATTAGCGCGACGACCACGCTGTATGCGTTGGGTGACAACGAGTTGATTGATGTCACCAATATTCTTCAACTTGGCAGTTATTATGACCTGATCATGATCGAAGGCGACATGATATCGGTCGATGCGTTTGTCCAGACGCACGTATTATTGGATGACGATGTGGTGATGGGCGGATTGCCAGGACCCATCGATGGATCGGACGAAAACCTGGTTATGAACGAGGTTTCTCTCAAGAAGGAAGGCGAAGATACGTATCAGGCGATGCACGACTCCATGGCCGACGCCATGACCATGGGCGAGGACGACATGGCAGCGCTGGAAGAGGCGCTAATGAACGATCCGATGTTTGCTGGCATGGAGCAGATGCGGGTCCTCAAGATCGATGGATCGCTGGTTCAGGTCAACGTAGCCGAGCAATCGACGATGCTTGCCGATCAGGATGACGTATATCTGAATGGTCCCCACGCGGACGAGACCGAGGTTCTGGCAGGCAGCAATGCGATGCTGAACGCCGCCAATGTAACCAAGGCCGGCGTGGATTCGGTTGTTATGGCTCAGGATGGGGCATTTTCTGACCTGCTATTGCATCAGGCAAGCCTGCTTGACATGCCCACGAATGAGGACATCGCCGAGATGACCAACGAGGCAATCGCCGCCATCATGGAAGAGGCGGGTATGCCAGGTCACGACAATGGCATTGGACCTAACGGTAACGATCTCACGCCAAGCGAAATGGCGAATTCCTCTGATGGCCTGCAGACCATGCTGGCCTAATATTTCCTGATTTACGAGTGACCGGAAGGTTAGTTTATGTCGATCGTTTTTTCGTCGCGCCGCACCCGTTTTGCAAGTCCATTGGACCGGCACGGAGGCGGAGGCCCATTGACCCTGGAACCCCGAAATCGGGTAGCAAAACCAAATGAAAGCAAACTTGCAAAAACAGCGTCCCGCCTGCGTTTGACAAGTGATATGCAACTGGCGGAACCCGAAACCAAACCAGAGACCCCGGAAGCAAGTGACACCCCGGTTGCCGGGCCCGCGAAACGATCGCGGCAATTAGAAGCGCCTCAGGCGACGACACAACCGGATGATCCGGGGCAGACCCAGGCAGAGCAGTTGGATCAAACATCACAACCGCGCGCTGGTTCTCCCCTTCGGCGCGCGTCGTCGCGGCCCGCGCAAGATAAGGATCCTGCGGGTGGCGACACTGGGGTGGCCGATACCGAAGCCCCCGATTGTGAAACCGCCGACCAATCGACTGCACGCATGACCCCCTCTGCGCCGTCGGATGGTAAAGACCGCATGGGCACCACGATCGAGGCCAAGGCCAACCAACCCTTGCTGCGCCCGGGGACGGGTGGTGGCGATGGCAAGGGGCCACCCCAAACATTCCACAAACGCACGCCGCCTGAAGATTTCCAGAAGACGCTGCGTACCTCACTGCGCGCGATTTGGCGCAATCTGGCCTTCGTGCTGGTACTGACCTGCGCGACCAACGTCCTGATCCTAGCGATCCCGATCTACCTGTTTCAGATCAGTGACCGGGTTCTGACTAGTCGCTCGCTGGATACGTTGATCATGCTGACGGCAATCGTTGCCGGAGCAGTCATTTTTCAAGCCGCATTTGATGCCGTTCGTCGGTTCATGCTGATGCGTACAGCGGTCGAGGTCGCCGCCCGTCTTGGGGCCCCGGTTCTTAGCGCTGCGGCCCATGCCTCGCTGCACGGCAACGGACGCGAATATCAGACACTTGGGGATCTGCAACAGGTGCGAGGCTTTCTGGTCTCGGGCACTCTGATCTCATTTCTGGATGTACCATTTGCACCGCTGTTCATCCTGATGATCTTTCTGGTGCATCCGCAACTTGGGATGATTGTGGTGACGACGGCCGTGATTCTGATGATCATCGCGCTGATCAACCAGAAAATGACCGCCAAGCCCTTTGCCAAGGCCAATCAGGCGCAATCAATGGCGAACCAGCATCTGGATTCAATGTCGCGCAACAGTCAGATCATCAACGCTTTGGCGATGATCCCCGAGGCAGTGCGCATCTGGGGGCGTGACACCGCACAATCGCTGACATGGCAAGTCAAGGCGCAGGATCGTAACGTGATCTTCGCGGCCATTTCGCGTGCCGTCCGTCTTTTGACGCAGATCGGCATTCTGGGCTGGGGCGCCTTTCTGGCCCTTCAAGGTGAAATTACCGGCGGTATGGTCATCGCCGCCTCGATCATCGCAGGGCGGGCTTTTGCGCCGATCGAAGGCTCGATCGAGGGTTGGAATACCTTCCTGCTGACGCGCGGCGCTTTTGGGCGGATCAAGGCTCTGCTGTCGAACTCGGCCCTGCAATATGAAAAACTGCGCCTACCACGGCCTGAGGGGCGGTTGGATGTCGAACGCCTGCTATATGTCCCAGGCGGCACCAAGCGGGTGGTTCTGAACGGGATTACCTTTGCGCTGAACCCAGGTGAAACTCTGGCGATCATCGGGAATTCAGGCGCAGGCAAAACGACACTTGGTAAAACGCTGGTGGGTTCGATCCTGCCGACCTCAGGCAGTGTGCGGCTGGACCTGATGGATATCCGCAACTGGGATCCCCGCCAGTTTGGCGAAAATATTGGCTATCTGCCGCAAGACGTACAGCTGTTCCCCGGCAGCATCAAAGACAATATTGGCCGGATGCGTGCCGATGCCACGGATGAGCAGATCCACGATGCCGCCGTTTTGGCCGACGTGCACAATATGATCGCAACGCTGCCGCAGGGGTATGAGACTGTTGTGGCCGCCGACGGCTCACCTCTCTCAGGTGGCCAGAAGCAGCGTATTGCTTTGGCGCGTGCCTTCTTCGGCAACCCGCGTTTGGTTGTTCTGGATGAGCCGAACTCGAACCTCGACGTGGCGGGTGACAAGGCGCTTGCGCGTGCGATTGAGCAAGCAAAGGAAAGCAAGATCACCGTTGTGGTGATTACGCAAAAGCCGACTCTGTTGAATGTTGTCGACAAGATCATGCTGCTGACCGATGGGCGCGTGGCGCTGTTCGGGCAGCGCGAACAGGTGCTGGAACAGCTCAACGGGCCGCGCCAGCAACCGCCCGAAATACAGGGCAAGGGGGATTAAGCGATGAACGACGTGGCACGCACCGATGAAGGCGGTCTTTGGTACTCTGAGGTTCCGCGCTCGATCACCAAATTCATCGTGATTGGCTTTATCATGCTTATTGTCTGTTTTGGCGGCTTTGGCGTCTGGTCCTTCCGTGCACCTCTGGCCGCTGCAGTCATCGCGCAAGGCAGCTTTGTCGCGACCGGCCGCAACAAGATCGTGCAGCATTTGGAAGGCGGTATCATCGAGAACATTCTGGTCTCGGAAGGTGAATCTGTTCAAGCCGGACAGATCATGATGACTTTGGATCAGACCTCGGCCGAGGCGAGTGAACGCGAATTGTTCATTCGCAAACTTCGCCTTCAGGCCATGACCGAACGGTTGCTGGCTGAGCATAGCGAACAGGAAACCCTCGTGTTTTCGCCCGGATTGATCGAAGCATCGGACGACGTCGAGGTCATGACGATCCTCGACAATCAGAAACTCAGCTTTGATGTATCGCGCAAGACACTGCTGAACGATATTGCTTTGCTGCAGCGCAACATGGAGGCGTTGAAAATTCGTGCGTCAGGATTTGAAGCACAATTGGTCAGCATGGAAAGGCGATCAGAGATTCTCGAGGAAGAATACGAGACCAAATATTCGTTGTTTGAAAAAGGATTAGTGCGCAAAGGTGATCTGAATACGATCCGCCGGGTGCAGGCCGAAGCCGAAGGTCAACTGGCGCGTTTGCGCGCAGAAACGGCTGAGGTAAACCAGATGCTGCTGAAGTATGAAGAGCAGATTCTGCGCACCCGCTCAGCCTACCGCGAGGCTGCGCTGGACGAGTTGGGCGTTATTGAAGCCGATCTTGAAAGTGTGCGTGAAAAAGCCCGTCAGGCCCGTAGCGTTCTGGCCCGTGCCGTTGTGCGTGCACCGGTGACAGGCACAGTGGTGCGACTTCATCACCACACGCCGGGCGGGGTGATCGAAACTGGCGAACAGATTGCTGAGATTCTGCCCGCCGATGCGCCATTGATCATCGAAGCGCAGATCCCGCGTACCGAGATCGACAGCGTGGTCACCGGGCAGATCGCGACGGTGCGCCTAGTCGCGCTCAATCAACGGACAACCCCAGTGCTTGAAGGCGAGGTCTATTACGTCTCGGCTGACTCGCTTGTCGAGGATTCTGCCGGTATGCCGCAAGAGGTCTATCTGGCGCGCATTTCTCTGACCACGGAAGAGATGGGTCGCGTGCGGGGCTTCGTGCCGACACCCGGAATGCCCGCCGAGATCATGATCCAGACCGAGGAACGCACCTTTGCGGCCTATATCGCCAAGCCGGTGGTTGACAGTATGTCGCGTGCATTCCGCGAACATTAAGCGCCTGAATGTCTACACCTTCAATTTTCTGCATGTTAGCCTTTCACGGATTCATTTCCTGGAGGGGCGCAAATGCCATTGACGGTCAAAGACATGATGCAAGCTGCAAACGCGGTGGTTGAACGTATCGATGCCAGCCGGGCGAAAGAACTGATCGGGCAGGGTGCCTTGTTGTTGGATATTCGCGATGCGCCTGAACTGGAAAGGACAGGGCGCGCGGTCGGCTCGCATCATATCCCGCGCGGGATGTTGGAGTTTCGGGCCGATCCCGAGCTGCCTTCCCATGACGCGGAACTGCGCAAGGACCGGGTGATCATCCTGCATTGTGCATCGGGTGGCAGGGCGGCGCTGGCTGGGAAACTGCTTAAGGATATGGGGTATTTACACGTCTATAATCTGGGCGGGTTTGCGGATTGGGTGAATGGCGGTGGTGAGGCGACCGGGCCCATGGATCGAGGGATGTAGCTACATATCTGACCCAAATCAAAGTCACACATATTCCGTTGCTGTAATGTAAAGGCCAGAAGCTTAAACACAGGATACTGGCCATGATACGCCTAGCAGCCACGCTTTATTCTTTGATCGCCACAGCCATCGCGGGTTCTGCCGTGATTGCGGTCCTAGCGGTTGGAATGGTGACCTGGATGGCCATCGTTTCCGCCGCAGCAGTAGGGGCGGTTGTTGCCGCGCCGGTGTCGTGGCTGGTGGCAAAACGCCTGTATCAAGGCGCTTGATTAAGCGTTCAAGAAGGTCCTGACTGCAGCTTCGAATTCGCGGGGTTTCTCGGCGTGCAGCCAGTGCCCCGCACCGGGAATTTTGGCGAAGCGAGCTGAAGGAAACAGGGTGCGAATCTGCTCTCGGTATTCGGGCTGAACATAATCTGATGCTGCGCCGGACAGGAACAGAGCAGGGCCGTCCCAATGGGTCGAAATCTCGGGGAAGCCCATGATCTTTGGCATTTCGCTGGCCAGTACATCTAGGTTCAGCCGCCAGCGGCCTCCCTCAACATCCAAAGACTGCGTAAAAAAGCTCTGCAGCGCCTTTTCGACGCCCAGATCGGCCAGCTGTGCTTCGGCATCTGAACGACGCTGAACGCGGGACATATCGACCGCCCGCATTGCCTCGATGAATTGAATCTGGCTGTGGCTGTATGCCACTGGTGCGATGTCGGCGACGATCAGCTTGCGCACCAGATTGCCATATTCCAGCGCCAGCACCATCGAAGCTTTTCCACCCATGGAATGCCCGACGATATCGGCGATGCCGCCAACGCTGTCGATGACCTTGGCCAGATCATGCGCCAAATCCGGGTAGCCATGCTGAGCATCCCAAAAGCTGTAGGCGTGATTGCGCATATCGACGGCGATCACCTGTCTTTCGTCCGACAGTCGCCGCGCAATGACTCCCCAGTTGCGCGCCGAACCATAGAGGCCATGCGCTATCAGCAGGGGCGGATGATCGGTCGGGTCGCCATGGATGATCGTATTCAGCATGCTTCTGTGATACGCGTCACCGCGCGGAACAACCAGCCCCATTGTCGCCGGTGTGACGCGCGGCTAAATTGTCCCGTCAGGAGGCGCCAATGACGCAGGAAATCGATATCCAGACCCGGATCGCAGAGACCATTCGGTTGCTGCGTAAAAAGCTTGGCGTGAAAGACAAGACCCTGATTGCCTCGGTCCGGCGCGCAAAGCGGCGTTTGCCGCGCAAGGTCTATAAACAGGCCTTGGTTCTGGCAGAGGCCGAGCAGATGGCCGAGCATCCCAAACTGCGGATGGTTTTGGATATGCCCCGGCTCGAAAAAGCGTCGGACGAGGTGCAAGGCCACCTGAACGCGATCAATCTGGCAGATCGACGTTGGGGATGGTTCCTGAGCTTTCTTGGTTCGCTTGCGTTGGGCCTGATCGTGTTGGCGGCGTTGGCTGTGTTCGTACTACGATGGCGCGGGTATATCTGACCGCTGCACGCCTCAAAGAAAAACGGCGCCGATCAGGGCGCCGTTTTCTGTTCTAAGATCCGTATTGGATCAGAGATTCGGATAAAGCGGGTAGCGCGCGCAAAGTTCGGCGACTTCGGCTTTGACTTTGGCTTCGACCGCACCGTTTCCGTCTTCGCCATTTGCGGCCAGACCGTCGACCACTTCGATGATCCAGTCTGCGATCTGGCGGAACTCGGCCTCACCAAAACCGCGGGTGGTTCCGGCGGGCGAGCCCAGACGGATACCGCTGGTGATCGTCGGCTTTTCGGGGTCGAACGGCACACCGTTCTTGTTGCAGGTGATATGTGCCCGGCCCAAAGCTTTCTCGGTTGCGTTGCCTTTAACGCCTTTGGGGCGCAGGTCGACAAGAACCACATGGGTATCGGTGCCGTGGGTCACAGTGTCCAGGCCACCCTTGATCAGCTGATCTGAAAGGGCCTGCGCATTCACAACGACCTGCTTGATATAGTCCTTGAACTCAGGACGCTGTGCCTCGCCAAAGGCAACGGCCTTGCCAGCAATCACATGCATCAGCGGGCCACCCTGAATGCCCGGGAAGATCGCCGAATTTATCTTTTTGGCAATCGCTTCATCATTGGTCAGGATCATGCCGCCGCGCGGGCCGCGCAGGGTTTTATGCGTGGTGGTGGTGGCCACATGCGCATGCGGGAAGGGCGAAGGGTGCGCGCCTGCGGCAACCAGACCGGCGATATGGGCCATATCCACATGCAGATAGGCGCCGACCATATCGGCGATTTCACGCATGCGGGCAAAATCGATGACGCGCGGGATGGCCGAGCCTCCGGCGATGATCAGCTTGGGGTTATGTTCCTTTGCCAGCGCTTCGATCTGATCATAGTCGATCAGGTTGTCCTGCTTGCGCACGCCATAATGTACCGCGTTGAACCACTTGCCTGACTGGTTCGGCGCCGCACCATGGGTCAGGTGACCACCTGCATCCAGCGACATTCCCAGAATGGTGTCACCGGGCTTGATCAGCGCCTGAAATACACCTTGGTTCGCCTGCGATCCCGAATTCGGTTGGACGTTGGCAAACTCACACCCAAACAACTGCTTGGCACGGTCGATAGCCAGGTTCTCGGCAATGTCGACGAACTGACAACCGCCATAGTACCGGCGGCCCGGATAACCTTCGGCATATTTGTTGGTCATGACCGAGCCCTGCGCCTCCATCACGGCGGCAGAGACGATGTTCTCCGAGGCGATCAGTTCGATCTCGTCGCGCTGGCGGCCCAATTCAGATGTGATCGAGCCGAACAGCTCGGGGTCACGATCCGCGAGGGACTGGGTGAAAAATCCGTTGTCACGAAGATTGGCGTTCATGTGCGCTCCGCATGGCTGGGGTGTATCTGGCGGATTTCCTATCGGAAACGACGTGTGTCAGAAAGGTTGTAAAGCGACGAAATGGCCCTCTATGGCGTCAAGTCTGGCCTATTGCGGAAAGGTATGCTTGTTTCGGAACCAAATGTGCAGCACTGGAAACTATAAAACATGACAAAGAGAATCGCCTTTCTGGCCAGCGATGCCAAGGTTGCGCAGACCGCCCGGGATGCGCTTGTGGCGCGCTACGGAAATGCAGCGCCGAGAGACGCAGATGTTGTGGTGGCGCTGGGTGGTGATGGCTTCATGCTTCAGACGCTGCAGGGCGTCCAGCATTTGGACAAGCCGGTTTATGGAATGAATCGCGGTACCATCGGGTTTCTGATGAACGAATATGCCGAAGTTGATCTGATGGCCCGGCTAGCAGAGGCAGAGGAAGAAGTCATCAATCCATTGGCGATGACTGCAATGGACCAGGCGGGCCAAAAGCACCAAGCACTTGCAATCAACGAGATTTCGCTGCTTCGTGCGGGGCCGCAGGCAGCGCGGTTGCGGATCAGCGTTGATGGGCGGGTACGCATGGCCGAACTCGTGTGTGATGGTGCATTGCTTGCCACGCCGGCGGGTTCAACCGCATATAACTATTCCGCTCACGGACCCATTGTACCCATTGGCGCGGACGTTCTGGCATTGACGCCAATCGCCGCGTTTCGCCCCCGGCGGTGGCGTGGCGCCTTGCTGCCGAAAGTTGCGAAAGTCAGATTCGATGTGATCGAGGCTGACAAACGCCCGGTTATCGTTGCGGCCGACTCCATATCGTTTCCGGATATCGATTGGGTCGAGATCAGGTCTGAGATTGCGATCCAGCATCGTATTTTATTTGACCCTGGCCACGGCCTGGAAGAACGGTTGATCTCTGAACAATTTACTTAAATCTCAGCGTGTTGATCATTTTTCCACCGCTTGTGTGAACCAGTTCACATGCAATGCGATAAGGGTTTGTTAACTTCAAGTTGCCCGGAGAACACGCCGAGGTGGAAGTGAGTGGCCATCTAAAGGTGTTTTCGAATGGTTGCGCAGTTTTCGCGCTGGCGAGGGTGGGTGGTGCTACGCTCGTCATCTTAATCCGGGCATATTTTAGTATGCGGACCCCGGGACAAAATCCCGGGGTCTATTTCATCTGTGAGGCCTGAGTGACGATGTCTCAGGTTTGCGCGCTCATTCGATCCCACAGAATCGGAGCCATCTGCCCCACACGCGCTTCGATCGCGACCGCTGCATCCACCGCCATATCCTCACGCCAGCGTCGAGCAGCAATCTGAACATTGATCGGTTGCGGCCCATTCGGCAATTCGGCCAAGCGCGCGGGAACGCTGGCGGCGGGCAGCCCGAGGAAATTCATCGCATAAGAATAGACCGCGCATCCTAACACCTCATGAACGCCTTCGGCACCTTCGGTATCGCGATCAGGTTTAAAGAACGGCTGCGGCAGGAATGGAGACAGGACCAAAGGATATTTCTGCATGAATAGCGACCATTGGCGCGCATAATGGCTGCGTTGCGCCAACGCCTGAATCAGTTCGTCGCCTACGATCGGAGGAAACTCCTGAAAATAAACCTCGAAAATATCACGGATGGTTTGAGACCCGGCTGCCTCGATATCGTTTTTCATCAACGTCAGCACTTCACCCATCAGCGCGCGATAGCCGATGCGCCCGCATTCGAACACATCCGGCGGATCAATGTCTTCAACTATATATCCGGCATCTACCAGCGCCTCCCGAGCGGTACTTAGCGCTTTGTCCACTTCGGGGTGCAAAGCGTATTCGAACGTATTTTTGGTGAACGCAACTTTGATTGGGACATCCGGCCCCGCGCCGCGCCAAGGCATTGGCACATGGAAGGGGTCGCGGGCGTCCGGGGCGATCAGGCTGGGCATCGAAAGGTGCAGGTCCTTTGCGCTTCTTGTGATCAAGCCCTGTACCGACATCGATTGTGCCAGCATCCCGCGTTCTGCATTCTGGCTGGGGTTCCAGGCCGGTACGCGGCCCAGCCCCGGTTTCACTGTAACCGCACCATTGGCTGCAGCAGGGAACCGCAAGCTACCTCCGATATCGTTGCCATGAGCCAGTGCGCCGATGCCCGCCATGACCGCAGCCCCCGCGCCCCCGGACGACCCACCGGGCGAGATATGGCGGCCCCAAGGATTGTGCGTGCGCCCATGAAGTGGATTATCCGTGTCAGCGCGGAACGAGAATTCGGGCGTGTTGGTCCGCCCGATGACAATGGCCCCCGCATTGTGCAAGTTTGAAACCACCGGGGCGTCATCAGGGGCAATGACATCCTTCAAGGCAACCACACCATTTGTTGTGGCATGGTTCTTCTGGTCGACATTCACTTTGATGGTCACCGGTACGCCGTGCAGCGGCCCAACCGAGGCACCTTTGCGGCGCGCCTGATCAAGCGCAGATGCACGCTCTAACGCTTCTGTGCCCAGATCGTCCACGACAGCATTCAGCGAGGGATTTACCTGATGCATGCGCTCCAATGCATCACTGATCACCTCTTCTGCGCTCAACTCGCCAGCTTGGGTCAGCGCAGCCAATTCTGTTGCATCAAAACGCCAGATATCGCCCTGTGTCATGCTCGTCCTCCTCACCTCAAACTGAGGTGAGGAGGACCCAATGACAAGCCCCGCAATCGCAAAACGGATCCAACCTTCATCTGGCCAAAAATATCTCGGAGCGCGAGGCAGAGCCTCGCACACGCGCGACAGCGCAAATCGGTTGCGCCGTAAGGCGCTCCACTTGATCGTACCGTGAAATTACTGTGCGTAGCCGATAGTTTGCAGGGCCACCGTGATCTCGTCCAGAATTGCTGGGTCATCGATTGTGGCAGGCATTTTATACGCCTTGCCATCCGCGATCGACACCATCGTACCACGCAGGATCTTGCCCGAGCGTGTCTTGGGCAGACGATCCACCACCACTGCTTTCTTGAACGCAGCGACTGGGCCGATTTTGTCACGAACCATCTGGACCACATCGGTTACCACCTCCGCGTGATTCCGATCGGAACCGGCATTCAGACACAGGAAACCGACAGGCATCTGGCCTTTCAGTTGATCAGATACCCCAATGACAGCGCATTCTGCCACATCGGGGTGAGCGGCCAACACCTCTTCCATCCCGCCCGTCGAAAGTCGGTGCCCGGCGACGTTGATCACGTCATCGGTACGGGCCATGATATAGAGATACCCATCTTCGTCGATCATGCCCGCATCACCGGTTTCGTAATAGCCGGGAAAATGCTCAAGGTAGGATTTTCTGAAGCGCGCCTCGGCATTCCACAGGTTTGGCAATGTGCCTGGCGGAAGCGGGAGCTTGACTGCGATCGCGCCCAACTCGCCCGGTTTCATAGGATGGCCGCCCTCGTCCAGAATCTGAACGTCATAGCCCGGCATAGGCTTGGCAGGTGATCCCAGCTTGACCGGAAGCTCTTCGATTCCGAGCGGGTTGCCAGCGATGGTCCAGCCAGTTTCGGTTTGCCACCAATGATCGATGACCGGAACTTTCAGCGCATCCTGCGCCCAGATGATCGTATCTGGATCAGCCCTCTCTCCTGCAAGATACAGAGCCTTAAGGCAGGATAGATCGTAATTCGCCATCAATTCTGCGCTTGGGTCTTCGCGTTTTACGGCACGAATGGCGGTTGGGGCGGTGAAGAAGCTTTTGACCTTGTGTTCGGATATCACGCGCCAGAAAGTTCCGGCGTCAGGTGTTCCGACGGGCTTGCCTTCAAAAACAATCGTCGTGTTGCCGTGGATCAGCGGGGCATAACAGATATAGGAATGGCCAACGACCCAGCCGACATCCGAAGCCGCCCAGAACACATCTCCAGGATCGACATTGTAGATGTTTTTCATCGTCCAGTTCAGTGCGACCAGATGGCCGGCAGTCGGGCGCACGACGCCTTTGGGCGCACCAGTGGTGCCGGATGTATAGAGGATATAGGCTGGATCATTGCCGCTGACTGGTACACATTCTGCGGGCTCGGTACCGTATTGGAAACCGTGCCAGTTGACGTCGCGCCCATCGATTAGTTGTGCGACTTCCTGCTCGCGCTGGAATATTACGCAAAATTCGGGTTTGTGGGCGGCCAGATCGATCGCGCCATCCAGCAGAGGTTTGTAGTGCACAACGCGTCCCGGCTCCATCCCGCATGAGGCAGCGATGATCGCCTTGGGTTTCGCATCGTCGATACGTACGGCCAGTTCGTTGCTGGCAAAGCCGCCGAATACCACTGAATGCACTGCTCCTAGCCGGGCGCAAGCCAGCATTGCCTCCAGCGCTTCGGGGATCATAGGCATGTAGATGATGACGCGGTCACCTTTCTCAATACCTTTTGCACGGAGCGCGCCAGCCAGATTAGCAACCCGATTGCGTAACTCGACGTATGAGATTTCGCGTTTGGTATGAGTAATTGGGCTGTCATAGATGATCGCGGTTTGCTCACCACGACCATTTTCCACATGGCGATCAACGGCGTTCCAGCACGTATTTACCTTGGCATCACTGAACCATTCGTAAAGAGGCGCATTGTCGTCAAACAGAGCTTTGCTGGGCGCTTGAACCCAATCGATCCCCTTGGCTGCATCCATCCAGAATGCTTCGGGGTCGTTCTTCCAGCTCTCGTAGACGTCCTGATATGCCATGATGGCCTCCTCCCAAATTCCTTGAGCTATGTGTTAGGCATCGTGGATGTTTCGAGCAAGCGATGCGCATAACGGCGCGTCAGTTTATCGCAAAATCTTTGCAGAACCTTGCAGTTTGGCTTGCAAATTTTTGCAAATCCTCTGATCTGAGCAGATTTCTGAGTGTCACACGCAAAGGTATGCAAATCTGCAAATTTATTGCTGCAAATGTTCTGGCGCTAACAGAATCAAACCGGGCACCTAATCTGGTGCCCGGTCATGTATACGTAATGATATAGGCGCTGGGCTTATCCGTAGTGCGCGACTGGCGTACCTGCGATGGCCGCCATGTTCAGCAGTCCCCTGGCCGTAATCGAGGGCGTTACGATATGCGCCTTGTTTCCCATTCCCATGAGGATTGGACCTACCTCAAGCCCGTCCGCTTTCATCTTCAGGATATTGCGCACACCGCTTGCCGCATCCGCATGGGCGAAGATCAGGACATTTGCAGAGCCTTCCAAACGCGAGTTCGGGAAGATACGTGCACGCAATTCAGGATCCAAAGCCAGATCAAGGTTCATCTCGCCTTCATAGCTGAAGTCGCGTGGCTCGGAATCGAGAATCTCAAGCGCAGCCCGCAGCCGCTTGCCTGATCCCTCGGCCTGATTGCCGAATTGCGATTGCGAACAAAATGCGATCTTGGGTTCCAACCCGAACCGCCGCACGTGACGAGCAGCTCCAATGGTGGATTCGGCAAGTTCTTCTGGTGTCGGCAATTGTCTTACATGCGTGTCTGCAATGAACAGAGGGCCATCTTCCAGAATCATCAGCGAAAGCGCGCCATGCGGGCGCAAATCGCCATCATCCAGAACCTGTTCGACATAGTTAAGATGCCAGCGATACTCACCAAAAGTGCCACAGATCATGCTGTCCGCCTCACCGCGATGCACCATGATTGCTGCAATGGCGGTGTTGTTTGTGCGCATGATGGCCTTGGCCAGATCCGGAGTGACCCCCCGACGCTGCATTATTTGATGGTACGAATTCCAATAATCGTAGTAACGGGGATCGTCCTGAGGGTTCACGATCTGAAAATCCTGCCCCGGTCGTACTGTCAGGCCTAGCCTTTCGCACCGTGCGCTGATCACGTCCGGTCGCCCGATCAGGATCGGAGTTTCCGTGGTTTCTTCCAATATCGCTTGCGCAGCCCTTAAAACACGCTCGTCCTCGCCTTCTGCGAAGACAATTCTACGCGATGCGACGGCTGCGGCTTCGAACACTGGCCGCATCAACAGTGCAGATTTGAACACGGTCTGGTTCAGGCGCTCTTTGTAGGCCTCGAGGTCATCAATGGGTCGTTTTGCGACCCCGCTCTTCATAGCCGCCTGTGCAACCGATGACGAAACGACCCCCACTAGGCGCGGGTCAAAGGGTTTTGGGATCAGGTAATCTGGACCAAAAGTCAGCTGCTCACCCTTATAGGCCGCCGCGGCTTCAGCGCTCGTCGTCGCGCGGGCCATGTCGGCGATGCCGTCGACGCAGGCGATCTGCATCTCGTCGTTGATTTCAGTCGCGCCCACGTCCAGGGCACCTCGGAAGATAAACGGGAAGCACAACACGTTGTTCACTTGGTTCGGAAAGTCGCTGCGACCGGTCGCAATGATCGCGTCAGGGGCAACTTCGCGCGCCGCCTGTGGCAGGATTTCCGGAGTTGGGTTGGCCAGCGCAAAGATGATCGGGGTCTTGGCCATCTTCTCGACCATCTCAGGCTTGAGCACATTTGGTCCGCTCAGCCCCAGAAACAGATCGGCACCTCCGATCACATCATCCAGAGTGCGCAGATCGGTTTTCTGCGCAAACTGATCCTTGTGCGGGTTCATATCCTCGGCGCGACCTTCATAGACCAACCCGTGAATGTCACAGAGCCAGATATTCTCGCGTTTAACGCCGAGCTTCACCAACATGCTGAGGCAGGCGATCCCGGCAGCACCGCCGCCGGTCGAAACTACTTTGATATCCTCGAAGCTCTTTCCTGCCACATACAGGGCGTTTTTAGCTGCGGCACCAACAACGATTGCCGTGCCGTGCTGATCGTCATGAAACACCGGGATGTTCATCCGTTCCCGGCACAGTTTTTCGACAATAAAACAATCCGGTGCCTTGATATCTTCAAGGTTGATCGCGCCAAAGGTAGGTTCCAGGGCGCAGACGATATCTGCCAGCTTTTCTGGGTCAGGCTGATCCACCTCGATATCAAAGCAATCGATGCCTGCGAACTTTTTGAACAGGACGGCCTTGCCTTCCATCACCGGTTTCGAGGCCAATGCGCCTATATTCCCAAGGCCCAGAACTGCGGTGCCGTTTGACACAACCGCAACAAGATTGCCGCGGGCCGTGTATTTCTCAGCATTGGCGGCGTTGTCCTTTATCTCAAGACTGGCTTCGGCGACGCCTGGCGAATATGCCCGCGCAAGGTCCCGACCATTTGCCATTGGTTTGGTTGCCTTGATCTCAAGCTTTCCGGGCTTTGGATACGCATGATAGTCAAGCGCGGCCTGTCTCAGGTTCGGTGTGTCAGACATCGGTAATACAACTCCGTTCCAATATTCGTTTGATGGTTAAACTATTTCTCAGCGCTTGGCTATGTCGCCTCGGACCGCAGTCAGAGACAGGCCTCACGGATACGTTAACGAAACGTTGGTTGAGAGTTGCTGCATCGTTTTTATGTACAGCCAATTCCGGGGAACCTGACGGACACCAGAAGCGGCGGACCTTATCATGCGTCATGATGACAAAGCTTGTGCTAGTGCACAATTTGCCAACCCTTCAATCAGGATTGGTGCCAATCGGAATGTCTTCTTTGTTGTGCTTGTTTCGGCGGTTTCATTTCTTTTTGTGGTTATGATTTGGCCCGAAGCGGCTGCGGCTTTCATCCAGGAAGGTGGGTTGATTGAGACGATATCGGCCTCTGCGTTACTGGCTGCCGGTTTGGTCGCGTTGGTACGCTTCCGAGTCATCTCGCGGCTTTACATCGCGGTGGTCTGCCTGCTGTTGGCCGAGCGCGAATTGGAGGCGGAGGTGTACACAGAAGGCAGCGCGCCTTTCGTGGTGCTAAACTGGATTGACTTATTGCTTGATGTGACTGCAGTAAGGATCGTTTTGGCTGCGATCGTCATTGGTGGTTTGCTCTGGCATGGGATACCGAACGGAATTAAGGCACTGAAGATCCGCGCGCCTTTTTTGATGATTTTTTTCCTGGCTGGAAGTGTTGCGGTGCTGGCTCAGCTTCTTGAGGAAATCAGCGGATTGTTCGACGAATACCTTTCGGTTGCGATGGCTACACGTTTGTTCGTGATGGAAGAAACGCTGGAGATGTACTTTTCGATTGGCATTTTGGCTGCTGTTCTGATCGGATGGCCAAAACCAAAATCCGAAGAGAAACAGAATGACCAGCAATACCGGCGACTCCCTCACGCGCGCTGAAATCCGACTGCCGACGCAGGAACTGCGCAACGATATCCCGTTTTATACCAAGGTACTGGGGATGCGGATGGATATGATCTATCCGGCAGATGACCCTCGGGTTGCCGTGTTCTCTGGTCACGGTCTGCGCTTGCGGATCGAGAAAGATGCAGCTGAAGCGGCGGGAACGTTGCGCATTCTGACAAACGATCCAGATGGTTTTGCCGAGGGGCAGCGCAGCCTTGTCGCGCCGAACGGCACCCGGATCGAGATTGACGAGTTGAACCCGCCGCTTGTCATGCCGAACACGGTGCACTCATTTGTAGTCCGTAGGCTCAAGGATCAGGCGCCGTGGATCATAGGGCGGGCAGGGATGCACTATCGCGATCTCGTGCCGGACCGGCTGGGCGGATCGATTATCGCCAGCCATATACGTATCCCAGATGGCGGTCCTGTGCCTGATATGGTGCATTTCCACAAAGTCGGATTTCAGCTGATCTTCTGCATCCACGGCTGGGTCGATGTGGTCTACGAAGATCAGGGCGACAAGATGCGCCTGACGGCAGGCGATTGCTTTATTCAGCCGCCTGAAATCCGCCACCGCGTGCTGGAAGCGTCAGACAACGTTCAGGTGATCGAGATTGGTGTCCCAGCCGAGCATGTCACGGAGATTGATCATGAGATGGAACTGCCCACACCGCATTTCCGCCCGGATCGGGAATGGGATGGGCAGCGGTTCGTTTACAATCAGGCGAACGGGGCAGAATGGGTGCCATTCCGTTTGCCCGGTTACATCTGTCGTGACACGACGATTGCCGAGAATACCAAAGGCGTGGCGGGCGTTCAGATCGTGCGCCGGGGCGAGGGTAACCCTCAATGGGCCAGCCACGACACCGACATACACTTTACCTTCGTGATAACCGGCGAGGTGACACTTGAGGGTGAAGGGCGCGAGCCCTATCAGTTGGAACAGGG
Source organism: Ruegeria sp. A5 (assembly GCF_056543005.1). Taxonomy (NCBI): domain Bacteria; kingdom Pseudomonadati; phylum Pseudomonadota; class Alphaproteobacteria; order Rhodobacterales; family Roseobacteraceae; genus Ruegeria; species Ruegeria sp. A5. The sequence goes on from NZ_JBQGAV010000004.1 coordinate 355,174, forward strand.
CGATGCCTTCGTCATCCCGCCGGGAATGCGAACGCGGCTGTCAGACCCCTCGCAGGATGTGGAACTGCTTGAGGTGACTTTACCGGGGACCTTCAATACGACGTTGGGTTAGGTCCAAGAAGAAGTGGATAATGGCGTCAAGGGGGCTTCAATTCCCCCGTCGCTTTCCAGTAGGGTATGATATTCTGACCAGATGATCAAAAATTGGGATTCGCCATGTCTTTGAAAGATGCAGCTTTGGCCGTTCGGGAAAATGCCCACGCGCCTTATTCGAATTTCAAGGTCGGGGCGGCGATCCGGTCCAGTTCAGGTGTGATCTATTTTGGCTGCAATGTCGAAAATATTGCTTACCCCGAAGGTACGTGCGCCGAGGCCGGGGCAATCGCGGCAATGGTCGCCGCTGGTGAAAAAGAACTGACCGAGGTCTACGTGGTCGCCAGCAGCCCGCAGCCGGTGCCCCCATGTGGTGGATGCCGTCAGAAACTGGCCGAATTCGGCAATGGGGATGTGGTCGTTACGATGGCGACGGTTGATGGTCTGGAAACCAAAACCACGATTGCCGATCTATTGCCCGGTGCGTTCGACGCGTCGCATATGGAGGATGCCTGACTTCATGGATGCGCGCTCGATCATCGCCAAACTTCGCCGTCAGGAGGTGCCAACTGGTGACGAACTAATGTGGTTCGCGCAAGGCCTGGCCGATGGTGGCGTCAGTGACGCGCAGGCCGGGGCCTTTGCGATGGCTGTCTGTATGGGCGGTCTGGGGGCCAATGGGCGGGCTGATCTGACTGTCGCCATGCGCGACAGCGGCGAGGTGCTGACGTGGGATTTGGACGGGCCGGTGGTCGATAAGCATTCGACCGGTGGGGTCGGCGATTGCGTCAGCCTGCTGCTTGCCCCGGCTTTGGCGGAATGCGGGGCGTATGTGCCGATGATCTCGGGGCGTGGTCTGGGCCATACCGGGGGCACTCTGGACAAGCTCGAGGCCATACCGGGAGTGACCACTCAGATCGGGCAGGCGCGACTGACGCAAGTGCTGAAAGACACCGGGGCAGCCATCGTGGGGGCAACGGGCCAGATCGCCCCTGCGGACAAGCGGCTGTATGCGGTGCGCGATGTGACGGCGACGGTGGAGAGCCTTGACCTGATTACGGCATCAATCCTGTCCAAGAAGCTGGCGGCTAGCCCGGATGCGTTGGTTCTGGACGTTAAGGTGGGCAGCGGCGCGTTCATGAAGACGCTGGATGAGGCACGCAATTTGGCACAGGCCTTGACCGAAACGGCTAATGCCGCTGGTTGCCGTACATCCGCAGTGATCACCGACATGAGCCAGCCCCTCGCTTCCGCACTTGGCAATGCGCTGGAAGTGGCCGAGGTGATGAAAGCTTTGACCAGCGGGCAGGGATCACCTTTGGCGGAAATCTCGGCCGAGTTGGGGGGCGTTCTCATGGCGGATGCCGGTATGTGCGCTACGGCAGAGGAAGGAAACGCCAGTATAGCCCAAGTGATCCGCGATGGTCGTGCAGCCGAACGGTTCGGACGCATGATGGCTGCCGTGGGTGGACCGGTGCATTTCGTTGACACATGGGATCGGTTTTTGCCGGAGGCCAATGTGATCCGGGAAGTTCACGCTCCGCATGGCGGATATATCTCGTCTATTGATGGCGAGGCGCTGGGCCTCGCAGTCGTGGCCCTAGGCGGTGGGCGCCAGATCGAGAGCGATGAGATTGATCCGGCGGTTGGCCTGTCGGGCCTTCTGAGGGTCGGGGATAAGGTGACCAAAGGCGCTCCGTTGGCGGTTGTTCATGCGGGGCGAGAAGATGCAGCGCAACGGGCTGCCGCGGTGGTGCTAGATGCCATCACGCTGAGTGACGAACCGGTAGCACAGCCGCCTCAAATCCATGAAAGGATCAGCGCATGAGCCGCGCTTTCCTTGTGATAATGGACTCGGTTGGTATCGGCGGCGCGCCGGATGCCGATCAGTTTTACAACGGCACCAAACCCGATACAGGCGCGAATACAGTGGCCCACATAGCACAAGCTTGTGCCGAGGGGCGTGCGGAAGAAGGGCGGAGCGGACCGTTGCAACTGCCCAACCTGGATGCCATGGGGCTGGGGGCGGCGACCCGTCTGGCCTCGGGCGCACCGACGCCGGGCCTTGAGGCCGCGCCGACGGGCTTGTGGGGTTGCGCACGTGAATATTCTCCGGGAAAGGATACGCCATCAGGGCATTGGGAACTGGCGGGTTTACCTGTGCCATGGGACTGGCGTTATTTCCCGGATCGCCAGCCAGCGTTTCCCGAAACGCTAAGCAAGGCTGCCGCCGAGGCAGCGGGGACCGACGGAATATTAGGCGACTGCCATGCCTCGGGGACGACGATTATCTCGGAACTGGGGGCCGAGCATATACGTACCGGCTGGCCGATCTGCTACACGTCTGCCGATAGCGTATTCCAGATTGCCGCGCATGAAGACAGCTTTGGGCTCGACCGACTGCTGGATATGTGCCGTTCACTGGCGCCTCGATTGCACGAAATGAAAGTGGGCCGCGTTATCGCCCGACCGTTTGTCGGAACGCCCGAAAAGGGGTTCACCCGGACAACCAACCGCAAGGATTTTGCCATCGTTCCACCAGAACCCGTTCTGACGAATTGGGCACAGGATGCCGGTCGCCGTGTGCATGCGGTGGGCAAGATTGGCGATATATTTTCAATGCAGGGGATCGACACGCTGCGAAAGGGTTCGGACGCAGAGTTGATGCACCACCTTTCGGACCTCGTTGATGAGGCGGAAGAGGGTAGTCTGACATTTGCAAACTTTGTCGAGTTCGACAGTCTGTATGGCCATCGGCGTGATATCAGCGGCTATGCCCGCGCGCTGGAATGGTTCGATCGTGAAATCGGAGTGATTGCGCAAAAACTGCGCCCCGGTGATCTGATGCTATTGACCGCAGACCACGGCAACGACCCCAGTTGGAGCGGCACTGACCACACCCGCGAACAAGTGCCCGTGCTGATCGCCGGACAGGGGGCGGGTGAGATTGGTCCCGTGAACTTTGCCGATATCGCCGCCAGTATCGCGCACCACCTGAACATACCGGCGCAAGGGCCGGGAAGGACTTTTCTGTGACAGTCGCTGACCTGCCTAAGATCGAATTACATTTGCACCATGAAGGCGCCGCTCCGCCTAGCTTCATACGCCAACTGGCCCATGAGAAACGAGTGGACCTGAGCGGGATATTCAAACCCGACGGCTCTTATGATTTCCGCGACTTTGCCCATTTCCTTAGCGTTTATGAGGCTGCGTGCGAGGTGCTGAAAACGCCCGAAGATTTCCGCCGCCTGACGCTGGCCATTCTGGAAGATAGCGCCGCGAATGGTGTGGTGTATTCCGAAACATTCCTTAGCCCGGATTTCTGCGGCGGTGGCGATTTGCATGCATGGAAGGATTACCTGACTGCGATTCAGGACGCCGCAGACGAGGCCGAGCGCAAATTCGGGATCACCCTGCGTGGTGTCATCACTTGCGTGCGCCATTTTGGACCCGAGCAAGCCAAGGCCAGCGCTCATTGTGCGGCTGAAACCGCAGGTGACTGGATTACCGGATTTGGAATGGGCGGCAACGAATCCGTCGGAACGCAGGGCGATTTCAAATGGGCCTTTGACTGCGCGCGCGAGGCTGGGTTGCGATTGACGACCCATGCCGGTGAATTTGGCGGTCCAGAGAGTGTTCGGGATGCCGTCCGTGATCTGGGGGTCGAGCGCGTAGGCCATGGCGTCCGCGCCATCGAAGACCCGGATCTTGTGTACGAGTTAGTTGATCGGGGCACTACGCTTGAGGTCTGCCCTGGCTCAAACGTGGTGCTGGGCCTGTTTCCTGATTTTGCCGCCCATCCCATTGCGAAATTGCGTGATGCAGGCGTCAAGGTCACGGTATCAACCGACGATCCGCCGTTTTTCCATACCACGATGCGGCGCGAATATGAGATGCTGAGCGCAGCTTTCGGCTGGCAGGCCGAAGATTTCACTGCCCTGAATGAAACGGCCCTGAACGCGGCCTTTTGCGATGAAGAAACCCGCGCGCGGGTCAAGAAAAGACTGGAGACATCATGAGCGATCACCTGACCGTCGTCGACCACCCATTGGTGCAGCACAAATTGACGCTCATGCGGGACAAAGGCACCTCAACCGCTGTGTTCCGGCAGTTGCTGCGCGAGATCACGCTTTTGCTGGCTTATGAGGTCACCCGCGAGATGCCGCTGACCACCCGCCATATCGAAACCCCGATGGAAGAAATGGACGCTCCCATTCTGGCGGGCAAAAAATTGGCGCTGGTATCGATCCTGCGGGCTGGAAACGGGATGTTGGACGGCGTGCTGGAGCTGATCCCCTCTGCCCGAGTGGGGTTCGTGGGGCTTTATCGGGATGAAGAGACGCTGAAGCCGGTCCAATACTATTTCAAAGCTCCCGAGGGTTTGACGGACCGTTTGGTCATTGCTGTTGATCCGATGCTGGCAACCGGCAACAGCTCGGCTGCGGCCATTGATTTGCTGAAAGAGCAGGGGGCGAAAGATATCCGCTTTCTGTGCCTGCTGGCTGCCCCCGAGGGCGTCGCGCGCATGAAAGAGGCGCACCCGGATGTCAAAATCGTCACGGCCGCGCTGGATCGTGAACTGAACTCAAAGGGTTACATTATGCCTGGACTAGGTGACGCCGGGGATCGGATGTTCGGGACCAAATAGGTGCTATTGCCCGCAGATATTCTGTAGCCGGACCCAATCGCGGTCGGGCAGTACCTGTTCCAAAGTACGACCCGCCATCGGATCGGCTTCTATCAATCCAAGAACGGACTCGCCTGTGATATCAAGCGCATAGGCGTATGGGGTCGAGGGCAGAGCGGTCTGTGCAAAAACCGCGAGCAGCACGTCATCGCTTAGCTGCGGCTGTGGACCGGATAGAACCTGCTCGGTGTAGGTGTCCACGATCTCGTGCGTCAATTCGCCGGTGGTCAGCAACCGAAATGCGGCACTCGGGCCTGTACGGTCCAACAGATCGTCCAGCGGTTCCTGCTGAGTTGCCCGCGCGCGCGCGGCTATGATGTATCCGGCGGCAACGGCTGGGTCTTCGTGATCTTCGACCAGTGCCCGGTTTAGCAGCACGGTTCCACCCGGCAGGCTCAGGCTGTCAGGCAGACCTGCTGGTAGGATCACGATTTGGCGGACACCGGTGCGGCGCGCCAGCTGATCCAGCGACGCTTGCGCATCAGGCGAAGAGCAAGCCTTGCCTGACACCCTTTCGATCCGCTGCAGGATTGCATCGCCGATTTCTTGTTGCTTGACCTCTGGCACTACCGAAACAACATGGCGCTGCAGTGCACTGGGTAGCCAAAACAAAAGCACTGCCAAGACCGCCAGAACAACCCCTGCAACGCTGAGCCAACGCAGCCGTCCGGGATGTGGTCTGGCACGGTCGATGGCGCGCTGCAGCCGGTCAATTGCTTCGATCATTGTGGTTTCAGATTCTGCAAGCTCCAGTGTTTCGCCGGGATCGCCGTCGGGATTGAATATTGCAGGGTAGGTTCCGGGGTTTTGTCGCTCTAGCGCCGCCAGCGACCAATGGGTCAGCGCGCTGTCATTGAAGTCAGAAATCGTCAGAGTGGCTTCACCAATCGATACGACTACTTCGCGCCGTTGCTCATCGGGCGAGGGACGCCACAGACCGGTGGCTTCGATCCGCTGGTACTGTTTGAGTGCGGTCATCGGGTAATGCTGCTCGAATATTATTTTGCGCCAAGCTTAGCATGGCGAAAACCAGCGGCGCAAACCTGTTGCGCAGTGTTTGTGAAATGTGCTGAGTGTGCCGGGTAAGTTTCGGCCAGAACGGGCTGATTAAGGGCAGAGGCGCGGATGCAGTCACAACAACAAACCCATTCAATCATGGCGTCGTTGCTGATGGTTGCGGCCATGTCCATTATCGGCGTGATCGACAATTTCGTGATCCGCGTGGCCGAGAGCGTGGGGCTATGGCAGTTTCACCTAAGTCGCGCCTTACTGATGCTGCCGCTGATCGCGGTGTTGTCGATATTGGGTATGGGCACCTTGAGGCCCCGGCGGATTGGTGTCGTCGCGGTGCGCAGCGTGTTGATCACGCTGGCAATGCTTTTCTATTTCAGCGCGCTGGCATTGATGCCCATCGCTCAGGCGCTTGCCGGGTTATTCACATCGCCGATATTCGTGCTGTTGATTTCGGCCCTTTTGTTGAAGCAGCGCATAGGTCCCTGGCGGATCGTGGCTGTTTTATTGGGGTTTTCGGGAATTCTGTGCGTATTGCAGCCGGACCCGACATCATTTGACGTAAAGACGCTACTGCCAGTCGCTGGTGGCTTCTTTTACGCACTCAGCGCTGTTGTAACGCGCACCCACTGTTCCGACGAAAGCACTGTTGCGCTGCTGGCGGCGATGGTTGTCACACTGGGGCTTGCAGGGGCGATCGGACTGATCTGGCTTGCCCTGTTTCCGGTTGGCGTGCCAGTCGGGCCGGATGGCTTCGCGATGCGCGGTTGGGTTTGGCCGATGCAAGACGCGTTGCCTTGGGTTGTGGTTCAGGCCGTGGGCTCAACAATTGCCGTTTTCATGCTGATCAAAGCCTATCAACTGGGTGAGCCATCATATGTCGCAGTCTTTGAATACTCGGTCATGATATTTGGCCCGCTCTTTGCCTGGGTGGCGTTTGGGCAGTCCGTCGGGCAGATGCAAATTATCGGCATTGGCATGATCGCCTCTGCCGGAGTGCTGCTTGGGTGGCGGGAGCGGCGGATATCCTCGCTACAGCAGGCGGCGCAGTAAGAACGGAATAGATTCGGCTTGTATCCCTCTTAGTATCGTTTCGAAATGCATATCAAAGCTCGTTCGGAATACTGATTTGTTTATTCAAAACCAGTAAATTGCGGCGAAACTGACCTAATTTGGCCTCAAATGTGGCAAAACTAAGTCCAATTGAGGCACAACTCTAAGACCTTCTGAGTCGTGTGAAGGTGCCAACAGGGGGACGGCACGTGTTAGAGTTAGTGAGTGTTTCGGGGTATTCGAAACGTGAAGTTAAAGGCCGACAGGCCTTTGTGGGACAGGCCGCATCAGCGCGTCGTGGGGGATTGCTGCACGGAACCAAAGTGTCCACAACAGGGGGCTGGAAACGGGTCGAAAGACTGGTTGCAGGCGATCTGGTGCGGACACGGGACCATGGGTTCAAAGAACTGAGGCGCGTTTGCGTCGACCGGATCGTGGTGCCGGGAGACGAACGCAGGCCCGAGCATCTGCCGATCCTTGTGCCATCCCGAGCAGCCTATAATGGGCGCCCAGTCTGGCTGATGCCGGAACAGGGTATGGCATTGGATCAAGGCAAGCTTGGTGTTGGAAACGAGGGGGTCTCGATCATTCCAGCTCGAACGCTCAGCGGGGTGGGGCGTATTGAGTCCAGCACGCCTGCGCAGTCCTTCGATGTCACGTCATTATTCTTTGACGAGGATGAGCTGGTTTTCATCGAGGGCGGATTTCAGGCTTATTGCCCGTCCGGTCGCATGAATACCGGTTCAAGTCGAAACCCGGAGTTTTATGAAGTCGCAGATGCGGAACACACCGATCTTTTGATCGAGGCTGTGACCGACAAAGGGGATATTTCGGCTTTGACCAACCCGTTGGCCGCGTTACCTGCGCCCATTCCGCAAGAGCCGATTTTCCCTATCCGGCCCGCATTGGGAGTACGTCGACCCGGGCGACCGGGGCGGCCCAATATGCCTGCGCTGTTCCTGCGGCCTGAATGGCAGCTGCAATAGTACGTGTATAAGAATAATGCAGGCGCACGGGTTCATGCGCCTGCTTTGTCTGTTCAGGCGGCCTGTGCTTCGGGGTTGAAGCGGCCATAGAAGCTCTGACCTTTTTCCGCCATCTCGCGCAGCAGCGGCGGGCAGGTAAAGCGCTCACCATAGGCTTCGGTCAGTTGATCGCAGCGCTCGGCGGCGTAGGGCGTGCCGATGATGTCCAACCAGCTGAGTGGGCCACCAGACCACGGGGCAAAGCCCCAGCCAAGGATCGCACCCACGTCGCCCTCGCGGATATCTTCCAGAACACCTTCTTCCAGCGCACGGACGGCTTCCAGAACCTGCGCGAACATCAGACGTTCCTGCAATTCGATCAGGTCGGGCTGGTTTGCGGCATGTGGGTATTTGTCCTGCAGGCCCTTCCAATACTCGACGCGTTTGCCCTTGTCGTCATAGTCGAAGAAACCTGCATTGGCCTTGCGACCCAGACGACCTTGTTCTTCCATCCAAAAGATCAGATCATCGCCCGGATTTTCCGGGTAAGCGTTGCCCATAGCTGCCTTAGTCGCGCGGGCGATCTTGGCCCCCAGGTCAATCGAGGTTTCGTCGTTCAGCTGAATGGGTCCTACGGGGAAGCCCAACTGACGCGCCGCATTGTCGATCAGAACAGGGCTGACGCCTTCGGTGATCATCCGCAGACCTTCGTTGATGTACGGAATAATGCAGCGGTTGGCGTAGAAGAAGCGCGCGTCATTGACCACGATCGGTGTCTTGCGGATTTGGCGCACATAGTCCAGCGCCTTGGCGACAGCACGATCACCGGTTTCCTTGCCTTTGATGATTTCGACCAGGAACATCTTCTCGACCGGTGAGAAGAAGTGGATGCCAATGAATTGCTCGGGCCGTACGCTGGCCCTGGCCAGATCTGTGATCGGTAGGGTCGAGGTGTTCGACGCAAAGATGCAATCCTCGGGGATGATCGCCTCGACCTTCTTGGTCATTTCAGCCTTGACGCCGGGGTCTTCGAACACCGCTTCGATGATCAGGTCACAGCCTTTCAGGTGCTCCAGATCGGGCGTGGCGGTGATACGGGCCAGCAGGGCCTCTTTTTTCTCAGCCGTCGCTTTGCCGCGTTTGATGCCCTTATCCATATAGCTTGCGCTATAGGCCTTGCCCTTGTCGGCGGCCTCCTGATCGCGGTCGATCAGCACAACCTCCATCCCGGCCTGTGCCGAGACTAACGCGATACCGGCACCCATCATACCCGCGCCCAGAACGCCGACTTTCTTGACCCGCTGATCGGGTACATCCTTGGGTCGCACTGCGCCTTTCTCCAGCGCCTCCTTGTTCAGAAACAGCGACCGGATCATCGCTGACGAAGACGGGTTCATGAGCACGTTGGTGAACCAGCGCGCCTCAATCTTCAAGGCGGTGTCAAAGTCAACCAATGCGCCTTCATAGATCGAACTCAGCAGAGCCTTGGCCGCCGGGAAGGCACCTTGGGTCTTGCCGTTCACCATGGCGCTTGCGCCCACGAAGGTCATGAAACCGGCGGGGTGGTAGGGAGCGCCGCCGGGCATCTTGTAGCCCTTGGCATCCCACGGCTTTACCAGATCGGCTTCCTTGGCGTTCAGTACCCATTCCTTGGCTGCCGCAACCGGATCATCCGCCACCGCGTCGATCAATTGCGCGCCTTTGGCCTTCTTCGGGTCCATCATCTTGCCTTCAAGCAGCACCGGAGCTGCAGCCATCGCGCCGACCATACGGCTGTAACGCATGGTGCCGCCGCCGCCGGGGAAGATCCCCAGAAGAATCTCGGGCAGGCCGATCTTGGCCTTGGCGTTCGAGGTCATCACGCGGTGATGACAGGCCAGTGCGATCTCGGTACCAATCCCGGCACAGGTACCGTTGATGGCACAGGCGACCGGCTTGCCGCCTTTTTTGGACTTGGGGTCCATGCCTGCCAGTTCCAGCCGACGCAGGATGTTGTGGCCACTCATGACGAAATCGAACAGTGCCTGCGCGGGTTCGTCGCCGGCCTCCTGTCGGATCGTGGCGAGCGTGCTCAAGTCCATGCCGCCTGCAAACGACCCTTCTTTGCCACTGGTGATAACGATGCCCTTGATCTCATCATCCGCCAGCGCCTGATCGATCAGATCACCGACCAGAGTGAAGGCCTCGCGCGACAGGACGTTCATGGATTTGCCGGGAACGTCCCAGGTGATGAAGGCGACGCCATCGGCGTCTTTGCTGAGGGTGAAATCAGTCATTGTCATCTCCAATCTGGTCAGCCGTCAGCGGGCTGCCATCCTTGCGAGTGAAAGAGAATCCGTTCTCATCATCTTTCACCATCATGTCTATATCGCTGTAATAGCCGGTCTCGGTCGGGGTCCGGGTGCCCACCACCAGAAAGGTTGCGGGCGTGTCGGTTTTGTTCACAAGGTGATGGCCATTGGCCTCACCTGCAGGCCAAGCGGCGCAGTCACCGGGCAGCATCTCATGCTCGCCATCATCATCGATCAGCATGCATTTGCCGCTGAGCATGATGGCAAACTCGTCCTGCTCCATGTGGTAATGGCGCAGCGAGGATAGCCCCGAGGGCTCCAAACGTACGATGTTGACCCCGTATTGGGTCAGCCCGCCTGCATCTCCGACGCGCTGGACAAAACGACCCGCGGTGGCCTCGGCTAACTTGCCGGGATAAGATGAACCGCCTTTGAACGGTATCTGAGAAAGATCCAGTTTGGGCATCAGACGCGCTCGATAATTGTTGCCGCACCCATACCGGATGCGATGCAGAGTGTGGCCAGACCGGTTTCCTTGTCCTGACGCTCCAGCTCGTCCAGCAGCGTGCCGATAATCATCGCGCCGGTTGCACCCAGCGGGTGACCCATCGCGATCGAGCCGCCGTTGACGTTAACCAGCGCCGGATCAACATCAAACGCCTGCTGGAACCGAAGCACGACCGAGGCGAAGGCTTCGTTGACTTCAAACAGGTCCAGATCGCCGATTTTCATTCCGTTGTCGGCCAGAATTTTCTCAGTCACCGGAACCGGACCGGTCAGCATTATGGTCGGATCAGTGCCGATCTTGGCAGTTGCTTTGATGCGCGCGCGCGGCTTCAGGCCGTATTTCTCGCCGAACTCCTTATTACCGATCAGCACAGCGGCCGCACCGTCCACGATGCCCGAGCTGTTGCCCGCGTGGTGTATGTGGTTGATCCGCTCAAGATGCGGGTATTTGATCATCGCCACCTTGTCGAAGCCCGGCATCTGCTCACCCATCATTGCGAAAGACGGGTTCAGCGCGCTAAGCGACTGCATGTCGGTGCCGGGACGCATGTACTCGTCGCGGTCCAGAATGGTCAGACCGTTCTGATCTTTGATGGCGATCACCGACTTTTCAAACCGGTTGTCTTCCCAAGCCGCTGCTGCGCGTTTTTGGGATTCAACGGCCAGAGCATCGGCATCATCGCGGCTGAACCCATATTCGGTTGCGATGATGTCGGCCGAGATACCTTGCGGCACAAAATAGGTTTCCATCGCCAAAGACGGGTCAACGGCAATCGCCGCACCGTCGCTACCCATGGCCACGCGGCCCATCATCTCGACACCGCCTGCGATATAGGCTTCACCCGCGCCGCCTTTGACCTGGTTTGCAGCCAAGTTCACGGCTTCCATGCCCGAGGCGCAGAAACGGTTGATCGCCAGACCGGGGATCGATTCATCTAGATCCGAAGCCAGAACTGCCGAGCGCGCCAGACAGCCGCCTTGCTCCATCACCTGCGTGACGTTGCCCCAGATCACGTCCTCAACGGCGTGGCCTTCCAGATTGTTCCGTTCTTTCATCGCGTTCAGGGTCAGGGCAGACAGGCGCACCGAGGTTACCTCGTGCAGGCTGCCATCCTTGCGGCCCTTGCCGCGCGGGGTGCGCAGGGCGTCATAGATATAGGCTTCGGTCATGGGGTCTTCTCCTTAAGCTCGATCCGACGGGTTGCCGGGCATCAGGTCGTAGGGGTGTTTCCAACCGGGCTGTTCGCTAAGGCGCGTCAGCCAAGCATCGATGTTGGGCCAATCGGCGCGATCAAAGCCAAATGGTTCGGGGTAATAGAGGTAGCCGCAGCAACTGATATCAGCATTGGTCACGCCACCACCAACGATCCAGTCGCGGCCTTCAAGATGGGCGTTCAGTGTCTGATAAGCAGCCTTGAGGCGACCCTGATTGAACGCGATAACATCCGGATTGCGGTGCTTTTCGGGCAGGAAGTTGATCAGAAAACGAGTCAGTCCGGCCATCGAGCTAAGCTTGTGGTTGTCCCAAAGAACCCATCTGAAAATCTCGTAATTTTCGTCACGATCCTTGCCGCCGAATTTTCCGGATTTCTCGGTGACATAGGCCTGAATTGCTCCGGACTGGCTGGTGCGAAAATCGCCATCTACCAGTACGGGTGCTTCGCCCATTTCGTTCACTTCGGCCCGGAATTCAGGGGTGCGCGTTGCGCCGTTGAAAAAGTCGACAAAGACCGCTTCCCACTCCAGACCCGACATCTCAAGCGCCAGAGCGGCTTTGTAGCTGTTTCCGCTTTCACCGAAGCAATGCAGTTTGATGGTCATTTGGGCGCCCCTCCCAAGGCGTATTGCGCGTTCAGCGCTTTCTTGCGTCCAGCTCGGAGTTGAAGATGCGCAATCTGTGCGTCAGGTTCTCGTGATCAATCACGCTATTGAAATTCTCGAACAGGAACGACAAAGCCTCACCTTCATCCAATCCCGCCTCTCGCGCGAATCCGCGGAGTTTGCGATAGCCATCCTCGGTCATGGCGACGGGAAAGCGGCGGGTCAGGCGAAAGCGTTTTGGCATCTTGTCTCCTCCAAGGGTGGGTTCGGGCTACGACGCCCGAGCCCACACTGAGATCAGAAGTTCGCTGCGTCCAGCGCCATTACCGTGTCCGCTCCGGTTTGGATGCGCGCCAAATGCATGGCTGTCGCGGGCAGGCGACGGGCCATGTAGAAGCGACCGGTATTGATCTTGGTCTCGTAGAACTCTTTGTCCGAGGCGCCACCATCCAGCGCTTCGCGAGCGGCTTTCGCCATCTGAGCCCACATCAGGCCCAGGCAAACATGACCAAACATGTGCATGAAGTCATACGAACCGGACAGCGCGTTGTTAGGGTTCTTTATGCCTTCCTGCATGAAATACATGCCAGCGGCTTGCAGGTCCTTGGACGCGGCCTTCAGCGGTTCGATGAACGCTTTGTCATAAGCTTCATCCTTGCCGGCATTTTCCTTGCAGAAGGTTTTAACCATCTCAAAGAACGCCATGACATGCTTGCCGCCATCCTGCGCCAGCTTCCGGCCAACAAGATCCAACGCCTGAACGCCGTTTGCCCCTTCGTAGATCATCGCGATGCGGGCGTCGCGGGTGTATTGCGACATGCCCCATTCTTCGATGTAGCCATGGCCGCCATAGACCTGCTGCGCCTGAACGGTCATGTCGTAACCTTCATCCGTCAGGAAGCCCTTGATGACCGGTGTCAGCAGCGAGATCAGCCCGTCGGCATCCTTGTCACCCGAGCGGTGCGCCTTGTCGATCATGGTCGCGCCCCACAGGATGAACGCACGTGCGCCCTCGGTGAAGCTTTTCTGATCCATCAGGTTGCGGCGGATGTCCGGGTGCACGATCAGCGGATCGGCCGGGCCATCCGGGTTCTTCACACCTGTTACGTCGCGGCCCTGCAGGCGGTCTTTGGCGTATTCGACGGCGTTTTGATACGCTGCCTCGGCCTGGGACAGGCCTTGCATGCCCACACCCAGACGCGCTTCGTTCATCATCGTGAACATGGCGCGCATGCCTTTGTGCTCGTCGCCCAGCAGCCAGCCGGTGGCCTCGTCATAGTTCATGACGCAGGTCGAATTGCCGTGGATGCCCATCTTTTCCTCGATCTTGCCGACCGAAACACCATTCCGCTCGCCCGGAGTACCGTCTTCGTTCACGATAAACTTCGGGACAATAAACAGCGACACACCTTTGATGCCCTCGGGTCCGCCTGGAATTTTGGCCAGCACCAGGTGAATGATGTTGTCGGCCATGTCGTGATCGCCCGCAGAGATAAAGATTTTCTGACCGGAAATCTTGTAGCTGCCATCGTCCTGCGGCTCGGCTTTGGTACGCATAAGCCCCAGATCGGTGCCGCAATGCGGTTCGGTCAGGTTCATGGTGCCGGTCCATTCGCAGCTGACCATATTGGGCAGGTACGTGTTCTTCTGCTCGTCGGTTCCGTGCGCCAGAATGGCTGAGGCTGCGCCGTGGGTCAGGCCCTGATACATCACAAACGCCTGGTTCGCGCCCGAGAACATTTCGCCTACCGCAGTACCCATCACATAAGGCATGTTCTGGCCGCCATACTCTTCCGGCATGTCGAGGCCAGTCCAGCCGCCTTCTTTCATCTGCTCGAAGGCATCTTTGAAACCTGTTGGGGTGTACACAATCCCGTTTTCCAACCGGCACCCTTCGATGTCCCCAACCACGTTCAGCGGGTGCAACACATTGGTGGCAACTTTGCCCGCTTCTTCCAGAACCGCGCCGGTAAACTCGGCCTCCAGTTCATCATAGCCGGGGATATCCGACTGCGAGACTTTCAGAACATCGTGCAGGATGAACTGCGTATCTTTGGTTGGCGCGTTATAGACGGGCATGTGAAGCTCCCTTAATTCATATGTCCGAAAGGCCGGGCTTATTCGGCGGCCTTCTTTTCCTGTTTCATCGAGGCGATAACCTTTTCGCCCCAGCGCAACTGCTCTTTTAGTTCGTCAATGGCCTGCGTCAGCTCTTCGCGGCGCGATTCCATGTCAGCAAGGCGCTCGCACGCGATTTCATAAGTGCGGGACATCTGGGTCAGCTGCTGGTCACCCACGTGGTACAGGTCCAGAAGCTGGCGGATCTCTTCGAGGCTGAAGCCAAAGCGCTTGCCGCGCAGGATCAGTTTCAGGCGTGCACGATCCCGTTTGGTGAACAAGCGCTTTTGGCCCTCGCGGATCGGAAACAAAAGCTCTTTGGCCTCGTAGAACCGCAATGTGCGGGGCGTGACATCATAGGTCTCGCACATTTCGCGGATGGTCAGCAGATCTTCGGTCATGGTTCAAACTCTCATCACTGGCGTCATGCAATCTGAGTTGCGCAGTCGATGAGCGTTTTACAACACACAAGTGACGTTTACGTAATGCGGACGCTGCGTCACAAAATAGTTGACGTAACATCCAGTCGCGTAAGCAGGGGTTTCGGCAATTTTCTTGCCGTAGGGGAAGGGGCTATTTCAGCAGGCCGACGGTCTGATCGCGCAATTGCTGAAGCGCATCCATTGCTTCATCCAACTGCGCGCGCTGCTGGCGCAGCTCTTCCATTTGACGATCGGCCATCTCGATAAAGGTCGCCATCTGCGCCTGATTGCCCTGATCTTCGTAGATCAGCAGCCACTGACGAATCTCTTCCAAAGGAAATCCAAACTTTCGACCACGCATGATCAGTTTCATCCGGGCGCATTCACGAGGCCCGTAAAACCGCGACCTGCCTTCACGGTCAGGCTGCAGCAATTCGATGTATTCGTAATAGCGCAGGGTGCGTGGGGTCACGTCGAACTCGGCGCACATTTCTTTGAATGACAAACGGGTGTCGGACATTCCGGGTCTCCTTGGCAGCAACCTAGGGCGTCGTTGCGGCAAGCGCAACAGGTGGGCTTGCCCTTGGTGTAAACGCAGGCCCATAAAGGGGCAGGTACAAGGACAGGACCCAACCCCATGGTCGATAAGACAGTTTTAGCGCGCCAGTTCATCGAGGCGATTCCGCACGCCAAGGCCTTGGGGCTTGATCTGACCCACATCGGAGAGGGCGAGGCTGAAATCTCGATGCCCTATAACGAGCAACTGATCGGCGATCCTCGGACTGGCGTGATCCATGGCGGGGCTGTGTCGGCCATGCTGGATACCTGTTGCGGTGCCGCAGTGATGAGCCACCCCTCAGCCCCGGGAGGAACCGCCACCATCGATCTGCGTATTGATTACATGCGGGCCGCAACGCCGGGTCAAAGTATCCGGACCCGCGCGACCTGCTATCACATCACGCGCAACGTGGCTTTTGTGAGGGCGACGGCGACGGATGATGACAGCGACCGTCCCGTTGCCACCGCTTCAGGTGCCTTCACCGTGGAGGGTCGCTGAAATGGCAAGACCTCGCCCCGAACCCATGCAGGTGGTCAAGCAACGCCGTGATGCCGCTCTGACCGCGCTGGTCGAAGGTGTGCCGTATGTACAGTTCCTCAATATAACATTCGACCGGCGGGGGGACGAACTGACAGGCGTTCTGAATTTCGATGAGAAGTTGATCGGTAATCCTTTTCTGCCCGCTATCCACGGTGGGGTGACAGCGGCGTTTCTGGAAGTCACTGCCGTAATCACGCTGAGTTGGGAACATATGTTTCCCAGGATTGAAAGCGGTGAGATCGGTGCGGAAGACATCTTGACTGACGTGAATATCCGCTTTCCCAAAACCATCGACTTCACGGTCGACTACCTGCGGTCGGGCCTGCCGCGAGACGCCTATGCGCGCGCTTTCATCAACCGCTCGGGTCGACGTTATGCCTCTGTCCGGGTCGAAGCCTGGCAAGACAATCACGCCAAACTCTTTGCGCAAGGTACGGGGCACTTCCTGATGCCGCAATCTCCGACATCGAAAGACTAAAGATGGAGGACGCCTCAGCGCCCATTACCCATAGGCGCGTCCTGAAAATCGCGTTGCCGATCGTGCTGTCGAACGCGACCGTACCGATCCTCGGGGCAGTGGATACCGGCGTTGTCGGTCAGATGGGGCAGGCCGCCCCCATCGGGGCTGTGGGTATGGGTGCGGTGATCCTGTCGGCGATCTACTGGATATTCGGCTTTCTGCGGATGGGCACCACCGGGCTGGCGGCACAGGCGCGCGGTGCAGGTGACACTGCAGAAACCGGAGCGTTGCTCATGCGAGGCTTGCTGCTGGGCGGAACAGCAGGATTGGTCTTCATTGCCGCGCAGGTTTGGGTATTCCTTGGAGCTTTTGCACTGTCGCCCGCCAGCGCCGAAGTCGAGTCTCTGACGCGCGCCTATCTGGAGATTCGCATCTGGGGCGCTCCAGCCACGATTGCCCTTTATGCGGTGACAGGCTGGCTGATCGCAGTCGAACGCACGCGAGGTGTATTCATCCTGCAGATATGGATGAATGGGCTGAATATAGCGCTGGATCTATGGTTTGTGCTTGGCCTGGGCTGGGGTGTCGAGGGCGTTGCCATCGCGACACTGATTGCCGAGTGGACGGGTCTTGCCCTGGGTTTGTGGCTTTGTGGTGATGCGTTTGGCGGCAAGCAATGGCGGGATTGGCCGCGTATTTTTGATGCCGCACGGCTGCGCCGGATGATGCAGGTGAATGGCGATATCATGGTGCGCTCGGTTCTATTGACCGGGGCTTTCACCACGTTTTTGTTTGTCGGTTCCGATCTGGGCGACGTGAATTTGGCGGCCAATCAGGTGCTGTTGCAGTTTCTCGAAATCACCGCGTTCGCTTTGGACGGATTTGCTTTCTCGGCTGAAGCTCTTGTCGGAGGAGCCGTCGGTGCTCGCGACCGCCGGAAGGTCCGGCGCGCGTCGGTCATGGCTTCGCAATGGGGCGTTGGCGGGGCCATCGGGCTTGGGCTGGTGTTTTATCTGGCAGGGCCCGCGCTGATCGATCTGATGTCGACATCGCCTGATGTTCGGGCGACGGCACGCGAATATCTGATCTGGGCCGCTCTGGCACCGGTCATCGGAGTGGCAAGCTGGATGTTCGACGGCATCTATATCGGGGCCACCTGGACCCGCGATATGCGTAATGCGATGATCCAGTCGGTCGCGCTGTACGTGGTTGCGTTGTTCGTGCTGGTGCCGACGATGGGCAATCATGGTCTTTGGGCCGCGCTGATGGCGTTGAACATCGCACGGGGCCTTACGCTTGGTTGGCGCTATCCGCGACTTGAGGCACAGATCGCCTAAAGCAAGTCCAGCAGGTTCTCGGGCGGGCGTCCGATAGCGGCTTTGTCGCCCGCGATGGCCAGCGGACGTTCGATCAGGATCGGGTGTTCGGCCATGGCCTGAACAAGCTCCTCATCGGGCGAGGTCTTGGCCAGACCAAGCTCTTTGAACGTTTTCTCTCCGGTGCGCATCATGCTGATCGCCGGGATATTCAGCTTGGCCAGAACCGTCCGGATTTCATCGGCCGAGGGCGCGTCTTCGAGGTATTTGCGCACCTCAGGATCTGCGCCGTTTTCCTGCAGCAACGCCAACCCCGCACGGGATTTGGAACAGCGCGGATTGTGCCAATATTCGATCATAGCCATTCCTCTCGTTTACTGCCCACCGCTTGCGCGACCGAATCGAAGCCGTCGCGCTCCAGCAGCGTGTCCAAACCCTGTGCGATGTCAGCGGCCAGGGAAATCCCGCCATAGACCATCGCCGTGTAGAACTGCACTGCGGACGCTCCGGCGCAGATCTTGGCATAGGCCTGTTCTGCCGTGCTGATGCCGCCGACCCCGATCAGCGGGATATCTGCGCCCGTCAACTGGCTGAGCTGCGCCAGCACCCGCGTCGATTTCTCGAATAACGGCGCGCCGGACAGGCCTCCGGCCTGATCCTTGTGCGCACTGCGCAGGCCATCGCGCGACAACGTGGTGTTGGTGGCGATCACCGCGTCCACGCCGGTTTCACGGGCGACAGCGGCGATATCCTGCAATTCGTGCTCAGTTAGATCCGGGGCGATCTTCAGGAAGATCGGGATTGGGCGGGACAGGGCGTTTCGGGTTTCGATCACACCGCTCAGCAACGCGCTCAGCGCCGCTTTGCCCTGCAAATCTCGCAGCTTCTCGGTATTGGGCGAGGACACGTTGACGGTGGCAAAGTCCAAATGCGCAGCGCAATGGGCAAGCACTTTTGCGAAGTCTCCGGGCCGATCATCACTGTCTTTGTTGGCCCCCAGGTTTAAACCGATCATCGCGTCCTTTGGACGCTGCGCCAGACGCGCGGCCATGACCTCCATTCCCTCGTTGTTGAAGCCAAAGCGGTTGATGGCGGCGCGATCTTCGGTCAGGCGGAACAAGCGCGGCTTAGGATTGCCGGGCTGCGGACGGGGTGTCACCGCCCCGACTTCGATAAACCCGAACCCGGCACGCGAAAGCGGCAACAGTGCTTCACCATTTTTGTCAAACCCTGCGGCCAGTCCGACGGGGTTGGGCAAATCCAGACCCGCGACTCGGGTCTTCAGCCGGTCCGATGTGACCGGCCCAGGCGTCGGTGCAAGCCCCGAGGTCAGGGCCTTGATCGAAAGCCTATGCGCGGTTTCCGGGTCAAGACGGTGCAGCGCAGCGAGCCCAAGTTTTTCGGTCAGTTTCATCCGAAGGAATCTCCACCCTCTGTCGGCGCGCAACGTATCAGGCGCGAGGTTTCAACGGCGGCCTGCCGGTGTATCACCGCGGCGCGATAGGCAGGGTCGGTCACCATCTCAAGAAATGCGTGGGCGGTGGGGTAGCGGGCGATGAACACAGCATCCCAAGCCTCATTTTGTGGACCGATCAGCATAGTCTGAAATGCGCCGCGCCAAAGGATCGACGCTCCTATGCGGGCGACGATAGGCGCGGTTTCAGACCCGTATTTGCCATAGGCCTGTGCGCCGGTCAGATGTGCGCCGGCCAGTGCGTGATCGGACGGATACTGAGCTGTTTCGCGAAACTTCACCAGATTGAGCATCTCGATAGGATGGTCTCGATCGAGGGCCTTAAACGCCTCGAACTGTTCGCGTTCGGGATCGATGAAGCGGGTCATTCCATCTCCTGCGGGAACTGGTGCGCCTGACCGTCAAAGGGCAGATCGCGTGACCAGACCACATCCGACATTTTAATCTGGCGGTAGAGATGGGGGAACAATGCGCCACCACGCGAAACCTCCCATTTCAGATCATCGCCCATTGCTTGGCTATCACAGGCCAAGAGGGTCAGGCCCTCGATCCCGGCAAAGTGCTTGGCAGCGGTTTCAGCGGCCTGTTCTGCGGTTGAGAAATGAACATATCCATCCGAAACATCAATCGGTGCACCATCCGAAGCCCCTTGTGCTTGCAGGTTTGCCCATTCATCGGCGCGGAAGATCTTGTAAATCAGCATGAAGTCCTGATGCCCCGCACGACGGGTAGAATCAAGCCGGATTTCCCCCTTTGACTCTTCGCCACGCAACGCGCACCATCGCGCAAAACAATCATAGGGAGTTTCACGATGTTCACCCGTTTTCTGGCTTCGGCTGCGGTATTGGGGCTAAGCGCCGGTATGGCGGCTGCCGAATACAAGCTTACGATTCTGCATACAAACGATTTCCACTCGCGCTTTGAGCCGATCAACAAGTACGACAGCGCCTGTGGCGACGAAGACAATGCCGAAGGCAAGTGCTTTGGTGGATCGGCGCGCCTTGTGACGGCAGTCGAAGAGGCCCGCGGACGGGCCGATAACTCGATCCTCGTTGATGGGGGCGACCAGTTCCAGGGCTCGCTGTTCTATACCTACTACAAGGGTAAGGTTGCGGCTGAGTTCATGAACAAGCTGGGCTATGACGCCATGACTGTGGGCAACCATGAATTCGACGATGGCCCTGAGGTGCTGCGCGGCTTCATCGACTCGGTCGATTTCCCGGTGCTGATGTCCAACGCCGATTATGCGGATGAGGAACTGCTGACCGACAAGATCAAGAAATCGGCTGTGATCGAAGTGGGCGGCGAAAAGATCGGTCTGATCGGACTGACACCGGAAGACACGCACGATATCGCGTCACCCGGTCCAAACATCACCTTCTCTGATCCAGTTCCTGCCGTTCAGGCTGAGGTCGACAAGCTGACCGGCGAAGGTGTGAACAAGATCATCGTTCTCAGCCACTCAGGCTATGGCGTCGATCAGCGCGTGGCGCAGGAGACCACGGGCGTTGACGTGATCGTGGGTGGGCATTCGAACACATATCTTTCGAACACATCCGACAAGGCCGCCGGGCCGTACCCGACCGTCGTAAACGGGGTGCAGATCGTTCAGGCCTATGCCTATGGCAAGTTTCTGGGTGAATTGAATGTGACATTCGATGATGACGGAAATGTTGTATCCGCTGAGGGTGAACCGCTGATCATGGACAATGCGGTGACCGAGGATCAGGCCGCGCTGGACCGCATCGCCGAGCTGGCCGTTCCGCTGGATGAAATTCGCAACAAGGTTGTCGCGGAAGCGTCAGCTTCGATTGAAGGCGACCGTTCCGTTTGTCGCGTGCAGGAATGTGAAATGGGCAATCTTGTTGCGGATGCCATGTTGGCGCGGGTTGCCGATCAGGGCGCCCAGATTGCGATTGCGAACTCGGGTGGGCTGCGCGCCTCGATCGATCCGGGTGAGGTGACCATGGGTGAGGTGCTGACAGTACTGCCGTTCCAGAACACGCTCTCGACCTTCGAGATCAGCGGTCAGGGCGTGATCGATGCGCTTGAAAATGGGGTGAGCCAAGTTGAAGAGGTCAAAGGCCGCTTCCCTCAGGTGGCAGGAATGACATTTACCTGGGATCCATCGGTTGCCCCGAATGAGGGCCGGATTGTTGAGGTCATGGTCGCCAAGGATGGCGGTTTCGAAGCTATCGATCCCGCGGCGACATATCTGGTGGTGACAAACAACTATGTCCGCAATGGCGGCGATGGTTATTCTGTGTTCTCGGGTGATGACAAGAACGCCTATGATTTCGGGCCTGATCTGGCGGATGTTACGGCGGAATATCTGGCCGAGAACGCCCCGTATCAGCCTTATCTGGACGGGCGTATCAAACAGAAGTGATGTGACCGGAGAAGCAAAAAAAAGGCCGTCTCTCGGGGCGGCCTTTTTTTGGTCAATCGAACCTGTATTCGGGCCACAACGCCTGATTCAGCCCATCCAACATCGGCTGAATTTGATCCGCAACCTCTTGCCAGCCACCAATTGACCCGGTTGAGATTTTCTTGCGCACCTGATCGGTGCTGGCGGTGCGGACTTTCCTGGTATTTTTCTCAGGGGTCATCATTCGCTCATCCCAGTCGATACCGCAGAAGGCGGCGACTTGCTGGATACAGGTTTTGGGGTCGACTACCAGGTCCTCATATCGAACCGTTAGAATACGATCACCGAACAGCTTTTCCCAATGAGAAAGATAGCACCGGTACAGGTTGGCTGAGTGGGCAATCGATTCAAGATTGGATGCATAGCGCATACCCGGTGAGTGAAAACGCCTGATCCATTTTGATAGCCCCACATCCCTTGGATCGCGCAACATGTTGATCACGCGGGCATTCGGGAACGCTGACATTATGAAGCCGAGCCGCTGATAGTTATGTGGCATCTTGTCAACGAATGCAGTCGAACTTTCGGGTAAGGGTGGCATCAGCCTGCGAAACTCTGCTGCACATTCAGCAGCTGCGTCTGCGTCAAATGGTTTGCCGCTCTCTCTGACCTTCTGGGATAATTCACCTGCAATCGTCAGCTCTCCGCAGCCGGCGATATCCGGTGCCGAACTAAGCATCATTTCCATCAGTGTTGTGCCTGATCGTGGCTGTCCGACCACGAATATCGGCTTGGGCCCATCGCTTACGCCTGCAGTCGCAGGGGGTACATTCAGGGGAAAAAACGTGCTGATTTCTTTGAACCGTTTCTCTTCTTGCGTACTGTCATAGGGATTCACGTTGTGTTGAATGGCATTGGCCCGCGCAAAGTGGGGGAGCGCCGAGAACAGCCCATCACGTTTGGAGATCAAGTGCGCCTTTGCGAATTCAAGCACCGAGTTGGCGTGATCACTTTCTGAAATTGCGGTGTCGACAGCACGCGCAAGGCTCTCGGCATGGTCATTGTCCACCATTAGAGACATTTGGTAGAGCGCCGCCGCGCAAAACTTGTTTCTCTCAAGTACAGCGCGCAAAATGGTTTTTGAGCCCTCTTTGTCGCCCGATTGATACAAGTCTACGGCTTTTGACAATGCGATTTTTTCATTTTCAGGTGCGATCCCATAAGCGCGGGCAATGTCGTGAGAGCTGTGATCGGAGAATCCGACCTCTCCGTAGGCGCGGGCCCGCAACCAAAGCAAATCTGCATTGTCAGGGTCTTTTTCCAGTTTGTTCGTCGTATGGTCGATGATCAGGCGCCAATTCTGTCCCTTGAGCTGAATTTCATCAATGACGCGGACCAGTTCTTTGTTATTCGGGAAGCGTTCAAGTTTCTGCTCGGCATAGGATAGCGCACGCGGAATTTGACCTGTCTGCATTAACGCGTTGGCGAGGTTTTCGACAAATTGAGCATCGTCCGGTTTCATTCGCGATGCTTCAGCGAAGTGTGGAATGGATTGCTTGTACCGCTTCATCTCGGTCAGGACAAAGCCTGCGATTGCTTGGTAATCGGCATCCTTGGGGTGTTTCTTGATGCCAAGCTGTGCTTTTTTCAAGGCCTGCGGCAACTTCCCTGTCTCCAGATCGGCCAATGCTTTGCTCTTGAGGGAATTTGCGGTCTGCTGTGCCATTTGTGCGCACGTCCCATGCCATTAAGAAACCAGTATCGATGGTTCATTACCCAAGCGAAGATGGTTTGCAATGGCTGTTCCGTATTATGGTCTGGTACCTTCAACGGCGGCTTGGGTTTTCTTCCGGCACCATGCGGGATAGACCGTTGATATGGTTTTGAAAGTCTCCAGCCTGCAGCAATTCTACAACCACACGTTTGATACGATTATCGACGTGCGTAGCCCGGCTGAGTTCGCCGAAGACCATATGCCGGGCGCTATCAATCTGCCGGTTCTGAACAATGAAGAACGGGCACGGGTCGGTACCATCTACGTCCAGCAAAGCCCGTTTCTGGCCCGCAAGCTGGGTGCTGCGCTGGTGTTTCGCAACGCGGCAGGCCATATCGAGGATCACCTGAGCCATCATGAGGGCGACTGGAAGCCGCTGGTCTATTGCTGGCGTGGCGGGCAGCGATCAGGATCATTTACCTGGATGTTGCAACAAATCGGCTGGCGCGCCGAGGTGGTTGAAGGCGGCTATCGCAGCTATCGCCGACTGGTAAAGCAGTTCCTCTATGATGAAGTGTTGCCATATCGATTGGTCGCGCTGGATGGTTATACCGGGACGGCCAAGACAGACCTGTTGGGCCATCTAAAGGCGCAAGGCGCGCAAGTGCTGGACCTTGAAGGGCTGGCCAATCACCGAGGCTCATTGTTGGGCGAAATGCCGGGTGGGCAACCCAGTCAGAAAGCCTTTGAATCCGCGCTTGCCGCTTCCTTGGGCGAGCTGGATGCAGCGCGTCCGGTGGTTGTTGAAGCAGAATCATCCAAGATCGGAAACCTGATGCTCCCGCCCAGCCTGTGGTCGACCTTGTGTTCTGCACCTCGCATCCAGATCACAGCACCGATTGCTGCGCGCACCGCGTATCTGGTGTCTGCCTACGATGACATTCTGTCGGATAGCGAACGGCTACGTGATCGATTGTCTCCGCTGCGCATTCATCGCGGTCATGAGGTTGTGGATGGTTGGCTGGAATTGATCAATGCCGGCGACAAGCGTGGACTGACACAGGCATTGATGGAACAGCATTACGACCCGGCCTATGCCAAATCGCGTAAGGCGCAGCGTGCCGAAGTGATCGCGCAGATTGAGGCACCGTCACTTGATGATACCGGGCTGTCGGCGACGGTGGCTCGGATTAAGAATGTTCTGGATCAGCTTTGAACACGCAGGCCCGATGTAGCGTCGATGTGACCAATCAGGGCGGCAGGGTAACCGGCGGCGCGTAGTTCCGAGCATACTTGCTCGGCTTCGTTGGCATCGACGGCCGCCAAGAGACCTCCCGCAGTCTGAGGATCGAATAATAAATCCGCCTTGCCGCCGGTCGGAAGGCCTGGGGCGATGGCACGGTTGTCGGTGTAGATTGTAGATCGAATGCCCTGATCACTGAGCTCTGCCGCACCTTCCAGAGCTGGAATCGCGTCCAAAGACAGGGTTGCCCCGCAGCCAGATGCTTCGCATACCCCTTGCAGGTGACCCGCCAGACCAAAACCGGTGACATCCGTCATCGCATGGGCATTTTTCAGGATGCGGGACGCCTCACCCTGCGGCTGTATCATTTGCGCGAAAGCCGCCGCGACCCAAGCGCCTTCCGCCTTGCCCGCCATTTCGGCCGCCATCAAAACACCGCTGCCCAACGGCTTTGTCAGGATCAAAGCGTCATTAGGTTTTGCGCCACCCAGCGTGATCGGTTCAGCATCACAGAGCCCGGTCAGAGTGAACCCGATGGTCATTTCGTCACCCATTGAGCTATGGCCGCCGACGATCTCAGCCCCGGCTTGGTGCATGACGTCGCTGGCAATATGCATGATCTCAGCCAATGTGCGCTGCTGCAACTCAGCTGACATGCGCAGCAGGATGATCGTTGCTGTCGCAGCCTGCGGACGAGCGCCCATTGCCCAGATATCACCAAGCGCGTGGACAGCGGCGATGCGCGTCATCAGGGCGGGATCGTTGGTGAAGCTGCGTAAGTGATCCGATGTCATAACCTGTCGCGTGCCACCGGTTAGCAGCACCGCCGCATCGTCACCGGGCAGGGGTGTAATGTCGGGCCTGTCGAGCTGCGGCAACTCCTGCAGTGCGGCATGCAAAGCGCCTCGACCCACCTTTGCACCACACCCGCCGCACATTGGTTTTTCTCCCAACGCCTCTTGCAGCCCTGCTGCGTGATGACGCGGCAATGCGGTGGTGGGCATTTGGGGCAGTTCACGGAACCGGTTCATGAACTTCTGATCGATATGGTTTTTCCATTGCCACATGAGCGGCCCGCTGAATGATGTTCCCAAGCGCTCGGCCAGTGCGGATTTTCCACCCAGAGAGATGAGTTTCAGGTAATCCTTCTGCGGCATGTAGCGCCGCATTTTCCCAGACCCTAGCGCGGCGCGCAAATTGTCATACAGTATTGGTGCCTCGCGCACTGCGTAGACCCCTGCCTTGGGGCGCGGGTTCTCGGACAGATGGGCACAATCCCCGGCGGCGAAAATCGCCGGATCACTGGATTGCAGGGACGCGTTAACCTTGATGAAACCGTCATGCAGCGCGAGGCCGGTATTGGATATCCACTCATAGGGCCGCGCGCCTGCAGCACCGGTGATGAAATCGGCTGGTATCTGGCGACCATCCGTTAGCTCGATTTCGCCCGCAGAAATCTTCTGGATTGATGTGTTTTCCAGAACTTCGATCCCCAGGTGCGCCATCGCCCGCCGGATGGTGGCGGATGCCTTCGGGACAGTCGCTGTCAGGGCTGTTGCACTGTCGATCAACGTAACCTGCGCTTCACGTCCTTTGGAACGCAGTGCATGGGCCATCGCCATGACTAGCTCTACTCCCGCAACGCCACCACCGATCACGGCGACCGAGGCGCGGCCCGTCCCTGAAAGATAGCTTTGCCACTGCGCGGCGAAGAGGCCGAGCGGCTTGGCCGGAACGGCATGCTCGGCGAATCCCGGCAATGCTGGCATATCCGAGGTGATCCCGACATTGACCGAGGCCACATCAAACGCCACCGGCGGGCGTCCGGGCACATGGAGTTGGCGTGTGTCCGGGGCGATGCCTTCAACAGCGCCCAGTATCACCCGCGCACCGGCAAAGCGGGCCAGACGCACCAAATCAATATCAAGCTCCCACTGCTGATAGTGACCAGCGACAAATCCTGGCAACATGCCCGAATAGGGTGCGGTGGGACCGGGGTTTATCAACGTAACCCGCGCGCCGGACAGCGGTTTCATGCCCCATTTCCGCAGTAGCAGCGCGTGCGTGTGTCCTCCGCCTATCAGAACCAGATCGCGGGTTAGGGGCAGCAGAGGTGTGTGCATGGGTCTCAGTTCGTACTGTGGTCCGGGACGTCCTCGACCTGTTCGACCGCGTGGGTGGCCCAAAGCTCATCCTCGCCTGCGTCTGGCAGATCGCTGGGCTTTTCATGGCGATGAATGTGCCATTTGGCAATGAAAAGGGCCGTGATCGGAGCCGTCAGGAACAGAAAGAGCGTGATCAACAACTCGTGCATCGACAGTTTGCCCTCAAGCAAAACCGAATGCGCGATCGAGGCCAGCAGTACGCCGCCCACGCCCAGCGTAGTTGCCTTGGTGGGTGCGTGCAGGCGGGACATGGGGTCTTTCAGCTTGATCATGCCGAATGATCCGACAAAGCCGAAAATGCCCGATACGATCAGGAAGAATGCGATGAGCAGTTCGAAGATAAAGGTCATGCCACGCTCATTCGATGATATTGCCACGCAGCATAAAGCGCGCATAAGCCACGGTTGAGACAAAGCCGAGCATGGCGATTATCATGGCGGATTCAAAGAAGATTTCGGTCTCGATACTCAAGCCGTAAAGGATAAGCAGAGCGATGGTGTTGATCACCATTGTATCTAGGGCCAGAACACGGGTACCGACACCGTCGGCAGTAATGATACGCCACAAGCACATCATGATCGCAGCGCCGAAGCAGGCAAAAGCAAAGTAGATCGCATAGGTGATCATTCGAAAATCTCCTTCAGGCGGCGCTCATAGCGTTGTTTGATCTGGTCGCGCACCTCTTCGGGGTTCGGTGCATCCAGACAATGAACCAGCAGGTAGTGCCCTTGTGCGGACAAATCGCAACTGACGGTGCCGGGGGTCATGGTGATGGTTCCGGCCAGAACTGTGATGGCCTCGGGCGTGCGCAGTTCCAGCGGGACGCTGACAAAGCTTGGCTGGCGGTCTGCATCGCGCTTGAACAGGATGATCCGGGCCACCGCGATATTGGCCATCACGATATCCCATAAGACTACTAACATGTATTCCGCCACCATCGGCCAATTGCGCAGTTTCGGGCGATCCGGCCAATAGGGCTGAGTGATAAACGGAATGATGATTCCCAATAGCAGGCCAAAGACCACCGAGTTCAAAGACCCGGTGTTTGCCAGAAACACCCACACCAGTGTAAGTAGCGCGGTCAGATGGGGATGCGGAAATATACGGTGCAGAAGCTTCATCATTCTTCCCCTCCCAGCACGGCCGAAATGTAGTCATCCGGCGCGAACAGTTGCACGGCCGTGTTGCTGGCATATTGCAGCGCCGGACCTGCAAATAGCGTCAGCAGCACAAGTCCCAGAACCGCCCCGAACACCGAAGTAAAGGCGAGGCCCGGATAGGGCTCGGGCGCGGTAGGTAGGCCGGCTTCTTCGGTTGGCTCAGGCGTCACATTATGTTGGGCGTCGTGACTTTTCCAGAAGATCAGCGTTCCCGCGCGGGCCAGACCCACGATTGTGACGAACGACCCGATCAAGATCACGGCCCAGACCGCATTTGCATCGGGCGCGCCACGTGAGGCGTCCAGTACCAGCAGCTTGCCCACAAAGCCCGATAGTGGCGGCATGCCAGCCATCGCGATGGCGCCGACAAAGAACAGGGCTGAGATCAGACCGGATTGCGGCATCGGCCTCGAAGGGGCTATGGCTCCGCCACGGCGCTCCATTACCATGTCCGCGACAAGGAACAGCAGGGCCGTCGCCAGAGTCGAATGGAAGATATAGTAGAGCGCTGCCGCCGTCGCGGCCTCGCTAAACAACGAGATCGCAATCAGCAATGTGCCCATCGATGCGATGGCGCAAAAGGCCACCATTCGCGCGATATGTTGCGAGCCCAGAATGCCAATAGCGCCAACTGCCAATGTCAGCAGTGCTGCAGGTTGTAGCCAACTACCGACTAGCCCTTCGGTTGCGGCTACATCGGGCCCAAAGACCAGCGTATAGACCCGCAGGATCGAATAAGCACCGACTTTGGTCATGATCGCGAACAGCGCCGCAACGGGCAGCGGTGCATTTGCGTAGCTTGCAGGAAGCCAGAAATGCAGTGGCAACACTGCAGCCTTGATACAGAAAACCAGTAATAGCAAGACTGCTCCAACCCGCAGCAAGGCGGTGTCTTCGGGTGGGATATCGGCCACGCGAACGGCCAGATCAGCCATGTTGAGCGTGCCGGTCACAGCATAGATCGTGCCCAAGGCAAACAGGAACAAGGTCGAGCCGAGCAGGTTATAGGCGACGTACTGAACACCGGCCTTCAACCGCACTGCGCCACCTGCATGCGTCATGAGGCCGTAAGAGGCAATCAGCAGGACCTCGAAAAACACAAAGAGGTTGAAGGCGTCGCCGGTCAGAAAAGCACCGCAGACACCCATTAGCTGAAAATGGAGTAGAGCATGGAAGTGTTTGCCTCTCTCATCCCAGCCAGAGCCGATGGCATAAAGGACAACCGGCAGGGCCAGCAGGGCCGTCAACAACACCATCATGGCCGAAAGTTTGTCCAACACCATTACGATGCCGAACGGTGCAGGCCAGTTGCCGAGCTCATAGACCTGAACCTCGCCACCCGATGCCTGGGCGGTAATGGTCAAGGCGATACCCAGCAATCCCACGACGCCGGCGACCGAGAAGATGCGTTGAAGGTCCAAATGATATCGCAACACCATAATGATAAACGGGGCCAGGATCGCGGGCAGGACGATCGGCGCGACGATCCAATGGTTCATGCGTCTTCTCCCGGTGCGTCCACGCTATCGCTTGCGCTCATATCGATATGGTCATCCTTCGAGGACAGATAGGCGGACAGCGAAATCATCACGATCACCGCCGTCATCCCGAATGAGATCACGATGGCCGTCAACACCAGCGCCTGCGGTAGCGGGTCGGTATAGGGGACATCTTCATATTTGTTCAGAACGGCAGGTGCGTTCAGCGCCAGCCGCCCGGTGGCGAATAGGAACACGTTCACCGCATAGGTGATCAGGGACAGGCCCAGAATGACTGGGAATGTACGACGGCGCAGGATCAGAAATATCCCGGCGGCGGTCATCACGCCGACTGCAGAGGCTACGAGCGCTTCCATCAGGCCTGTTCCTTCTCGTTATCTTCATCCTGAGGGCTATCCCGCAGCGGGTTGATATCCATCGGGAATTCTTGTGCCATTCCCGGCTGCCACGCGAAGCGCGACAGGCTGTCGAGCGCCAGCATCACAGCGCCCAGTACCGCAAGGAAGACGCCGGTATCGAACAGAATCGCGGTGGCCCATTCGAATTCTTCCAGCGGGGGCCAGTGGATATAACCGAAATCGCTGGTCAGGAACGGGCGTTCATTGAACCATGCACCCAGACCAGTGGCAGCGGCGATCAGAACGCCCCAACCGATGGTGCCGTGATAATAGAATCTCTGCCGTTCAATCGCCCAGGTATAGCCGCTGGCCATGTACTGCATCAGGAAGGCGATCGCGACGATGAGGCCTGCGATGAAGCCGCCGCCGGGCTGGTTGTGGCCTCGGAAGAAGATATAGGCCCCGACCATTAATGCGATGGGCATCATCACGCGGGTGACGACCACCATCATCAATGGGTGAGAGTCACCCGACTGCGGCCAATGTGGTTTACGGTTTAGCAGGTAACTGCGCACATTGGTGCTCAGCACTGCTTCGGTCAGGGCGTAGATGATCAGGGCTGCGATGCCCAGCACGATGATCTCGCCAAAGGTATCAAAACCCCGGAAGTCGACGAGGATCACGTTCACGACGTTGGTGCCACCGCCACCTTTGTACGAATTGGCCAGATGGAATTCCGAGATCGTTGGGAAAGCAAAATCCCGCATCATCAGCGCATAGATCAAAGCGCCTGAGCCGATCCCGGCAACCACCGAAATTGCCGCATCACGCCAACGCCGTGCCGCGCTGCTGTCCCAGGGTGTGTCGGTCGGCAGAAAGTTCAGCGACAACAACAGCAGGATCATCGTCACCACTTCGACCGAAATCTGTGTCAGCGCCAGATCGGGGGCAGAAAGGTAGTTGAATGCCATCGAAACGATCAGGCCAACCACCCCGATCAACACCAGTGACAGCAGACGGTTGCGGTGGAACCACATGATCGCCAGCGTCGCACCCACCAGACAGATCCAGCCGATGATCGGGATGACCTGAGCCTCAAGCGGTACGCGTGTTTCAACGCCAATGGTGCCGGTGGTGTAGGCGTAGTAGCCAAGCCCAACGACAAAAGCCACGAAGATGATCGCATACCGGCTGAGCACACCATTATGCAGCTCGTCCGTAATCCAGCGGCTGAGACGGGTCAGCGCGTCGATGATTGCCTCGAAGATCACCTTTGCCTCGGGCCGGGGCAGGGCGTTCCATATCTGGTCGCCGCGTTTGTGCAACGACAGCAGGAACAGGCCTCCCAGCGTCGCGACCACCGACATGTAAAGCGCAGGTGTAAAGCCGTGCCACAGTTTCAGCGAGTAATAAGGCAGCTTCTCGCCCCCGATCACCGCGCTGGAGACAACCGCGACAAGCGGGCCAACAATGGCTGCGGAATAAAGACCGATCAGGACGACCAGCACCACAAGGAACGCCGGCGCCAACCAAAGACCGACAGGCGGGTCATGTGGATGCGCGGGGTAATCGTCCCGCTCGGGCCCAAGGAAGACATGGCTGACAAAGCGAAAGGAGTAGGCCGCTGAAAATAGCGCAGCCAGAAGCGCCAATCCGGGTACCAAGTAAGGCGAGTTCAGCCAAGTCGTGTGGACCGTCTCTTCCAGCATCATCTCTTTCGAGAGGAAGCCATTCAGCGGTGGCAGACCGGCCATCGACAGGGCAGCGATGGTGCCGATAGTAAACGTGATCGGCATCAGATGCCGCAAACCACCCAGCCGTTTGACATCGCGTGTGCCGGTCTCGTGGTCCACGATCCCGGCGGTCATGAACAAGGCCGCCTTGAACGTCGCGTGGTTGATGATGTGGAAGACGGCTGCAACAGCGGCGATCGTCGTGCCAAAGCCCAGTAGCATCGTCACGAGACCCAGATGGGACACCGTCGAAAACGCCAACAGCGCCTTTAGGTCATCCTTGAACAGCGCAATCACGGCACCCAGCAGCATGGTGATCAAACCGGTAGTGGCGACGATGTAGAACCACGCATCCGTACCCGCCAGAACCGGCCACATCCGGGCCATCAGGAACAGGCCTGCCTTCACCATTGTGGCCGAGTGCAGATAGGCCGACACTGGCGTCGGAGCCGCCATCGCGTGCGGCAGCCAGAAATGGAACGGGAATTGCGCCGATTTGGTGAAACAGCCAAGCAAGATCAGGATCAGCGCAGGAAGGTAGTACGGCGAGGACTGGATCAGCTCTTTGTTCTGCAGAATGACACTCAGGTCATAAGATCCCACGATATTGCCGAGGATAAGCATCCCTGCGATCATCGCCAGCCCGCCCGAACCGGTCACGGCCAAAGCCATACGCGCGCCTTGACGACCCTCGGGCAGGTGCTTCCAATAACCAATCAGCAAGAATGAACTGAGCGACGTAAGTTCCCAGAATATTAGCAGAAGCAGGATATTGTCGGACAGAACAATTCCCACCATCGCGCCCTGAAACAGCAGCAGATAGGTATAGAACTGCCCCATCGGATCCTCGCGCGACAAGTAGAATCGTGCGTAGAGGATGATCAGAAGACCGATGCCCAGGATCAGCAGGGCGAACAAAAAACCCAGGCCGTCCAGCATGAAGTTCGCGTTTAGTCCAAGCCCGGGTATCCAGTCGAACCGCGCGGTCACAACATCACCGCGCATGACGCTGGGAATGTGGATCAGCAATCCCATCAACGCGAGGAAGGTGGTCAACCCAGCCGCTGATGCTGCTGCGTTTCGTCCTGCCCGGATCAGGAGGGCCGGAAAGACAGCTCCGAGGAAGGGAAGGGCCGCGATAAGGAATAGGGACAAGTGCGATACTCCGGTCTGTGCGGTCAATATGACTGAATTACTAGGGATAATTTATTGACTGTCCGGAAATTGCAAGGTTCCGAAAGGTCCTAAAGCGCACATATTGGACGTGATCCACCTGTGTAACTATGACGCGAACTTGATCTGAGGGTTGGATTTCCTGAAAGCGTCGCGAATTGCCATATGATAATACCGATCTGACAATGCAGGAGAGTGCCGCATGGCAGAAGGGAAACGCCGAACCCGCAGATGGGTCCTATTGGGCGGAGGGGCCGCCATTGCAGCGGGTTTCGCAATCCGCGAATACCGGCTGATCCCGCAGGCCTATGCTGGTGGTCAGATTGCGGCGGCCACAGCCCATCAACAGGCTCTCGACGGCGCGATCCATCTTATCGATATCCGAACCCCACGCGAATGGCGGGCGACCGGGGTCGCCGAAGCAGCCCATCCGCTCGACATGCGCCGTGAGGATTTCGTGCAGGCCTTGGACCACCTGCTCGGGGGGGACCGATCTGCACCTGTCGCACTGATCTGTGCACGCGGGGTGCGCTCGGCCCGATTAAGCAATCGACTGACCGAGGCTGGATTTACCAATATCATCGACGTGCCCGAGGGCATGCTGGGTTCGGCGGCCGGGCCCGGTTGGGTGCGGGCTGGGTTGCCTGTCAACGATTATGAAGAGGAAACGGGATGAGTGTCAGACACTGGTTGGCCGCGTGCTTTGTTTTTGCCGGGCAACCCGGCCTTGCGGCTTGTGGCGATACCGAGGGGATGTGCGAAACCGCATCAGGCGGATATCACATCGAACTGCCGAAAGCGGAGAACCCTCCGCTGGTTGTGTTCCTGCACGGCTATGGTGGCAGCGCCACCGGTACGCTCAAGAACCGATCCATGGTCGAGCCACTGCTGGCGCGCGGCTACGCGGTGATGGCACCGGAAGGGTCCGAGAGAAACGGCCGAAAAAGCTGGAACTTCTTTCCCGGTTGGGAAGGTCGGGATGAACCCGCGTTTCTTCGTGAAGTAGTGCAGGACGCTGCCGACCGGTTTGATATCGACCCGGATCGCGTGGTGCTGGGCGGCTTCTCGGCTGGCGCGTTCATGGTTTATTACCTCGCCTGCGCTGCGCCGGATTCATTTTCTGCTTATGTCCCGGTTTCAGGCGGGTTCTGGCGGCCACATCCCGAAAGCTGTGATGGTCCGGTGCGCATGTTCCACACCCATGGTTGGACGGACAATGTGGTGCCGCTGGAGGGCCGCCTTTTGGGCGGAGGCCGTTTCCACCAGGGCGATATCTTTGCCGGATTGGAAATCTGGCGGGTCGCCAATGAGTGTGCCGATACCAAGCCCAGCGGGTTTTCTACCACGGGCCAGTTTATGCGTCGCAACTGGATGGGATGTGCCGAAGGTAGCGCCTTGGAATTTGCTCTGTTCCCGGGCGGCCATACGGTGCCAAACGGCTGGGCTGATATGATGGTAGACTGGTACGAAGGCTTGCCCGGCGGGTGATCATTCCGCCGGTGTGATCACGCCTTTGCCTTCGATCAATCGCTTCAACTCATCGCGATAGCGCCGGGCCGAGCGTGTAATTGCAGGCTCACTGACATCTTCGCGCATACCAACCATACGGCGCGCGGTGCCTGCCGATACGCCGCTGAGCGCAGACAATGGGATCGCCAGTGCCAGGCTGATCGCAATCGGGGCCAGCCAGACCGAGACCAGACCGGCGAGGATGCCAACGCTAAGCGCGACGCCGATGATAGTCTCAAGGCTGTGGCACAGGATCAGCGTGCGCAGCCCGTAGCTGCCACCATCGCGCGCTTGCGGGGACCAGCCCTTTTGAATGCCCAACGCGGTGCGGAACACTGCAATCATCTGCTGCACCATAAGTATAGGGGCATAGAGGATCGACAGGATGACTTCGGACAGAAATGAAGTGAAGAATTTTCGCGCTCCGCCGAAATCGGAATAGCGCACACCGCTGAGGGGCAGGGCAGCGACGCCCAAAACCTTGGGCGCCAATAGCATCGCATACATCACCAGAATGATCAGCACATGCCGTGTTTCGGACATTTCTGGCCATTGCGGGAACAGCGGATTGTCCGGGCTGAAGTAATGCAGGACCGAGGCGTCCTTGCCCTGACCGATCAAGGCCCACATCACCAAAAGTGCGAACCATAGCGGCGACATCAGATATCCGACCGCTCCGTGGAACATATGGAACCGTGAGACTGCGCGGAAGCCGGTCGAACCCAGCAGTTTCAGGTGCTGCAGGTTGCCCTGACACCAGCGGCGATCGCGCATTGCGTGGTCAATGAGGGTGGGGGGCGTTTCTTCATATGATCCGCGTATGCGCGGCAGAAAGCGCACGGCCCATCCTGCGCGGCGCAGCAATCCGGCCTCGACGAAATCGTGGCTCATGATCAGCTTGTCTTGTCCGTTGAGCGACCGCAACTTGGGCAGACCTGCGCTAGAAGCAAATGCACAGGTGCGAATGATGGCGTTGTGGCCCCAATAATTGCCTTCTTGCCCGCACCAGCGCGCGAGGCCTTCGGCAAAGGCGATACCATAGACGCAGTTGGCAAACTGCTGCATCCGGGCAAAGACCGATTGCGCGCCAATCAGCTGCGGATAGCTTTGGATCAGGCCTGCGCCGGGATCGCGGGCCAAAGCATCGGTCAGGCGCGAGATCGCGCGACCCGTCATCAGGCTGTCGGCATCCAGCACCAACATCGCATCCCAGTCCGCGCCCCAGCGGCTGACCCAATCGGCAATATTACCGACCTTGCGATCCGTATTCTGGGGGCGGCGGCGGTAATAGAGTTCAAGCCCCGGTGCCAGCGTGGTCCGCAACGCCTCAACGCTGGCCTGTTCCTGCGCGGCGATCTCGGGGTCGCGCGTGTCGGATAAAATGAACATGGCATAGTGGTGCTGACCACCGCGTTTCTGCAGGTCTTCCAGCATCGTACGGGCGTTCCCCAGCACGTTCCACGGCACTTCGTTATAGACAGGCGTCAACAGCGCCACGCGCAACGGTTGCGAGCGTCCTTCACGCTTTGGCTGCTCTTGCCGGGACAGCGAGACCATGCCCAGCAGCACGGTGCAGACCGTGAAGGAAATCCAGAAGAAATTGAACGAGATTAGCGTCAGCAGGATACCTTCGACCAGATTAATCCCTTCGGCGCTGAACCAGTCGAACATGACCCAGAGCAGACCCAAAGCCGCCGCCATGGCAGGTGAGAAGACCAGCGCGCGCCAGAACCCGACGGAAGGAATTCGACCTCCGGCAGGTACCTGCGCATCGCGGAATCCCTGCGCAAAGTTCTGCGCTGGCATCGCCAGAGGGGCCTCGGGCGGCATGATATGAAGATCGCGGTTCATATGGTCCAACGGTAAAGCCAGACTTCAGAGGCTGGTTGTTTGTCTTTCAGCAACTGCGCGCGCAGTTCCACGTGGTTGCGTTCGCCTGGTTCGAATGAGAACGCCAGCCGCAACCCGCCCGTGTCTGGGTTACGCTGCAGAACGCCTTCTGAAGTTTCGGCATGGGGCGAGTCGACAAACACCGTGATGGCCTCGGGATCGTCAAGCAGCTCACTGGCTTCGAAGTCAATCACAGCTAAACGGCCCTCGCCGAATGTGTTGTCGCCCATCGCGGTGTTGATCACGCGGGCCATAGGGGTGTGCTGAGGTTCCTCGCCCCAGATCAGGCGATAGGACAGATCAATCTGGCTGCCTGCGGCGTAGGGTTCCATCGGGCGCCAATAGGCGACGATGTTGTCATAAATCTCCTGATCCGCCGGGATTTCGACAAGCATGACGGTGCCTTTACCCCAGTCTTCTCTGGGTTCGACCCACAAGCTTGGGCGTTTGTGATAATTGGCTTCAAGATCCGCATAGTCCGAGAACTTGCGCTTGCGTTGCATCAGACCAAAGCCGCGGGGGTTTGTGTCGACAAAAGACGAGATCTGCAGGCGCGTCGGGTTCGCAAGCGGGCGCCACAGAACCTCTCCTGCGCCGTTGCGGATCATCAACCCGTCACTGTCGTGCACTGCGGGGCGAAAATCATCGAAACGGCTGTGATTGGTCTGATCGAACAGGAACATAGATGTGCCGGGCGCGATGCCGACATGGGGCAGTTCGGTACGTGGGAACAGGGTGGCTTCAATATCCATCACGCAATCTGAACCGGCGGTAACGTGGAAGCGATAGGCCCCTGTAACGCTTGGGCTGTCCATGAGCGCATGAACGACCATGTTACGTTGATCCGGTTCTGGACGCTCCAACCAGAAACGAATGAATTCGGGGAATTCCTCGCCATCTGGATCGCCGGTCTTCAAGGCGAGCCCTCTGGCCGATAGGCCATAGACTTCGTGCAAACCGATGGCGCGGAAATAGCTGGCCCCTTGCCAAACGCAGAACTCGTCTGTCTCGCCAGGACGGTGCATCTCAGTACGCAGGCGTAGACCTGAAAAGCCCAGCGTGTCGTCAATGGGCAGCTCAGGTACGTCTTCAGACTTATCGAACATGGCTAGATCAAAGGCGACCGGCTTGGTCATACCGTCCTCGACGGTCGATACTTTCACTGTGCGTGGAAAATACAGGCCCGGCGTGAAAAAATCGACGTTGAAGGGCGTCTCGGTCTCGTACCACAGCGCGCGATCCAGCCGGAACCGGATTGAACGGTATTGCTGATACGTCAGGTCCTGCCACTCCTGCGGAACCATCTCACGCTCTGCATAATCGCGGCTGGCCAGGTCGCGGGCCATTGCGATGACGTCGTCTCGGCTGAACGGGGTCTCTCCTCCTGTGGCATATGCCGCTGGGGCGAAGGCCAGAGCGGTTGATGAGGCGAGAAAAGCGCGACGTGTAAAGTTCATTTCTTTGATTTCCAAGGTTGTGACTTGAACCAGGCGGCCAGATAAGCCACGCCGATGATCATGGCAAAGCCAATCATGTTGGCGATGAACACACTGGCAACATCCCGCCCACTCAGGTCCAGTCCGACGCCGATAAGTCGTGCTGCTGCCATAGAAAATACGAACACCGCGAGCGATTGCTGACCCACTTTGGTGATGATGGTCAGCAGGAACTGCCAGACTTTTGCAGCTGCCCCCTGACCGGTCGCGATCAGGCGGTGGCCGTGCTCACCAGCGATAACCCAACCCAAATAGGCAAGTGACAGGAAATGCAGATACCGGAATAGACCAAAGTCGGTCTTATCGCGAAATTCTTTGGTCACTGGCCAGACCTTGCGAATCTCTTCAGCCAGATCAGGGGCTGCTGCATTGATCCAAGTGAATACCTTCCACGAGCCGAACGGCATCGAGAAGATCAAAAACAATGCTGCCGCCCAGATCAGAGTTTTCGACACCGGCGGCGCTGGAATCCAACCTCGCATGAACGCAAAGCCGGTGAAGAACAGCAATTGCCACCCGAATGGGTTGAAGAACCACTGGCGCTCTGACCAGGGCTCGGCCGGCAGGTCAAGGTAGTCGAATTGTGCAACGAGCCAGATCGTGACCGAGGCCATGGCGACCGCCCAGAATCCGATCCGATATAGCCCCATAAACAGGGGCATCATCGCCAGTACCACCAGATACATCGGTAGAATATCGAAGTAGTTCGGCACATAGGTCAGGGTGAACAGTCCGACGATCTGTGACGCCGGATCGTTGAAGAAATGCTGTAGATTGAGAGAGGAGATATAGTTTTTCTCGAACAGCCCACTCTGGTTCAGGGCCGCCATTGTCATCGCGACAAAGAAGAACAGGCAGATATGCGCCCAGTAGACCTGCCAGATGCGAAAGCTCACGCGTGCGGTGCCCATCCACCAGCCTTTGCGCATGAACGCCCCCCCAAAAGCAATTGCCGAAGCCATGCCTGAACAGAATACGAAGATCTCGGTTGCGTCCGAAAAGCCAAAGCGGGCAGGTATCCATTTGGCCCACGGATCGTTCGGAATATGGGCAATCAGGATGATGAACATCGCGATGCCGCGATAGAAATCCAACCGCGGATCGCGCGTAGCGGCGGGGGCGGCGACCTGAGACGCCACCGGAGCAAAATCAGAAGCGGGCGATGCGGTCGCCATACGGTTTCTGTCCTTCTTGGTCTTTTATTGTTGTTATTCGGCGGGGACGCTTTGTGCGTCGCCGCTGTCGCGTGCGGCCTCGATCAATTCTCGGCGGGCGAGGGCGTAATTGTCCTCTCCCCCGGCACGTTTGGCGCGGCGGTCGTCCAGGATGCGCTCGACAGCATCCAGGCGGCCAGCGCGCAGGCCGGAATCAATGGTGATGCGCTCGAATACATCACGTTGGGCGTGGCTGCCACCCGCCAGTTGCATCCCACCCCGGGCATTTGAAAGAAAATCAAAGGCTTGGCCGTAAAGGCCTTCTCCAAAGGCCTCAAGCCCCTTGGCGGCGGCAATGCCCGGGTCGGACATGCGGATCGGCGTGTCGCCCTGATTGCGCTGGGCGTCATTTTGAATACGCTGCAGCATATTTGCTGTAGCCTCCGAACGATTGTCCCCGGTCAATGCCAGCAAGTAGTGAAGATCGGCGAAGATCAAGCATCCGTCTTCGGTTCGTGCTGCGCTGAGATCGGCTAGTTCTTCCCAGCGGTTGCCAACATCAACGCCCTCAAGCTCTAGCCGGGACAGCAGCGAGGTTGCATTCGAGATATCGCGATAGTCGTCGGTTTTGTCCTGGCGGATGTGATGATCGTAAAGCGCCATAACTTGATCGACTTGCCCCAAATCCAGATGCATCAGCGCCTTGTGCCACCAGACATGATAGCGGAAATTGTTGCAATGCGCCCAAGCGTCCTCGCGTCCCGCGAGCCAGTCCAGTCCCAGCTGCGCGTTGCCCGTCATCTCGTGCACGTGCGCTACAGCGTGCAATCCCCAGGCGTCGTCCGAAACCATCCACAAGGCCTGACGACCGGCGATCTCGGCTTTCTCGTAGGCGCCGGTTTCCTCCAGCGCGAACGAGTGGCATCCCAGCAAGTATCCACGTCCGGCATGGTCGGGTTCATACGCTGGCATCACCCGTTCGATCGACCGACGCATCCCCGCCGCATCGCCCAGAACGAAACGCGTCGCATGGCTGAGCTTCATGGCCAAAGTATCCGTTGGGTGCGCTCGCAGAATCTCTTCAAATTTCTGAACGGCCTGTGATGGAAGGTCGGCCATATACAAACCCAGCGCCTCGACATATAGCCTTTCCCGGGCTGAAACTGGCTGACGCTCCATCGCTGCATTCGCGGCACTCAGCGCTTCGGCAGCGACCGCGATCATCTCACGCCGGCCCAGCAGAACCATGAACAGCCCTTTGACCGCATGGCCCAGCGCAAAGTCCGGCTCAAGCTCCAGCACCTTGCCCAGATGTTGCGGTGTGACAGCGGCATGCGCCATGAACCCAAGGAGAACACCATCCCATGCCTCGACGCTTGCGGGCTGGTTCAGGGTGTTCATCTGTCCAAAGACGTCTTGTTTCATACTCGGGTCCAATCTGATTGCGACGTTCTACACTGTTCGATGTAACAGAGTGTGCAGCCGGGTCGTAACAGTATCGACCCTGCTCTCGAATTGGTGAAATCCCGTGTGTGAGAAACGCGAAAAAAACCGCCGATTCAAGGGCATGTTTCAGCAACTTGCCGCCTAAACGGGCAGAGTGTTTCAATCTTCGAAGGGGTTTTCCGCGTTCAGAACAGCCTGTGTGTCAGCCCCACAGACCGGTGGTGCGCTGCGATATGTTACAGGCGTGCGTGACAGGTTCAGGGGATTCCCGATCAGTTGCACCTCGCCAGGCTCAGCTTGCATCGAGATCTGCATCTGGCGGGCAGCGACCTGATCCGAGGCAAAAACCCGATCGAGCGTCCGCACCGGGCCAACAGGGACTTTCAGGTCTTCAAGCCCCGCGATAACGCTGCCTGTATCCAGCGCCTGAACTGCCGGGCGCAGGATCGCATTCAACGCATCCCTATTTTCAAGACGGGCCGGGTTGGTGGCAAATCGGGGATCGTCGGCTAGCTCTGGCTTTTCGATGAAGCCGCAAAATCTTTTGAACTGACTGTCATTTCCAACGGCCAGAATCACGTGCCCATCCGCCGTCTGATAGACCTCGTAAGGCACAATATTGGGATGCCCGTTGCCGCGCCGCTGAGGCACTTCGCCCGAGGTCAGATAATTCACGCCTTCATTGATCAGCCAAGCAATCTGTGCATCCACCAGCGCCAGATCGATCTGCTGACCCTCGCCAGTCATGTCGCGATGACGCAGCGCAGCCAGAATACCAACGCAGGCATACATACCACACATCACATCAGCAATTCCGACGCCTACTTTCATCGGCGCGCCGTCGGCGTCTCCGGTCAGAGACATGATCCCGCCATATCCTTGCGCCATAAGATCATATCCGGGCTTCGATGAGTTTGGGCCTGTCTGCCCGTAGCCTGAGATCGAACAGTAGACGAGGTCAGGAAACTCATTGGACAAGGTTGCGTAGTCGAGCCCGTATTTCGCCAGTCCACCGGGCTTGAAATTCTCGATCAGAATATCAGCGTGCGAGGCTAGGCGTCGGACTTCTGCCTGTCCTTCGGGTGTTGCGATATCCAAGGCGACCGATTTCTTGTTGCGGTTGGAGGACATGAAATATGCGCTCAGGTCTGAGCGGTTGCCATCCGCATCCTCGGCGTAAGGAGGGCCCCATTGCCGCGTATCATCACCACCGGTCGCCGGGTTTTCGACTTTGATGACGGTAGCGCCAAGGTCGCCCAACAACTGCGTACAAGTGGGTCCTGCCAGAATGCGAGACAGGTCCAGTACCTTGACGCCTTTCAGCGGTCCTTCAGATGCGGCCATCATATCCTCCACGGTCAATTTCCGCAGCAATGACAGTGAACTTGTCTGCTTTCAACGCCTGATCCAATGCAGCCCGCAAATCGTCGCGGCTACGAACTGTGTGACCATAACCGCCGAATGCGCGGCCTAAAGCCGCAAAGTCATGGCGGTCAAAGTCCACTCCGCGATTGCCCATCTGGCGCTGGCGTTGTTTCAGTTCGATAAGCGCAAGGCTGGCATCGACAAAGACCAGAAAGATTGGGTTGCCACGCAATTCGGCGGCAGTCGACAGCTCTCCAGCAACCATCAGAAAGCCGGCATCGCCAGAAAAGCTGATCACGGGGCGATCCGGTTCGGCCATTTTCAGACCGATCGCCATCGGAACGGCACACCCCATGGTGCAGAGCGCCGAGGACTGGATCAACCCTCGTGCCTCCGAACACTCCCACATCTGACTGAGCAGAATGCGATGCGCGCCGCTGTCGGCCGTGGCGAGGGTCTCGGGTGGCAGAACGGCACGAGTTTCTGCGATGATCGCCGCCGGTCCCCAGTCTTCATCTGTCGGAAAAGCATTCGCCAGCGCAGCCTTGACCTGTTCAGGCTCACCATTCGGCCAAGTCTTGCCGGCGGGGTTGCCCTTGGCGATGGCCTCAAGCGTTGCGCCGGTGTCGGCGACCAGATTTAGCCCAGCCTGATGCATGTAATGATCGTTCACCACGGCTGATATGTCGATCACGCGCTTGGTTTCTGGGTCCCATATCTCGCGCCAGCCGGGGCGCATCTCGATAGGGTCATATCCCAAACACAGTACCAGATCAGCCTGTTCCACCAGCGGGACTAGGTGCTTATCGGCCAGCGGAGACAAACCCGCCCCGCCCAGGCAGAGTGGATGATCCTCGGGCACCACCCCCTTGGCCTTGTAGGTGGTGAGAAAGGGAATGTTGAAATGCTCTAGAAATGCTCGCACCACACAGCGCGAGTCGTCGTAAAGAACATCAAGACCGATGATCGCCAAAGGTCGCTCAGCCTCGGCCACCCAGCGGCGGGCCTTTTCCAGACATTCCGCGCCAGGCGCGACAGGAGCAACTTTTGCCAGTCGACGACGTTTAATCCCTGATACGCGCGTATCGGCCACCGAGATAGGCACATCGATGTGTACCGGGCCGGGGCGCGCTTGGTTGGCAAGCGATACCGCCTTGTCGGCGATGATATCGGCCCCGTCGGCCGTCAGCATAAAGCTGCCTTTGGTGATCGAGCGATAGACTTGCGCGTGATCCATCACTTGATGGGTGTAGGTCAACGCCTCATCCGCGTCGACACATCCGGTCAGCACGATCATCGGCACCCGATCCTGCAGGGCGTTGGCGACCACATTGATCCCGTTCATCGCTCCGGGCCCGAGTGTGGCCACGAGGATTGCAGGTGCACCATCGCGATGGTGGACCGCTTCGGCCATGAAACCTGCAGAGTTTTCGTGTTTTGCAAGGTGGAAAGCAATGCCCGCGCTTTCCAGCGCATCCACCAATGTCAGAACCTCGCCGCCGGGCATTCCGAACGCATGGCGGCATCCGGCCTCGAAAAGGTGTTGTGCCAACAAATCCGCAGCGCGGGGAGACAAGTCCTGCATTAATCAAGCTCCGACAAAGTTATCTGCCAGCAGATTGCGGAGGACGCGTCCGGACGCAAGCAGGTTCACGTCAGTGTGACTATTTGACGGCGTTTTCCGCTACGGCCTGAAACTTTGCGTCCAATTCTGTGGCAATCTCGCGCAGAGCGTCTCCGCCCTCGTCTGCGTAAGGGGCAAAGACGAAGCTTGGTGTCTTGTAAGAAAGGGTTGCAGTGCCGTCCTCGTTCTCGGTCACGTAGAAACGGATGGGCGCTTCGATCATCGCGTTGGTCGAGGTTTCAAGAACCCGAACTGCGTAATCGTTGTTGAATGCGCCAATCACCCGGTTGCCCGGAATGGTGATACCGCGCGAGGCCGCCGCTTTGGTCGGCCCGGCCTGTGTCACAACGATCAGGCCGTTTTCCTTTACAGCGGCCTTTGTGTCATCCACGAGGGTCTCATAGCTTTTTCC
This sequence comes from Ruegeria sp. A5, assembly GCF_056543005.1. Taxonomy (NCBI): domain Bacteria; kingdom Pseudomonadati; phylum Pseudomonadota; class Alphaproteobacteria; order Rhodobacterales; family Roseobacteraceae; genus Ruegeria; species Ruegeria sp. A5. The sequence goes on from NZ_JBQGAV010000004.1 coordinate 398,780, forward strand.
GCTGGAGTAAACCGCCCATCCAGTAAGAGGTTCGATGCCGTCGGCCCAAGCAGGCATCGCCAGCAGGCAGATCGCAGCCCAAAGCGCCCTCATGTTCTTTCCCTTCCTGTTGACTGGGGAATTGATGACAGAAAAGCGCTGAAACGGGGCTCACAATCCTGTGCGCGCGTCAGGCCGCACGTTTCTTCAGCAGATAGATATCCATGATCCAGCCGTGATCAGAGCGGGCCTGCATGCGGGTATCCAGAATGTCTTGCGCCACATCCGCCAATGGGCCTTTGATCAGAATCTCTTCTTTCATGCCCACATATGCCCCCCACCAGATGTCATAATCGGTCATCTTCAGGCTCTGGAACGAGCATTCGCCATCCAGCATTACGGCCACTTTCGACGCCGTTTCAGGCCATCCATCATCGCGGATGCGACGGCCTGTGGTCACGACATAGGGCGCGCCCAGATCATTGATCGGGATCGCATGGGCTGCAGTCAACGCCTGCAACGCTGTGATTCCCGGCATAACCTGGACTTGTGGTTGCGGGTCCAGCCGCGCTGCAATTCTTAGCGAACTGTCATACAGCGACGGATCACCCCAGATCAGCAACGCCACCTTCTGCGCGTCCGGGTAGGCTGAAATCGCCTCGTGCCAGCGCAGGGCAATTGCGTCGTGCCATTCGTCGACGCCTCGGAGATAGCCGTCATCTGCCCGGCGTTTGGGAACGTCGAAATAGGCGATCCGTGCAGGTTTGTCGGTGACCTGCGTGATGATGTCTTCGCGCACACCGGCCAGATCAGCTTTGTTCTCTCCTTTTCGCGGGATCAGGATCAGGTCCGCTGATCTGATCGCCTTCGCCCCCTGAAAGGTCAGGTGGTCGGGATTACCCGTTCCGATTCCGATCAGGATCAGTTCAAACATCTTCGAACTCTGCCAGCGGGCCATACAGGATCAGGGCCGGGGCGGTTCCGACCTCGGATCGCAGCTTGTCGGACAGGTCTCCGATTGTGGAGCGCTCCAAGGATTGCTCGGGAGTTGAAACAGATTCGGCCATCAAAGCAGGCGTGTCCAACGGCAAGCCATGCGCGCTCAGGGCTTCGACCAGCAAGGGAAAAGTGCGCTTGCCCATAAATACGACCGTCGTCGCGCTAGCATCAGCCAGGGCGGGAAGGTTCAGATCGGTCGGCAATTTGCCACTTACGTCATGCCCGGTGACGAATTGAACACGACGTGCAGTCAGGCGTCGGGTCAGAGGAATACCAGCTGCAGCTGCCGCCGCGACGGCAGAGGGGATGCCGGGAATGATCTCGTACTTGATGCCGGCTGCCTGCAACGCGACCAGTTCTTCCTCCAGTCGACCGAACAATCCTCCATCACCGGATTTCAGGCGTACCACCTGCTGACCGGTCTGCGCATACTCCACCAACAATCGGCTGACGTGATCCTGCTTGGGCGAAGGGCGACCGGCACGTTTGCCAACACCAACCAGATCAGCATCGTCACGCGCATGGGTCAGGATCGGGCCGCTGCTGAGATCATCAAACAGCACTGCATCGGCTTTCTGCATCCGGTCTACGGCCTTGAGCGTTAGTAGCTCCGGATCACCCGGACCTGAGCCAATGAAAGAGACAAAACCGGTCATGCCGAGGCCTCTGCAATAAGATGGAAAAATGTGCCGGTGACATTGCCGCGTCGCGATCCTGTCTGAGGGCCTTCAGCTCCTTCCGCATCGAAGACCCGCGCGAGTGGAGCGTCGGGTTGTTCGATGATCGAGGAATAGTGGAACTCATGTCCGCGCAGGGCGGTACCCGCCGCAAAGCCGGGCATTGGAGCCAAGAGTTCAGCCTTACGATAGCCAAGGTTGAATTTGCGCTTTTGGTATGAGGTTTGCAGACCCAACAACCCTGCCATCTGATGTGGGGCGCCTTCCTTGTCGACCAATACTTCCCCCAATGCCATGTACCCCCCGCATTCACCATGCACGGGCCGCGTTTCCGCGTGTTTCCGTAGGCCGGTCAAGAAGATATCTGCCGCGGCTAATGTTCCCGCATGCAGCTCAGGATATCCCCCGGGTAACCAGACCAGATCGGCATCTGCAACTGGCGCTTCGTTTGCCAGTGGCGAAAAGGGCAGTATTTCTGCACCGGCGCTGCGCCACCCTTCCAGCAGATGCGGGTAAGTAAATGAAAACGCTGCATCACGGGCCAGTGCGATCCGCTGCGCCGGGGGTCGCGGCAACGCGGCTGACGATGGTCCAGCAGGGCCTGAGGAGGCCGCCCGTTTGATCGCATCCAGATCGACATGTTCACGCAGGAATGCGGCGTATCCGGCGATTGCCGTTTCCAGATCCGGATGCTCAACCGCCTGGATCAGACCTAGATGTCTTTCGGGCAGAGTCAGATCACCTCGGCGCGGAAGAACGCCCAGAACCGGCAATCCAGCCCGTTCCATGCCCAGCCGCGTCAGCCGCTCATGTCTTGGGCTGGCACAGCGGTTCAGGATCACCCCGGCAAAAGGTAGATCGGGGTTATACATCCGAAAGCCAAGCGCGGTCGCCGCCGCCGATTGCGCCTGTCCTCCGACATCCAGGACCAGAACGACCGGCCATCCCATGCGCAGCGCCGTTTCAGCGCTCGACCCATGCCCCAGCTCTCCGGGTTTGGCGACACCATCAAACAGACCCATCGAGCCCTCGGCCACTACAATATCCGCGCCCGTCGCCTGCTCAGAGATCGCGCTTAGCAGCGGCTCCCCCATCGCCCAGCTATCCAGATTGAACGAGGCACGGCCTGCCGCAGCCCGGTGAAAAGCCGGGTCGATGTAGTCCGGTCCGCTTTTGAACGGTTGTACGGTCAAGCCGTCCTCGGCCAGCGCCCGGAGCAATCCTAGCATGACTGTGGTCTTGCCTGTACCCGACGACGGAGCGGAAATCAGTATTCCCGGTGGGTTAGTCATCACCATGGCTCCAGCTCGACCACGGACTGTCGGCGCTTTGAGGGCGATAGCGGCGGTCATATGTCTTGGAATACAGACAGCTTTCGTCAAACCCTTCACCTGCAAGCGCCGGACCAACCATGATCAGTGCGGTGCGCGAGATGCTGTTGTCCAGCGCCTCCTTCAACGTGGCAAGCGTTGCGCGGATGATCTTCTCATCCGGCCAACTAGCGCGGTAGACCACGGCGACCGGGCAGTCTGCCCCATAGGCAGGTGTCAGGTCGGCGATGACGTTATCCAGATTTCCGATCGAAAGGTGGATAGCCAAAGTCGCACCTGTTTTAGCGAAGTTTTTCAGTGTCTCGCCTTCCGGCATCGAAGACGCACGCCCGGGCGTGCGGGTCAAGACCACTGATTGCGCCAGACCGGGCAGTGTCAGCTCGGTCCCGAGCGCTGCAGCCGCAGCCGCAAACGAGGGTACACCGGGCGTGACGCTGACCGGGACACCCATCTCTTTCAGGCGTCTGATTTGCTCACCCATCGCCGACCAGACCGAGAGGTCCCCGGAATGCAGCCGCGCCACGTCCTGTCCAGCTTTATGCGCTGCTTCGATTTCGGCCATGATCTGATCCAGATCCATGGGTGCGGTGTTTATGATCTTCGCGCCTTTGGGGCAGTGGCCCAGAATCTCCTCGGGTACCAATGAACCCGCATAGAGGCACACCGGGCAGGAGGCGATGATATCGCGCCCGCGCAGGGTCAGCAGGTCGGCGGCGCCCGGTCCGGCGCCGATGAAATGAACGGTCATGTCTGTCCTCCGATGGCGACGGCGCAGGTTGCAAGCCGGTCGTCCGAGATTTGTCTGGGTGAAATCAGCCGCGCGCCATGTCCGGCGGCAGCAAGAGCGGATGCTTCGGCCACGCTGCCGGTGCCATATGTGGCGCGACTGCGGGTTGAGCAAGTAAGTGTGCGTTGTTCGGCAAGATCATTTGCCGGAATGAAATGTATCGGCAGCTCAGTTGCTTCTGCAAGCGCGGCAAGTGCGGCGTGTCCGTCCTTGTCCGCAACGGTCGCAAGGGCATCGACAGTTTTTCCTGTCGAAGCAAGCTCGAAAGCGGCACGAAGACTGGCCAGCGTAGCAGAGGATGAGAAACCTAACCCCGCGACGATCATAACGTGAGGCTCCACTGCACCACTGGGTAGGCAGATTTCCAGCCTCGCCGTGGACCAAGCGCAGCTGCCTGCGCCAGTTCGATGCGCAGCAGGTCTCCGCCGAGCTTGACGTGCCATTCAGCTAGTAACGCTTCGCTTTCCAATGTCACCGCGTTGGCGATCAGCCGCGTGCCGGCCTGAAGATTAGCGTGTAGCCAGTTCAGCAGATCCGCACTCAGACCGCCACCGATGAACACCACATCGGGTCGGTCAAGATCAGCCAACGACTCTGGTGCAGAACCGTGCACAACGCACAACCGATCCTGCCCTAACGTATTGGCATTGCGGCGAATGCGTTCGGCCCGATCAGCACGCGGCTCGATAGTCGTTGCAGTTAGCGTCGGATCGCACATCAGCCATTCGATGCTGATCGAACCGGTGCCACCACCGATATCCCACAGATGCTCACCCCGCTGAGGAGCAAGCGCCGACAGGGTTAGCGCGCGAATGGGGCGCTTGGTTATCTGGCCGTCGGTTTCAAAGATGTCATCGGGCTTTCCCGAGGCTTTGGGGAAGGCACGCCCAGTACCCGCGACATCAAGACCGACACAAACCGGATGTTCGAAGGTTCCAAGCAACGCCTCGGTCAGCGACACGCTGCGCGCGCGTTCACGGGGGCCACCGAGCGCTTCCATGACGTGCAGAGTGCAATCGGCAAAATCGGTTTCGCCCAGATAGGTCGCAAGCTCGGCTACGGCTTTGCCGTCGCGCAGCAAGAGAATCGCGCGCAGGCCGGGTGCCAAGTGAGGGCGAAGGCGCGTCAGAGGCGCGGCATGTAGCCCGAAGGTCAACGTGTTTTCAAGCGGCCAACCAAGCCGCGCAGCAGCAAGCGAAAAGGTCGACTGGCCGGGTAGGGCAATCCATTCGTTCGTTCCGAAATTGCGCGCGATAACGGACCCGGCCCCGAACCAGAACGGATCACCCGAGGCCAGCACAACGGTCTGCCGACCGCGCAATCCGGTCAGAATTGGCAGGCCATCGGCAAATGGGACCGGCCATTCAATCCGTTCCGCCGCGCTGTCTGGGATCAACGACAGGTGGCGTGTCGGACCCATGACAATCTCAGCGCGGTCCAGCACTTGACGGCTTGCAGGGGACAGGCCATCCAGTCCATCTTCGCCCAAACCCAAAACAGTCAGCCACGGAGTTTCAGACATGCCCAACCTCCTGATTCTTGGTGGCACGACCGAGGCGAATGCTCTGGCAAAATCGGTTGCCGATCAAGGCATTCCCGCTACATATTCCTACGCTGGACGTGTCGATAACCCGCGCTCGCAACCCGTGCCGATGCGCGTGGGCGGGTTTGGTGGTGCAGCGGGACTGGCGCGGTACATTCACGAGCACGGCGTCAGCCATGTTGTCGATGCGACTCATCCCTTTGCGGCACAGATGAGCCGAAATGCGGTGGAAGCCTGTGCGGGGGGCGCAACGCCCTTGGCCGCATTGACGCGACCTGCTTGGGTCGCGCAAGACGGGGACAACTGGCAGCACGTACCGGATATTGAAGGTGCGGTTGAAGCTCTGGCCGGTCCAGCCCGCCGTGTCTTCCTGGCAGTTGGCCGGATGCATCTTCATGACTTCGCAGCCCAACCTCAGCATCACTATCTTTTGCGGCTTGTAGACGATCCGGACGCATTGCCGCTTCCGAAAAGCGATGTGATCGTTTCGCGGGGCCCGTTTTCTGTTGAAGAGGACCGGGCCTTGATGGAACGTCACCATACGCAATTGATTGTATCCAAGAATGCGGGTGGCACCGGCGCGCGGGCCAAACTCGATGCCGCCAGGGCGCTGGGCTTGCCGGTTCTGATGATAGACCGTCCGACCCTGCCGAAGCGGACCGAGTTGGCAAATGCCACGCAGGTCTTGGACTGGCTGGCGCATACTTAATCCTTGGCCAGCGTGAATCTCGGGGTGTAGACGATCGGGGCGCTGTTGCGCTCGACTATGCGGGTCAGGGACGAGCCGACGATGACGACGGTCTGCATGTCCGCCATATCTGCCGTGGCTTCTTCCAGAGTTGAAATCCGCAAAGCCTCATCCTCGCGGGATACAGCGCGTGCAAACAGGATCAGGCGTTCCGGCTCACATTCTTCCCGCAGGATTTCCAGCGTTTTTTCAAACCCTTCCGGTCGAGACTTCGAGCGAGGGTTATAGAACGCCATGGCGAAATCGCCCTGCGCGGCAAGTCGCAGGCGCTTTTCGATCAGTGGCCATGGCTTCAGGTTGTCGCTCAGGTTGATGGCGCAGAAATCATGCCCTAACGGTGCCCCGGCACGGGCCGAAGCCGCCAGCATCGCAGTGATCCCTGGCAACACTTCGATCTGTATGTCGCGCCAGTCATTCGGCCCGTTTTCAAGCGCTTCAAACACCGCTGCGGCCATCGCAAACACGCCGGGATCGCCAGATGAAACCACAACGACGCGTTTACCGTCGGCTGCCATTTGCAAAGCGTGCTGAGAGCGGTCGATCTCGACCCGGTTATCGCTGGCGTGCAGGGTCAACCCCTCACGCTCGGCCACCCGAGCAACATAAGGGATGTAGCCAACCACGTCTGTCGCTTCTGCAAGCGCGGCAGTGACTTCGGGAGTGACCAGTGCTTCGTTTCCAGGCCCAAGGCCAGCGATCTTGACCCAACCGCTCATGGTCGGCGTCCCTGTCCATGAACCAGAATGATTGAGAAATAGGGCGTGATCCCTTCGCAATTGTCAGACAGTTTGCAGACCCGTTGGTTCGGCATCTGAGCGTATTCGACGATCCACGCGCGATCATAAAGCCCGGCCTGTCTCAGCGCGCGCTTTACCTTGTCGAAGTTCCGCCCGATCTTCATGACAACCAGCGCGTCGGTCTGGGTCATGCGTTCAGTCAGCGTATCCTCGGGCAAGGTTCCAACAAGAACCGTGAGGACATCGTCGCCCCAAGTTATCGGGTCACCGGTCGCGGTCCAAGCGCCGGACATCCCGGTTATGGCAGGTACGACTTCGACTTCAGATATGTCTCGTAGTCGATTGTAAAGGTGCATAAATGATCCATAGAAGAACGGATCGCCTTCGCACAGGACCACTACATCCTCACCATTTTCGGTAAGCGACTTCAGATGTGCGGCACAGTCTTCGTAAAACACCGAAAGGAGTTCATTATACCTTGGATCCGTCACCGGGATTTCGGTGGTTACCGGGTACTCCATTGGAAACTCGATGGCATCGCCGGGGATCATTCCATTGACGATCTTGCGGGCCTGACCTGTGCGGCCAGGTTTGCGAAAAAACGCCACATGGCGGGCATTGCGCAGCAGGCGGTCCGCACGGACACTCATCAGGTCCGGATCGCCGGGGCCGAGGCCCACGCCGTATATTTTACCCCCGCTCATTCCGTGCGGCTCGCGATAGCATTGATGGCAGCAACTGTGATCGCACTGCCTCCCAAACGGCCTTTGACGATGCAGGAGGGTACGGGCTGCGCTTCCCACAAGGCATCCTTGGACTCGACCGCTCCGACGAAGCCCACCGGGCAGCCGATAATGGCAGCGGGGCGTGGGCAGTCGGGATCTTCCAACATGTTCAGCAGGTGGAAAAGCGCGGTAGGGGCGTTACCGATCGCGACCAGTGCTCCTTCCAGATGCGGACGCCACAGCTCTAGCGCGGCGGCAGAGCGCGTGTTGCTCATTTCGGCAGCCAGAGGGCGCACGCGCTCGTCATGCAGGGTGCAGATCACTTCGTTGTCAGCGGGCAGGCGAAAGCGGGTGACGCCTTCGCTGACCATGCGGGCATCACACAGGATCGGTGCGCCATTTTCCAGCGCGGAACGCGCCGCCGAGACAAAACCGTCCGAGAAATGGACGAACTCTTCCAGCCCGACCATCCCTGCGGCGTGGATCATCCGAACGGCGACCTGTTCTTCATCGGCATCGAACCGGGCCAGATCAGCCTCGGATCGGATGGTGGCAAAGCTCTGCTTGTAGATCGCCGCGCCGTCGGTTTCGTATTCATAGGGCATCAGGTGAAGTCCATGGTCATGAGTGTTTCTTCGGTCAGGCCGCGTTGGCAGGGCTCATCCCCCGCACGGCCTTGTTTGACAAGGTCAAATCGTCCGGAATTGCCAACCAAAGTGACATCGGCCGGACCCATTCGGGCGCATCCCTTGGCGCAGCCCGATACATGCAGGCTGCCTGCAACGCGCGCGGCCAGGGCGCGCGCCACACCGCGGGTTTCGACCTGCGCCTGCGGGCAGTATGGCGCGCCGGGGCAGGCGTCGGTTGTTCTCAGCGGGTCGGTGCCATCTGTGACAAAGTCAAGGGCGGGTATCGCCGCCCCGCCTTCCAACAGGAACAGCCGCCATGGTGTGACCCGCAGGGCAGTGGGGTTGCTGTTTTCAATCAGTGAATGGAGTTGCCGCGCCGGTAGTTGCCCAAAGGCAGCGCCATAGAGTGTCCCCTGCGCGCAGGCTCCCGGTTGAAGAGGCACACCAATGGGGCCGGGCGCGCTGCCTTGCCACTCGTTGGGCAAACCATATGTGGCAACGGTCCGCGCCATGCGGCGGGTCTCGGTTGTGTGGGTTTGCGCAAACCACTTCGCCAACGCGATCACTTGGTCGATGGCTTGAGCTTCCGACACCACTCGTCCGGTTTCGGCCCCGTCCGCGCGCAGGACCAGGCTGCCCGAACCGAGTTCAAGCCGGATATCCGCCGAGTCATCGGCCAATAAACGCTCGGAACCTGTGTCGATGGCAAAGCCGAACTTGGCAGGTAAATCCGGGAGCTCGGCCAGACGCTGGATCAATTCCTGTGTCAGCCGGGTGGTCAGATCACCGGCTTCATAGAGCGGTGAGACCAGAATGTTGCGGCGAATTTCGATTCCGGGCTCGGCGTCCAGCAGCTTCAGCAAGGAAAGCGCGGCCAACAAGGATTGATGGTCGGTTTCCTTTACTCCACGCAGCTGAAGGTTGGCGCGATTGGTAAGGTCGATCGTGCCATTGCCGAACCGTTCCGCCAATTCGCACAGCCCTATCGCCTGTTGGGCATCCAGGCGCGCCAGCCGAGGGCGCACACGCACGACCAGCCCATCACCGGACATCATCGGGCGATGGGCACCGGGGCACCAGCCCTGCACGATTGGCGCACTCATCCCAACCCCTCCAGGTCGGCGCGGATCGAGTTCCGGCGGGTATGCCATAGCCCTGCCTCCAGCAGTGCACGGAACCGATCCTGCATGGCCTGATGTGCTTGCGGGTTTGCCTGTTGCAGGAAGGCGTCGACCTCTTCATTGCCCAGCGTGGCGTCGTGGTACAGATCGAACAGATGCGGTGCGACTGTGCCGGACAGATGCGCGAAAGATGCCATATGATCCAGCGTCGCCGCGATTTCAGCGGCGCCCCGGAACCCGTGCCGCTGCATTCCGGCAATCCAGCCCGGGTTGGCGGCGCGGGCATAGACGACGCGGCTGATTTCCTCGGGCAGGGTGCGGGCGCGCGGGTTGTCCGGGTTGGTATTGTCCAGATGATAAAGCTGCGCAGTACCGCCGGTGATTTTCTTGGCGGCGGCAAATCCGGCCTCGTGCGTTGCATAATCATTGGCCAGCAGCAAGTCCGTCTCGGTCAGGTCCTGTAGGTGCACAAAGCTGTCGGCGTTGGCGACGCGTTGCGAGATACCGTCCTTATCCTGCGCGATGTGTTCACCTTCCAAAGCGAAGGAACTGGCGTCCAGCCAAGCCTCACCCGCCTGCACGCGTGCCTCATTCGTATAGGTTTCGGACAGATGAGTCATGTTCAGACCATAGCTGCCGGGGGCTGGCCCATAGACCCGCGCCGCAGGCTCCTGACCGGCGTAAGGATTCCAGTCGGGTGCTTCATCTCGTTTGGTCAATGCGCGGACAGCCTGACCGTACAGCGCGGAAAGCGTCGGGAACACGTCCCGGAAAAGACCTGAGACGCGCAATGTTACGTCCAGACGCGGGCGGCTGAGATCGGTGATCGGCAACACTTCGATGCCCGAGACCCGCTCAGACCCTTTATCCCAAACCGGCTTCACTCCCAGCAGGTGTAGCGCCATGGCGAATTCCTCGCCCGCTGTGCGCATAGTGGCCGAACCCCATAGATCGACGATCAAGCCCTTGGGGTAGTCGCCTTCTTCTTGCAGGTGCCGCCGAACTAGTTCCTCGGCGAGCTTGACGCCTTGTGTATAGGCCGCGCGCGTGGGAACCGAGCGTGGGTCGGTCGTATATAGATTCCGCCCGGTCGGCAAAACATCCGTACGCCCGCGATAGGGGGAACCGGACGGCCCGGCCTCGATCCGTTTGCCCGCTAAAGCGTCAATCAGGGCAGAGCGTTCAGCTTGGGCTGAGGGGGCAGCGTCGAAATTGCCCGTCTCATCGGGGACGCGCCCAAAGATATGCAGCCCATCACCGAACTGGCTTTCCTTGATGTCACAGACAAATCGGTCAATGCGCGTGATCGCCTCGGCGGTACAGGTGGCCTGATCGAGGCCAAGATCGCTTTCCAGCCCGATCGCCTGCGCCTCGTCCCGGATATCTTCCTGCAGGCGATCGCGGCGTTTGGGGTCTAGCCCGTCCGCGTTCGAGAACTCGTCCAACAGCGATTCCAGCCGCACCATGCGATCTGGTGTGCCGCTTTCCTTCATCGGGGGTGGGATATGGCCCAACGTGACCGCCCCGATCCGACGCTTGGCCTGCGCGGCCTCGCCGGGGTCGTTGACAATGAAGGGGTAGATCACCGGCAGATCGCCGATTAACGCCTCGGGCCAACATTCGTTGCACAAGGCGACTGATTTTCCCGGCAACCATTCCAGCGTGCCATGCGCGCCGATATGGATCAGCGCATCCGCGACCAATCCTTTGCGCAACCACAAGTAAAAGGCGACGTAGGCGTGGCGCGGTGTGCGCGACAGATCGTGATAGTCGTCATCGCGCAGTTCGGGTGTGCCGCGCTCGGGCTGCAGCGCGATCAGAGCCTTTCCGCGACGCAGCGCAGTGAAGTGGAACGCGCCGTTTGTGAAAGCAGGGTCGTCTTTGGGAGTGCCCCAAACCTTATTGAGATCGGCGCGGTGTGTTTCCGGCAGCGCCGCCAGCGCCGCCTGATAATCCTCTAGCGGCCATGAAATCCGGGCATCAAGAAGAGTTTCAGCAATTGGCTCGGCAGGCGCGGTGTCATACCCTTCGCCTTGCAGATCGAGCAACATTGCCTCAGCCGAGGCCAGCGCATCCAGACCCACTGCATGTGCCATCTGCCAGTCTTTGCCGGGATAGGTCGATAGAACCAGCGCCGGAACCTGCTCCGCTTTGGGTTTGTCGTGAAGGTTCAGCCAGCCGGAGATGCGGTTGATGATGGCTTCGATCCGTTCGGGTTCAGCCCGATGAGCGAAACGAGAATATTCGAGATGCGGGTCGCGTTTGCCCGGCTCTTTGAACGATACGATGCCCGCGTTGATCCGCCCGTCCACTTCCGGAAGGACCACATGCATGGCAAGATCGGCAGGCGAAAGGCCGCGTTCCGCTTCGGCCCACGCTTTGCGGCGTGAGGTGGCCAGCGCGACCTGAAAGACCGGCACCTCTGCCACATCGAGAGGTGAGGTGCCTGATGCGCCCTTGCCTGAGAATGAGGTGGCGTTGACGATCGCCGAAGGCTTCAGCGCCACAATAGTCTCGCGCAGCCAATCGGCGGCATTTGGTGCTTTGAGCGACGGGGCAAACAGGCCGACGGCCTCAAAACCTCGCGCGCGCAAGCTGCGGATCAGCGCTGCGATTGGGGCTGTGTCCGCCGAGGTCAGATAAGCACGATAGAAGGTTACGATGATACGTTTCGCATCACCGGGCAGAGCGTTTTCTGCAGGGATCACGCCGTGATCTGGGCACCAGGCACCGCATTCGGGGATGGTCTTGGCGCCCATGACCGGACCTGCATACAACCCCGCAGCCAGTGCCATCTGCGCCAGAGCGGCCTGCGCCGCGACCTCACCGCCGGTGTCGCACAGATGCGCCAGCCGCCGCAGGGTCGAGACAGGCAGGGTAGAGTAATCATCCAGCCGCGTATCCTCGCGACCGTCTGCGGGCAGTACGGCCAGTGCAATCCCTTTGGCCTGCGCCAGCGCCAGAACCTGCTGCAAGCCGTACGCCCAATAGGGCACTCCACCGATCAGACGGATCAGGATGCCCTTTGCGCCCTCCAGTGTCTGCTCGACATATGTGTCGACTGAGAGGGGATGCTTCAGCGCCGTCAGATTGGCCAGCCGCATCGTTGGCATGCGTCCTTCAGGCCCACCTCCACGATGCCATCCCGCCGCGAAAGCGCCAAGGTCACTGTCGGAAAAGGACAGCACCACCAGGTCCGCCGGGCTCTGACCCAGATCGGTCGGGGTCTCGGTTTCTTCGAGCCCATGGCTTTCGCGGAAGACGACGTGCATAAGTCTTACTCGGCAGCCTCGGTTACACCCACGAGGATATCGCGGATCTCGGCCTCTTTGATATCGTCATGCTCGGCAATGACCACAAGGCGCGAGCGACGGTCTTCGCCGGGCTCCCACAGGCGGTCATATTGGTGACGCACGCGCGCACCGACGGCCTGAACCAGTAGGCGCATGGGCTTGCCCTGAACGGCGGCATAGCCTTTGACGCGCAGGATATTCAACTCGTTGGCCAATCGTTCAATCTTGGCGACCAGATCAATCGGATCGGTTTGCTCGGGCAGTTCAACGATGATGCTTTCGAAATCGTCATGCTCGTGATCGTGATGGCCGTCGTGATGGCTGGGACGCGCGTCCATGTCATCCTCGGCCGCGGCTTCTAGACCCAGCACGACGCGGACGTCCACGGCACCCTCGGCCACTTCGACCACGGGCATGGGGCGGGGCGCTTCGGCGGCGATGATCTCTTTCGCTTTCGCAACGCCTTCCGGGCCAGCCAGATCGGGCTTGGTCAGCAGAATGATGTCGGCGCAGGAAATCTGATCCTCGAACACCTCGGACAAGGGCGTTTCATGATCAATCGAGTCATCTGCCATGCGTTGCGCATCCACCGCCTCGACATTCGGAGCGAACCGACCAGCGGCCACAGCCTCGGCATCGGCCAGAGCAATCACGCCATCGACGGTAATTTTCGAGCGGATATCGGGCCAGTCGAACGCCTTCAACAACGGTTTTGGCAGGGCAAGACCGGAGGTTTCGATCAGGATGTGATCGGGACGCGGCTCTAGTGCCATCAGGGCTTCAATGGTCGGGATGAAATCATCGGCCACGGTGCAGCAGATGCAACCATTGGCCAGTTCCATGATGTTTTCTGCGGGGCAATCAGGAATGGCGCAGGATTTCAGGATATCGCCATCGACGCCGACATCGCCGAATTCGTTGACGACCACCGCCAGCCGCTTGCCCTGCGGGTTCTGCATCAGATGGCGCACCAGTGTGGTTTTGCCCGAGCCCAAAAAGCCGGTGATCACAGTGACGGGGAGTTTCTCGAGATTGCTCATTTCAGGGCTCCAATCGGGGGAATGCGGGCCGCACAGTTTTTGCGGAAATGTTCAGGACGTTCACGCCATTTGACCAAACCGTCCTCGGTGGCGAGGTATTTGGCTGCGCCTTCGACGATGGTTTCGACATGGTCGATCTCGTTCAGATGCTCATACACGAAAGTCCAGCGATCCGGTCCTCCGCGTAGCACGATCGAGCAGCCTTCATCGCAATTCGACAGGCATTCCACAGCTTTCAAGGTAATGCCTTCGGGCAGGCCCGCCTGTTCAAGCGCCTTGTGCAGCAACGTGCCGGGGCGCTGGGCGTCATCCTCGACAGGCAGCCCGCGACGGCAGGTAGTGCAAACCAGCAGTTCGACCGGTGCGGTCTCGGTCATGTCTCTCATCCCCCCAAATCCTCTTCGTGGGGGACGGGGTTTCATGCGGGCCGATCACAGCCCCACACCGGAACACCCCGTCCGGTTTCATCTTCGGGCGTTGGCAGGTCTCCCGGCTTGCGGATTTCAGAGGAGGCCTCTGCCGGATGTCCCGCCTTCCCGGCCATACTGCCAGTGGCTTTGGGCACCCTCTCCGGTCACGGTCGCGGGGGCGGCTGCGTTTGACGGCAAAAACCGCTGACGCATTCCCTTTTCATCTGCTCTCGCAGACACCAACGAAAGGGACATGCGGCAGGGCAGGGTTGCTTGTCAAGCGAGTCGCGCCGATCCGTGAAAAAGCGGATAAAAAGCGACCTGTCGGGGTCGCTGGGCGGCATGATACTTCTGCTACGACGTGCTGGCATGGCAGCAAGATGCGAACAGGAGGATACCGCGCATGAAAGTAGGGTTTATCGGGCTGGGGAATGTAGGGGGCAAGCTATCTGGATCGCTGCTACGAAACGGTATCGATCTGACGGTTCATGACCTGAACCCGGATCTGGTGACCGAATTCGTCGCCAAGGGTGCCAAAGCCGCCAAAAGCCCGGCGCAACTGATGCGCGATTGCGATGCTGTTATAACCTGTTTGCCTTCTCCTGCGGCCTCGGATGCGGTGATGCAGGAAATGTTGCCAGGGGTCGGCCCTGGCAAAATCTGGATGGAAATGTCGACCACCGACGAAGCCGAAGTCAAACGCCTTGGCGCAATGGTCATCGAACGAGGCGGCGCAGCGGTGGATTGCCCGGTTTCGGGCGGATGTCACCGGGCAGCGACGGGTAATATCTCGATCTTCGCAGGCTGTGATCGTGAGACTTTTGAACGTATCCTGCCTTTCCTGACCACCATGGGGCGGCGCATTTTGCACACGGGCGATCTGGGCTCGGCCTCTATTCTGAAGGTGTTGACCAATTATCTGGCTACCGCCAACCTGATCACCTGCGCCGAGGCATTGGTGACAGCCAAGGCCGCCGGCATGGACCTTGGAACCACCTATGAGGCGATTAAGATATCGTCAGGCACATCCTTCGTGCACGAGACCGAAAGTCAGGTCATCCTGAACGGCTCGCGCGATATTTCCTTCACCATGGACCTGGTGAAAAAAGATATCGGTCTGTTTCAGGAGGTCGCCGACCGTGCCGGAGTTCCTCTTGAGATAAACCCATTGATGATCAAGATTTTCGAAGATGGCATCGCGCGATATGGTGAGCGTGAACTGTCCCCGAACATCATCAGGCGGCTAGAGGACGCGACCGGACTGGAGATCCAAGCGCCAGGGTTCCCAACCGAGATGCTGGACGACGAGCCAGAAGAACCGGGTTACGAGGTGATCCCGCAGAATCGGTAGATCAATTAATCGGCAAGCATTGCGGTTGTCTGGCGACCTGGTTGGACAAAATTATGGTGCTATTCTAAATAGGTCGACAGGAGTCCGACACCGGCACAGGCAAGAGAACAACTTATGACGAATGAGACCTTTCTCATCGTAACAACGATGAAGAACGAAGGGCCTTTCATGATCGATTGGGTGGCCTACAACCACGCAATCGGCTTTGATGACATTCTGATTTATACCAATGATTGCGCTGATGGTACCGATGCCATGGGCGAACGGTTGCAAGCGCTTGGCTGGGCTCACCACGAACGAAACAGACTGGGTCCGCGCGCCGCGCCGCAGGTTCGTGCATTTTCGCTTGCGCGGAATCACCCAAGCTATCTGTCATCGGATTGGATTCTCAGTTTGGATGTGGACGAGTATATCAATATCCGTTTGCCCAATAGTGATATAAGAAGCCTCGTTGAGGCCAGCGGCGTGGCGGACGCGATCTCGATCTGCTGGCGCATGTTCGGAAACGCAGGTCAGAACGATTTCGTTGATCGACCTGTACCTGAGACTTTCTTTCTGGCCGCCACGGAAGACGGCTATCCGCATCACCGGACCAAAGGGTTCAAAACGCTGTTCCGCAACAATGGGAAATTCAGCCGTTTTCGCGCCCATCGTCCCAGGATCAATCCAGAAGATGCACCGAACCCTGACGCGCCATACGAAGGGGTGTTGTGGCGGGATTCGGGCGGGAACCTCTACCCAGCAGACCAAGTGAAATGGAAAGCATGGCGTGGTTTCAGCCATGAATTCGCGCGCATTCATCATTATGCTGTGCGCAGCACTGATAGCTTTTTAGTCAAGCGCGACCGTGGGCGCACCAATCATGTGGGGCAGGATCAAGGGCTCAAGTACTGGCTCATGATGAACCACAATGATGTTGAGGATCGCTCAATTCTGGAACACATGCCGGCTATGCACGACATCAAATCTGAGATGATGGCAGATCCGCAATTGGCAGACCTCCATCACCAAGCATGTGAGTGGCACAGATCGAAAGCCGAAGAATTGAGAGCCAGACCGGACTGGGTTGATCTGGTTGAAGCGTTGCAAAATTCCTCTACCGGAGAAGACGTCTATGGGTGAAGCTGTATCTGCTGAGGATCGCCGCAAGAAGCAAGCTGAGCAGCGCGAGCGGAAGGATTCCCTGCGGCGCGAAATGCTCAAGACCATGCCGCATGGACGGCTGAGCGTTGAAATTGGCGTTTGGAAGGGCGAGTTTTCGCAGATTCTGCTGGAAGAGCTGCAGCCCTCGAAATTGTGCCTCATCGATCCCTGGCAAGTACAGCAAGACCCAGATGGCGGTGCTTCGCTTGCCGGAGCGCGCACGCAAAAGGATATGGATCGGATCTACGATGCAGTAACGGGTAAATACAGTACCGAGATCGCCAAGGGGCAAGTTTCGATCATTCGCGACTATTCGCAACCGGCGCTGCGTTTGTTTGAAGATCAAAGCATCGGGTTCGCCTATCTGGACGGCGACCATTCCTACGAGGGCGTAAAAACGGATCTGGATGCTTTGCTGCCCAAGATGATCGAAGGCGGCGTAATCATGCTTGACGATTATCACAGGCGCGGTTGGTGGAAAGATGACGTGATGCGTGCATTCCACGAATTCCTCGGGGCACATTCTGCGAGGCTGCGGCTCAAGGCCATCATGGGGGCGCAAGTGGCCGTCGAGAAACTTTGAGCCGAGATCATTTTTCTGATTATAGATTCGTGCGACGTAACCTGGGCTGGCTGATGTCTTCCAGCGTCAACAGAGTTAAGCAACAAGTTCAGCGATGACGGATAGGGTTGATGTCTAAGTCCGATCATCTTTGAATAGCGGCACTTTCCCAGGCAGAAAGGAACTTTCTGCGCTTCAGCGTATCGAGGAACGTCAACAGCGCAGGGTCCAGCGCTATCGCTGCGCTTTCGGTCGTGGAGTCCTGCGTGTCCAGAAGTGGCAGTGCTGCCATTGATTCCGGATTCAGCGTGGTCAAGTGCCGGACAAAGGTTTCCGCTTCCTCCGGCAAGCGGCTTTTGCCAGTTACCATGGCGGTTCGCATCATCGTCGTCTGAAAATCCGAAGGCAGAATGATCTGAAGGGCATCCTTTCCTTCTGTTCGTACCGCCGCATAACTGCCAAGCACGTTGTAGGCCACCGCGATCGTACCATCCGCCAGGTCGTTAATCATGTCGCCCGAACAACAATACAGCCGCACGTCCAGGCCGCCCAAAACCTCCATCAAGCGCCAATAGGTTTCCGAGGCGCGGGCGTCCTGCGTGGCGAACAAATAGCCCAATCCCGACTGGCGCACGTCATAAGTGCCGACTTTGCCCCGAAAATCATCCGGGCGGGCGCGCAGCGCTTCGATCAGTTCCTGCCGTGTTTGCGGTATTGGTTGTCCTTCGAACGCGGTGCGATTGACAACGATGGTTGCGGGTTCCGAAGTGAAGGCGAACAGACTTTGATGCCATTGCGCCCAAGGGGGGTGCGGAAGATCGTTAAGCGCCAGCGCATATCCGTCATTCGCGAGCTTCAGTTGCAGGTCCATCGCGCTGGAAACGACCACGTCGAACGCTTCTGGCGTGGCTCGGACGCGTCGATCGATATCTGCCGTGCCTGTCACCAGATATTCGACCGATATCGCTGGATTCTGGGCGACGAAATCCTCGATCAGCGGCGCAAACAGGGCGGTATCGGTGCTGGAAATGACCCGCAGTCGGGGGCCGTCGGCACTTTCGTTGAATATTTGTCGGTCTTCCCAATCCTGAGCCCCTGCGCCGCTGGCGAACAGGCACAGGATCAGAGTGACAAGATAACGCATGCGCCGCCCTCCGCTTTGTTTGACAGTACCAGCGTGCCGCCATGGGCGACCGCGACGTCCTGGGCAATGGTTAGCCCGAGGCCCGATCCGATGGTTCCTGCCGCGTTCTGACCACGTTCGAAACGTCTTGTGAGCGTTTCGATTTCATCGGGCGGAAAGCCTGGCCCCTGGTCACTGACCGTGATCCGGGCTGTGGGTGACCCTGCGACATCGATGACTACGGTACTGTCCGCTGGCGCATATTTAAGCGCATTGTCTACCATGTTCCGCACCGCATTTTGGATGAGGATGGGGTCGCCCGAATACATGACCTGCGGATCGCCGCTCAAAGCAAGCGAAAGGTCTTTCATTTCAGCGATGGGCGTCAAGCGCTGGACAAGCTCTCGGATCAGAGTCACCAGATCGATATCCTCGCGCTCCAGATGGTCGGCGCGGAATGTGATCATGGCGTGATCCAGTAGTTGCCCCGCAGCCCGAGAGCTTTCGTCGATGGCGCGCATCATTGATCGTAACGCCTCGCGGTTGTCTTCTCTCTCGACCCGTTGCAGCGTCGCCTCGGCATAAGACCTGACCGTTGCCAGCGGGGTGCGGACCCTATGGGCGGCCTCGGCGATAAAGTCCTCGGATTGGCTGAGTGACTGGTCCAGGCGTCCCATCAGCGAATTCAGCGATGACACCAAAGGCGCCATTTCACGCGGTACTGGTTTTTTGAATGGGCTGAGATCTTGCGGTCCCCGACGGGTGACGGATGTCGTTAATCTGTCGAGCTGGCCGATGGTGGCCGAACTCACCCAGAAGGACAATACAGCCGCAAGCACAAAGAACCCCAATCCCAAAAGGCCGGCATTGCGTGAGATTTGATCCAGCGTCTCCGACAGCGCATCTTGGGTCTGTCCCAAGGCCACTTCGATTTCTGTCTGATTTCCCAGCCCAACCAGTGTGCGGCTGGCACTGACCTGACGAACGTTTTCACCGCGCACCTCACCGAAGCGAAAGGTCCACTTTCCATCAGCGGGTCCTTGAGTCGGGGTCAGGTCTTCGTAGCCGGACAGGAACTCGCCATCCTGAAAGATCGCATAAAACACCCGGTCGTCCGACGGCGTGCTCAGCATTGAAAAGGCAGCATAGGGGATATCGACTTCAAGCTCGCCTCCGCGCAGCGCCGCGGCGTCGAGGATCGAGGTGACTGAGGCACCCAGAATGTTGTCCTGACCTTGCTGGGCAACCTGAACTGCATAGTCGCGGACAGCAAAGAACAGCACAAGGGCCAGAATCGCGGCACCGCCGATTAGCGTTAGCGCAAGACGGTTTCGCAGTGATCCGGAAACGTTTGGATTAGTTGCCATGATCCAGCCTGTAGCCCAAACCGCGCAACGTTGTGATCCTGAGCTCCGATTTTTCCAGATGCTTGCGCAGTCGGCCGACATAGACCTCGATGGCATTGTCCGAAACATTGTCGTCGTAGGAGAACAACCGGTCCGCCAGCTTCTGCTTAGAAAACACCTGACCGGGGGCGTTGATCAGCAGTTCCAACAAGCGCAGTTCGCGGTTGCGAAGCGAGACGATATCGTCGCCCACCGTCAAATGACCTGCAACCGGATCAAAGACGACGCCGCCAATTTCAATCGTCGTTTTGGTCTTGCCGGATTTGCGTCTCAGCACTGCGCGGCAGCGCGCCTCAAGTTCGGCATGGTCGAAGGGTTTGGTGACATAATCGTCCGCCCCAAGATCGAGTGAGCCGATTCGATCCGACACTTGACTGCGGGCGGTCAGAACGATGACAGGTGTGTCCAGATGGCTGGCGCGATGCCGTTTGAGGAAATCCCGCCCGTCCCCGTCGGGAAGCATGATGTCCAGCAGGATCAGGTCATACTCATCGATTTCAACAAAGGCCACAGCATCTTCTATTTTCTCTACGTGATCAACCACATGCCCGTCCAGTCGCATGCGCGAACTTATGGCATTGGCGAGGTCCAGATTGTCTTCGACCAAGAGGAATTTCATCGGGATCCAATAGTAATTTCACCCATGACAGGTTGATGTCAGGTTGATGTGTTTAGGTTTCGAATAATCTGAGCCGCACTGCGGCCGGTTGTCAAACGGGAGGAATTCATGACGACAATCAAACTGGGCCGTCGCGCCCTAATCGCGGCTGTGACCGCTATTGGTCTGGCTGGACCGACTTTCGCTGAAGAGGTCGTAGATAGCATCCACTTTCTGATCCCCGGTGGCGCAGGAGGCGGCTGGGACGGCACGGCCCGTGGCACCGGTGAGGCGCTGACGAATGCGGGTCTCGTGGGAACTGCATCCTACGAAAACATGTCGGGCGGCGGCGGTGGTAAAGCCATCGGATATCTGATCGAAAACGCCGACAGCAACCACGGCACGCTTATGGTCAACTCGACCCCGATCGTGATCCGCTCTCTGACCGGAGTGTTCCCGCACAATTTCCGCGACCTGACACTGGTCTCGGGCACGATTGGCGATTACGCCGCGATTGTTGTGGGCAAAGACAGCCCCATCAATTCAATGGCGGACCTGCTAGCCGCGTATGACGCCGATCCAAGTACAACGGCCATTGGCGGCGGTTCTGTACCGGGTGGGATGGACCATCTGGTCGCGGCCATGGTTATGGAAGCGGCAGGCAAGGACGCTTTGGGCGTGAAATACATCCCCTATGATGCAGGTGGCAAAGCGATGGCCGCGCTCCTGTCCGGTGAGATCGCCGCGCTATCGACCGGTTTCTCGGAGGCTGTCGATCTGGCGAATGCGGGTGAGGTGAAGATCATTGGCGTCACCGCAGAAGAGCGAGTGGATGCAGCCCCTGATGCGCAGACCATGAAAGAGCAGGGCATCGACACAACTTTCGTGAACTGGCGTGGGTTCTTTGCTGCTCCTGGTCTGCCCGACGACAAGCTGGTCGCTTATCAAGAAGCCATCGCCAAGATGTATGACACACCTGAATGGGAAGAGGTCCGCGCCCGTAACGGTTGGGTGAACATCCACAACTCGGGTGCTGATTTCCAATCGTTCCTGGAACAGCAGGAAAAGCAGATCGGCGATCTGATGAAAAAGTTGGGTTTCCTGTAAGGATACCTCGGGCAGAGCGGGCAACCGCTCTGCCTCAACCAACAATAAATCGAAGGAGGGGGAAACATGGCGCTGGATCGCTGGATCGCGCTCGTTTTGCTGGGCATATGCCTGACATATGGCTACACCGCCTGGTTCACGATGGATGGCAGTCTGCCCCCCTTCATGCAGCGCAACCCCATTTGGCCGAGCACCTTTCCCAAGGTGCTGTCGATTTTGGGGATAATTGCCACAACGATTATTCTGCTGGGCTTTGAAAAGGCTGAGCCCAAAGAGGCTGATATCGATTATCGGAGGCTGGGCGAATATCACCTAGGCCAGGCGCTGCTGTTGCTGGCTTTGATGGTTGCCTATGCGCTGTGCTTACGTCCGGTTGGATTTCTGATCTCGACATCCGGGTTCCTGATCCTCGGTTCTTTCATTCTGGGCGAACGCAAATGGCACGTCATGCTGCCGGTTGCCGTAATCGCTACAGGTTCAGTCTGGTACCTCGTGCAAGAGGTTCTTGGCATCTACATGCGACCCTTGCCGGGCGTTTTCGGAGGCTGACATGCTTGAAGGATTGTTGATCGGCCTACAAACGGCATTCTCCATCCAAAACTTGTTGATGGTCATAGCGGGCTGTCTGATCGGTACATTCATCGGCATGCTGCCCGGTCTTGGGCCGATGTCGATCATCGCCATTATGATTCCGGTCGCCATTTCGATGGGCGATCCGTCCGCCGCATTGATCCTGCTTGCCGGTGTCTATTACGGCGCGATCTTTGGTGGCTCGACATCTTCCATTCTTCTGAACGCGCCGGGGGTCGCGGGAACCGTGGCCTCAAGCTTCGACGGCTATCCGATGGCTCGTCAGGGCAAAGCCGGGAAGGCGCTCACAGTTGCCGCTATCGCCAGTTTCGCCGGGGGTACGATAGGCGCGCTGCTGCTGATGGTCTTTGCGCCTGCATTATCCTCGGTCGCACTGCTGTTCCACTCGGCTGAGTACTTTGCCTTGATGGTAGTGGGTCTGTCCGCCATCGCCGCTTTTGCGGGAACCGGGCAGGTGGCCAAGGCAATTGTCATGACCATTCTCGGGCTGATCATGGCCACCGTCGGCGAGGGCGCGCTGTTCAACTTGCCGCGTTTCACGATGGGGATCATGGATCTGCAGTCCGGCTTTGGTTTCATCACGCTTGCAATGGCGATGTTTGCCCTGCCCGAAGCGCTGTTTCTGGTTCTCAAACCCAAGGACCTGCAAGGCGACGAAGGCGAAATCAAGGACCTGCGCATCACAGGATCCGAGGCAAAGGCCATCGCTCCGGTGGTTGGTCGCCAATCTGTGCAGGGTTTCTTTATCGGTGTGCTTCCGGGGGCAGGGGCAACGATTGCCAGTTTCCTTGGCTATGCGGTTGAACGCAATATTGCCCCGAAAGAAGAGCAGGAGGAGTTCGGCAAAGGCTCGATCAAAGGTCTGGCAGCACCCGAGACAGCTAACAATGCTGCCTGTACCGGTTCCTTTGTTCCGTTGCTGACGCTCGGCATTCCAGGTTCCGGAACTACGGCCATTTTGTTGGGCGCCCTGATCGCGCTGAATGTGACACCGGGTCCGCGCCTGATGATCGACGAGCCACAGGTATTCTGGGCTGTCATCATGTCGATGTTCATTGGCAATCTGGTGCTGCTGATCCTGAACCTGCCGTTGATCCCCTATATCGCCAAGGTGCTTGCAGTACCGCGCAACTATCTGATCCCGTTCATTTTGTTCTTCACCCTCATGGGGGCCTATATCGGGCAGAACAATGCCACGGAACTGCTGATATTGGTCGGCTTCGGCGTCTGCGCCACAGCACTGAAATTTGCCGATTACCCTCTGGCACCGCTGCTGATCGGTTTCATCCTTGGCGGCATGATGGAGGATAACTTCGCCCGTTCCATGCAGCTGTATGACGGCATCGCCTTTATCTGGGAACGTCCGATGACGCTGGGCCTGTTGGTGATTGCCCTCCTTCTGGTGCTGTTGCCCAGTTACCGCGCACGTCGCGCCAAGGCGCGAGCGGCAGGCGTGGCCGATGGCGACTGAGCCACTTTCAGGCATCCGGGTTCTTGACCTGACTAATGTCCTGGCCGGGCCGTATTGTTGCTACCAACTGGCCCTGATGGGGGCCGAAGTGATCAAGGTCGAACGCCCCGGCAGCGGAGATCTGGCCCGTGTGCTGGGGGCGGATCCTGATCGGAACAAGGCCGGCATGGGCATCAGCTTTCTGGCGCAGAATGCAGACAAGAAATCCGTGACTTTGGATATGAAGGCTGATCGGGGAAAGGCTCTGCTCAAGCGGCTGGTCAAGACTGCCGATGTGCTGGTCGAGAACTTCCGGCCCGGCGTGATGGACCGGCTTGGGCTGGGGTATCAGGTTCTGCGCGCCGAGAACCCCAGACTGATTTATTGTGCCATCAGCGGGTTTGGTCAGGATGGACCACGCCGGGATGACCCGGCCTATGACCAGATCGTGCAGGGGATCAGCGGTGTCATGTCAATCACAGGTGCGTCGGATACCGCGCCTTACCGGGTCGGCTATCCTCTGGCAGATACCGTCGGCGGGATGACGGCGGCCTTTGCCATAAGCGCGGCCTTGAATGCCAACCCGCGCGGGGCATTCCTTGATGTCGCAATGAACGAGGCGGTGGTTTCGACCATGGGGTGGGTGGTGTCCAACTATCTGGTCGGTGGCGTGACTCCTGCGCCGCATGGGAACGAAAACACAACCTCGGCCCCGTCCGGAACTTTTGCCACATCCGACAACCCTATTAATATCGCCGCCAATCGCGACGAACAATGGCATGCGCTCGCCCAACATCTGGGCCGCGCCGACCTTTTGACGCATCCGGACTACCTAACCCGCGAGGATCGCAAGACCAACCGGCATGAATTGCGTCAAGAGCTGGAACGCACGCTTTCTACCCGTCCATCCAGTGATTGGGTCCAAGAGTTGAATGCGTTGGGTGTACCGGCCGGGCCGGTTATGACGGTGCCGCAGGCTTTGTCCGACGATCAACTCTCAGGTCGCGGGCTGATTGGAACTCTGTCGGCGCACGGAGAGAGGTTACGCCTTGCGGGCAGCCCAGTGGTCATTGATGGCGCACGCCGCATGCCACGATCCGCGCCACCGGATCTTGGGGCCGACAACCTCTCGATTTGGGCCGAGCTTGGACTGTCGGACGCAGAGATCGAAACGTTGCGACATGAGAGGGTGATATGAGCGATGTTGCCGATTGGTGGCGCACCGCCATCATCGATATGGAGCCCGGGCGCATTGAACTGCGTGGCCAGCCGATTCAAGACCTGATCGGCAATCTGGGTTTCGCTGAAATGATCTGGTTTATGGTGCGGGGTGACAGACCGACACCTGCGCAGGCTCGATTGTTCGAGGCCGCTTTGGTCGCCGCCGTGGATCACGGCCCGCAAGCCCCTTCGATCGCGGCTGCGCGAATGGCGGTGACCTGCGGGCTGTCTCTTAACAACGCGATGGCGAGTGCTGTTAATATGCTGGGTGACATCCATGGTGGTGCCGGCGAGCAGGCGATGGAGCTTTATCACTTTGTAGACGCCCATGCCGAAGGCCCAGAACAGGCATTGGACGACTGGATCGCCGAGCGCGGGAAGATACTGCCGGGTTTCGGGCATCGGTTCCATACACCGACGGACCCGCGCGCACCCCGGCTGATGGCCCTGGTTGCTGATGCAGTCGAACAGGACGCCTGCGAGGGTCGGTTCATGAAAGTCGGGCAAGCCGTGGAAACCGACCTGATGCGCCGGAAAGGCAAGCCGGTGCCGATGAATATCGATGGTGTCACGGCAGTGATCTATGCAGAGCTAGGCTTTGCCCCTCCATTGGCACGGGGTTTGTTTTGCCTTTCGCGGTCGGTCGGTATTCTGGCCCATGCCTGGGAGCAGACCCAGCAAGGCGGACGTAACAAAGGTCCTACGCCGCCCCACTATCGCTGGACATATCTACGCAATGGAAGTTGAGTTATGCCGCCTGTCGTTCCTCATGGCTTCGGATGCCTTTTATCCAGATTCTGAAACACAGCGACATAGTTTGTCGCCAGCGCCTTCGCTTTTCTGCCAACACCGTCTAGAACTGCGTAGTACAGGAGCTGGATAATTTGGGAGAAGTGACGTCGCAGCTGACACAGGTAGGACTGGCGTAGCGTGTTGTCGTTTTCCAGGAAAATGCGCACAAGGCGGACAACGTAATCGCCCTAAGTCAATGATCTAGAGTGAATTGGAGGCGAGTACCGGAATCGAACCGGTGTACACGGATTTGCAATCCGCTGCGTCACCACTCCGCCAACTCGCCTTTTTAAGCAATATCAATAACTTGCCGTGGTGTGAGGGGCGTTCTATCAGCTTTCAGGATGAACGTCCATAGCCTTGAGGGCGATTATTTCTGTCTTGTTTGGAAATTTGACAATACCCCAATGGTACGTTTTTGCCGCGCCCGGAAATGCAATCTGGCCCGTTGCTGCAGGCAGGCGGATGTGGCAAAAGCCAGATAACAGTCTGATAAGGAATGAGCGATCACATGACAGATTTCGCAGCCCGGCGCCTTACGATGGTTGATACTCAGGTCAGGCCCTCGGATGTGACCAAGTTCCCTATCATTGATGCGATGCTGAGCGTTGCGCGCGAAAATTTCGTGCCGGATGCGCAA
Source organism: Ruegeria sp. A5 (assembly GCF_056543005.1). NCBI lineage: Bacteria > Pseudomonadati > Pseudomonadota > Alphaproteobacteria > Rhodobacterales > Roseobacteraceae > Ruegeria > Ruegeria sp. A5. Next base: position 424,783 of record NZ_JBQGAV010000004.1, read on the forward strand.
CGTGAGGCAGCCTATGTTGGTGATCTGGTCGATTTGGGTGATGGACGTTGTCTGCTTGAGCCCAGGACGCTGGCTAAGATGTTGGACGCAGTCAACATTTCCAATGATGAAGTGGTGCTGGATATCGCGCCGGGGCTGGGTTACTCAACCGCAATTGCCGCGCGAATGGCAGAGTTGGTTGTGGCCGTGGAATCCGACCCGGCATTGGCGGCTGAAGCTCAGACGCTTCTGATGGAAGCTGACGTAGACAACGCTATTGTTCATGAAGGACCGCTTGAACAAGGCGCGGTTGAGCATGGACCCTACGATGTGATCATGATTCAGGGTGGGGTCGAGCAGCTTTCAGACACTTTGCTGGATCAACTCAAGGATGGGGGCCGGATCATTTGCCTGTTCATGGAGGGTGATCTTGGCACGGTTCGTATGGGTCTTAAGTCCTCAGGCCGTGTCTCGTGGCGATTTGCGTTCAATGCTAGCGCACCGATTTTGCCCGCATTTTGCGCTGAGTGTGCATTTTCGCTATAGTTGGCAATAGAAGTATTTTGATGCCTTGATTACTTGAAAACACCGGCGCAAACTGCGCTGGTGGTTGCGTAATTTCGATTTGAGAGGACTTAGTTATGCGCGGGACGACGACAGGAAAGCTGGTCAAAGGCCTGACTTTGGCTGCTGGTGTTGCATTAAGTGTGATGCCCGGAAGGTCGGTTTGGGCAGATAATCTCACCGATGCATTCATCGGCGCGTATAACACCAGCGGCCTGCTTGAGCAGAACCGTGCCTTGTTACGCGCAGCGGATGAAGATGTCGCCATTGCGCTCTCAGCGCTGCGTCCGATCATCAACTGGACCGTGCGGGTGAGCCGGGATTACACGCGCACCAATACGAGCAGCTTGATCACGACGCGCGAACCCTCGAGCTTTTTTTCCGGTCTCACGCTGAGCCAGTTGATCTATGACGGTGGCGCTTCCATCCTTGGCAAGCAATCGGCGCAGGAAACTGTGCTATCCACCCGTCAGTCTCTTATTGATATTGAACAACAAATCCTGATCAGAGCCGCGAACGCCTATCTGGGTGTTCTGCTGCAGGAAGAGACGGTTGCGATCCGCCAGAACAACGTGGAAGTGTCGGCGGAAGAACTGCGCGCATCGCAGGATCGCTTTGAAGTAGGTGAGGTTACACGTACAGACGTTGCCCTGTCCGAGGCACAATTGGCCAGCTCTCAGGCTGATTTGGCGGTCGCACGTGGTAACCTGAGCATTGCTCAGGCTGAATACGTAAACGCCGTTGGCAAGACACCTGGGCGTACGGCTGGCCAGCCAAGGCTGCCCAACCTGCCGCGTTCAGAGGCGGATGCGGTGAATTTGGCTCAGCGTAACCACCCTGCGATTCTTTCCGCACAGCATCAGGTGCGTGCGCTGGACCTGATCGTGCAGCAGCAGCGTGCAAATCTGGGTCCGAATGTCAGCCTGAATGCGGATGCGGGCATTACCGAGAGCTACGACAATGACGATTACATCAACGATGCGACGATCTCACTGAACTTCAATCAGCCGATCTATTCCGGTGGCGGTCTGGCGGCAGCGGTGCGTCGTGCGATGGCAACTCGTGATGCGTCGCGTGCCAACCTTCTGAACGTTCAGAAAGACATCACACAAGGTGTTGCCGATCGCTATGCTGCGTTTCAGGCGGCAACTGCAAGCCTGCGGGCGTCAACGGAACGGGTTCGTGCTTCGCAGGTGGCGTTTGACGGTATTCGTGAAGAAGCAACGTTGGGTGCACGGACGACCTTGGACGTCCTGAATGCCCAGCAGGATTTGCTGGACGCGCAATTGGCCGAGGTAGCATCCCGGACCGAGCGGTCTCGGGCGGCATATGAACTGCTGCAGGCCCAGGGGCTGTTGACGGCAGAGCGTTTGGGTCTTGCAGTGCAGATCTATGATCCGACCCTGTATTACAACCTCGTGAAAAAGGCGCCGTCGCAGGTCAGTAAGCAAAGCCGCGATCTGGATCGAGTGCTCAAGGCATTGCGCCGCGACTAAAGGGCATCGCTACCTGTTGTGGCGCTGGCTCAGATTGGCTACAATCGGGCCTAGGTTAGAGCGGTAGAAAATAATGTCAGATCGTGTTGTAAGCGCCAATATTCAGGACGTTCTTTCGTCGGTTAAGCGAATGGTCGACGAGGACGCGCATGACGAATCAGAATTCATCTTTGTTCCGACGGCCCCGGCTGCCAAGCCGGGCCGATTGGTTTTAACGGATGCGCTGCGCGTCAGCAATGAACCGCTGATCGCCAAGAAGGCCGGGCCCTTGAAACTGATGCCCCAGCACAGCGCGGGTGACAGTACCCCAAAGCAGGCCGCAAATGCGCCAAGCAACCCTGTCGAACCGATGCGGCTGCAACCCAGCGATATCGTGCGCGCTGGTGATGTCGACGCCAAGGCAGACGCACCAAAGCGCGACCTAGCGGGAAGCCTCAGCGCCAAGATTGAAGCTTTGGAAGCTGCTATCGCGCGCACCGAGGATCAGTGGGAGCCCGATGGCGAGAGCGATGACGACTACTCTGGCACCAAGACGCAGGCTGTTGAATGGCCGGCAGACAGAGCTTTTGCGCAGTCTCAGGCGGCTGAACCAAAATCCGAAGCCACATTTATTCGCGACCCGGAGGTGGTGGAAGATATGGCACAGAAGCCGACCGATGTGACAATCGGAGAAGAGGAATTGCGCGAACTCGTCGCCCAGATCGTCCGGGAAGAGCTGCAGGGCGCGCTGGGCGAACGGATCACGAAAAACCTGCGCAAGATGGTTCGGCGTGAGATCACGCGGGCGATCGCCTCAGCGGATACTGACTGAGGCTTAACTGGTGCGTGGCGTCTGCGCCATCGCGAGAAGCAGATCCAGATCCATATGCTGTTCCAGATGGTCGGCAAGGTCATCCAGCACTTGTTCGACGCCGTCTTCGTAAGCTGTTTCCGATTTCACGCCAAGTTCTGCCAGATAGCTGGCGCGAAACGCGTCCGAACTGAAAATCCCATGCAGATAGCTGCCGCGTATGCGCCCATTGGCGCTGGCGGCACCTTCCGGGCGACCTTCGATCTGCAGCCAGGCCCGAGCGCAATCCGGGCCATCAGTACGGCCCATGTGGATCTCATATCCGCTGACGGGTTCATGACCTGGCAGGGCGGTTGCTGAGCGCAGGATAACCTGCTTTTCTCTGGCCATTGTGGTGCTGACATCCAGCAATCCCAACCCTTCGACCTGACCGGGGTGTCCATCGACGCCATCGGGGTCCGAGATGGTTTTGCCCAGCATCTGATAACCCCCGCACAGGCCCAGAACATGACCCCCGCGGCGGACATGGGCATAAAGGTCGATATCCCAACCCTGCGCCCGGAAACAGGCCAGATCGCCGATTGTAGACTTACTGCCCGGCAACAGCACCAGATCGGCATCTCCGGGCAGGGGACGGCCTGCTGGAATGATTTCGACTGTAACGCCCGGTTCGGCGGAAAGCGGGTCGAGATCATCGAAATTGGCCATCCGCTCAAGCTGAGGCACAGCGATCTTACATGCCCCTCCGGTATGAGAGCGGATGTCCATCATATCTTCTGCCGGCAGCTTCCATGCATCATGGAACCAGGGCACCACGCCCATACAGTGCCAGCCGGTCCGGGATGCGATATCGTCGCGCCCTTCATCGAACAGGGAGACATCGCCCTTGAAGCGGTTAATCGCAAAGCCCCGGATCGTCGCAAGGTCCCCGGCCTCCAAGACGGCTTGCGTCCCCACGATCTGAGCGATCACGCCACCCCGATGAATGTCGCCCACCAGAACCACCGGAACCTGTGCGGCACAGGCAAATCCCATATTGGCGATGTCACCCTTGCGCAGATTAGTTTCTGCCGGACTACCCGCGCCTTCGATCAACACCAGATCAGCGTCGCTGCAAAGCCTTTCAAAGCTTTCCAGAGCTGCCCCCAGCAGCTTGGACTTGTCCTTGCGATAATCGCCCGCTTTCATCGTGCCTGCGCGCTGGCCCTGAAGAATGATCTGCGCGCCGGTATCGGTTTCGGGTTTGAGCAGGATTGGGTTCATATCCGTATGCGTCGGTCGTTTGGCCGCCCGCGCCTGCAGGGCTTGAGCGCGCCCGATTTCGCCGCCGTTTTCCGTAACAGCGGCATTGTTCGACATGTTCTGCGGCTTGAACGGAGCCACGCGCAACCCGCGTCGCGTATAGGCACGGGCCAACCCGGCCACCAAAACCGATTTGCCGACATTGCTGCCGGTGCCTTGAATCATGATGGACCGCGCCATGGCCTGTCTCCTATGCTCGGGCGCAGATGACCTGATTTAAGGCCAAAGGAAAAGCCCCATATGAATACGCCTGCGCATCTTTTGATCGGTGCTGCTGTTTTTGCCCGCCCGGCCCGGGGCGCGACGCTATGGGCAGCTCTGTTTGGTTCCTTGTTGCCGGATTTGTCGCTATACTTGATGGCCGGCGTTTCGCTGCACATCCTGAACATCCCGGCACAGGTGGTGTTTGATCAGCTTTACTTTTCACCCGCGTGGCAAACCGTATTCGCCATCGATAACTCGTTCATTTTGTGGGGAGTGGCACTTGCACTCGGGCTGTGGCGCGGCTGGCACCTGCTGACCATTGGCGCATCCGCAGGGATACTTCATTTGGTGATGGATTTCCTATTGCACGCAGGCGATGGCCGACCGCAGTTCTGGCCGATCAGTTCATGGGTCTTTCACAGTCCGATCAGCTATTGGGACAGCACACATCATGCAGCTTGGATCGCGCCGATCTCAGTGACGATTTGCATTGCCGCCTATGTGGTGCTTTGGCAGCGCGGCCTGTCGGTTTCGGCAAAACTGTTCTTTGCGCTGTTACTGACGGCCGAGCTTTGGGTGGCGTGGCAATGGATCATGTATTTTTGATCTGACCAATCAGCCCAAAGAAAAACGCGCCCCGATGTCAGGGCGCGTTTTTTCAATCGGATGCGGGGAACAATCAGGCAGCTTCGGCCTGCTGAGCCGCATTCCGGCGTTCGCTTTCTTCGCGGGACAGGGCGACGGACGTCCGTACGCCGCGACCAACAAATTCCATCAGCCCGCCTACAACCCGCTCATTGGGGTCGATGCCGGCGCACGATAGTACTTCGCGCCCATCGCGCGAACGTGCCCAACGGGCAATTTGTTCCGGTCCGTTGCCATACTTCTTGTCGTCGGCGATGGCATCATCCAGAGCAGCCAGTACAACGGCTGCGAAAAGTTTGCGTGCACGATTGCCTTGTTCGTTGTTAAAGGCAGTGCCGTCAACGAAATCTCTCATCTCGTCTTTCCTGTTTTTCTTGCTCTTGCAATTTTCGGCGTGACGGTCCTTATGACCTATTACATGCGATTCGGATACACCTAAAATGCATAGTTGCGTTGCGTCATTTGCATGGCTCGCTGCAGGTGCAGCACTAGGTTTCGTTGTCTTGTCAGGTGTGGTCACGCCAGATATAGGGACGAGAACTGACGCATCAACCGTTTGTGAAGGATTTAAGTCATGCCCAAGATAAATGGGAACGAAATTCGCCCCGGCAATGTGCTTGAGCATAATGACGGACTGTGGGCGGCGGTCAAAGTGGATCACGTAAAGCCCGGCAAAGGCGGCGCTTTTGCCCAGGTCGAGCTGCGCAACCTGCGCAATGGCTCAAAGCTGAACGAACGCTTCCGTTCGGCCGACAAGGTCGAACGCGTGCGCCTTGAGCAGAAGGATCAGCAGTTCCTGTACGAATCCGATGGCATGCTGGTGTTCATGGATTCCGAGACCTACGAGCAGATCGAACTGCCTTCGGAACTGCTGGGTGAGCGCCGCCCGTTTCTGCAGGACGGCATGACCATCGTAGTGGAGTTTTATGAAAGCGAGGCGCTGAACGCCACGCTGCCCCAAAAAGTGACCTGCAAGATCGTCGAGACTGAGCCGGTTGTGAAGGGTCAGACTGCGGCGAACTCGTTTAAGCCAGCGGTTCTGGACAATGGCGTCAAGGTCATGGTGCCACCTTTTATCGGGCAGGATGAGATGATCGTAGTGAATACCGAGACCATGGAATATTCCGAACGCGCGTAAGCGGACGATGGTTCGGTGCAAAAGGGTCGCTCTGCGGCCTTTTTTTTTAGGTCCGAATGCGATAGCGCTCGGGATGATCGCCAAACAGCTCCAGCATCAGTTCGTACTTGATGCGATTGGCGCTGACCTGTCGGTAGAATGCGATCAAGAAAGCGGTCGGGCCTTGAATGCGTCCGAGACCGCTTATCGCGGCCACGACGGTGCCGACATCGGTTTTACCCTGCAACACCAGCCAGCCGCCCAGCATCAGAATCCCAACAGTCCCTGCGCCATTGATGACACTCAGCAGGAACTTGGCCGAGAGTTTCCAGATGAACATCTTGCGGCGGGTCTCGAATATCTCGTCGAACTGTTTCTCAATCGCTCGCGATGCCGCCTCGATATCCTCGTGCGTCAAGCGGTCGGTCGCGCTGCGCAGGATTCGAACACGCTCGGCCACGAAGATGTTCACTTTTCGCTGAGAGGCCAGAACGATAATGATCTGCGGAACGATCATGGAAAGTGCGATCAAGCCCAGCCCCGGTTGGGTGGAAGATATGTAGCCGATTACGCTGATCAATGTGCCGATTTGCACCACGGGGTCGGAAAATGCACCGCCTGCGAACTTACCCAGCTCTTCCGCCTCAGCGGATACGGCCGTTGTCATCGTGCCCGAACGAAGGTCTTGCCCCTCTTCGCTGAGATCGATTGATCGGGCAAGCAACCGTCCCCGGATCAGTCGGATGATGTCCTCGCCCAGCGTTCCAGAGCGATACCCGAGCACCCATTTCAACGTGAGGCTCAACAGGATGACGCCCATCATCCCGGTGCCCAGCAACAGCAGGCGATCCACTTCGATGCTATCAGATGTCAGGTGATTGACGATGTCGCGCTGGAACTCAAGCGGAGCAGCCGCCAGCGCAGCCACCGCCAATGACAGCAGAATAAGGATGATTTGCCGTCCGGCGCTGACACGCCATATCGCGGTATAGAGGCGAAACATGCACGTATCCCGTTAGGCCAATTGCAGTCAGTGATACCGCGCGGCCCGGCCGCGTCAAATACGCAAACAGTTTCAAAAGAATGGGCGTGCCGGTTCAGCAACAAAATCAACCTGGCAGTTTTAGCGTCGCGTCACCTGCCTGCATCTCGTCCCCCGCGCGATCCAGCCGAAGGTATGCGATCGCCTTTCCGCCAGACTGTGTAAACAACACCCCGGCGGGTTTACCACTGGAGTGAATCTCGGTCCCGACCGGAGCGGTGCCCGCGATCTCGACAACGCGCAGACCTTTGCGCAACTCAGTCTTGTGCTTCATGCGCGCGGTGACCTCTTGTCCGACATAGCAGCCCTTCTTGAAGTCCAAACCATTCAGCGCCTCGAACCCGGACTCAAGAATATAGCTGTCTGGCGTCAGTTCGATGCTGGTTTCGGGGATACAGTGACGGACGCGGATCGCATCCCAGTCCGTACCGTCATCACCTTCCGGAGCGGTAGAATAAGCGCGCCATCCTAGATCAGGATGCCGCGGGTCGGGTAGGGCGCCCTCGGGCGCGGGGCCGGTGCCGCGTTGTACGTTCAGGTCGGTCTGGTCGATGGTCACATCTGCACGCAGCTTGTACATCGTCAGTCGTTTGGCAAGCCCGTCGGCCAGCACTTCGGCCACATCCAGCAGCACCGACTCACCGTCTCGTTTGAGAAAGAAGTCAGCCAGGTACTTGCCCTGCGGGGTCAGAAGAGCGGCGTAGACCAGCCCGTCGTCCAGCCGCTGCACGTCATTTGTGATCAGCCCCTGCAGAAAGCTATCAGTATCCTTGCCGGTCAGGCGCAGAATGCGGCGATTGGACATGGGTTGATCCTCGTCAATTCGTCTGGCTTCGTGATATAGGAAATCGCGCCGCCATGACCAGAGGGTTTCAGACGTGTCCGCCCCGATCAGCATCGTGATTCCGACCCTGAATTCGGGGCATTCCCTGCCGGGAACGCTGCAGGCTTTGATGGAAGGGCTTCATTCAGGCCTGATCCGAGAGTTAATCGTGACCGATGGCGGCTCAGATGACCCAACACTTGAGATGGCGGATGAAGCCGGAGCCATGATCGTAACAGGTCCGGCGTCAAGGGGAGGGCAGTTGCAAAGGGGGTGTGCCAAAGCATCTGGCGACTGGCTGCTGATCCTGCATGCCGACACCGAGTTGCAGTCAGGCTGGAGCGCCATCGTGGCAGAGCATCTGCGTTCGCACAGACCAGCAGCCTTCCGATTGCGGTTTCGCGTCAGTGGGATTGGTGCCCGCTGGGTTGCTGGTTGGGCCAACCTGCGTAGCAGAGTGTTTGGTTTGCCCTACGGCGATCAGGGGCTGTTGGTACGCCGCAGGGATTATGACTCTGTCGGAGGATTCCCAGATCAGCCACTGATGGAAGATGTCGCCTTGATCCGCGTGTTGCCGCGCCCGGTGCTGTTGAAAGCGGACGCGGTTACGAGTGCGGAACGCTATATCCGTCAGGGTTGGTTTCGGCGGGGCGCGCGGAATCTTTGGACTCTGGCGCGGTACGTTCTGGGGGCTGATCCGCATCTGCTGGCGCAGTCGTATCGGCGTTGAAGGCTGTGCGTAGCTCAACGATGGATTTGCCCAGACGGAACGGTGCAGCAAAACTTACCAGACTTAGGGCAATGATCTGTAGTACCAAAATATGCGCATTCGCCTGCAGATATTCCCATTCATCCTTGAGCTTGCCGACCTGTTCGATCAGATCGTCATAGCTTTGGGCCAGGATCAGATAATCACCGGCAATCGCAGGCACCTTGCGCCGCATGTTGTCAATTGCGGTTTGTGTATCATCGTCCAGAGATGTGAAGACGAGAAATTGATCGATGCTGAAGGCATCCGCTTTCGCGGCCATCTCGCGGGCCTCATCCATGTCATCACTCGACGTGCGGCCGAATAGAAAATGCAGGCCTTGAAGCGGGGCTACTTCGTTCGTGACCGCGATGAACAACGGTAAATCGGCATTGCTTGCGGTTGAGGCGGACAGAAACTCTACCTTTTCGCACAAAACAGCTGTATCCGGGTCGTAAGCGGGGTCACAGAACCTCAGCCGAAACCGCGCGGCATCACGGTCGAATGCAAGCGTGGCGGCATAAGCAACGTCGATCTGCCGGTCCAGCCGCGAACTGTCCGAGGTGTAAAGCCCGGCCAACACGGCGACCAGCGCACCGATCCCACCCAATACGACCCAGACCAGATCCGCCAGTTTCCACGCCCGATGCCCTGCAGGTTTGCGGAACAGAAATCCTGTGCCAAACAGGCCGATCATAAAGGCCAGTATCAGCAGAGGTAATTGGTTTTCAGCGATGAATGTCATACGCCGGAGTGTACGGTCTGCGCAGCGTCTGACAACAGGGCTCACGCGCAGTTGTACCTTATGAAACGTCGCTACCTGACGTCAGGACCCCGAGCTTTGGCCGAACTTGCGAAACAGCTTCGTCCGGTCAAAGGCCTGCTCTAACTCGTCCGTGCGCTGCTTGACACTGTCCCAGAGACGTTCCTGCATTTCGGCAATGGCGCATTCCAATAGCACCATTAGCGAAGTCATGGAATCCCAGGCCGAAGGCACTGCGATCCTTACCGCAAAGGTGTGTTTCGCCAGCCGGTGGATGGGGGATCGCCATTGATCCGTCAGCAGGACAACCTCGGCCCCGCGTTCATGGCAAAGCTGCCCGATCAACAAAGTAGTGTTCTCATAACGCCGCACATCCAAGGCCACCAGCACGTCGCCTTCGCGCACTTCGAGCAGATCGTGAGTCCACGACGCTGCGTCTGACAGCAGCTTCACATCAGGACGGATCATCTGCAGGTGGAGGTAGAGATATTGCGCCAGGGTCCCGGTTATGCGTCCGCCGGTGATGAAAACACGCCGTTTGGGATCGCAAAGCATACGGCAGAAACTGTCAAACTCATCCGGGTCGACCTCATCAATCGAACGCCGCTGGTTCTCAAGCGCTTGGCGGGAGTAGCGGTTGAGAATGTGTTCTTCAGGCAAGTCATTCTGCCAGACATCCCGTTTGGCGACGGGCCCCGAGATCATCTCTTTCACTTCGCTGCGTATCGCGGACTGAAACTGCGGATAGCCATCAAAGCCGGTTTTCTGAAGCATCCGCGCAACCGTGGCGGTGGAAACCGAAGCGATACTGGCCAGCTCGGTAATGCTGCCAAGCCCTGCCATGGGGTAATCATCCAGCAGCACGTTGACCAACTGCCGCTCGGTCGGTGTCATCATTTCGCGATGCGCAAGGAGCCTTTCTGTCACTCGCACGGAATACTCCTTTCCCTTTCTACCCATGTTTATGTGGAAAATTTGACAATGCAATCTGACTTGGAGAATTTTATACAGGAAATTTATTGACAGGTTAAGAACCTCTGTGGAATTTTTTCCAAATGGAATCACGTAGCGCCACTCTCACCTCTGCTCAGCCTGATTTCGGTCCCGTCGTTCACATCGACGACGCGCCGGAAGAGCCTTCGGTTGTGGTGGTGTGCGAACACGCCTCGCATCGTATCCCGGACGGACTGGGGGACATGGGGCTAAGTGCCGAGGCACTGCGCAGCCATATCGCGTGGGACCCGGGCGCGCTGCCGGTTGCACAGGCACTGGCCCAGCAGTTGAACGGCGTGCTGGTGCATGGCGGGGTGTCGAGGCTGGTTTATGACTGCAACCGCCCTCCCGAAGCCCCCGATGCTATGCCGGAATGCAGTGAAGACACACCGATCCCGGCGAACCTTGAACTGAGCGCCAATGCGCGTCAGCAGCGGATCGAAGGCGTATATGTACCGTTTTGCCAAGGGCTAGAGGATGTTCTGTTCCGTCATCACCGCACGCTAAAACTCATGGTGACGGTTCATAGTTTCACGCCGATATACCGCGGAACACCGCGCGATGTTGAGCTTGGTTTGCTGCATGGCCAGGACGCCCGCTTTGCCAAGGCGATGTTGGCCAGCGCCGCGCACGAGCTGCCCCTGGTTACTCGATTGAACGAACCCTATTCGGCGGCAGACGGGGTGGCGCACACTTTGGATCTTCACGCAGCGCCCAACGGATTGTTGAACGTCATGATCGAGATCCGGAATGATCTGATTCAGACAGCCGAGCAGCAGCGGGTCATGGCCGATTGTCTGGCCCCGTGGATCAATCGTACCATTGCTCCGTTCTGTAGCGGGGTGGGCGAATGATCAAGGCAATGTCAGCATATGTGCGTGTAGTCGATGCGGTGAACTACCGGATCGGGCGGGTCATGATGTGGGGCCTGTTCGTGATGATGGGCATCCTGCTGTGGTCCTCGATCTCGAAGACCTTCTTTCTGCCTTCGCTCTGGACGCTAGAAATGGCGCAGTTTGCGATGGTGACTTATTACATCATGGGGGGGCCATATTCGATCCAACTGGGTTCGAACGTGCGAATGGATCTGTTTTATCATAATTGGAGCCATCGCCGGAAAGCCTGGTTCGATGCCTTCACGGTACTGCTGCTGATCCTTTATCTGGGTGTACTGTTCTACGGTGGGCTTGGATCCACGGCGTACAGCCTGGGCTATTGGGGTGATGAGCCTGTCGCCTATTTCACAGGCCTTCTGACCGGCAGCGAAGAAGTCGGACGGCTAGAACGATCCTCCACTGCGTGGCGGCCATACATCTGGCCGGTCAAGGCGATCATGGTCTTCGGCTTCTTCCTGATGCTGCTGCAGGCGATATCAGAATTTTTCAAAGACATTGCGCGGATCAACGGGCAAGAGATCGGGGCAGCGCGGGCATGAGCCAGGAATTTATCGCAATCTTCATGTTCGCTTCGATGATGCTGATGCTGTTCACCGGGCAGCGCGTCTTTGGTGCAATTGGTGCCGTCGCAGCCATTGCGGCACTGGCGCTCTGGGGGACAGGCGGGCAGGATATTCCGTTTTCGGCGGCGATGAAGCTGATGAAATGGTACCCGCTGCTGACCCTGCCGATGTTCATCTTCATGGGCTATGTCCTGAGCGAAAGTCGTCTGGCCGATGACCTCTATCGCATGTTCCACGTCTGGATGGGGCCGGTGAACGGTGGGCTTGCCATCGGCACCATCGGTCTGATGGTGCTGGTCTCGGCGATGAACGGGCTTAGCGTGGCCGGTATGGCCATCGGGGCGACGATTGCGCTGCCTGAACTGCTGCGGCGCGGATACGACAAGACCATGGTGACGGGGGTCATTCAGGCCGGGTCGAGCTTGGGAATTCTTGTGCCGCCCTCGGTAGTTCTGGTGCTTTATGCCATGATCGCGCGGCAACCCGTCGGTCAACTTTGGCTGGCAGGCATTGTGCCGGGGCTGCTGATGGCGTCTTTGTTCATCCTCTACATCTGGATTCGTTGCCGGCTTCAACCGCATCTGGGACCAGCGATGGAAGACGCGCACGAGGTCCCGAGGTCCGAGAAATTCCGTCTGCTCTGGGCCGGGGCACTGCCATTGATGATTTTCGCTGCGATGATGCTGCCGTTCGTGAACGGTTGGACCTCATTGGTAGAAAGTTCGGCCATCGGAGCGTTGGCGGCGCTTGTGGCGTCAGTCCTCAAACGTCGGATGACGTGGAAGATTTTCGAGGACTGTACCAAGCAAACCTTGGCCATCTCGTGCATGTTCATGTGGATCATCCTTGCGGCGCTGGGCTTCGGCGCGGTGTTTGACGGGCTGGGCGCGGTCAAGGCCATCGAGAACCTGTTCACCGAGCAGTTGGGGCTGTCACCGTGGCTGATCCTGATCCTGATGCAGCTCAGCTTTATCATCATGGGCACGTTCCTGGACGATACCGCAATGCTCGTCATCGTGGCGCCACTCTATGTGCCGCTCGTGGGGGCGCTTGGCTTCGATCTGATCTGGTACGGTGTACTTTACACCATCACCACCCAGATCGCGTATATGACGCCGCCTTTCGGCTACAACCTGTTCCTGATGCGCGCAATGGCTCCGCCAGAAATCAGCCTGCGCGACATCTACCGCTCAATCGTGCCCTTTGTCGGGGTGATGATCCTGGCGCTCGCAATAATCATGATATTCCCCGAGATCGCCTTGTGGCTGCCCGGGTATGTTTACGGAAATTAACCAGAAGGCCCGACACACGGGCACCCAAACTTAAACGGAGAGGAAATTGACATGACGACAAGACGTAAGTTTCTGAAAACTGCGGGGGTAGGGGTTGCGGCGGCACCTTTGGCAACGCCTGCACTGGCGCAAAGCACGATCACATGGCGGATGCAGACATATGCCGGTCCTGCACTGGCCGAGCATGTGATCGACCCGGCTATTAAGATGTTCAACCAGATCGCCGGTGACCGTATGCAGATCGAGCTATTCTACGCCGATCAACTGGTCCCGACCGGAGAGCTGTTCCGCGCTATGCAGAAGGGAACCATCGACGCGGTTCAATCGGATGATGACTCGATGGCCTCGCCCACCGAAGTCACTGTTTTCGGCGGCTACTTCCCGTTCGCTTCGCGCTATTCGCTGGACGTGCCGGTGCTGTTCAACCAGTGGGGCCTGAACGAGATCTGGGATGAGGAATATTCCAAGGTCGGCGTCAAACACATCAGCGCCGGCGCATGGGATCCGTGCCATTTTGCCACCAAGGACCCGATCAACTCACTGGAGGACATGAAGGGCAAGCGCATCTTTACCTTCCCGACAGCGGGCCGGTTCCTGTCGCAGTTCGGCGTGGTTCCTGTGACCCTGCCTTGGGAGGATATCGAGGTCGCCGTCCAAACCGGCGAGTTGGACGGTATTGCCTGGTCGGGCATCACCGAAGACTACACCGTGGGTTGGGCGGATGTGACTAACTACTTCCTAACCAACAATATTTCGGGGGCCTGGGCCGGTCACTTCTTTGCCAATATGGATCGCTGGAACGAGCTGCCGGAAGATCTGCAGACGCTGTTCAAAGTATGCTGCGATCAGTCGCATTATTATCGCCAATGGTGGTATTGGGGCGGCGAGGCCAACCTGCGGGTTAACGGCACCAAGATGCAATTGACGACGATCCCGGACGAAGAATGGGCGACGGTGGAAGAGGCTGCGGTGAAATTCTGGGATGAAATTGCTGCGGAATCCGAGACCAAGGCAAAGGTCGTGGATATCTTCAAGCGCTACAACGCTGAAATGCTCAAGGCCGGGCGGCCCTATCGTTACGGATAAAACACTGGACCGGCCCGTTCTTTCGCGGGCCGGTCGTTACAGGGACAAAGAATTTTCGTCGAAAATTCTCGCATATCACAGAGGTATTGCATGCTGACATTTGAGCATTTGAAGGCTGAGGTTTCGTCTGGCGAGATTGATACGGTATTGGTTTGTCTGGTTGACATGCAGGGCCGTTTGTTG